>JBQCHZ010000060.1:0-86100 GCA_051954195.1 Marmoricola sp.
GGCGCTTCCCGTGCCCCCACCCCCCCCCCCCTGTTGGGGAGTGGGCCAAAACCCGCCCCCCGGCCGGGTTTTCCCCACATCCACCGGAACCGCTCAGGCGGCGGCGCGCTCCTCGCGGCTCACCAGCGCCTCGAGAGCGCCGGCGAGGCGGGCCCGCACGGTGGGGTCGGTGAGCACGTCGACCTCGAGGGAGGACTGGGACAGCTCGATGTCCTCGATCACCCGGGCACCGGCGATGCCGGCGGAGCGGCGGGTGTCCTGGTGCGCCCACTTCCCGCCGTACGGCGTGGGGGTGACGCCGACGACCGCGAGCGGCTTGCCGACGAGAGCGCCGGCGCCGTAGGGGCGGGAGAGCCAGTCGATCGCGTTCTTGAGCACTGCGGGCATCGAGCCGTTGTACTCCGGGGTCACAACCAGCACGCGGTCGGCGGCGGACACCTGCTCGCGCAGGGCGACGGCGGCAGCGGGGGCCGTCGCGCCGTCCAGGTCCTCGTTGTAGAACGGCACCTGGTCCAGAGCCTCGACGATCCGGACCTCCACCCCGGCGGGCGCGATCTCGGCGGCGAGCTCGGCCACCTTGCGGTTGACGGAGTCGGCGCGGAGGCTGCCGACGAGGACGGCGACGGTGGTGCTCATGGGGTTCTCCTGAAATCGAACGGGGTTGGTCGACCAGTCAAACGGACCGCAGTCCGCTTGTATTCCCCTGCCGGTCGGCGCTGCCGTCCCTAGGGTGGAGACCGTGGAGGACCACCGCCTGCTGCCGATCCTGGGGCAGCCGCCGCGCGAGCGTGCCGACGCGGCCCGCAACCGCCGGGCGCTGCTCGACGCGGCCGCGGGGCTCGTCGAGCGGTGCAGCGTCGAGGCGGTCACGATGGACGCCGTCGCGGAGGCGGCCGGCGTCGGCAAGGGCACGGTGTTCCGGCGCTTCACCAGCCGCGCCGGGCTGATGGCCGCGTTGCTCGATCACACCGAGGCGGCCTTCCAGGAGGCGGTGATGGCCGGCCCCCCGCCGCTGGGCCCCGGCGCCGGCCCCCGTGAGCGCCTGCTCGCCTTCGGCCGCGCCCGGCTCGAGCACAACCTCACCAACCGGGCGCTGCTCCAGGCCGCGGGGGCGGCCGGATCGCGCAGCTATGCGGCGTACTCCTTCGCGGCGACACACGTGCGTCACCTGCTCGGCGAGCTCCGCGTCGGCGGTGACGTCGCACTGCTGGCGACCGCCCTGCTGGCTCCGCTCGAGGTGCCGGTGCTGGCCCAGCAGACCGAGGTCGAAGGCATCGGCGTCGACCGGATCGCCGCCGGGTGGGCCGACCTGGTCGAGCGGGTCACGCGCACGGGTTGAGTGCTGAGGTGGCTGTGTTCGCTCCGTGGCCCAGCACTCAACTCACATTCGTCAGGCGCCGTGGCGGCGCAGCCCGAACGCAAGACCGTCGAGCAGGGCCTGCCAGGACGCCTCGATGACGTTGTGCCCCACGCCGACGGTGACCCACGACGACTCACCGTCGGTGGTCTCGATGAGCACCCGGGTGATCGCGTCGGTGCCGTGGCCCTGGTCGAGGATGCGCACCTTGTAGTCGATCAGCTCGAACTTCACGACCTCGGGGTAGAGCTGCCCGATCGCCTGGCGCAGCGCGGAGTCGAGCGCGTTGACGGGTCCGTTGCCCTCACCGGTGACGACGGCCCGGGCTCCCCCGGCCAGCAGCTTCACGGTCGCCTCGGAGATCGCCTCCGCGCCCGGCAGCGTCTCGGTGATCACCCGCCACGACTCCACCTCGACGTACGACGGCCTCGCGCCCTCGACCTCCTCGGCGAGCAGCAGCTCGAAGGAGGCGTCGGCCGCCTCGAAGGTGTAGCCGCGCGCCTCCAGCTCCTTGACCCGGGCGGTCACGCGGGAGACCACGTCGGGATCGAGGTCGAAGCCGAGCTCTCGACCCTTCAGCTCGATCGAGGCGCGGCCGGCCATGTCGGAGACGAGCAGCCGCATGTCGTTGCCGACGCCCGCCGGGTCCATGTGCTGGTAGAGGCCGGGGTCCACCTTGATCGCGCTGGCGTGCAGGCCCGCCTTGTGGGCGAAGGCCGACACCCCGACATAGGGCTGCCGCGCCGAGGGCGGCACGTTGGTGACCTCCGCGACCGCGTGGGCCACCCGGGTCGCCTCCTGCAGGAGACCCTGCGGCAGCACCTGCCGGTCCAGCTTCAGCTCGAGGTTGGCCACCACCGAGACCAGGTCGGCGTTGCCGGTGCGCTCGCCGTAGCCGTTGAGCGTGCCCTGGACGTGCGTGGCGCCCGCCTCGACCGCGGCCAGGGTGTTGGCGACCGCGCAGCCGGTGTCGTTGTGGCAGTGGATGCCCACCCGCACGCCGGTGGTCTCGCCGACGTCGTGGACCACCTCGGCGACCCAGCCCGGCAGCATGCCGCCGTTGGTGTCGCACAGCGCCACCACCTCGGCGCCGGCCTCGGCCGCGGTCCGCAGCACCTCCAGCGCGTAGGCCCGGTTGGCGCGGTAGCCGTCGAAGAAGTGCTCGGCGTCGAGGAAGACCCGCTGGCCCTCGGCGTGGAGGTGGGCGACGGTGTCACGCACCATCGCGAGGTTCTCCTCCAAGGTGGTGCGCAGCGCCAGCTCGACGTGCCGGTCGTGGGACTTGGCGACGAGGGTGACCACCCCCGCGCCCGACTCGCGCAGCGCCGCGACCAGCGGGTCGTCGGCCGCTGCGATCCCGGCCCGCCGGGTCGCACCGAAGGCGGCGAGCTGGGCGTTGCGCAGCACCAGCTCCTCCTTGGCCCGGGCGAAGAACGCGGTGTCCTTCGGGTTCGCGCCCGGCCAGCCTCCCTCGATGAAGCCGACGCCCAGGCCGTCGATGTGCCGCGCGATCGCGAGCTTGTCCGCGACCGTGGGGTTGAGCCCCTCCTGCTGCATGCCGTCGCGCAGCGTCGTGTCGTAGACCTGGAAGCCCTCGGTGGTCATCTCGCGTCCTCCTGCCGGTCGTGCTCGGTGTCGTGGGCAACAAAAAAACCTCCCGGGTCAACGAGAGGTCGGCGCGACGGGGAGTCCCGTCGCGCTAGGCGATGATCAGTCCGCCGAGGTGCTGCTGCGTCACGCCGACGAGTGTGCCAGAGGAGCGCGTGCCCGGGGCCGGAGTTCCGCGATGCGGTCCTGACGGCGTTCAGCCGCGACGAGCGCGCGGTAGTCCCACACGTGGGGGTCGTCCCCGCGCCACGTCGACGGCCCGGACGTGTGGGACCACCCGGCTTCGACCGGGTGAGCGAGGCAGCTTCTGGTACCGGTTCTAGCCTGGACGTCATGGACAGCAGCGCACTGGTGCTCGGCGGAGGCGGCGTCACCGGCATCGCCTGGGAGATCGGCGTGCTCCTCGGGCTGGCCCGGGCAGGGGTCGACGTCACCGATGCCGACGTCGTGCTGGGCACCTCCGCCGGCTCGGCGGTGGGTGCGCAGGTGACCAGCGGACGGACCCTCGAGGAGCTGTACGACGCGCAGCGCGCGGCACTCGACGCCGAGGTCGGCGGGAAGTTCGGCTGGTCGACGATGGTCCGGATGGCCGCCCCGATGCTCGTGCCCGGCTCGCCCCGCACCCGGCGCCGGCGGCTGGGGCGCGTCGCCCGTCGTACCCGGTCGGAGGTGGACCGCACGGCGATCATCCGGGCCCGGCTCGAGGTCGAGGCGTGGCCCGACCGCGACCTGCGGATCACCGCCGTCGACACGCTGACCGGGGCGCTGCGGGTCTTCGACCGCGACAGCGGCGTCGACCTGGTCGCGGCGGTGTCGGCCAGCTGCGCGGTCCCGCTGGTGTGGCCGCCGGTGGTGATCGACGGCGTGCCCTACATGGACGGCGGGATGCGCTCGACGACCAACACCGACCTCGTCGCCGGCGCCGGCCGCGTGGTGGTGCTGGCGCCGCTGCCGCGCTCGATGAGCAAGGCGCAGTCGATCCCGGCGCAGCTCGAGCGGCTCGGCGCGGGCGTGCGGGCGGAGGTCATCGGCCCGGACAAGGAGGCCGTGGCAGTCATCGGGAAGAACATGCTCGACCCGGCGCGCGCCGCGGAGTCGGCCGAGCAGGGACTGCGGCAGGGCACCGAGCACGCCGCCCGGGTCGGCGAGGTGTGGGGCGCGTGAGGTCGCATCGATCGCTGCTGTCGATCGGCTCGAGCCACTCGATCCTGTCCATCGGCAGCGTCGGCTCGGTGCTGTCGATCGGCAGCGTGGGGTCGTTCTGCTCGATCGGGTCGCTGGGGTCGGCGATGAGCGCGCTCTCGCTCCTCTCCCACCAGAGCCGGCTCAGCGTGCTCTCGCACCAGTCCGACCGCAGCGTGCTGTCGGCGCAGTCACGTCGCGCGTTGCTCTCGTGGCGGGGTCAGCGCAGGTGGCTGCGCACCTGATCCAGCCAGCCGCTGGTCCACGGCGCCGCCGACGCGGGGGTCCAGAACGGTCCATGGGAGAGCAGCGCGACCAGCAGCGCCAGCGCGATCGCGATGCCGGCGAGCCCGACGACGGCGCCGGTGCCGGTCGGACGGCCGAGGGGTGCCGCCAAGCGACGTCCTGATTCCCGCACCCGCGCCGAGGCCGGCCCCCACCACAGCGACGCCACCGCGGCGAGCCCGGCGACCGACAGCCCGGTGCCGAGCGCGACGTGCAGCCCGGCGAGGAGCACCGCCAGCGCCGCGAGCAGGGCCGCCGTCCATCCCAGCAGCAGCACGGTGCCGCCCAGGCTGGTCACGAGGTAGGCGGGGCTGGCCAGCGTCGAGGCCGGCACGTCGTACCAGCGCGGGCGCCCGCGGAACTCCCGCCGCCGACGGTGCCGTTCGCGGGTGACCGAGGCGAAGCGCAGCAGCAGCGCGAGCACGGCCAGCACCGCCAGGCCGACGTACGGAGCCAGCGCGATCAACGCCGCCAGCGCCAGGCCCAGCCCCAGCAGCCCCGCGGCCCGGCGGCCCCGGCGCGGCGGATCCACCGCCGCCGGCTCCGCCGCGAACGGCCCGGAGGCGCCGTCGTGCCGCGCGTCCCACGGCGCCTCGTACGGGGCGTCGTACGCGGCGTCGTGGCGGACGTCGTGGCGGGGGTCGTCGGGGTGGCCCTCCTCAGCGGCCCCGAGCACCGGGAGCCGCTCGGTGGTCCCCGGCCGCACGGCGCGCGGGAGCCGCTCGAGCACCAGGGTCGGCTCGGCGGTCGGCGGGGGCGGCTGGTGGCCGCCGAGGGCGGCGAGCACCGCGCTCAGCGGCGGACGGTCCACCGGCTCCGGCGCGAGCGCGGCCTCCAGCAGCGGGAGCACGGTGGCCGGGACGCCTCCGAGGTCCATCTCGCCGCGGCGCACCCGATCGAGCACCGCCATGGCCGGTCCTCGTCCCGCCGGCGGCCGGCCGGTGGCGGCGAAGACGACGGTGGCGGCCCAGGCGTGCACGTCGGCGGCCGGGGTGGGCTCCTCGCCGTAGAGGATCTCCGGCGCAAGATAGCCCGGGGTGCCGAGCAGCCAGCCCGTGCCGGTCAGGTGCGGGTCCTCGGCCATCCGGGCCAGGCCGAAGTCGATGAGCACCGGGTCGAGCGCGTCCGGTGGTCCCTCGAGCAGCACGTTGCCGGGCTTGACGTCGCGGTGCAGCACGCCGACGCGGTGGACGGCTGCGAGCGCCTCCGCCAGCCCACCGGCGAAGCGGCGCAGCACCGGCTCGTCGAGCGGCCCGTCGGCGCGGACGTGCTCGCTCAAGGAGGGCCCGTCGACGAACCGGGTGACCACGAACGGCTCGGGCCCCCACGGGTCGGCGTCCACGATCTCCGCGACCCGGTGGCTGGTGACCCTGCTCAGCGAGGAGACCTCCTGGGCGAACCGCCGCCGCGCCTGCTCGTCACCGACGACGTGCGGGCGCAACAGCTTCAGCGCGACCCGGTGGCCGGTGGCGTCCTCGGCGAGGTGGACGACCCCCATGCCGCCCTCACCGAGCAGCCCGAGCAGTCGGTAGCCACCGACGTGGGCCGGGTCTCGCGTCGCCGTCACCGCACCACGGTAGCCGCGGGGAAGCCTGGATCCGCCGAAGCCCGCCGTCGCGAGCGACTTCAGACGGGTGTGATGGCAAGGCGGCCGTGCGAAGGCGGGCCGGAGGCCCGTCGAGCGCGGGCAACGCAGCCAGTGCGCCCGGATGGAGACGCGCAGCAGGCGGGAAGCGGTGGATGCAGGCTCCTAGACGACGCGGTGCATCCATCCGTGCGTGTCCTCGGCGCGACCGAACTGGACGTCGACGAGCTGTCGGCGGATTTTCATGGTGAGGTCGGTGCTCGCCGGAGCCGGCGTCTCGCCGCCGTCCCACTTCAGGGCGCCCACGGGCGTGACCACCGCGGCGGTCCCACAGGCGAAGACCTCGGTGATGTCGCCGCTGCGCACGCCGTCGCGCCATTCGTCGATGGCGAAGCGACGATCCTCCACCTTGTGGCCGGCCTCCTGGGCGAGCTCGATGATCGCGCTGCGGGTGATCCCCTCGAGGATCGTGCCGGTCTCCGGGGTGACCACGGTGCCGTCGGCGTGGACGAAGTACATGTTCATCCCGCCCAGCTCCTCGACGTAGGTGCCCTCCTGGACGTCGAGGAAGACGACCTGGTCGCAGCCGTGCTGGTAGGCCTCCTGCTGGGCGACGAGGGAGGAGGCGTAGTTGCCGCCCGTCTTCGCCGCTCCCATGCCGCCGCGGCCGGCGCGGGTGTACTCCTCGGTGAGCCACAGCGAGATCGGCTTGATGCCGCCCTTGAAGTAGGCGCCGGCGGGACTCGCGATCACCATGAACGTCACGTGCTCGGAGGGCCGCACCCCGAGGAACGCCTCGGAGGCGAACATGAACGGCCGGATGTAGAGGCTCTTCTCGTCCCCGGGCTGCGAGGCGTCGGGGACCCAGCGCTGGTCGACCTCGACGAGCGCGTCGACGCACTGCACGAAGTCGTCGGGGTCGAGGACCGGGAACGCGAGCCGGTGGCTCGAGCGCGCCATCCGCTGCGCGTTCTGCTCCGGACGGAAGGTCCAGATCGAGCCGTCGGCGTGGCGGTAGGCCTTCATCCCCTCGAAGGTCTCCTGCGCGTAGTGCAGCACCGCGGTGGCGGGGTCCAGGCTCAGCGCGGCGTACGGCGTGATCCGCGCGGCGTGCCAGCCCTCCTCCGGCGTCCACTCCACGGTGAGCATGTGGTCGGTGAAGTGGTTCCCGAACCCCGGGTTCGCCAGGATCTCGGCCACCTCTGCGTCCGGACGTGGGTGGTCCGTCCGGGTGATGGTGATGTCGAGGGTCATGGAGGTCACGCTATCTCTCGGGCGCGGTCGGAGGCGCGGGGTGGGTTTCACGGGTTCACTCGTGAAAACCGCTCTCCCAGCACCGTGCCTGGTGAGGGGAGTGGGGGTTTCCCACGTTCACCCGTGAAACCTGTGACGGGTGGGCTCAGCCGGCGACGCGGGCGGCGATGGCGTCGCCCACCTCGGCGGTACGGCGGGCAGCGGGGCCGCGGTGGGCGAGGTCGGCCACGACGGCGTCCTCGACCCGGCGGGCGGCGTCGGTGAGGCCGAGGTGGTCGAGCAGCAGGGCCGCCGAGAGGATGGCCGCGGTCGGGTCGGCGACCTGCTGGCCCGCGATGTCGGGGGCCGAGCCGTGCACGGGCTCGAACATGCTCGGGCTGGTGCGGTCGGGGTTGATGTTGCCCGAGGCCGCGAGCCCGATGCCGCCGGTGATGGCGGCGGCGAGGTCGGTGAGGATGTCACCGAAGAGGTTGTCGGTGACGATCACGTCGAAGCGCGAGGGGTTCGTGGTCAGGTGGATCATCGCCGCGTCGATGTGCATGTAGTCGGTGGTGACCTCGGGGAACTCCCGGCCCACCTGCTCGAACAGCCGCCACCACAGCGACCCGGCGTTGACCAGCACGTTGGTCTTGTGGACCAGGGTGAGCTGCTGGCGGGGCCGGCGCTGCGCGCGCGCGTAGGCGTCGCGGACGACCCGCTCCACGCCGTAGGCGGTGTTCACGCTGACCTCGGTCGCCACCTCGGCCGGCGTCCCGACCCGCAGCGCACCGCCGTTGCCGGTGTAGGGACCCTCGGTGCCCTCGCGGACGACGACGAAGTCCACCTCTCCCGGCTGCGCCAGGGGCGAGACCGACCCCGGGTAGATCCGCGACGGCCGCAGGTTGACGTAGTGGTCGAGCTCGAACCGCAGCCGCAGCAGCAGCCCGCGCTCCAAGATGCCCGGGGGCAGGTTCGGGTCGTTGGGCTTGCCGCCGACCGCGCCGAGCAGGATCGCGTCGTGCTCGCGGATCTCGGCCAGCACGGCGTCGGGCAGCACCTCACCGGTGGCGAGGTAGCGCTCGGCGCCCAGGTCGTAGCGGGTCGGCTCGAACTTCGCCCCGGTCTCGACGGCCTCGAGCACCTTGAGTGCCTCGGCGGTGACCTCGGCGCCGATCCCGTCGCCGGGGATGACCGCGAGCTGGTACGAACCCTGACCTGCACCCTGATCTGGCATGCGGCGAAGGCTAGTTGTCGTCGGGCCGCTCTCCGCCGTTGTCTCGCAGGTCAAGCGCGGCCTGGACGGCCTGGCGGCTGATCGGGGAGTCGGGGTTGTGCCGGGCGGGTCCCCAGTCGGGGTACATGTCGTACATCGGTCTCTCCTGTCGAGAAGTGCTGGGAGCCGCCGACGCCTGCGCAACGCCGGGGCGGACCGACCGCGGGACCGGCCACGGGTCACGTGGCGGTGTCGGATCGACAGAAGAGAAGGGTGGTTCTTCGGTGCCTACCGGCGGCCAGTCGAGCTGGCACTGCGCAAGGCCGGTGGCGGGGAACGCCGAACTCCGCGGCGAGGTGGCCTTACTTGTCAGGCCTCGCCACGGCGATCGATAAGTACGAAGATCCTCCGCATGGTCCTTCGAGGGTAGGGGCGCCCCCGCGTCGCTGTCCCGCCCTTCGCACACCCGTCCCACCATCCGAGACCGGCAGGGCCCGGGTGGAAGCGGCGCCGCGCCGTGACGAACACTCGGACCATGTCCGCACCCCCCGACGTCCCCAGCGTGGTCAAGAAGGCTTTCGACGTCTCGCGCAAGGCGGGCTACGTGTCGTTCTGCCGCAACGAGACCGGCCGCCTGCTGGCCACGCTGGCAGCGACACGGGTGGGCACGATGGCCGAGTTCGGCACCGGCTGCGGCGTCGGGACGGCGTGGCTGCGCTCGGGAGCCCGCACCGACGCGACGATCCTCAGCGCCGAGCTCGACGAGAGGCTGGCCCTGGCCGCCCAGGAGATCTTCGCCGACGACCCGCAGGTCGAGGTGCTCTCCGCGGACTGGTCGACGTTGCGGGACAAGGGCCCCTACTCACTGCTGTTCCTGGACCCCTCCTCGCCCCAGGACGCCCACGTCGACGCGGTGGCCGACCTCGTCGAGCCGGGCGGGGTGGTGGTGATGGACGACTTCGCACCGTGCGAGCAGTGGCCCCCGATCACCCTGGGCCGCGTCGACACCCTGCGCGAGGGCTGGCTGAGCGACGAGCGGTTCACCGCCGTCGAGGTGATGGTCGCCCCCGACGCCTCCGCCCTCATCGCCACCCGCCGCTAGCCACGAGCGCGGGGCGCTAGCCGCGCGGCGGCCGGCGGAGCTCGACGACGCAGTACGGCAGCAGCCGCTGCACCAGCGGGCCGATCGCCAGGGCGTAGAGCAGCGTCCCCAGGCCCAGGACGCCGCCCAGCACCCAGCCCAGCACGACGACCGTGGCCTCCAGGGCCGTACGGACCCGGCCGATCGGCAGGCCGGTGCGCCGGTGCAGCCCGGTCATCAGCCCGTCGCGCGGGCCGGGCCCGAGCTGCGCGCCGATGTAGAGCGCCGTCGCCAGCCCGTTGCCCGCCACGCCGCCGATGGTGAACGCCACCCGCAGCCACAGGGCGCGCGGCTCCGCGAGCAGGCCCAGTCCCGCGTCGGTGGCCAGTCCGATCACGAAGGCGTTCGCGATCGTGCCCAGACCCGGCATCTCGCGCAGCGGGATCCACAGCAGCAGGACCAGCAGGCTGACCGCGATGACCGCCGTGCCGATGCTGATCGGCAGGTGCCGTGCCAGGCCCTGGTGGAGGACGTCCCACGGCGCGTTGCCGAGGTGGGCGGTGATGATGAGCGCGAGCGTGAAGCCGTAGAGCACCAGTCCCAGGAAGAGCTGCGCGAGACGGCGCGGCAGACGTCCGGCGCGCAGCTGTCCCATCGGGGTGAGCGTCGCCAGCTGGCGGCGGCGGGAGGGCGCGGGCACCACGGAGGTCACGCGGCTGAGTCCATCACGTCGCCGCAACCGCAAAAACCGATTGCCCAGCAGGTGGCCGCGCCATCAGGCTGTCCTGCGTGAAGCCCTGAGCCGCCGCCCCGCCCGCCTTCTGCTGTGTCTGCGAGCCGCTCATGTCCTCCTCCCCCGTCCTGTCGCTCTCCGGCGTCACGCTGCGCTGGCCCGACGGCAGCACCGTCCTCGACGGCGCCGACCTCGACGTCCCGCCCGGGCGCACCGGCCTCGTCGGTGGCAACGGCGCCGGGAAGACGAGCCTGCTGCGGCTGCTCCTCGGCCGGCTGCGTCCCGAGCACGGCTCGGTCACCGTGCAGGGCCGCCTGGGGTACCTCCCCCAGGACCTCGTGCTGCGCTCGGACCAGCGCGTCGACGAGCACCTCGGCATCGCCGTCGTACGACGGGCGCTGGACGCGCTGGCCGCCGGCGACGCCTCCGCGGAGGTCTACGAGGCCATCGGCGACGACTGGGACGCCGAGGAGCGCGCCCGCGCTGAGCTCTCCCGCGTGGGCCTGCCCGATGACGCTCTCGATCGCACCCTCGGCACGCTCTCGGGCGGGGAGGTCGTGCAGCTGGGCCTGGCCCGCCTGCTCGTGCAGCGCTGCGATGTGCTGCTGCTCGACGAGCCCACCAACAACCTCGACGCGGCGGCCCGCGCGCGGCTGCACGCCCTGCTCGCGGAGTGGCGAGGGACGTTGCTCGTCGTCAGCCACGACCGGGCGCTGCTCGAGGGCATGGACCGGATCGTCGAGCTGCGCGAGGGCGCGCTGCGCAGCTACGGCGGGGGCTTCAGTGCCTACCGCGCCCAGGTCGCGGCGGAGCAGGAGGCGGCTCGCCAGGCGCTGACCGCGGCCAAGCAGGACCTCCGGCGCCAGCAGCAGGAGCGCCGCGACGCCGAGCGGGCGATCGCCCAGCGCCGTCGCGTCGGGGCGCGGACCGCGCGCACCGGCGGCCTGGGCAAGGCCGAGATCAACTACCAGCGCAACCGGTCCGAGGGGTCGGCCGCCTCGGCGAGGAAGGTGCACGAGAGCCGGATCACCGAGGCCCGCGATCGGCTCACCGACGCGGAGGCGCTGGTCCGCGAGGACAGCGAGCTGCGCATCGACCTGCCCGCCACCGCCGTCCCCGTGCGCCGAGAGGTGCTGCGCACCTCCGAACTGGTGCTGCGCCACGGCCTCGCGGTCGACCTCGCCCTCGACGGCCCGGAGCGGGTCGCCCTGGTCGGGCCCAACGGCAGCGGCAAGTCGACGCTGCTGCACACCGTCGCCGGGGTGGTGACGCCCCTCTCGGGCACGGTCGACGTGCGGGTGCCGATGCGCCTGCTGCCGCAACGCCTGGACCTGCTCGAGGACGGGCTGAGCGTGGTCGACAACGTGCGCCGCACCGCGCCGACCGTCGCGGTCAACACCGTCCGGGCGGGCCTGGCACGCTTCGGCTTCCGCGGGCGCGCGGCGGACGGCGCCGTGGGCCGGCTCTCGGGCGGCGAGCGCTTCCGGGCGACCCTGGCGGCCCTGCTGCTGGCCGACCCCGCCCCGCAGCTGTTGCTGCTCGACGAGCCGACGAACTCTCTGGACCTCGACAGCGTCGACGCACTGGTGTCCGCCCTCACCGCCTACCGGGGCGCCCTCCTCGTCGCCTCCCACGACGCCGCCTTCCTCCGCGACATCGGTCTCGACCGCGAGGTCCCCCTGGGTTGAGCTGCCCCTTGTGGTGGGCCCAATTGCCCCTCGTGGTGGGCCCAGTTGCCCCTCGTGGTGGGTCCAGTTGCCCCTCGTGGTGGGCCTAGGTGCCCCTCGTGGTGGGTCCAGTGGCGATGTGGCTCCGGCGTCGGGCCTGACGCCGCACCGTCGTCACCACAAGGGCGCAACTCGCGCAACCACAAGGCGCAACTCGCGGCACCACGAGGGGCAACTCGACGGGTCAGTCGGTGCCGGACTCCAGCGCCGCGCGGTCGAGGGCGGCCTCGGTGGGCTCGGCGTCGACGGCGGGGTTGGCGGTGATCTGGTCGGCACCGCCGGAGGGGAGCTCGCCGAACAGGGTGCCGTGCTCGACGAGCACCTGGCCCTGGTCCAGCGGCTGCGCGGCGTACATCTCGAGCTTGTCGCGGGAGTCGGCGATGTCGAGGTTGCGCATCGTCAGCTGTCCGATCCGGTCCAGCGGACCGAAGGCTGCGTCCTCGGTGCGCTCCATCGACAGCTTGCTCGGGTGGTAGGAGAACGCGGACTTCTCCGACCCGCCGTCGGTGCGCAGGATCGTGTAGTCCTCACCGCGCCGCAGCCGGACCGTCACCTCCCCGGTCACCACCGAGGCGACCCAGCGCTGCGTGGACTCGCGCAGCATCAGCGCCTGGGGGTCGAGCCAGCGCCCCTCGTAGAGCAGCCGACCCAGCCGCCGGCCGCTCTGTGCGTAGTTGGCCAGCGTGTCCTCGTTGTGGATGGCGTTGAGCAGCCGCTCGTAGGCGAGGTGCAGCAGCGCCATCCCGGGCGCCTCGTAGATGCCGCGGCTCTTGGCCTCGATGATCCGGTTCTCGATCTGGTCCGACATGCCGAGCCCGTGCCGGCCGCCGATCGCGTTCGCGCGCATCACCAGCGCGACCGGGTCGAGCTCCTCGCCGTTGATGCTCACCGGGCGGCCCTGGGCGAAGCCGACCGTGACGTCCTCGGTCTCGATCTCGACCGACGGATCCCAGAACCGCACGCCCATGATCGGCTCGACGGTCTCCAGCGACACGTCGAGGTGCTCGAGCGTCTTGGCCTCGTGGGTCGCGCCCCAGATGTTGGCGTCGGTCGAGTAGGCCTTCTCGGTGCTGTCGCGGTAGGGCAGGTCGTGGGAGACCAGCCACTCGCTCATCTCCTTGCGGCCACCCAGCTCGGCCACGAAGTCCGCGTCGAGCCACGGCTTGTAGATCCGCAGGTGGGGATTGGCGAGCAGTCCGTAGCGGTAGAACCGCTCGATGTCGTTGCCCTTGAAGGTCGACCCGTCGCCCCAGATGTCGACGCCGTCCTCGTGCATGGCCCGCACCAGGGTGGTGCCGGAGACCGCGCGACCCAGCGGCGTCGTGTTGAAGTAGGCGCGACCGCCGGAGCGGATGTGGAACGCCCCGCACGCGAGCGCCGCCAGGCCTTCCTCGACCAACGGCAGCCGGCAGTCGACCAGCCGGGCGATCTCCGCCCCGTACGCCGTCGCACGTCCCGGGACCGAGCCGATGTCCGGCTCGTCGTACTGGCCGATGTCAGCGGTGTAGGTGCACGGCACCGCGCCCTTGTCGCGCATCCACGCGACGGCGACGGAGGTGTCGAGGCCCCCGGAGAAGGCGATGCCGACGCGTTCGCCGACGGGCAGGGAGGTGAGGACCTTGGACACGAGGATGATTATGCAGAGGGATGCATGATCATGCAAACCGTTCCGCCTGCCCGGACGCTCATGAGGTCAGATCGCGCAGCCGTCCGGGCCGCACGCGTCGGCGTCGGCGGCGGCTCCCACGACGTCCAGCTTGGGGTGGGTCTCGTCCCAGGCGCGCTCGAGCACCTGGCTGAACACCTCGACCGGCTGGGCGCCCGCGACGCCGAAGCGCCGGTCGATGACGAAGAACGGGACACCGGTGGCGCCCAGGCCGGCGGCCTCGGCGATGTCGTCCTGCACCGCGTCCGCGAACTCGTCGCTGCCGAGCACCTCCCGGACCTGGCCGGCGTCCAGGCCCGCGTCGACGGCGATCCGGGTGAGGGTCTCGTGGTCGGCCACGTTCTCGGTCTCCACGAAGTACGCCGAGAGCAGCGCCTCCTTGAGTCGGCCCTGCACCTCACGACCGCCGGTCTCCAGCGCCAGGTGCAGCACTCGGTGGGCGTCGACGGTGTTGGCGCGCAGCGCCTGGTGCTGACGGAACAGCAGTCCCTCCTCCGCGGCGACGGCCTCGACCCGGTCGATCATCTGACGGCCGGCCTCCACTCCACCGCCGTACTTGCGGCCCAACGACTCCGCGACCGTCTCGGTGGGAACGACGGGAGCGCTCGGGTCGAGCTGGAACGAGCGCCACACCACCTCGACCTCGTCACGGTGCGGGAAGGCGGCCAGCGACTTCTCCAGCCGGCGCTTGCCGATGTAGCACCACGGGCAGACGACGTCGGACCAGATCTCGATGCGCATGTCGGGTGCAACAGCGCCCGCACCGAGGGTGTTCCGTCGGGGCGCATCAGGGCAAGGTGACCTCACCCACCGGGAACGGGTTGTGGGCCACCTCCCAGCCGAACCCGTCCGGGTCGGTGAAGTAGCCGGAGTAGCCGCCCCAGTCGCGGCGCCGACCTTCGCGCACCTCGGCTCCGGCCGCTCGCGCGGTCGCGAGCACCCCGTCGACCTCCTCGGCACTGCGGCAGTTGTGCGCGAGCGTGAACGGCAGCGTGCCCCCGCGGGCGACCGGCCCGATCTCGGCCACCGCGTGCTCCTCGGCCCACAGCGACAGCACCACCTTGTCGCCGACGTGGAGCATCAGCACCTCCCCCGGAACCTCGAGCGCCGGCTTCCAGCCGAGGCCGCCGACGTAGAACGCCCTGCTCGCCCCGAGGTCCCCGACGACGAGGGTGACGACATTGATCCGCTGCTCCATCCGCACACCGTGCCAGATGACACCGACACCGGACCACGACACCGGACCCCGACACCGCACCCTGACACCGGACCACGGGCCGGAGACGTCCCCGGACAGGACTCAGGGGCGGCTCGGGCGATTCCCCGATGCGGTTGCCCCGGCTCGCCCCCAGACTGGAGCCATGATCACCCTCGACCACCTCACCCGGAGGTACGGCGCCTTCACCGCCGTCGACGACGTCTCCTTCACCGCAGAGGCCGGGCGCGTCACCGGCTTCCTGGGGCCCAACGGCGCCGGCAAGTCCACGACGATGCGCGTGCTCACCGGCCTCACCCCGGCCACGAGCGGCAGCGCGCGGATCCTCGGCCGTGACTTCGCCGACCTCCCCAACCCCGGCCGCCAGATCGGCGTCCTGCTGGACGCCTCGGCGCAGCACGCCGGGCGCACCGGTCGCGAGATCCTGCGGATCGCGCGCCTCACGATGGGTGTGCCGGCCGCACGCGTCGAGGAGATGCTGCACCTTGTCAGCCTGACCGAGGAGGAGGCGGACCGGCGGGTGCGCAACTACTCCCTCGGCATGCGCCAGCGCCTGGGCATCGCCGTCGCCCTGCTCGGAGAGCCCGAGGTGCTCGTGCTCGACGAGCCGGCGAACGGGCTGGACCCCGCAGGCATCCGCTGGATGCGCGACCTGCTGCGGGGGTTCGCCGACGACGGCGGCACCGTGCTGCTCTCCTCGCACCTGCTCCACGAGATCGAGGTGATCGCCGACGACATCGTCGTGATCGGCAACGGCCGCATCGTCGCCCAGGGCACCAAGGCCGAGCTCTTGGCGAGCACCGGCACCCTGGCCCGCGCGGGCGACGGGTCCGCGCTGCACGCAGCGCTCCTCGAGGCCGGTCACGACAGCCGCCCTCAGGACGCCCACACCGTGCACACCGACGCCGACCCCGCCACCGTGGGGCAGATCGCTCTCGGCGCGGGCATCGCCCTCACCGAGCTCCGACCGGCCGACAGCGCCGGCCTGGAGGAGATGTTCTTCGAGCTCACCGCCGCCTCGCAGCGGGAAGGAGCAGCAGCATGAGCAGCACCACGCGTACGACGGACCCCGCGCCGACCGCGCCCCGCGCCGCCGGTCGCGGCATGCCGGAGCCGATCCCGACCGGTCGCCTGCTGCAGGTCGAGCTGGTGAAGATGTTCGACACCCGGGCCGGCGCCTGGCTGGTGCGCAGCGTCGTGATCACCTCGGTGCTCGCCACCGTCGCGGTGATCCTGTTCGCCCCGGACTCCGCGCTGACCTACGGCACCTTCGCCGCAGCGATCGGCGTGCCCGTGGGCATCCTGCTGCCGATGATCGCCGTGCTGTCGGTGACCAGCGAGTGGAGCCAGCGCACCGGCCTGACGACGTTCACGCTGGTCCCTCACCGGGGCCGGGTGATCGGAGCGAAGCTCGCCTGCACGATCGGCGTGGGCGTCGTCTCGATCCTGGTCGCCTTCGCGGTCGGCGCCATCGGCAATCTCGTCGGCGCCTCCATCAACGGCGTCCCGGCGGCATGGGACACCAGCGCCGGCGAGCTCGGCCGCATCCTGCTGGCCAACGTGCTCAACATGCTCGTCGGCTTCATGCTCGGTGTGCTGCTGCGCAACTCCCCGGTCGCGATCGTGGGCTACTTCGTCTACGGGTTCGCGCTCGTGCCGGTGCTCGAGATCCTCGCGCAGCTGCAGCAGTGGTTCGCCGACATCCGCCCCTGGGTCGACTACCACTACGCCCAGGGCGCCCTCTACGACGGTGGCCTCGGCGCCAGCGGGTGGGCGCACCTCGCGGTGTCGGCCCTGATCTGGCTGGTGATCCCCACCCTGATCGGCCTGCGGCTCGTCGTCCGCACCGAGGTCAAGTAGCGCAGTCGGGGACGGCACGAGGCGGCGTGGAGCCTGAGGGCTCCACGCCGCCTCGGCGCGTGGTACGGGACCAGCGGGTGGGCCAACGGGTGGGTCAGCGGGCGGCGGAGCCCTCCACGTAGTCGGCGTCGCGCTGCTTCCAGGCGAAGTGCGAGCGCAGCTCGCGGCCGGTGGCCTCGATCGGGTGGTCCTCACCCTTCTTGCGGAGCGCGAGGAACTCCGGCGCGCCGGCGTCCTGGTCACCGATGAAGCGCTCGGCGAAGGCACCGCTCTGGATGTCGGCGAGCACGGCCTTCATGTTCTCCTTCACCGACGGGTCGATGACCCGGGGGCCGGAGACGTAGTCGCCGTACTCCGCGGTGTCCGAGACGCTCCAGCGCTGCTTGGCGATGCCACCCTCGTTGATCAGGTCGACGATGAGCTTGAGCTCGTGCAGCACCTCGAAGTAGGCGATCTCGGGCTGGTAGCCGGCCTCGGTGAGCACCTCGAAGCCGTACTGGATCAGCTGCGAGACACCGCCGCAGAGCACGCTCTGCTCGCCGAAGAGGTCGGTCTCGGTCTCCTCGGTGAAGGTGGTCTTGATGACGCCGGCGCGGGTGCCGCCGATGGCCTTGGCGTAGGACTTCGCCAGCTCCCAGGCCTGGCCCGAGGCGTCCTGCTCGACCGCGATGATGTCGGGGATGCCGCGGCCGTCGACGTACTCGCGACGCACGGTGTGCCCCGGCGCCTTCGGGGCCACCATGATCACGTCGACGCCCTCGGGCGGGGTGATGTAGCCGAAGCGGATGTTGAAGCCGTGCCCGAAGACGAGCGTGTCGCCCGGGGTCAGCTGCGGGGCGATCTCCTCGGCGTAGAGCTTCCGCTGGTGCTGGTCGGGGGCGAGGATCACGACGACGTCGGCCTCCTCGACCGCCTCGGCCGGGGTGAGCACGCGCAGGCCCTGCTCCTCGGCCTTCGCCCGGCTCTTCGAGCCCTCGGGCAGTCCCACCCGGACGTCGACGCCGGAGTCGCGGAGGTTCAGTGCGTGGGCGTGGCCCTGGCTGCCGTAACCGATCACCGCGACCTGCTTGCCCTGGATCAGGGACAGGTCGGCGTCGTCTTCGTAGAACATCTCAGCCACGTGCGGGCTCCTCTTCTGGTTGGGCTCTGCTGATGGGTCGGTGCGGGCGTGGGCCGGTCAGCCGGCCGCGGCCGGGCTGGAGCGGGTTGGCGGTCCGGCGAGCACCACCGGCACCGGGGCCGGGCGGAGCGTGCGCTCGCTGATCGAGCGGCTGCCGCGCCCGATCGCGATGATCCCGGACTGGACGAGCTCGCGGATCCCGAAGGGCTCGAGCACGCGCAGGAAGTCGGCGAGCTTGTCGGTGTTGCCGGTGACCTCGACGGTGACGGCGTCGACGGCGACGTCGACGACCCGGGCCTTGAACAGCTGCACGACGTCGAGCACCTGCCCGCGGGTCTGGGCGTCCGCCCTGACCTTGACCAGCAGCAGCTCGCGCTCGACGGCGTCACGGTCGTCGAGCTCGACGATCTTGATCACCTCGACGAGCTTGTTGAGCTGCTTGGTCACCTGCTCCAGTGGCGAGGACTCGACGTTGACCACGATGGTCATCCGGGAGATCTCCGGGTGCTCGGTCGGTCCCACGGCGAGGCTGTCGATGTTGAAGCCACGGCGGGAGAACAGCCCCGCGATCCGGGTGAGCACGCCCGGCTTGTTCTCGACGAGCACGGACAGGGTGTGGACAGTCATCTCTAAAGATCATCCTGGTCGAAGTCGGGGGCGAGGTCGCGGGCGTACTGGATCTCGTCGTTGGAGGTGCCGGCGGCGACCATCGGCCATACCATCGCGTCGCGGTGCACCCGGAAGTCGACGACGACCGGCACGTCGTCGATCTCCATCGCCTTGGCGATCGTGGCGTCCACGTCGGCTGCGGAGTCGCAGGCGAGCCCGACCGCGCCGTAGGCCTCGGCGAGCTTCACGAAGTCGGGCACACGCTTGGACTGCAGGTCGGTGTTGGAGTAGCGACCCTCGTAGAACAGCGTCTGCCACTGCCGGACCATGCCCAACGACTCGTTGTTGATCACCGCGACCTTGATCGGGATGCCCTCGATCGTGCAGGTGGCCAGCTCCTGGTTGGTCATCTGGAAGCAGCCGTCGCCGTCGATCGCCCACACCGTGGTGTCGGGGCAGGCCACCTTCGCGCCCATCGCCGCCGGCACCGAGAAGCCCATGGTGCCCAGCCCTCCGGAGTTGATCCAGGTGTTCGGGTTCTCGTACTGCACGTAGTGCGCGGCCCACATCTGGTGCTGGCCGACACCGGAGACGTAGATCGACTCCGGCCCGGCGAGCGCGCTGAGCCGCTCGATGACGTACTGCGGAGCGAGCCCGTCGGCGGGGGTGTCGTAGCCGAGCGGGTAGCGCGACTTCACGCCGGCGAGGAACTTCACCCAGCCCTCGTAGTCACCGGTGTTGCCGGCGTCCTGCTCGGCCTGCAGCGCCACCACCAGGTCGGCGAGCACCTCGCGGACGTCGCCGACGATCGGCACGTCGACCTCGCGGTTCTTGCCGATCTCGGCCGGGTCGATGTCGGCGTGGATCACCTTGGCGTGCGGCGCGAACGAGTCGAGGTTGCCGGTGACCCGGTCGTCGAACCGCGCGCCCAGGCTGATGATCAGGTCGCTCTTCTGCAGTCCCGCGACGGCGGCGACGGTGCCGTGCATGCCGGGCATGCCGAGGTGCTGCGGGTGGCTGTCGGGGAACGCACCGCGCGCCATCAGCGTGGTGACGACCGGCATCCCGGTCATCTCCGCGAGCACCCGCAGCTCCTTCGACGCCTGCGCGCGGATGGTGCCGCCGCCGACGTAGAGCACGGGGCGGCGCGACTCGAGGATCAGCCGGGTCGCCTCGCGGATCTGCTTGGAGTGCGGGCGGGTCACCGGGCGGTAGCCGGCCAGGACGATCTCGCGCGGCCACTCGAAGGTCGTCTGCGCCTGCAGGGCGGACTTGGTGACGTCGACCAGCACCGGTCCCGGGCGCCCGGTGGAGGCCAGGTAGAACGCCTCGGCGATGGTGCGCGGGATGTCGGCGGGGTCGGTGACCAGGAAGTTGTGCTTGGTGATCGGCATCGTGATGCCACGGATGTCGGCCTCCTGGAAGGCGTCCGTGCCGATCAGAGCGGCACCCACCTGCCCGGTGATCGCGACCATCGGGACGGAGTCCATGTAGGCGTCGGCGATCGGGGTGACCAGGTTCGTCGCCCCCGGGCCGGACGTCGCCATGCAGACGCCGACGCGGCGGCCGGCGGTGGCGTAGCCCTGCGCGGCATGGCCGGCACCCTGCTCGTGGCGGACCAGGATGTGCCGGACACTGGAGTCGAAGAGCGGGTCGTAGGCGGGCAGGATCGCGCCGCCGGGGATGCCGAAGACGTCCTCGACCCCGACGCTCTCCAGCGACCGGACGAGGCTCTCGGCTCCGGAGACCGATGCGGTCCCGTCCGTGGCGTGCTCGCTCATCGCCGTCCTTCCTGCTCTGCTGTGGTGGGTCCGCCGGGCCGTCCGTGCTGTGGAGGGCCATGAAAAAACCCCTCGGCCGGCGGGCAGGCGAGGGGTCGACGCGTGGGCTGGGGCTCGGGAGCCGTCAGCGCACACGCCGGGTGCGTACGAGAAGCTGCAGACGCGTGCCTGCAGCATGCCCCCGGTCCGCTCCGCGGCTCAACTCAGTCTGCCAGACGTCTCGTCATGTGGGACGACTGTCCCAGCATTCAGAAGGCGCAGCGGGGAGCGCTGCCCTCCGTCCTCGTCGTGGTTCTCCGGCGCGAGCCAGGCGGCGTACGCCGGGCGCAGCCGCACCCAGTCGGCGTCGGTCATCGCGAACCAGTCGGTGTCGCGCGAGCGCCCCTTGTAGACGACCGCGTTGCGGAACCGGCCCTCGTAGCCGAAGCCGAGCCGCCGTGCCGCCCGACGCGAGGGCTCGTTGAGGCTGTCGCACTTCCACTCCAGCCGCCGGTAGCCCTGCCCGAAGACGTGGTCGGCCATCAGGAACACCGCCTCGGTCGCGGCAGTGGTGCGCTGCAGCGCCGGCGCCCAGGCCACCGACCCGATCTCCGTCGAGCCGTTGACCGTGCTGGTGTTCCAGAAGCACGCCATGCCCGCCGGCCGGTCCCCTCTGCGCACCACCATCACCCAGGTGTGGGCGCGCAGGAAGTCCAGGTAGTCGTCGAAGCCGCGCCGGTCCTCGAAGGGGCCGTCACCCAGGTAGGTCCACAGGGACGGCGGTGCCTCGCGCACGAGTACGTCGTACAGCGCGGCTCGGTCGGCGTCCTCGAGAGCGGTCAGCGCGCACCAGCGGCCCGCGAGGTGGGTCGGTTCGGGTGGGCGCCGCGGCGTCCACCCGGGAACCGCGTCTCCCATCGGTTGACCATGCTCGTTGAGTCGCACGAGGCAAGAGCCTATGCAGCGCCCCGGGGGTGACGGAGAAGCACTTCTATGGAACGTTGGGTGACCATGACGACCACGACAGAAGCGGCCGATCCCGCCGAACCACAACTTCGGCGGCACATCGGCATCACGGGCCTACTGTTCGCAAGCGTCGGATCGATCATCGGGTCCGGCTGGCTCTTCGGTGCGCTCAACGCCTCCCAGCAGGCCGGACCGGCCTCGGTGATCTCCTGGGCGCTCGGCGGGATCATGATCCTGCTCATCGCCCTGGTCTACGCCGAGCTCGGCACCATGTTCCCGCTCTCCGGCGGCGTGGTGCGCTACCCGCACATGTCCTTCGGCTCCTTCGCCAGCTACACCACCGGCTGGATCACCTGGGTCGCGGTGGCGACCACCGCCCCGATCGAGGTGGAGGGAGCACTGCAGTACGCCACCAAGTACGCACCCTTCACCTCCAAGCACACCGTCAACGGCGAGATCGTGCACACGCTGACCGCATTGGGCTACGCCACCGCCGTCGTCCTGATGGCGGTGTTCGTCGTGGTGAACTACTTCGGCATCCGCTGGTTCGCGCGGATCAACAACGTGCTGGTGTGGTGGAAGCTCGCGATCATCACGCTGGTCGTGATCGCGTTCCTGCTCACCGCCTTCCACGGCTCGAACTTCACCTCGCTGGGCTTCAAGCCCTACGGCGTCCACGGCGTCTTCAGCGCCATCGCCACCAGCGGCATCGTGTTCTCCTACCTCGGCTTCCGCCAAGGCATCGAGCTCGCGGGTGAGACCGACAACCCGCGGCGCAACGTTCCGCTCGCGGTGATCGGCTCGGTGCTGCTGACCGGCGTCATCTACATCCTGCTGCAGGTGGCGTTCATCGCCGCGCTCGACCCGTCGCTGCTCACCAAGGCCGGCGAGTGGGGCAAGCTCTCCTACGGCGGCGACTTCGGGCCGCTCGCCTCGCTGGCGAGCCTGATCGGACTGGGCTGGCTCGCGGTCCTGCTCTACATCGACGCGGTCGTCTCGCCGGGCGACACCGGCCTGATCTACACCACGATCACCTCGCGCATCTCCTACGCGATGTCGCGCAACGGCAACGCCCCGCACGCGCTGCAGAAGACGACGAACCGCGGCGTGCCGATGGTGAGCCTCATCGTCACCTTCGTCGTGGGGCTGATCGTGTTCCTGCCGTTCCCGAGCTGGCAGCAGCTGGTCGGCTTCATCACCTCGGCCACCGTGATGTCGTTCGCCTCCGGGCCGCTGGTGCTGGCGGCGCTGCGCAAGCAGGCACCCGATCGCGAGCGTCCGTTCCGGCTGCCCGGCGGCCACATCATCCCCGTGCTCGCCTTCTGGGCCTCCAACATGATCGTGTACTGGAGCGGCTGGGACATCGTCTGGAAGCTGATGGTCGCGGTTCTTCTCGGCTTCATCCTGCTCGCCGTCTTCCTGCTCACCGGGCAGGTGAAGACCCCCCACCTGGAGGTGCCCTCGGGTGCCGCCTGGATCGTGCCGTGGCTGGTCGGTCTCACCGTCGTCTCCTACTTCGGCGCCTTCCCGGAGCCGGGCGCCGGCAACCGCGGTGACCTCAGCTTCGAGGCGTCCGCGGCGATCATGCTGGCGCTGTCCGTGTTGGTGTACTGGCTGGCCTACCGGTTCCAGCTCTCCCCGGAGCAGGCCCAGCGCCACATCGACGAGGTCGAGCAGGAGGCGGAGGTCAGCGAGGCGCAGCTGGCCGACTGACGTCACGGATCCCCTCGGTACGTCGCTCAGGGGCCCGGTCGCTCGCGCGGCCGGGCTTCTGCCTTATCCCGTCGCGAGGGGGTCACCGCTGGGCGAGGATGCTCGCTGTGAGCGGTCTTCCGGGGTGGGTGCGGGCGCTGCTCGTGGGCCGCTTCCTCAACGCCGTCGGCTCGCTCGCCTGGCTGTTCGTGCCGCTCTACCTCACCAGCGCCCGCGGGTTCAGCGAGGGCGCCGCAGGTGCGGTCGCCGCCGCGTACGGCGTCGGGCTCATCGCCGGCAACCTGGCGGGTGGGTCCGTCGGTGACCGGCTCGGGTTGCGTCGTACGCTCGCCGGCGCGTCGATCGGGTCCGCTCTCGGCTGCCTGCTGGTGCCGGTGGTCCCCGACGCCGCGCTGGCGCCGCTGCTGGTGGCGCTCGGCGCGGTGGGCGGCGTCGGCAGGCCGGTCTCCTTCGCGCTCGTCACCGCGGCGCTGCCCGTCGCGGACCGCCGCAGCGCCACCGCGTGGCTCCGGGCGGTGAACAACGCCGGCACGGTCATCGGTCCGCCCGTCGGCGGGCTGCTGGCGGCGTGGCACTTCTCCGCGGTGTTCGCGCTCGATGCGGCCTCCAGCCTGCTGATGCTCGCCGTCGTGCTCGCGGTGGTGCCGACCTCGCCGCGGCCGGTCCTCGACCCGGACGCGCCACGTACCGTGCTCGCGGCCCTGCGTGCCGACCACCGGATGGTGCTGCTGCTCGCCACCGTGCTGGTCACCGACACCGCCTACCGGTTCGCCTACACCGCGATGCCCTGGCAGCTGGCCGCCGACGGCGCCGCGCCGTGGGTCTACGGCACCACGATCTCGCTCAACTGCGTGCTGATCGTGCTCCTCGAGCCGTGGTTGGCGCACCGGCTGCGGGGCCGGCCGCCGGAGCTGCTGATCGGGGCCGGCTTCGCGCTGGTCGGACTGGGCTGGTCGGTGCTGGCCCCCGCCCAGAGCGTCGTGCTGGCGCTGGTCGCCGTCGCCGTGGTGACCGCCGGCGAGATGCTCTACAAGCCGACCGCCACCGCGCACGCCGCCGACCGCGCGCCGGCCGGCATGCACGGGCGCTACCAGAGTCTGTACGGCGCCGCCTCGCTCGGCGGGACCGTCCTCGCCCCACCCCTGGCCGGCTGGCTCATCGAGCACGGCCACACCGCCACCTGGGCGGTCGGCGCCGTGCTGCCGGCCCTCGCCGCGGCGGTGCTGCTGGGCCGGTGGGGCCGGCGTCCGGTCACCGCCGGGGCCTAGCAGTCCTCAGAGGCCCGCGTGCACCCGGAGGGGTCGCCGGGGACCCGGACGCCCCGTGCGGTGGGGCCTGCGGACCGGCGGCGGAGCCGCGGTCGGGCTCGGCGTCACCGACGCGGTCGGCGTGGGGGTGCTGCTCGCCTGCGGAGCGGCCGGAGCCCGGGTCGGCGTGCTCGACGGGCTCGACGGGCTCGACGGGCTCGGCGTGCTCGACGGGCTCGACGGGCTCGACGGGCTCGACGGGCTCGGCGTCCCCGCGCGCGCACCCGGACCGTCTCCCCCGCGCTCCCCCGACGTGCCGCCCGCGAGGACGGCCACGGCCAGCAGCGCGACCAGCCACACCGCCAGCACGGCGTGCAGCAGCGACCAGCGCCTCACCGGCGACCGCCGGGCAGCGCGAAGCAGCGATGGGCCCTCCCCATGGAGCCCATCCTTCCAGCACCCGCGGGGTGGTACTACGGTGCGGCCCATGAGGACCGTCGCCCGCCGCTGGCACCTGGTGACGGCGGTGGTCGCGACCGCGGCGCTGGTGCTGCAGTCGGTGCTCGTCGTCGAGGGCGGCGCGGTCCTCGCCGAGCACGACCCGCCGGGTCTCGCCGTACGGCTGGGACGGCTGGTCAGCTACTTCACCATCCAGAGCAACCTGCTGGTCGCCATCACCTCCTGGCAGCTGGCGCGCAACCCCGGTCGTGACGGCCGGTGGTGGCGGGTGGTCCGCGTGGACGCGGTCGCGGCGATCACCGTCACCGGGATCGTGCACTGGGTGGCGCTGCGACCGCTGCTGCACCTGCAGGGCTGGGACTGGACGGCCGACAAGCTCCTGCACGTCGTCGTACCGGTGCTCGCCGTCGGCTGCTGGCTCGCGTTCGGGCCGCGACCCCGGGTGGACCGCGCCGTCGTGCTGGCCGCACTGCTCTGGCCGGTCGCCTGGCTGGTGTGGACGCTGCTCGTCGGCGCACTGAGCGGCTGGTATCCCTACCCGTTCCTCGACGTCTCCCTGCACGGGTACGCCTCGGTGCTGGGGGCGGCCGCCGGGGTGACCGTGGTGATGCTCGTCCTCCTCGGGCTGATCGCCCTGCTGGACGCGCGGATGCCGCGGGGCGCCCGCGCCGGTGCGAGCGGCTGACCTCCCCCGCCCGCAGGCGATAGCGTTCCGGCCGTGACGGCGACCGCCACCATCCGGAGACGGCTCCACGACGCACGGCTGCGCTGGCTGCGCGTGGTGCTGGCCATCGGCGTCGTGCTGATCAACCTCACCGGTGCCGTGGTGGTCTTCTGCTTGGCTGCCCTGGTCGTGCCGATGCCCGAGGTCGCCCGCAGGAGCGAAGTGCGGTGGGACAACCTGCTGCTCGCCGCGGCGTACGTCGTCGTCGCGGTCGTCGTCGGGCTCCTCCGCGGCCTGTCGATCTCCCGCGACTCGACCGCCTGGCTCTTCCCACGACGGCGGCCGACCGAGGCCGAGCAGCGGGCGCTGCTGCGCGCCCCCGGGCGGCTGTTCACGATGCAGGCGGCGCTGTGGACCCTGGCGGCCTTCGTGTTCTTCGGCTTCAACGCCCACTTCTCCTGGGCGCTCGCCAGCCTCGTCCTGGTGATCGTGCTGATCGCCGGTCTCACCAGCTCCACGGTGACCTACCTCGTGGCGGAGCGGGCGATGCGGCCCTACGCGGTGCGCGCGCTCGCCTCCGGCGTCCCGCAGCAGATCGGGATGCGGCTCGGCCTGCGCACCGTCCTCTCCTGGCTGCTCGGCTCCGGCCTGGCCACGCTCGGCATCAGCCTCTCGGGCATCACCGCGTTGTCACAGGCCGCCGCCCACGGGCACAGCGTGACCCCGACCCGGTTGGCGATCACCATGGTCGTCCTGGGAGGTACGGCGTTCCTCGTCGGCGGGCTGACGACCTGGCTGGCCGCGAAGGCGGGCTCGGACCCGGTGCGCGCGCTGCGGGAGTCGGTCGACGCCGTGGGCCGGGGCGACCTGGGCGCCGACGTCCCGATCTACGACGGCACCGAGCTCGGGGTGCTGCAGGCCGGCTTCAACGAAATGCTGCACGGGCTGCGCGAGCGGGAGACCATCCGCGACCTCTTCGGCCGGCACGTCGGCGACGACGTCGCCCGCGCCGCGCTCGAGGGCGGCGTCCGTCTCGGCGGCGAGGTGCGGCGGGTCGCCGTGCTCTTCGTCGACATCGTCGGCTCGACCTCGATGGCCCAGCAGCGGCCCCCGGAGGAGGTCGTCGCGCTGCTCAACCGCTTCTTCGACGTGGTGATCGAGGTCGTGCACGCCGAGGGCGGCTGGATCAACAAGTTCGAGGGCGACGCCGCCCTGGCCGTGTGGGGCGCCCCGACCGGCGTCGACGACCTGGAGGCGCGGGTGCTGCGCGCCGCCCGGGTGCTGGCCGACCGGCTGGCGGCCGCGGTGCCGGAGCTGTCCGCCGGCATCGGCGTCTCGGTCGGCGACGCCGTCGCCGGCAACGTCGGCGCGGCGCAGCGCTACGAGTACACCGTGATCGGCGACCCGGTCAACGAGGCCGCCCGGCTGACCGAGGTCGCCAAGGGCGTCCCCGGCCTGGTCGCCGCCAACGCCGTGCTGCTGGAGGGTGCCGCCGAGGAGGCCGCGCACTGGCGCCGCGCCGACAGCATCACGCTGCGTGGCCGCTCGGCCGCGACCGAGGTCGCCGTCCCCGCCGACTGAGACGAGTTGAGTGCGGAAACCGTCGCTAGAGCGATGGTTTCCGCACTCAACCGGACGGGTCAGAGGGAGGCGGCGCGAACCACCATCACGTCGGGCAGGTTGGCGATGGCCTGGTGCCAGGTGTCGCCCTCGTCGGGCGATGCCCACACGGCGCCGTTGCGGCCGCCGAAGTAGACCCCGGGTGTCGGGTGGTCGTCGACGGCCATCGCGTCGCGCATCACCGCGACGTAGAAGTCCCGCGGCAGTCCCTCGCGCAGCTCCTCCCAGCTCTCCCCCGCGTCCCGGGAGCGCCACACCGCCGCCTGTCCGTCGACCGGGTGCCGCCCCGAGGAGGCGTCGAGGGGGAAGACGTAGACGGTGTCGGGGTCGTGCGGGTGCACGACGATCGGGAAGCCGAAGGTGGCCGGCAGCCCGGCGTGGATCTCCTGCCAGGTCGCCCCCGCGTCGTCGGAGCGGTAGACGCCGCCGTGGTTCTGCGCGAACAGCCGCTCGGGGCGGGCCGGGTGCCGGGCCACCTTGTGCACGCACTGCCCGAACTCGGGGAACTGCTGGTCGTCGGGCATGAACTCCGCGCGGATGCCGACGTTGTGCGGCGCCCACGTCGCGCCGCCGTCGGTGGTGCGGTAGACCCCGCCCGAGGACAGCGCTGCGGTGACCGACTCCGGGTCGCCGGGGTCGGGCACGATCGTGTGGAACGCCTGCCCGCCGAACCCCGCGCCCCACTGCGGCCGGTGCGGGTGCTCCCAGAGGCCGCGGACCAGCTCGAAGCTCTCGCCGCCGTCGACGGAGCGGAAGACGGCGCCCGGCTCGGTGCCCGCCCAGACGACGCCCTCCTCGACACCGGGCTGCAGCTGCCAGATCCGCTCGACCGAGGCGTCGACGTCGTCGGGGAAGTGCACGCCCTTGGTCTCCCGCCAGGTCTCGCCCAGGTCGTCGGAGACGGCCAGCAGGGGTCCGGTCCACGGCGTGGAGGTCCCGACGAGCAGCCGCGGCGAGGCGCCGCGCTTGTCGACCATGACGGAGTAGACCTCCGACATGTCGAAGTGGGGCCCGGTCCACGACCAGTCCGTACGGCACTCGTCGGAGCGCCCTATCCACAAGCCCTTGCGGGTCCCGGCCAGCAGCACGGTCTCGGACACGACGCCTCCCGTTGATGTGTTCCTATTCGGAATACTAGGCTGACCGGACGATGCCTCGTCAAGACCTGCCGGTGACCTCCTACGCGCTGCTCGGCCTGCTCACCTTCGGCGACGAGCTGACCGGCTACGAGCTCAAGCAGCGCGCGGACAGCACGCTGCGCTTCTACTGGACCTCCCCCGCGATGAGCCAGGTCTACTCCGAGCTCGGCCGCCTCGCCGAGCATCGGCTGGTGCGGGTCCTGGGCGGCGAGCCGGCGCGCTACCGGATCACGGCAGCCGGGCGCCGGCGCCTCGAGGCCTGGATGCGGGGGACTCCGGCCGGCTTCCCGGTGCTCAAGCACCCGGTCGCGCTGCGGTTGCTGATGGGACACGTGGTGGACAGCGACGAGACCGTCGCGATGCTCGAGGAGTACGCCGCGGCGCTGGACGCCCAGCGCGCCACCCTGCAGGCGGTGCGCGACTCGCTGGTCGGGCGCGACGCTGCCGGGGAGGCGTTCCGCAACCCCGCACTCGTGGCGGACTGGGGACTGGCCTATTACGACAGCGAGGCCGAGATCACCGAGCGGACGGTCCGGCGGCTGCGCGAGGAGCGGTGACCTCGACCACGGATCTCCTGCGGCGCAGGGGTTCTCGGGCACACTGAGGCGCATGCCTCCCGCTGCGCTGCGCGCCGTACCGGATCCCGTGCCGGCCACCGACGTCCGCTTCTACGACGTGACCAGTGCCGACGGCACCCGGATCCAGGCGTGGACCAACGACGTGGACGGCTCGCTGGCCGCCTCCCCCACGACGCCGGTGGTGCTGCTGTGCAACGGCCTCGGGACCAACCCGTGGAGCTGGCCGGCCCTGCTGGAGCCCGACTGCTGCGTCCGGGTGGTCTCCTGGTACCACCGCGGCGTGGGCGGCTCGGACCGCCCCGAGCAGCCGGGCCACGTGGGCATCGACGCGTTCGTCGAGGATGCCGTCGCCGTGTTGGACGACGCCGGGATCACCGCCTGCCCGGTGCTGGGCTGGTCGATGGGCGTCAACACCGCCTTCGAGCTCGCCACCCTGCACCCCGAACGGGTCACCGGCCTGTTCGCGGTCGGCGGGGTGCCGGGTGGCACGTTCTCCTCGATGCTCGCGCCGATGTTCGTTCCGCGCGCCGTCCGCGCACCGCTGACCGTCGGCGCTGCCAAGGTGATGCGCGCCGTGGGCGGGCCGCTCACCGCAGTCACCAGCCGGCTCCCGGTCGGCCACAAGGCGGTGCAGGTGCTCAGCCACTCCGGCTTCATGCTGCCCACCCCGGACGCGGAGAACACCGCCCAGGCGGTGAAGGTGTTCCTGCAGACGCCGGTGGACTGGTACATGCAGCTGGCGCTGGCGACGTCGAAGCACCTGCGGGTCTCGCTGCGCGGCATCAGCGTGCCGACGGCATTCGTCGCCGGGAAGTACGACGTGCTCGCGTCCTCGGCCGACATGAGGACGGCCGCGGACCGCATCCCGGGCGCCACCTACACCGAGCTGCGGGCCAGCCACTTCATCCCGATGGAGCACCCGCGCGAGGTGCACGAGCTGCTGCTGGACCTCCTCGACCGGATCGGCTGAGGCCGACCGGCCCTCGCCCGGCCTTCGCCCGGCCTTCGCCCGGCCCTCGTCCGGCCCTAGTCCGGGAGGATCTGCGCGCGGCGCGCGGCGCGGCGCAGGGTGCTCAGCACGGCCGGCCCCAGGACGCTCACGGCCACGGCGTTGGTGAGCGCTCGCCCGGTGTCGAACGACCCGGTCGAGGTCAGCAGCGTGTAGACGCCGAACCGGCGCAGATTGTCCAGCAGTGGCGCACCGGGCACGTAGGACAACGGCCCGTGCTGGCCGGGCACGTCGATGCCGAGGGTGAACGGCCAGCTGGAGAGGTTCATCAGCAGCCCGTAGAGGTACGCCGCCAGCACGCCGTACACGACCAGCACGGCGATCTCGGCGACGCCGCGGAGCCGCCGCGGCAGCAGTCCGGCGCCCATCCCGACCCAGGCCGAGGCCATCATCTGGAACGGCAGCCACGGGCCCACCCCGCCGGTGAGCAGCGCCGAGGCGAACAGCGACGTGCACCCCAGGGCGAACCCGAAGCCGGCCCCGAAGACGCGGCCACCGAGGATCAGCAGGAAGAAGACCAGCTCGATGCCGCCGGTGCCCGCCGAGACCCCCCGCAGCACCGCGTTGACCGCGCTCAGCACCCCGAGCAGGGCCAGCACCTTCGCGTCGATGCCGCCCTCGGAGAGCTCGACGAGCACCACTCCGATCACCACGGGCAGCAGGGCGAGGAACAGGAAGGGAGGCTGCACCGGGTCGTTCGCGGGCGCCTGGAGCAGCAGCGGCCAGCAGAACATCATCAGCCCGGCGACCGAGGCCAGTCCCAGCACTGCGGCCGAGCGCAGCCGGAGCGGTACGGCGGCCGCGTGCCGCACCCGCCTCGCCTGCTCGGGGAGGGATGCCGTGGCCATCAGACGGCCTCCCTGGCGGCGCGCACCTGGGAGACGGTGAAGAAGCCGCCGCCGAGGACCTTGTGGACCTGCGGCGCGAACGCCGGGGTCTCGGCGAGCACCACCGGGGCGGGCCCGGCGGAGACGACCTCGCCCTCGGCGAGCACGACCACCCGGTCGGCGACCTCGGCGACGAACTCCACGTCGTGGCTGGCGAGCAGCACCGTCCTGCCCCCGGCCGCGAGGTCGGCGAGCATCCGGCCCAGGGCGTCCTTGCCGGGATAGTCGAGGCCGCGGGTGGGCTCGTCGAGGGCGACCACCGCGGGTCCGGCGGCCAGGACGATGGCGAGCACCAGCGCGAGCCGCTGGCCCTCGGAGAGGTCGCGGGGGTGCACGTCGTCGGGGATGCCGGGAACGAGCCGGTCCAGCAGCGCACGCGTGGCACCGCGCGAGGCGGACGCGACGGGCGACGGCGCGGTGCGGTCGGCGGCGGCGCACTCCTCGGCGACCGTCTCCAGGTAGAGCAGGTCCGCGGCGGTCTGCGGCACCAGGCCGACGAGCCGCCGGCGCTGCTCGGGGGGCAGCGTCGCCGGATCGGTCGCGCCGATGTGCACGCTTCCGCCGTCGCGGCGGCCGCTGCCCTGAAGGGCCCACAGCAGGCTGGACTTGCCGGAGCCGTTGCGCCCCATCAGCGCGGTGACCGTGCCGCCCGCGAGGTCCAGGTCCACCCCGGCGACCGCGTTGCGCTGCCCGTAGCGGACCACGACGCCGCGCGCCACCAGCCCGGCGACGTCGTCGGACGCGCCGCGAGCGCCGGGACCGGTCGGGCGCACCGGGGCATCGGTCACGGGACCGGGTCCTCGCAGGGCCAGCCCGCGTGCGCGGCGACGGGCGTCGCGGATCGTCAGCGGCAGCGTGTCCCACCCCAGCAGCCGGCCCAGCTCCACCACCGGGGGCGCGACCGGGGAGGTGTGCAGCAGGGTGGCGGGATCCCCGACCAGCGCCCGGCCGTCGCCGGGCAGCAGCACCATCCGGTCCGCGAAGGGGACGACGCGCTCGAGGCGGTGCTCGGCGACGACCACGCTCAGCCCGACGTCGTGCACCAGCCGGGTCAGGGTCGCGAGCACCTCCTCGGCCGCCGTCGGGTCGAGCGCGGAGGTCGGCTCGTCGAGGACGAGCAGCCGCGGGTGCATGGTGAGCACCGAGCCGATCGCGACCCGCTGCTGCTGGCCGCCGGAGAGCGTGCGCAGGTCGCGACGGCGCAGGTCGGCCAGGCCCAGCAGGTCCAGGGTCTCCTCCACCCGGCGGCGCATCGTCGCCGCGGCCAGGCCGAGCTGCTCCATCCCGTAGGCCAGCTCCTCCTCGACCGTGTCGGCGACGAAGCCCGCCGAAGGGTCCTGCCCGACGTAGCCGACGACGTGGGCGCGCTCGCGCGGCGGCTGCCGGACGACGCTGGCGCCGTCGAGAAGGACCTCCCCGCGTAGCGTGCCGCCGGTGAAGGCCGGCACCAGGCCGTTGAAGACGCCGAGCAGCGTGGACTTGCCGCTGCCGGTGCGGCCGGCGACCAGCACCAGCTCGCCCTCCTCGACGGCGAGGTCGACGTCGCGGAGCACCTGGGTCCCCCCGCGCGCGACGCTGAGGTGGCGCAGCTCGATCACGCGGCACCTCCGGCGGGTGACCCCGTCACAGCCGCTGCGGTGAGCATCGGCGGAGGCGCGACCAGCGCAGGCAGCGCGCCGACGAGCGGCAGCAGCAGCGCGAGCGCGGTCAGCGGCGGCGCACCGGTGACGTCGGGCAACAGCACCAGGGTGGGCAGCATCGTCGTGATGCCGACCGCGACGAGCACGCCGCTGAGCGCCACCGCGACGTCCGGGGCCTGCCAGCGGTCGGGACGGTAGCGGGTGCGTCCCACCCGGCCGCCCGCGGAGACGAAGCCGCCGCCGGCGAGCAGCAGGCCGCCGCCGAGCATGGGCAGCGCCAGCCAGCGCGGCGCGGTGTGGTCGAGCACGGCGTAGACGCCCACGCACACCCCGACCAGTCCGAGCAGCAGCAGGGCGCCGGTGACCGCGCGCCGCCCACGGCCCAGGCTCCCGGTGCGGCCATAGCCCCGCGCGTCCATCCCGGCCGCCAGCGCCAGCGAGCGCTCGAGCGCGTCCTCGAGGACCGGGATCACCAGGCCGCGCAACGCCCGGACCCGGCCGCCGGGCACCCCGCGCAGCCGCCGCGCCGCCCGGACCCGTTGCACGCTGTCGGCGAGCTGCGGCAGCACCGAGACCGCCACCACGACGGCCGTCCCGATCTCGTACAGCGCGGGCGGCATGGCCCGCAGCAACCGCTTGGGGTTGGCCAGCGCGTTCGCCGCACCGACGCAGACGACGAGGGTCGCCAGCCGCATCCCGTCGTAGAGGCCGCTGAGCAGCGACTCGCGGGTGAGCGGCCCGAGCAGCCGGACCCCGTGCACCCAGCCCGGCAGGCCGATCTCGGGAAGGTCGATCAGCACGTGGCCGGAGCCCGTGCCGAGCACGATCCGGAACACCAACCGCAGCACCACGATGAACAGCGCCAGGACGAGGTAGAGCCGGAACGAGAGTGACCAGGTGTGGTCGGAGCGGCGGGCGACCACGACGAGCGCCGCGGCCGCCACCAGGAGCAGCAGCAGCCACGGGTTCGTCGTGGCCGAGGCGGCGACGGCGAGACCCAGCGCCCAGATCCACCAGGCTCCGGGGTGCAGGTCGCGCGCCGCTCGCTCGCTCATCAGCGCGGGATCACCCGCCCGTCGTACGGCGTCGCAGCGCCAGCGCGCCACCTGCGCCGCCGAGCAGCACCAGCACCACCACCGGCACCCACCAGGGGATGCCGCCGGACGGTGCGGGCGCCTCGGCCGGCGTCGACGGCGTGGAGGACGCCCGGGGTGCGGGGGCCGACGACGCGGCGGCCGCGGCGGTCAACCGGCCCGGGGCGATGCTCGGGGGTGCCGGCTGCTTGCTCCCCTGCCAGGACAGCGCGACCACGTCCCCGTCGTGCACGACCAGCGCCTTGGCGCCCTTGGTCGCGTAGGCCCAGCGGTCCTTCTTCGTCACGTAGAGCGACCAGTACGCGTCGCCGGGCGGCATGCCGACGCACGAGGCCTTCACGGGCTTCCCGTCGACGCGGCACACGGCCCCGGCGAACCGCTGCAGCTCGGTGAGCCGGACACCTGCCGCCGTGAACGCCTGCCAGGCGGTGCGGGCGTGGTGGGCACAGCCGAGCAGCACCCCGCCGCCGAGCTGGTGGAAGTCGACCACCACGTCGACCCCTGCCCCGGCACACGCCGCGCCCCGGCGCTGCACGGCGGCCGCGGGTCGGGCGTGGCGGTCGCGCGTCGCACGGGCCGTGCCGGGCGGAGGCGTCGCGCTCGCCGGCACGGCGGTGGTGCTCGCCGCCGGGTGCGGCCGGAGGGGGTCGCTCGGCTGGTCGCCGGGGTGGGCGGCGGGCTGCCGGGTCGGCTCGCCGGCCGGGGTGGGTGCCGGGGTCGAGTGCGCCGCGGGGGCGGCGGCGCTGCTTCGTCGCGGAGCGGCCGGTGCGGTGCGCGGCTGCTGGCGAGCGCTGGTGGACTGCCAGGCGAAGGCGACCGTGTCGCCGTCCTCGACGGTGTACGACGTCGGACCCACGCTGGCGTAGCTCCAGCCGCTGCCGTGGGAGGTGAAGAAGCCCCAGTAGGCGTCGGCGGGCGGCATGCCCTGGCAGCTCGCGTCCGCAGGACGTCCGCTCACCCGGCAGACCGCGCCGGGGTAGCTCTGCACGGGCGTGAGCGGGAAGCCGGCCGCGCCGAAGGCGTCCCAGGCGTCGCCGCCGGCCCCGTGCACCGCGCAGCCGCGGGCGATCCCCCCGCCCTGGTCGGTGAAGTCGACCACCACGTTGACCCCCGCGCCGGTGCAGTAGCCGGTCGCGGCCATGGCGGCCGGGACCAGGCCGGCCGGGGCCGCGACCGTGCCGAGCACGATCCCGGTCCCGGCCGCGATCGACAGGAGCGCCGCGAGGGCGCGCCGTCCGGCCCTGGTGAGGGCTGCCGTCATCGGCGCACCGTGAGCCGCACGGCGTCGTGGCGGTGGTCGGAGTCGACGACGGCCAGGACGCGGTGACGCCGGCCCTGCGGGACGGTGATCCGCACCCGCGCGCGGCCGTACCGGTCCGCGGCCCGGTCGACGCGGTGGCCGCCGAGGCTGAGGCAGACGCGCGACAGCGGCGCGGCGTGCGTCACCTGCACGAGGATCCGCTGGTGCGGGCGCACGCTGCGGTGTCGGGTGGTGACGCCGATGCGGCCGCCGGCCGCGGGCAGGTCGGTGAGCGCCACGAGCGCCTGGGTGGTCGTGCGCCGCCAGGTGTCCTGGGTGCTGGTGGTGATCCCGTCGTGGCGCCCTGCCGCCAGCGTGGCGCTGTCGTAGGCGACGGCACCCTGCTCGGACGAGAGCGGGTTGTGGCACCCGGCGGGCTGCCGGGCCTGGTGCCGGCGGATCCAGAGCGCACCGCGCCGAGCGGCGGCCGAGCCGTGCAGCGCCCACGCGGCGAGCCCGGTGCTGTTCGCGTTCGCGGCGGTCGTCGAGGTGCCGCCGCCCCACGCGCCACCGGCCTTCTGGGTGCGACGCAGCCAGGCCCGGGCGCTCCCGATCGCCGCGGTGACCGCGTCGGTCGGGTGCGCGATGGCGGCGAGCTGGATGACGGCGTACGCGGTGGCGTCGGTGTCGGGGGCGGCCTTGCGTGCGTCGCAGCCGGTGCCGGTCGCGGCCGAGCCCATGTCGAGGGTGAAGTAGCCGCTCGCGCACTGCTGGGTGAGCAGGAAGGCGACGACGCTCGCCGCCTTGTCGGAGCCTGCGGCCGCGAGCCCGCGGGCGGCGAGTGCCTGACCGAGCACGTTGGCGTCGCCGTAGCCGTTGTCGGCGTCGTGGATCCGGCCCGCGTCGGCCTGCGCCGTCGAGACGCGTTGCTCGAGCAGCGAGACCAGGTCGTGGCCGCCGAACGAGGCGGGGTCGCTCCCGGCCACCTCGGCCAGCACGGTGGCCTTCGCCAGCGAGCCGGCGTAGGTGGTGGTCACGCCGTCGTACGTGGAGGAGTAGTAGCTCTTGACCTGGGGTGCGACGGCGTGCGCGATCCGCTGCACGGCAGCCGTGCGGCCGCCGAGCGCACCGAGCTCGAGCGCCGTGTCGGCGCTCAGGCCCAGGTCGTCGAAGCCGAACTGGTCGTTGTGGATCAGCCCGTCGGTGAGCTGGCTCACCAGCCAGTGGGCGCCCTGCCGGGCCGGGACGGGGTCGGTCGATCGGGTGGCCGCCTGCGCCGGGACGGCGGTGGCGACGAGCGCGGCCGAGAGGGCCGGGACGGCCAGGGCGCTCAGGAGGGTCGTGCGGACCATGGTGGGTTCCTTCCCGCTGCATGCGCAGGGGCGGTCACCGGGGGCCGACCCGCTGCTTTCCGCGACAGCGTGGTGTCAGGTCGTGACGCAGCAGGTGCTCCGGCTCGCCGCCTCGGGAGGGGGCCTACGGTTGCGGGTCAGCGCCGGACTTCGACCGGCTTCCCCTGGGTGCTCACACGTGGGTGGGACGGCCTGATCCTACCAAGCCCTGAGCCTCACGAGAGCCGCTCGAGGATGAGCTCGCGCACCCGCCCGGCGTCGGCCTGTCCGCGCATGTCCTTCATCACGGCGCCGATCAGGGCACCGGCGGCGGCGACCTTGCCGTCGCGGATCTTCTCGGCGACGTCGGGGTTGGCCGCGATGGCCCGGTCGACCGCGTCGCCCAGCGCGCCGTCGTCGGAGACGATGGCCAGGCCGCGGCGCTCGACGATCTCCGCCGGGGAGCCCTCGCCGGCGTAGAGACCCTCGAAGACCTGCCGCGCCAGCTTGTCGTTGATGTCGCCGCGGTCGATCAGCTCCTGTACGGCGACGACGTCGGCCGGCGTCACGCCGAGCACGGCGATGTCCACGCCGGTCTCGTTGGCGCGGCGGGCCATCTCGCTGAGCCACCACTTCCGGGCGACCTGCGGCGAGGCACCAGCGTCGATGGTCTGCTCGACCAGGCCGAGCGCTCCCGCGCCCACGGTGTCGCGCATCTCCAGGTCCGAGAAGCCCCACGCCGCCTGCAGCCGGTTGCGCCTCTCGCGTGGGTGCTCGGGCAGCGTCCGGCGCAGCTCGGTCAGCCACTCCGGGGCCGGAGCGACCGGCACCAGGTCGGGCTCGGGGAAGTAGCGGTAGTCGTCGGCGTCGGACTTCTCCCGGCCGGCGGTGGTGATGCCAGTGTCCTCGTGCCAGTGCCGCGTCTCCTGGAGGACCGAGCCTCCGGCGCTGAGCACAGCCGCCTGCCGGCGGATCTCGTAGGTCACCGCCCGCTCGACCGAGCGCAGCGAGTTGACGTTCTTGGTCTCGGTGCGGGTGCCCAGAGCGCCGGACCCGGCCGGTGCCAGCGAGAGGTTCACGTCGGCGCGGATCGAGCCCTGGTCCATCCGCGCGTCGGAGACACCGAGCGCGACGATGAGCTCGCGCAGCTGCGCGACGTACGCGCGGGCCACCTCGGCGGCACGCTCGCGGGTGCCCAGTATCGGCCGGGTCACGATCTCGATGAGGGGGATGCCGGCGCGGTTGTAGTCGACGAGGCTGTAGTCGGCGCCTTGGATCCGACCGCTGCGACCGCCCGCTGTGATGTGCAGCGACTTGCCGGTGTCCTCCTCCATGTGCGCCCGCTCGATGTCGACGCGGACGATCTCACCGTCGTCGAGCTCGACGTCCATCCAGCCGTCGAACGCGATCGGCTCGTCGTACTGGCTGGTCTGGAAGTTCTTCGGCATGTCCGGGTAGAAGTAGTTCTTCCGGGCGAAGCGGCACCACTCGGCGATGTCGCAGTTGAGCGCCATGCCGATCCGGATGGCGGAGGCCACCGCCTTCGTGTTGACCACCGGCATCGAGCCGGGCAGGCCGAGGCAGGTGGGGCACACCTGCGTGTTCGGGTCGGCGCCGAACTCCGTCGGACAGGCGCAGAACATCTTCGTGGCCGTGTTGAGCTCGACGTGGACCTCGAGCCCGAGCGCCGGGTCGAACCGCTCCAGCGCGTCCTCGGAGGAGAGCAACCGGTCGGTCGTGGTCGTGCTCATGCCTGCTCCCGTCGGGGGTCAGCGGAGATGCGCTGGTCGAGCTTGTCGAGACCGAGCAGTGGGCCACCCCATTGCTGCTGCAACAGCGTCTCGAGTGCGGCGCCCACGCGGTAGAGCCGGTCGTCGGCGAGCGCGGGCGCCAGCACCTGGAAGCCGACCGGCAGGTCGTCCTCGGGCGCCAGGCCCGCCGGCAGCGAGAGCCCGGGGATCCCGGCGAGGTTCGCCGGGATCGTGGCGATGTCGTTGAGGTACATCGCGACCGGGTCGTCGAGCTTCTCCCCCAGCCGGAACGCCGTCGTGGGCGAGGTCGGGGAGACCAGCACGTCGGTCCTCTCGAACGCGGCGGCGAAGTCGCGGGTGATCAGCGTGCGGATCTTCTGGGCCTGCCCGTAGTAGGCGTCGTAGTAGCCGCTGGAGAGCGCGTACGTCCCGAGGATGATCCGGCGCTTGACCTCGTCGCCGAACCCGGCGTCCCGTGTCGACCGCATCACCTGCTCCGCACTCGGCTCGGCCACGTCCTCGGGAAGCACGCGCAGCCCGTAGCGCATCGCGTCGAAGCGGGCGAGGTTGGAGGACGCCTCGCTCGGCATGATCAGGTAGTAGGCCGCCAGCGCGTGCACGAAGCTCGGGCAGGACACCTCGACGACCTCGGCGCCGGCCTTGGTGAGCAGCTCGACGGCCTCGTCGAAGCGCTGCCGCACACCGGCCTGATAGCCCTCGCCACCCAGCTCGGTGATCACGCCGACGCGCAGACCCGCCAGGTCCCCGGACGCACCCTGGCGTGCCGCCTCCACGAGCGAGGGCAGCGGCTGGTCGATGCTGGTCGAGTCCCGCGGATCGTGGCCCCCGACCACCTCGTGGAGCATGGCCGCGTCGAGCACCGTGCGCGTCACCGGGCCGACCTGGTCCAGGGAGTTGGCCATGGCGACCAGGCCGTAGCGGCTGATCCCGCCGTACGTCGGCTTGACGCCGACCGTCCCGGTCACCGCGCCCGGCTGGCGGATCGAGCCGCCCGTGTCGGTGCCGAGCGCCAGCGGCGCCTCGAACGCGGCGACGGCGGCGGCCGAGCCGCCACCGGAGCCGCCGGGGATCCGGTCGAGGTCCCAGGGGTTGTGCGTGGGGCCGTACGCGGAGTGCTCGGTGGAGGAGCCCATCGCGAACTCGTCCATGTTGGTCTTGCCCAGGATCGGCAGCCCGGCCGCCTTGAGGCGTGCCACCACCGTCGCGTCGTACGGCGGCACCCAGCCCTGGAGGATCTTCGAGCCGCACGTGGTCGGCAGCCCCCGGGTGGCGAGGACGTCCTTGACCGCGACCGGGACGCCGTCCAGCGCCGACGCCGGCTCGCCCTTGGCCCGTCGCTCGTCGGACGCCTCGGCCTGCACGAGGGCGAGGTCGGGGTCGACGTGGAGGAACGCATGCACCCCCGCGTCGACCGCGCCGATGCGGTCCAGGTGCGCCTGGGTCAGCGCGACGCTGGTGGTCTCCCCCGCCGCCAGTGCCTCGGCCTGCTCGGCCGCCGTGCGGCTGATCAGCCCGCTCACTGCTCGTCCCCCAGGATCCGCGGGACGGCGAAGCGCTGCTGCTCCTGCGCCGGCGCACCGGCGAGCGCCTGGTCGGCGGTCAGTCCCGGCTGCACGACGTCGTCGCGGAAGACGTTGGTCAGCGGCAGCGGGTGCGAGGTCGGCGGGATGTCACCGGCCGCGACGCCCGAGATCGAGGCGATGCTCTCGAGGATCACCGACAGCTGCGGCGCCAGGTGGTCGAGCTCGTCGTCGGACAGGTCGATGCGGGCGAGGTCGGCGAGGTGCCGCACCTGCTCGCGCGTGATCGACGGGGAGTCAGCCATGGGCTCCATCCTAGGGAAGGCAGCCGGTCCCGGCCGCCGGGGCCGGACCCGGCACCGGGTGTGGCGATCTGTACGGCGCACCCTTTCCTGCGTAGGGTCACCCGCGGTGCAGCGACCGCGGCACCTGCTTCGGGAGGGAGCGTCTCCATGTTCGTTGCTGCCAAGGTCGCCGCCAGGTGCGCGCTGGCCGTCTCGGTCCTCGTCGGTCTGGCCACCGCGGCCGGCCCAGCGGTGGCCGACGGCTCGCTGTCGTACGTCGCGCTCGGCGACTCCTACACCGCGGCGCCGTTCGTGCCGGACACCGACATGAGCAGCTCCTGCCTGCAGTCCTCCTCCAACTACCCCCACCAGCTCGCCGCCGCCCTCGGCGCCGACCTGACCGACCGCAGCTGCAGCGGCGCGAAGACCACCGACATGACCGCCACCCAGCCGGGCAGCGCCGGACCGCAGTTCGACGCGCTCGGTCCCGACACCGACCTGGTGACGGTGAGCATCGGCGGCAACGACTTCGACGTCTTCAGCACGCTGATCGGTGCCTGCAGCGCTGCTCACGCCGCGCACCCGCAGGCCACGGCGCCGTGCCGCAAGGCGGAGCGGTCCCACGGACGGGACCGGCTCCTCGCAGCGGTCGCCCGCACCTCGAAGCGGGACGCGGCCGTGCTCCGCCGGATCCGGGTGCTCGCGCCGAACGCCCGCGTCGTCGTGGTCGGCTACCCCGAGCTCGCGCCGCGCCGCGGCACCTGCCCCGACCTGCTGCCGTTCGCCCCCGGCGACTACCGCTACGCCAACCAGGTCGGCATGCGGCTCAACCAGGCGCTGCGGCACGCGGCCGCCGTCACGCACGCCGCCTACATCGACGTCTTCCGCGCCTCGAAGGGTCACGACATCTGCTCGGCCGACCCGTGGGTCAACGGCCAGCACTTCGATCCCAGCCGGGCGCTGCAGTACCACCCGTTCCTCAACGAGCAGACCGCGGTCGCGAAGCTGATCGAGCGCAGGCTCACCCGGCACTGACAGCGGCCCGGGTCGCGGCGGCCCTGCCGGCCCTGCCGGCCCCGAGGACTACTCCGCGGCGGGGCCGTGCTCGAGCAGCTGCTCGAACGCGGCCTCGTCGAGGATCGGTACGCCGAGCTGCTCGGCCTTGTCGGCCTTCGAGCCCGGGCTGTCGCCGACCACGACGTAGTCGGTCTTCTTCGACACCGAGCCCGACGCCTTGCCGCCGTGGGCGAGGATCGCCTCCTTCACCGAGTCGCGGGTGAAGCGCTCCAGTGAGCCGGTCACCACCAGGGTCAGCCCGGCCAGCGTCTGCGGCGCCGACTCCGCCCGCTCGTCCTCCATGCGGACCCCGGCCGCGCTCCACTTGTCCACGATGCCGCGGTGCCAGTCGACGCCGAACCACTCCACGACGGCGTCGGCGATGGTCGGCCCCACGCCCTCGGCGGCGGCGAGCTGCTCCTGGGAGGCCGCCCGGATCGCCTCCATGGAGCCGAACTCCGCGGCGAGCGCGCGGGCGGCGGTCGGCCCGACGTGGCGGATCGAGAGCGCGACGAGCACCCGCCACAGCGGCTGGTCCTTGGCGGCGTCGAGGTGGTCGAGCAGGCGTCGGCCGTTGGCAGTGAGCGCCCGCGAACCATCGGCACTGAGTTGCCGGCCCTCCTCGCCCTTCTTGGGCGCGCGGGTGAACAGCTCGGTGCGCAGCAGCTTGGCGTCGTCCAGGGCGAACACGTCGCCCTCGTCGACCAGCGCCCCCGCCTCGAGCAGCGCCGTGGCCGCCTCCGCCCCGAGACCCTCGATGTCGAAGGCGCCGCGGGAGGCCACGTGGAAGACCCGCTCGCGCAGCTGCGCGGGACAGCTGCGGTGGTTGGGGCAGCGCAGGTCCTTGTCGCCCTCGCGCTGCTCGACCAGCCGCGTCCCGCAGGCCGGGCACTGTGTCGGCATCACCCACTCCGCCAGGCCCTCCGGCCGCAGGGCGAGCACGGGGCCGACGATCTCCGGGATGACGTCGCCGGCCTTGCGCAGCACCACGGTGTCGCCGGGCCGGACGTCCTTGCGCCTGACCTCGTGGGCGTTGTGCAGCGTCGCCATCTCCACGGTGGAGCCGGCGACCTTGGTCGGCTCCATCCGCCCGAACGGTGTGACGCGGCCGGTGCGGCCGGTGTTGACCTCGATGGCGAGGAGCCTCGCGTTGACCTCCTCCGGCGGGAACTTGAACGCGATCGCCCACCGGGGCGCGCGCGAGGTGGACCCGAGCCGGCGCTGGAGGGCGACGTCGTCGACCTTGACGACCACGCCGTCGATCTCGTGCTCGACGTCGTGGCGGTGCTCGGCGTAGAAGGCGATGTAGTCCTCGACGCCGGCCAGGTCGGGGACCACCCGGACCCGCTCGGAGACCGGCAGGCCCCAGGCGCGCAGGGCGTCGTAGGCCTGCGACTGGGCGGTCGGCTCGAAGCCCTCGCGGGCGCCGATGCCGTGGCAGACCATGTCGAGCGCGCGTCCGGCGGTGACCCGAGGGTCCTTCTGGCGCAGCGATCCGGCCGCGGAGTTGCGCGGGTTGGCGAACAGCGGCCTGCCGGCGTCGGCCAACGAGGCGTTGAGCCGCTCGAACGCCGCCACGGGCAGGAAGATCTCCCCCCGCACCTCCAGCAGCGCCGGCACCGGGAACTCCTCGGTGCCCGTGAGCCGGTCGGGGACCGAGGCGATCGTGCGGACGTTGGGGGTCACGTCCTCCCCCGTCCGGCCGTCGCCGCGGGTCAGGGCGCGCACCAGCCGGCCGTCCTCGTAGAGGAGGTTGATCGCGAGGCCGTCGACCTTGAGCTCGCACAGGTACGCCGGGACGCGCACGCCGTCGCGCGCGATCCGGCCGGCCCAGGTGGCGATCTCCTCGAGCGAGAAGGCGTTGTCGAGGCTCTCCATCCGCTGCAGATGGTCGACGGCGGTGAACTCGGTCGAGACCGCTCCACCGACCTTCTGCGTGGGCGAGTCGGGGGTGCGGAGCTCGGGGTGGGCCTCCTCGATCTCCTCGAGGCGGCGCAGCATCCGGTCGAACTCCGCGTCGGACAGCGTCGGGTCGTCGAGCACGTAGTAGCGCCAGCGGGCGTCCTCGACCCGCTCGGCGATGTCCCGGTGCTCGGCCCTGTCGTCCCGCTCGTCCACGGGTCCATCCTGCCCGGTGGCCCCGACAGTCCACCCGACAACCACCCGCGGATCCACCCGTCGATCCACCCGTCGATCCACTCGATGATCCGGCCGACAATCCGGCCCACCGGCCGGCGCCGAAACAACGACGTCCCCGCCCCCGACCAGGAGCACTCGCGTGGCTGAGCTGTTCTGGACAGATCCGCACGCCCCGGCGCGCGGGGTCGTGCTGATGCTGCACGGCGGAGCCGACCACGGCGACCGCGCCGTCGACGAGCGCTCCGCGTCGTGGCGCCGGACACGGTGGATGCACGCGACGATCGGGCCGCGGTTCGCCGCGGAGGGCTACGCCGCCGGGCTGCTGCGCTTCGGGGTCCGCGGCTGGAACGCCGGCGGTGGCCGCGAGCCCTCGCCCGTCCCCGACGCCCGCTGGGCCCTCGGCCGGCTCCAGGAGCGGTACGGCGCGCTGCCCGTCGTACTCCTCGGGCACTCGATGGGAGCGCGCACCGCCCTGCACGTCGCGGGTGATCCGCGCGTCGTCGGCCTGGTCGGCCTCGCGCCGTGGTGGCCCACCGGCGAGCCGGTCGAGGCCCTCGAGGGCGTGCACGTCGTGGCCGCCCACGGCCGTCGCGACCGGATCACCAGCGCACGGCAGACCCGCGCGCTGCTCGGACGCGCGGAGCCCCTCGCCGCCTCGACCACCTTCGTCGACATGGGGCTGCTCGGCCACTACATGCTCACCCACGTGCGCCGGTGGAACCGGGTCGCCCTCCGCGCGACCCTGCGCGCCTTCGACCGGGCCGCCCACTAGAGCGCTGTCGATCGGCCCCGTTTGCTTCTCGCCGTGGCACCCCGTACTTTCGTCGATGGAACGAAACCGTTCCGTTTCATCCACGGAGGACGAGATGACCCCCACGTGCCGGCCTCGGGTCGAGGGCGATCGCGAGGACGAGATCCTCGACGCCTGCGTGGAGCTGCTCATCGAGACCGGCTACGACCGCCTCACGATGGACGCCGTCGCCCGTCGGGCGAAGGCCAGCAAGGCCACCCTCTACCGGCGCTGGGAGTCCAAGCCGGCCCTGGTGACCGACGCCCTCGTGCGCGCCAAGGGCACCCCGCACCCCGTCGACCACGACACCGGGAGCCTGCGCGGCGACCTGGTCGCCACCTTCTGCGGCCACGGCGGCCTCAGCGACACCGGCACCCAGGTGCTCGGGGCCGTGGTGACCGCGCTGAGCACCGACCCGGAGTTCGCCCAACGGTTCCGGGAGCAGTTCATCGAGCCGAAGCTGGCGGTCAGCCGCGTCCTCTACGACCGCGCCGTCGCGCGCGGTGAGATCAGCGCCGACGCCGATCTCGAGGTGATCGCTCCCGCGCTCGCCGGGATCATGCTGCACCGCACGTTCCTGATGGGCATGCCCACCGACGACGCGACCGTCGAGCGCGTCATCGACAACGTCATCCTGCCCGCCGTCCACGCTGCCCCGGCAGCGTCGGCCACCACCACCCGTCGCCGGAGCCACCGGCAACAGACCGCCTGAGGAAGACATGACCGACATCCTGACCACGACACCCGGGGCCGAGCCGACCGCGTCGGCTCCGGCGCCGAGCGGACGCAAGCAGCACCTGGGCTGGGCCCTGGTGCTCATCTGCGTCGCCCAGCTGATGGTGGTGCTCGACAGCACCATCGCCAACATCGCGCTGCCGTTCATCCAGCACGACCTGTCGATCTCGCAGGCCAACCTGCAGTGGGTCGTCACCGGCTACGCGCTCGCCTTCGGCGGGCCGCTGCTGCTCGGCGGCCGCCTGGGCGACCTCTACGGTCGTCGCCGCATCTTCATGATCGGCGTGGGGCTCTTCGCCCTCGCCTCGGGGCTGGGCGGACTGGCGCAGAACGAGATCATGCTGCTCGGCTCCCGGGGCCTGCAGGGCTTCGGTGCCGCGCTGGCCGCCCCGACGGCCCTGGCGCTGATCACCACGAACTTCCCCGCCGGCCCGCCGCGCAACCGCGCGTTCTCCGTGTACGCCGCGATGTCCGGCGTCGGGGCGGCCGTGGGCCTGGTGCTCGGCGGCTGGCTCACCGGGCTGCACCCGCACCTGCTCGGCCTCCACGTCGAGGGGTGGCGCCTCACCTTCCTGATCAACGTGCCGATCGGCCTGGCCGCCGCGTTCGCCGCGCCGCGCGTCCTCGCCGAGTCCGAGACCCATCGCGGTGAGCTGGACCTGCCCGGCGCCGTGACCGGCACCCTCGGCCTGGTCTCCCTGGTCTACGGCATCTCGCGGGCCGGCGACCAGCGCTACGGCTGGGGCGACACCTGGACGCTGGCGTTCCTCGCCGTCGGCGTGGTCCTGCTCGCCCTGTTCGTCGCCATCGAGCGTCGCGTCGAGCACCCGCTGCTGCCGCTGCGGATCCTGACCAACCGGACCCGCGCCACCGCGTTCGTCGCGATGATGCTGGTGCCGGCTGCGATGTTCGCGATGTTCTACTTCCTCTCCCAGTTCGTCCAGAACGTCGTCGGCTACAGCCCGCTGCACACCGGCTTCGCGTTCCTGCCGTTCAGCGTCGGCATCGTCACCGGCGCGACGATCTCCTCCAAGCTGATGAGCAGGATCGACCCGCGCTTCATCGCCGGCACCGGCACGGCGCTGGCGGGCCTGGCCCTGCTGTTCTTCTCGCGGCTCAGCGTCGACGACTCCCCCGCCCGGATCATCGCCGTGGCGAAGTCGGGCGGCCACCTCGGGGCGTCGGTGGGCTACTGGACGGACCTGTTCCCCTTCATCGTGCTGATGGCGCTCGGCATGGGCCTCACCTTCGTGCCGATGACCCTGGCCGCCGTGCACCGGGTCGACCACCGCGACTCGGGCGTCGGCTCCGGCGTGCTGAACACCATGCAGCAGGTGGGCGGCGCGCTCGGTCTGGCCACCCTGGCCACCATCGCGGTGCACTACATCCAGGAGCGCTCGACCACCCTGTTCGCCGCCGTGCAGTCGGCCGCGCCCGGTGGCGGCACCCCGGACGCCGGCACGATGGCCTCGCTCAAGCAGGTGATCACCACCCAGGCCGCGTTCACCGAGGGCGCGACCCACGCCTTCCTGACCGGCGCTTTCATGATCTGGGTCGGCAGCCTGATCGTGTGGATCTTCCTCGACGTCAAGCACGAGGAGATGGCCACCGACGAGGCGCCCGAGGGCATCGCCGCCGCCTGACCTCAGACCGGCATGCGGGCTGCGTCCACATCGGACCAGCCCGCCTGCCGCGCCCGGGCCACCGCCTCGAGCTGCGAGTTCACCCCGAGCTTCATCAGCACCCCGCGCACCTGGCTGCGAACCGTCGCCTCCGCGACGAACCACCGCAGCGCCATCTCCCGCACGGACGTGCCGTCGACCAGTGCCGCAAGCACGTGTCGCTCGCGCTCGGTCAGGCTCTCGAACGGCGCCTGGGCACGCCGCCGCCCCTCCCGGGCGGCGTGCATCGTCGCGATCGTGCGCTGTCGGATCGTCGGATCCATGACGACACCGCCCCACGCTGCTGCGCGGATGCCGGCCAGCAGCTCGTCGAACGCGACCCGCTTGTCCAGGACGCCGACCGCGCCGCGCTCGAGAGCCATGCCGGTCCGGCACACGTCCGTCGACGCGCTGACCACGAGCACCCTCGCCCCGGCCTCCCGGAACGGCTGCACGAGCGTGCTGCCGTCGCCGAACGGGCCGAGGTCGAGGTCGAGGAGCACCAGATCCGGCGGCGCCATCCGGACCTGCTCGACCAGCCGCACGCGATCATGCAGGTCGGCCACCGACGCGTCGTAGCCCTCGGCCCCGAGCGCGAGGGCAAGGCTCTGGGCGATCAGGTCGTGGTCGTCGACCAGCAGCACTCTGGTCGCCGTCGAACGACGCGGCGCGATCACCGCACGCCGCCTGTGGACGGCACGGACGCCACCGGCTCCATCGGAGTGGTGTGCTCCGGCGACCATCTGGGGCGCGGAATCGCTCCCCCGAGGTCGGCCGCAGAGGGGCGGTCCCCAGCGGGAAGGGTGGCGACGAACGTGCACCCACCGCTGTGATCGCGGAGCTGTAGGTCGCCGCTCTGAGCGCGCATCAGCTGACGGGCGACGTGGAGTCCCAGGCCGCTGCCCGCACTTCCGGGTCTGCGGACCCCGCGCTCGAAGGCCGCTTCCGCCAGGTACGACGGGATGCCCGGGCCGCCGTCCGAGACACGGATCTCCAACCGGTCCGCGGCCCGTTCCACGCCGACCTCGACAAGGGCGCCCGGCGCGTGCCGCTCGGCGTTGACGAGCAGGTTGTGCAGCACGGTCGAGAGGTCACCCGGGCAGCCGAGCGCCTCCCCCTCGACCTGCTTCAAGGTCACGGACAGGCCGGCCGCGCGCCGGGTGGCGACGACCGCCTCGATCACCGGCGCGACGGCGAAGCTGCGGCGGGTCGTCTCGACGGGGGCGACGAGGTGCTCGAGGTGCTCGAGCTCGTCGAGGACGGCGTGCTGGAGCCGGTCCATGGTCCCCATGTCCATGCGACCCTCGCCGTGGGCGAGCATCGAGACGGCAGCACGCAAGCCGGTCAGCGAGTTGATGGCGTCGTGCCCGAGCTCCTGCCTCCAGTCGTCGACCCGCGCGATGCGCGCTTCCGCCCGAGTGAGCGCTTCGACGGCCGTCTCGCGCTGCAGAAGCTCGCCCGCGACAGCCGCGACCACCTGTCGCAACGCCAGAGCGACGGCGACACCAGCCACCATCACCACGACGAGGTTGGCCGGCAGCAGACTGCCCGACCAACCCACCGCAGTCGCCCGGAGCGCGCCTGCTGTGCCGAGTCCGAGCAGCAGGGGCAGGATGCGTGCCGCCCAACGATGCGCGCGCCGTCGGGTCCACGCGAGCAGGGACGCGGCCAGCCACAGGGCCGAAACGCCCAGGTCCAGAACCATCAACGACGCGGGCGTCGCCACGAAGAGGTGGGCCGAGAAGTGCCCGTCTGCAGCGATCGCGCCGGACCCTGCCAGCACGACGGCCATACCGACGACGATCACCCGAGCCGGACGGACGGGAGACTCCCAGGGGTCACCGGCCAGCGCTGCTGCAACCACGACCGCGACCACGGCGGTCACGACCGCCCTCGCGACCTCGGGCTCGAACGGTATGCCCGTTCCGGAGACGGCACGGGGGTCGAGGAAGGACAGCGGCACCGCGCCGGCGCCGCGGAGGATGAGTGCCGCGCCGAGCAGTCCGCTCGAGGACCCGCCGGTGATGCGCCAGCGGGACAGGCACAAGACGCCGGCCGCCAAGAACAGACCTACACCGAGCGCTCGGAGATCGGACGCCAGCTCCGGCGCGCCGGCCACTCCGCGAAGCAGGCCGACCGAGAGGAAGGCCAGAGCACACGCCGCTCCTCCCGCAGGACCCGCCGCCCACCACGGAAGCGAGCGCGTCGCGCCGATCCAACGAGACAGCGGCACGTTCCCCCCACAAGCGCGACTACTTCACGAAGCTCTTGACGAGCGTTGCGGAAGTCAACGGTTCAGGCCATGGCGCCAAGGGGCGGGCCGCCGTAGTCACATCGGACTATTGCCTGCCCGAGACACGCCGAACGATCCCGCTTCGTCTTTTTTCCGGGCCCGCGGCCACAGCAACCGGATCCAGCAATTTTGAGGATGTGGACGCGCTCGGCCCCCGCCCATGATGTCGGCGGACCCACAGCAGCGGGTCGGCCAACCCTGGGGGTCGGCATCTACGTCACGGTGGCGGAACCTCCGTCGTCGCAGGAAAGGAAGCACGATGAACCGGATCATGAAGAGGATGGCGCTGCCCGTGGGAGCAGCGGCCGTCCTTGGCACCACCGGCTTCGCCTTCATGGCGGCCAACACCCTGGACACGTCCTACGCAGGAGACTCCGGCATCAAGACGGTCTCCGGCTACGCCGTCACGAACGTCCACTACGTCACCGGCGGTTACGTCGCCGGCATCGGCGACAACACCATTCAGGCCGTCCAGTTCAAGCTGGACCACCCGGCCGCACCGATCAACGTCAACGCGGTCCTCGGCGACTCGCACGGCGGTCACACCTACGCCAAGTGCAGCACCCCCAGCGCGGCTGACAACGCGACCACGGTCTCGGACCCCAGTGAGACCTGGACCTGTGCCGTCAGCTTCCCGCCGAACGGGCTCGTGACCACGGCGTCGATCAACAGCCTGCGCATCTCGACCGCTCAGTAGGTCGCGCAGACTCATCCACGCGGTGGACCACGTGTCTGCTGGGACGCCCCTCGGCGTCCCAGCAGACACGCAGAACAGGACGGAGGAGCCCGGGAATGACGATAGTCGCACAGCCCGCGGAGGCGACCGCTCCACGCCCGGGCAACCGCAGCGCTCGACTGCGTCGCACGACGCGCGGTGGGCTGACGGGCGCTGCCCTCATCCTGACCGCCATCGCGTTCTGGGTGACGCTGGCACCCGTGTCACTGGGCGGCCCCGCGTCGTACGTCGTCACGGACGGCACGTCGATGCTTCCACGCTTCGAGGCGAACGGCCTCGTCGTCACGCGAGCGAGCGACGACTACCGGGTAGGCGACGTCGTCGCGTATCACAACGCGGATCTCCACGCCGTCGTGATGCACCGCATCGTGGCCCGCGACGGTGGCCGTTACGTCTTCAAGGGCGACAACAACGACTTCGAGGACACCTATCACGCGCGCGCGGCGGATCTCGTCGGCAAGGAGTGGACCTACTGGCCGGGGGCCGGCCGGTATCTCGTCGCGCTGCGGCAACCGACGCTGTTCGCCGTCATCATCGCCGCCGTCGCCGCCGTGAGCTTCCGAGCGCCTCGGCACAACCGGAAGAGGGCCCGTCATCATGCGCGGTAGGTCGGCTCGGCGAGGATCGCGGATGCGTCGGCTGGCCTTGGGCGGCATCTTTGCCGTGCTCGTGCCCCTGTCCGTCGCCCACCTCGCCGAGAACGCACTGCCGGTCACCTATGCCGGGCAGGTCGAGCAAGCGGTCGACCTCTCGCAGCCGGTCCAGCTGTCAGCCCCGACCGCCAAGGTCAACGTCGCTCACGCCGACACCTACCAGTTCACCAACATGCGCGCAGGACTCACCGGACCGTCGGGCTCGGTCGCCGGCGCCACGATCGTCTTCCGGGTCGCCGACGTCGTCGTGTGCACCGACACCACGAACAACAACGGCGAGGCACTCTGCAGCTCCAACGAGCAGTTCGACCGGGCTCTCTTCCACCCGACGGACGTCGACCCGTTGACCTATCCGTACACCGCGACGTTCGCCGGATACCCACCCCTGGCGGCGGCTACCGCCACCGGGTCGCTCCAGAAGATCACCGGCAACGGCGGATGACGCCGTGCCCGACCCGCGTCACCGATCGCTGCCTCCGACAGCAGCCACCACCTCGACACGAAAGAACGGGACCATGAGCACTGCCCGCCGCGACACCTCCGGATCAGCCGGCCCGAACCACGGCACGACCCCCGTGGAGCAGGCGCCCGCCTTCACGCGGCTGGAGTACCTGACCGCCGTCGTCGTCGTCGGCGTGCTGGCGTTCGCGCTGGGCGTCGTCGCGTTCGCCATGCCCACGCACACGGCGGACAAGCGCGGACTCGACTACACCCAGTCCGGCCGGTTCGGCTACGCGGCGACGGCGCACAAGGGCTCCATCTACGGCGCGCGCGGACCCGTAGCCGGCCAGCCGATCCTGCTCGACCAGGTGGGCCCTGTTCGCATGAGCTTCGCCTACCACCTCAAGACCGCGAGCAACGAAGCGGTCACCGGCACCGCCGGCCTCACTGCGGTCGTGAAGCTCAGCCAGGGGCTCACCCGCACCTTCCCCGTCAGCAGCGCGAAGGCCTTCACCGGCGGCACCGTCGAGGTCGCAGGCGTCCTGCCCGTCGCCGCCATCCAGCACTACGTGCAGAAGGCGGCAGCGAGCTTCGGCGACGCATCCTTCACCTCGGGCACCGGCAGCACCCTCACCCTGCGTGCGGCGATCGCGGTGCACGGGACGCTCGGTGGCCGGGCCCTGAAGGCGTCGTTCAACCCCGAGCTGCCGTTCACCCTGGGCGGCCAGACCCTCGTCGTGACGCAGGGAACCGACCCGGCGGCCGTGCCCACCGGCACAGACGCCGGTGCGACGAACCCGTTGCAGCCCAGCAGGCCCGGGACCCTCGACTACCGTGCGGTCACCCCGAACACGGTGCCGTTGGTGGTCGTCCACCCCTCGGTGGTGCTGGCCCGCACCGTCGGCTTCGGGATCGCCGCGCTGTGCCTGCTGCTCGGGCTCTGGCTGGCCCGTCCGCTGCTGCGCTCGGGGGAGGGCTCCGAGCGGACGCGGATCCAGACGCTCTACGGGTCTCGGATCGTCGAGGCGCGTGAGCTCGCCGTACCTCCCGGCCCGGTCGCGGAGCTCGCCAGCATGGACGCGCTGGCCGACGTGGCCAAGCGCTACGAGTCCACGATCGTCCACCTGACCACCCCCGAGGGCGGCGACTACGTGGTGTGGGACAACGGTTTCCTCTACCGCTACCGCGTGGTCGAGCCGACCCGGCTGCATGGGCCCGAGCTGCCGGCACAGCGCACCGCGGGCGAGGCGAAGTCCGCGCGGCGGACCCGCAAGGCAGGCGCTGGCCACTCCCCCACCCAGCAGGCGAGCCGGGCGCAGGCGTAGCAGCCGGCGCCCTCCGCGGCCCGGTCAGCTCGAGAAGGTCGCTGCTGCCTCACGGACCACGGCGAGAGCCTCGCGCGCGTACGCCGGGCTCGCGCCGGCCAGACCGCAGGTGGGAGTGAGCACCAGCTGGTCGGCCACCTCCTCGGGGTCGAACCCGAGCATGTCGAGCAAGCGCAGCACCCGCTCCCGGGCCCGCCGCATGCCGAGCGCCACACCAGGACGGGTCTCGACACGGGATTCCTGCTCGGCTGTGGCCCTCGGCGCGTCGACCGAGGGCACCACGCCGAGGAACACCCGCTCACCGGCGTCGAGGGCCTGACCCAGCGGCTCGTAGGCGGCCGGTCCGAGCACGGCAAGATCGATCGACAACGCCTGCGCGCCGGCGCCGCGGAGGAGATCGAGGGGCGGGTCGCCCGCGCAGCAGTGCGCGACCGTGGTCGCCCCGGCGTCCCGGCCGGCCGCGAGGACCTGCTCCAGAGCGGCGGACGCGCGCGGCGCATCCACCGAGCGGTGGCGGTGGAAGCCCGACGCGGTGGGCACCCCACCCCCGAGTACGGCGGGCAGCGCGGGCTCGTCGACCTGGAGCAGCAGCTGGGCGCCGGGTACCCGCCGCCGCACGTCGGCGAGGTGGTCGGCCACGCCGAGCGCCAGGGCCTCGGCCAGCTCCCGGCGGGCGCCGACGTCGGCGAGCACCCGATCGCCCCGGGGCCGCTCGACGGTCGCGGCGAGCGTCCACGGCCCGGCGACCTGCAGCTTGAGCGGCCCGTCGTACCCCTGGGTGAGCTCCTCGAGCACGTCGAGGTCCTGCGCCAGCAGCGACCGGGCACGGCGGTGGTCGACGCCCGGGGAGTCGGTGAGCCGCCAGCCGGCGGGCTGCAGGTCGAACCCGAGCTCGGCGATCATCGCCAGCGCCCGCCCGGTCATCGTCGCGGTCGCTCCCCGCGCCGGCAGCTCGGGCAGGTGCGGCAGGTCGGGCAGCTCACCGAGCACGACGCGGATCGCCTCGGCGATGTCCTCCCCTGGCATCGAGCCCACGCCGGTGGCGCCGGCACCGTCCGTCCTCGCGCTCACCTCCGGAGCCTAGCGGGCGCGGCGTCGGCCCTCAGTGACTGAGGACGTAGACGAGGAGCGCCGTGACGACGAGCGACAGCAGCAGGGACCCGCCACATCCGAGCCGGTTGCTGAAGAAGAAGAACATGAGCAACCTCCCTGACCGGGCGACGGTCGCCCGGACGGCGCCGCGCCGCCCTGTGCCCGGCTCCGCACCTGCGAAACGCGAGACCGGCTCGCCGCTCAGGCGGTGGCGGACAGGGTGGCGGAGATGGTGGCGGAGCCGAGGACGCGGGTGCCGGCGTAGACGACGCAGGCCTGGCCGGGGGCGATGCCGGAGGCGGGGTCGCGCAGTGTCACCTCGAGGCCGTCGGGGGCCGGCACCACGACGGCGCGGTGCTCCTCGCCGTGGGCGCGCAGCTGCACGGTGCACTCCAGCGGCCCCGCGGGGGGCGGGCCCGCCCAGACGGGGCGGATGCAGGTCAGCAGGTCGACGGCGAGCGCCTCGCGTGGCCCCACCGTGACCGTGCCGGAGACGGGCTCGATGTCGAGCACGTAGCGCGGCCGGCCGTCGTCGGCGGGCCGGCCGATCCGCAGCCCCTTGCGCTGCCCGACGGTGAACCGCCACGACCCCTCGTGCTGCCCGAGCACCTCACCGGAGGCGTCGACGATGTCACCGGACCGGTTCACACCGTCGAGCCTCTCGCTGAGCCAGCCGCCGGTGTCGCCGTCGGCGATGAAGCAGATGTCGTGGCTGTCCGGCTTGGCGGCGACCTGGATGCCGCGCGCGGCCGCCTCAGCACGGACCTCGGCCTTCACCGTGCCCCCGAGCGGGAAGAGCGAGCGGAGCAGCTGGTCCTGGGTCAGCACGCCGAGCACGTAGGACTGGTCCTTGTCGGCGTCCTCGGCGCGGTGCAGCTCGACCGTGCCGTCGACAGCCGTCCGCAGCTGCGCGTAGTGGCCGGTCGCGACCGCGTCGAAGCCGAGCGCCACCGCCCGGTCGAGCACGGCGGCGAACTTGATCCTCTCGTTGCAGCGCAGGCACGGGTTCGGGGTGCGGCCGGCGGCGTACTCGGCGACGAAGTCCTCGACGACGTCGGCGTGGAAGCGCTCGGAGAGGTCCCAGACGTAGAACGGGATGCCGAGCTGGTCGGCGGCCCGGCGGGCGTCGTTGGCGTCCTCGATGGTGCAGCACCCGCGGGCACCGGTGCGGTGCGAGGCCCGGTTGCGGGAGAGCGCGAGGTGCACGCCGGTGACGTCATGGCCGGCGTCGACGGCGCGAGCGGCCGCGACCGCGGAGTCGACCCCGCCCGACATCGCGGCGAGCACGCGCATCAGCGCATGCTCCCCGCTGCCCGGGCACGCTCGACGGCCGGTCCGATGGCGTCGAGCACGGCGGCCACGTCGTCGTCGGTGGAGGTGTGTCCGAGGCTGAACCGGAGGGACGATCGGGCCTCCTCCTCGCTGCACCCCATCGCGAGCAGCACGTGGGAGGGCTGCGGAACGCCCGCGTTGCAGGCGGAGCCGGTGGAGGACTCCACACCCCGGGCGTCGAGCAGCATCAGCAGCGCATCGCCCTCACACCCGGGGAAGCCGAGATTGGCGTTGCCGGGGAGGTGATGCTCCGGGTCGCCGTGCAGGCGGACGTCCGGCACCACGGCACGCACACCGGCGACCAGTCGCTCCCGCAGGCCGGCGAGCCGAGCGGCCAGCTCGGAGCGACGCTGCACCGCGAGGTCGCAGGCCGTCGCGAAGCCGACGATGGTCGGGGTGTCGAGGGTGCCCGAGCGGATGTCGCGCTCCTGGCCGCCGCCGTGCAGCAGTGGCACGGGGGCCAGCTCCCGGCGCATCAGGAGTGCCCCGACGCCGTAGGGGCCGCCGAGCTTGTGGCCGGTCACCGTCATCGCGTCCACGGCGCTGCCGCCGAAGTCGACCGGGAGCTGCGCCACGGCCTGCACGGCGTCGGTGTGCACCGGCACGTCATGACGGTGGGCGATCTCGACGATCCGGTCGATGTCCTGGACCGTCCCGACCTCGTTGTTGGCCCACATGACCGACAGCAGGGCGACGCTCGGGCCGCGCTCCTCGAGGACCGATGCCAGCTCGTCGAGATCGAGCCGCCCGCGCTCGTCGACGCCGATCAGCCGGACCTCGGCGCCCTCGTGGTCGGCGAGCCAGTGCAGCGAGTCGAGCACGGCGTGGTGCTCGATGGCGCTGGCGAGCACGGTGGTGCGGCGCGCGTCCTCGGCCCGCCGCCCCCAGTAGAGCCCCTTGACGGCGAGGTTGTCGGCCTCGGTGCCCCCGGATGTGAACACCAGCTCCCCGGGCCGGCAGCCCAGGGCCGACGCCAGGGACTCCCGCGACTCCTCCACGACACGTCGGGCGTCGCGGCCGCTGGCGTGCAGCGACGAGGGGTTGCCGGTGCGCACCAGCTGGGCGGTCATCGCCGCCACCGCCTCGGCGTACATCGGCGTCGTCGCCGCGTGATCCAGGTAGGCCGTCATCGGGTCCCAGCCTACGATCCGCCGCCCGCGAGCAGGACGCCGGACCACCGCACCGCCGGACGCGCGACGGCCCCCACCGTCACCGGTGGGGGCCGTCGTCGGAGCAGCGGTGGCGGGGATCAGCCCTTGCGCTTGGTGATCTCCTCGGTGGCCGCAGGCAGCACGGTGTGCAGGTCGCCGACGACGCCGAAGTCCACGAGCTCGAAGATCGGCGCCTCCTCGTCCTTGTTGACCGCGACGATCGTCTTCGAGGTCTGCATGCCGGCGCGGTGCTGGATGGCACCGGAGATCCCGTTGGCGACGTAGAGCTGCGGCGAGACGACCTTGCCGGTCTGGCCGACCTGGAAGGCGTGCGGCTTCCAGCCGGAGTCGACGGCGGCGCGCGAGGCGCCCACGGCGGCACCGATCGAGTCGGCGAAGTTCTCCACCGGCTCGAAGTCGCCGCCGGTGCCGCGGCCACCGGAGACCACGATGGCGGCCTCGGTGAGCTCGGGCCGGCCCGACGCCTCACGCGGCTGGGACGCGACGATCTGCGCCTTCTTGGCGGCGTCGGAGATCGTGACGCTCACCTGCTCCACGGCGCTGGCACCGGCCGACTCCTCCGGGGTGGCGGCGTTCGGCTTGACCGTGATGATCGGCGTGCCCTGGGTGACCTTCGCCTGCACGGTGTAGTTGCCGGCGAAGACGGACTGCGTCGTGACCGGCGCACCGTCCTCGACCTGCACGTCGACCGCGTCGGTGATCAACCCGGAGTCGAGCTTGACGGCCAGCCGGCCGGCGATCTCCTTGCCCTCCGCGGTGGAGGGGATGAGGATCGCGGAGGGGCTCGCGCTGCCCGCCAGCTGCTGGAGCACCTCGGCCTTGGGGGCGACCAGGTAGCCCTTGATCTCGGCGTCGTCGACGACGTAGACCTTCTCGGCGCCGTACTTCTTCACGGCCTCCACGACGGCGTCGGCCTTGTCCGCGCCGCCGATGAAGACCGCCGACGGCTCGCCGAGCCGCTTGGCGATCGTCAGCAGCTCGTACGTCGGCTTGCGGACCGCGCCCTCGACGTGGTCGACCAGAACCAGAACCTCAGACATGTCCGACCTTCCTCAGATGAACTTCTTCGACGCGAGGAAGTCGACCAGCGCCGTGGCGCCCGAGCCGTCCTCGTCGGTGACGATCTCGCCGGCGGTGCGCGGCGGGCGCGCCTCGGCGTTCTCCACGGCCGACCACGAGGCCGACAGGCCGACCTGACCGGCGTCGACGCCGAGGTCGGCGAGCGAGAACGTCTCGACCGGCTTCTTCTTCGCCGCCATGATCCCCTTGAACGAGGGGTAGCGGGCCTCCCCGGACTGGTCGGTCACGGAGAGCACGAGCGGTGCGGTGCCGCCGACGACCTCGGTCGCGGTGTCGCCGTCGCGCTTGATCCGGAACTGGTCGCCCTGGAACTCCACGACGGAGCCGAGGGTCACCTGGGGCAGGTCGAGCCGCTCGGCGAGCATCGCCGGGACGACGGACATGCCGGCGTCGGTCGAGGCCATGCCGCACATCACCACGTCGACGCCGCCGTCGGCCTTGAGCTTCTCGACGGCCGCGGCGAGCACCTTGGAGGTGGCGAGCGCGTCGGAGCCGGCGATGGCGTCGTCCTGGACGTGGACGCCCTTGTCGGCGCCCATCTGCAGTGCCTTGCGCACCGCGTCGGCGGCACCGGCCGGACCGATGGTCAGCGCGGTCACCTCGACCTCGCCCTCGGCCTTCTCCTTGATCTGCAGCGCCTGCTCGACGGCGTACTCGTCGAGCTCGGAGAGCAGACCGGGGACACCCTCGCGGTCGACGGTCAGGTCCTGCTCGAACGTGCGGTCCGCCGTTGCGTCGGGGACGTACTTCACACAGACAACAATGTTCATGGTTGCTCGGCCCGGGCGGGCCCCTCCTGAACTCGAGACGGTTGCTTCGAGACTACTGGCGGGTCACCTGACCCGCCCACCGCTGCGGCGGGTGGGTTCGGTCACAGGCGGTGTCACAGGCGGCGTCACAAGCGGTGTCACAAGGCGGGGTCACCGCCGGGAACCGGGCCGCAGCAGCCGGCGGAGAACGTTGCCGATGGTCATGTGGACCACCGCCGCGAGGCCCCAGTTGGTGACGGCGTCGAGCTTCTCGGCGTTCTTGCCGGTGAAGGCGAAGACGCCGTCGTCCTTGGAGAACGGTCCGTCGAAGACGCCCGCGAGGTGGAGCACCAGCTGCACCAGCGCGTTGTCGGTGCTGATGTAGCGGCCCACGGCGATCAGGACGGCTGCCAGGGCCAGCACCACCGCGACCAGCGTGAAGACGACCTTCACGATGGCGGCCATGGTCGCGCGCAGCCGGGCGATCTCCTCCTCGTGCCGCTCACGGGCGTCGGGGAAGGGCTCGTCGGCCGAGGTCACCTTCGGCACCGTGCTCCCTCCCTGGTGCGATGCGGTCGGTCGTTGCGTGGCTCAGCGGCCCTCGAACGCGGCCTTCCCGGGGCCGTTCTCGAGGAAGGACGCCATCCCGATCGTACGGTCGCGCGTCGCGAAGAGCGCGGCGAACTGCTGGCGCTCGATCTCCAGTCCGGTCTCGAGGTCGACCTCCAGGCCCCGGTCGATCGCCTCCTTGGCCGCCCGCAGGGCGTACGACGCCGCGCCGGCGAACTGCCCGGCCCAGGCGAGCGCCTCGGCGTAGACCCGGTCCGCGGGGACGACCTTGTCCACGAGCCCGATCGCGAGCGCCTCCTCGGCGCGCACGAAGCGCCCCGTGAAGATGAGGTCCTTGGCGCGGCTCGGCCCGACCAGCCGGCTCAGCCGCTGGGTGCCGCCCGCGCCGGGGATGATGCCGAGCAGTATCTCCGGCTGGCCGAGGGTGGCGTCGTCGGCCGCGATCCGGATGTCGGCGCACAGCGCCAGCTCGCACCCGCCGCCCAGGGCGTAGCCGGTGATCGCCGCCACCGTGGGCTTGGGGATGCGCGCGACGGCGCCCAGCGAGGAGATCAGTCCGCCGGAGCGCTTGACCATGTCGGTGTGCGACATGGCGGCCATCTCCTTGACATCGGCTCCGGCGGCGAAGATGCGCTCGCCGCCCCAGATGATCACGGCCCGGACGTCGTCGCGGTCGCTCGCCTCGGTGGCCGCGGCGCGGATCTCCTCCTGGACCTGCACGTCGAGGGCGTTCATCTTCGGCCGGTCCAACCGGATCGTGCCGACGCCGTCGGCCACCTCCAGCCGTACGAACTCACCCATCGCGCACTCCTTCTCCGCAGTCGCCGGTCGGTCCGCCGAGCCTAGCGAGGACACTCAGCCGTGCCGCAGGCGCACGTCGGCGCGGTTGCGCCGGTCGCCGCGGTCGGGGCCGACCGCCCCTCAGCCCACCCGCTGGCCGCCGGGTCCGGGCAGGACCGGGAACACGTCGGGCGGCCGGTGGCCCGCGATCGCGAACGCCGCGGTGACGGCCGCGCGGACGGCGTCGACGTCCTCGGCCAGGGCGATGGCGCTGCCGCCGAAGCCGCCGCCGGTCATCCGGGCGCCGAGGGCGCCGGCGGTCACCGCCGTCTCGACTGCGAGGTCGAGCTCGGGCGCGCTGATCTCGTAGTCGTCGCGCATGCTGGCGTGCGAGGCGGTGAGCACCGGCCCGATCGCCCGCAGCCGGCCGCCGCGCAGCCGCTCGACCACGTCGAGCACCCGGGCGTTCTCGGTGACGACGTGGCGCGCCCGCCGGCGCAGCAGGTCGTCGTCGAGCCGCTCCACGGCCTCCGGCGCCGCGTCGCGCAGCGAGTCCACGCCGAGCGCCCGGGCCGCACGCTCGCACTCCTCCCGGCGCCGGCTGTACTGGCCGTCGCCGAGCGCGTGGTGGACCCGCGTGTCGATCACGACGAGCACCAGGCCCTCGGGCGCGAGGTCGAAGGGCACCTGCTCGGTCGCACCGTCACGGCAGTCGAGGAGGAGCGCGTGGCCGGCGGTGCACAGCAGGCTGGCGCGCTGGTCCATCCCCCCGGTGGGCACGCCGACGAAGTCGTTCTCCGCGCGCTGGGCGAGCGCGGCGAGGTCCTCCCGGGACAGACCGGTCCCGAGGAGCTCGTCGAGCGCCAGGGCGACCGAGCACTCCAGCGCCGCGCTCGAGGAGAGACCGGCGCCGATCGGCACGTCGCTCTCCACGGAGACCTCCAGTCCCGGGACGGCGTGCCCGGCCGCCCGGAAGGCGTCGACCACCCCCTGGACGTACTCGCGGCCGACCTCCCCGGCCTCGCTCCGGTAGCGCAGGTCCTCGCCGTCCTCGAGCAGCGTCACCGTCGCCCGCGTGGTCTGCTCGAGAGCGATCGGCAGCACGAAGCCGTCGTTGTAGTCGGTGTGCTCGCCGATCAGGTTGACCCGGCCCGGGGCGGCCCAGGTCCCGGACCGCGCCGCTGCTGCTTCGTGTGTCGTCGCCTGTGGCACGAGCCACACCCTGCCACGGGCACAATGTCGGTGTGGAGGATCGAGGAGAGGACGCGCCGAGTCCGGTCTGGCCGGGGCGGAACTGGCCGCTGGGGGCGACGTGGCGGCCCGAGGCCACCAACATCGCGGTGCACGCGCCCCAGGCCGACGCGGTGTGGGTGTGCTTCTTCGACCAGGAGGACCGCGAGGTCCGCTACGCCCTGACCGAGCAGAGCCTGGGGATCTGGCACGCGGAGATCCCCGGCGTCCCGGTCGGTGCCCGCTACGGCTTCCGCGCGGCCGGCCCCTGGGCCCCCGCGCAGGGCCTCCGGTTCGACCCGGCCAAGCTGCTGCTCGACCCCTACGCCAAGGCCGTCAGCGGCAGTGTCCGCAGCGACGACCCGGCGCTGCTCGGCTACGACCCCGACCACCCGGACCGGCCCTCGGGCACCGACTCCGCGCCGGCGACCGGTCGCAGCGTCGTGGTCGACGACGCCTTCGACTGGGGCGAGGACGCCCCGCTGCGCCGGCGGTGGCGCGACACGGCGATCTACGAGCTCCACGTCAAGGGCTTCACCCGGCTGCACGACCGGATCCCCGAGCACCTGCGCGGCACGTACGCCGGGCTGGGGCACCCGGTCGTCACCGACTACCTCAACGACCTGGGCATCACCGCGGTCGAGCTGCTGCCCGTGCACCAGTTCGTCTCCGAGCCGCGGCTGGCGGCCCAGGGCATGGTCAACTACTGGGGCTACAACAGCATCGGCTACTTCGCCCCGCACGGGGCGTACTCCGCCGCCGGCGACCAGGGCCAGCAGGTCACCGAGTTCAAGGAGATGGTGCGCAGCTTCCACCGCGCGGGCCTCGAGGTGATCCTCGACGTCGTCTACAACCACACCGCCGAGGGCGGCGCGCTCGGCCCCACGCTGAGCTTCCGGGGGCTGGACGACCGCGGCTTCTACAAGCGGGTGCCGGCCGCTCCCCCGGACTTCGACGACACCTACTGGGACGTCACCGGGTGCGGCAACACCGTGGACGCCACCGACCCCAACGCGTTGCGGCTCATCCTGGACTCGCTGCGCTACTGGGTCACCGAGATGCACGTCGACGGCTTCCGCTTCGACCTGCTCTCCGCGCTGACCCGCACCGGCCACAGCGTCGACATGCGCGGGCACCTGCTCACCACGATCGGCCAGGACCCGATCCTGCGGCACGTCAAGCTGATCGCCGAGCCGTGGGACGCCTCGATGGACGGCTACCGGGTCGGGGAGTTCCCCCCTCCGTGGGTGGAGTGGAACGACCAGTTCCGCGACACCATGCGGGACTTCTGGCGCGGCCGCTCCGACGGCATCCGCCAGGTGGCGACCCGGCTCGCCGGGTCCAGCGACCTCTACGCCGACGACGGCCGCTCGCCGTACGCCTCGATCAACTTCGTCACCGCGCACGACGGCTTCACCATGCGCGACCTGGTCTCCTACAACCACAAGCACAACGAGGCCAACGGCGAGGACAACCGCGACGGCACCGACGACAACCGGTCGTGGAACTGCGGCGTCGAGGGCGAGACCGACGACGCGGACGTGCTCGCCGTGCGGCACGGGATGGCAGCCAACCTGATGACGTCGCTGGTCTTCGCAGCGGGCGTCCCGATGATCACCGCCGGCGACGAGCGCGGGCGCACGCAGCGCGGCAACAACAACGCCTTCTGCCAGGACGACGAGACGTCGTGGGTCGACTGGCGCGCCGACGACGCCTGGCTCGACCTCTACGAGCTCACCCGCGCTGCGCTGCGGCTGCGACGCGAGCACCCGGCGCTGCGCCAGCGGCACTGGTTCGAGGGCCGGCCCGCCGTCAAGGGCGGCCCCAAGGACCTCGCCTGGATCCACCCCGCGGGCAGGGAGATGACCGGCGACGACTGGCACGACCCGCACCTGCGGGTGATCGGCATGTTCGTCTCGGGCTCGCCGCTGCGGGCACCCGGGCCGCGCGGGGAGATCCAGCGGGACGACTCGTTCCTGTTGTGGCTCAACGGCTCCGACGAGGACTGCCCCTGCGTGCTGCCGCCGAACCCGTGGGTGCAGGAGGGCGCGGTGGTGCTGGCCACCGACCGGACCCTCGCTCCGGGCACCGCGGTCTCCGCCGGCAGCGAGCTCGTGGTCGCCGCCCGCTCCCTCGCCCTGCTCTGCGGCCGCGGCTGAGAGGCCGCCCGGTCGAGCGCGGCCGGGACCACCGGGTCGCGAGCGCGCGGCCGGCAGGAGGACCTAGTCGGCGCAGACGGCCAGGCCGAGCTCCGCCGGCGCGGCCAGGGCGTCGTGGCGCGGCAGCACCCGCACGGTGTACCCGAACGGTCCGGTGCGCTCCAGTGCCAGGTGGCCGTCGAAGCGGTGCCGGCCCCCCTCGTAGGTCTCCCCCACGGCCAGCGGCACCCGCACCCGGTCGACCAGCCGGTCCTCGGCGGCCACCCGGCCGTGCACGACCTCGACGACGACGTCCTCGGGGGCCAGCGACCCGAGCGAGACGAACACCCGCACGTCCAGGCCGTCGCCCACCTCGGGGCTGTCGGGCAGGCCCGAGGTCTCGACGTGGTCGATGCGCACCGCGCTCCAGTGCTCGAACACCCGCTGCTTCCAGCGGGCCAGCTCGGCCGCCCCGTCGTAGGAGTCGTTCAGCGCCCGCGCCGCCACCGCGGCCGGCGCGTAGAGCCTCTCGACGTAGTCGCGGACCATCCGGCTCGCGAGCACCTTCGGGCCGAGCGACTTCAGCGTGTGCCGGACCATCTCGATCCACCGCACCGGCAGCCCGGCGGCGTCGGTGTCGTAGAACCGCGACGTCACGTCGTTCTCCAGCAGGTCGTACAGCGCGGCGGCCTCGAGGTCGTCACGCTTGTCGGGGTCCTCGACGCCGTCGGCCGACGGGATCGCCCAGCCGTTGTCGCCGTCGTACCACTCGTCCCACCAGCCGTCGAGGATCGACAGGTTCAGGCCGCCGTTCAGGGCCGCCTTCATGCCCGAGGTGCCGCATGCCTCGTAGGGCCGCAACGGGTTGTTCAGCCAGACGTCGCAGCCGGGGTAGAGGGGTTGGGCCATCCCGATGTCGTAGTTCGGCAGGAAGACGATGCGGTGCCGGACCGCCGGGTCGTCGGCGAAGCGGACGATGTCCTGGATGAGCTTCTTGCCGCCGTCGTCGGCGGGGTGGGCCTTGCCGGCGATCACCAGCTGGATCGGCCGCTCGGGGTCCAGCAGCAGGCGCGTGAGCCGCTCGGGGTCGCGCAGCATCAGCGTGAGCCGCTTGTAGGAGGGGACCCGCCGGGCGAAGCCGATCGTGAGCACGTCGGGGTCGAGCACACCGTCGACCCAGCCGAGCTCCGCGGCCGTGGCGCCGCGGTTGAGCCAGGACCGCCGCAGCCGGCCGCGCGCGTCCTCGATCAGCCGCTGGCGCAGGTCGCGCTTGGTGGCCCAGAGCTGGTCGGAGGGCACGGCATCGACGACCCGCCAGATCTCGCTGGCCGCGTCCGCGGCGTCCGGGTCGCCGCCGTGCCGCTCGGCGAGCTCGAACACCTCGCGCGCCACCCAGGTCGGCGCGTGCACGCCGTTGGTGATCGAGGTGATCGGCACCTCGTCCTCGTCGAAGGAGGACCACAGGCCGTGGAACATGTCCCGGCTCACCTGGCCGTGCAGCAGCGAGACGCCGTTGGCGCGCTGGGCCAGGCGAAAACCCATCACCGCCATGTTGAACACGCCCGCGTCGCCGCCCTCGAAGGTCTCCGCCCCGAGGGCGAGGATCCGCTCGGCCGGTACGCCGGGCACCGGGCTGTGCTCGCCCACGTACTGGGCCACGAGGTCGCGCGGGAACCGGTCGATGCCCGCCGGGACCGGCGTGTGCGTGGTGAAGACCGTGCCGGCGCGGGCGACCTCCAGCGCCGTGTCGAAGTCGAGGCCCGGACCGTCGGGGTCGGCGGTGAGCTCGCGGATCCGCTCCACCCCGAGGAACCCGGCGTGGCCCTCGTTGGCGTGGAACACCTCCGGCGCGGGAGCGCCCTGCACCCGCGACCATGCCCGCAGCGCGCGCACCCCGCCGATGCCCAGCAGCAGCTCCTGACGCAGGCGGTGCTCGGTCGTGCCGCCGTAGAGACGGTCGGTGACGTCCCTGAGCTCGCCGCTGTTCTCCTCCAGGTCCGAGTCGAGCAGCAGCAGCGGCACCCGGCCCACCTGGGCGACCCAGATGTGCGCGTGCAGCACCTGCTCGCCGGGCATGTCCAGCGCGACCGTGACCGGCTCCCCGCCCGGGCCCTCGCGCAGCAGCCGCAGCGGCAGCCCGTCGGGGTCGAGCACCGGGTAGGTCTCCTGCTGCCAGCCCTCGCGGGACAGCGCCTGCCGGAAGTAGCCGTGCCGGTAGAGCAGCCCGACGCCGACCAGCGGCAGGCCGAGGTCGCTGGCCGTCTTGAGGTGGTCGCCGGCGAGGATGCCGAGCCCGCCGGAGTACTGGGGCAGCACCGAGGTGATGCCGAACTCGGAGGAGAAGTAGGCGATCGCACGCGGCAGGTCGGCGCCGTCGTCCTCGCCCAGTCGCTGCTGGAACCAGCGATCACCGGAGAGGTAGTCCTCGAGGTCCTCGACCGCGGCCTGGAGCCGTCGCAGGTAGCGCTTGTCGCCGGCCAGCTCCTCGAGCCGCTCGGCCGACACCGCACCCAGCGTCGTCACCGGGTCCTTGCCGCTGGCGAGCCACGCGGCGGGGTCCAGGGAGGCGAAGAGGTCCTGGGTCTCGTCGTGCCAGGACCACCGCAGGTTGGCGGCGAGGTCGGCGAGCGGCTGGAGCGGCTCGGGCAGGACGGGACGGACGGTGAAGCGTCGGATCGCGCGCATGCACCCGACCGTAGCGGACATCGGTTGGATCGATCCAACGCCCGTCCCGGCGCGGCGCGCGGATCCGGCGGCGACCACGACGCGACGCAGCCCCGGCGTCCACCGGGCCGGCGCGACGTTTGCGTGAGGCGCGGTCATTCGGGAACGTGGGGGCCATGGCCCCCGGGAAGGCACGAGCGAGCGCACGCGACAAGACGGCGACCACACGGGAGAAGGCACCGAGCACGAGGCGGCGCTCCCCGCGCCCCGCCGCGACGGACCCCGCACAGCAGCCCGCACCGCACTCCGCACAGCCCGGTGTGCCGGCCATGACCCGCATCCCGGTGATGGACGTCCAGCCGGTCGTCGAGCACGGGCGCTATCCCGCCAAGGCGGCCCTCGGGGAGCCCTTCGACGTCACCGCGCTGGTCTTCCGCGAGGGTCACGACCTGCTCGGTGCCGACGTGGTGCTGACCGATCCCACCGGCGCCGACCGGCCGCCGCTGCGGATGCACGACGTGCCCGACGACGTCTCAAGGATGGCCGCGACGGTCGTTCCCGACGTCGAGGGCGCCTGGACCTACCGGGTGCAGTCGTGGAGCGACCCCCTCGCCACCTGGATCCACGACACGGCGGTCAAGGTGCGTGCCGGCGTGGACGTCGAATTGATGTTCAGCGAAGGTGAGCGGCTGCTGCGCCGCTGGACCGACGACGTGCGGCTGCCCCCCGACGCCGCATCGGTGGTCGCCGACGCCGTCACCGCCCTGGGCGACCTGCGCCGACCGGTCGAGGCGCGGCTCGCGGTGGTGGAGTCGCCCGAGCTCGCCGCCGTCGCCCACGCGCACCCGCTGCGCGACCTCCTCGCCGCGGAGGGCCCCTACCCGTTCTTCGTCGACCGGGCCCGCGCCCTGTTCTCGGCGTGGTACGAGTTCTTCCCGCGGTCGGAGGGCGCCGTGGCGCACGACGACGGCACGGTGACGAGCGGCACCTTCCGCACCGCCGCCGAGCGGCTGCCCGCCGTCGCGGCGATGGGCTTCGACATCGTCTACCTCCCGCCGGTCCACCCGATCGGCGAGGTGAACCGCAAGGGCCGCAACAACACCCTCGACCCCGGCCCCGACGACGTCGGCAGCCCCTGGGCGATCGGCTCGCAGGCCGGCGGTCACGACGCCATCCATCCCGACCTGGGCACGTTCGAGGACTTCGACGCCTTCGTGGGTGTGGCCCGCGACAACGGCCTCGAGGTCGCCATCGACCTGGCCCTCCAGGCCGCCCCCGACCACCCCTGGGTGGAGGCGCATCCCGAGTGGTTCACCACCCGCGGCGACGGCTCGATCGCCTACGCCGAGAACCCGCCGAAGAAGTACCAGGACATCTACCCGGTCAACTTCGACAACGACCCCGAGGGCATCCGCGCCGAGGTCGAGCGGGTGGTGCGCCATTGGATGGACCACGGCGTGCGGATCTTCCGGGTCGACAACCCGCACACCAAGCCGGTCGCGTTCTGGGAGTGGCTGCTGGGCAGGATCCGCGCCACCGACCCCGACGTGCTGTTCCTGTCCGAGGCGTTCACGAAGCCGCCGATGATGCGCGCGCTCGGCACGGTCGGGTTCCACCAGAGCTACACCTACTTCACCTGGCGGACCACCCGGCACGAGCTGGAGACCTACCTGATGGAGGTCTCCCACGAGAGCGACGCGGTGCTGCGGCCGAGCTTCTGGGTCAACACCCCCGACATCCTGCACGCCTACCTCCAGTACGGCGGGCCTGCGGCGTTCCGCATCCGTGCGGTGCTCGCCGCGACGGGCTCGCCCAGCTGGGGCGTCTACGCCGGCTACGAGCTGTTCGAGCACGTCGCCGTGCGGCCCGGCAGCGAGGAGTACCTGGACTCGGAGAAGTACCAGGTCCGGGTGCGGGACTGGGAGCGCGCCGAGAGCGAGGGCCGCTCGCTGGCGCCGTACCTGACCCGGCTGAACGCCGTCCGCAACGCCCACCCGGCGCTGCAGCAGCTGCGCAACGTGACGATCCACAGCACCGACGACGACGCGGTGCTGTGCTTCGCCAAGCAGGATCTGCGCCCCGAGCACGCCGGTGATCCCGACACCGTGCTCGTGGTGGTCAACCTCGACCCGCACGGCACCCGTGAGACGACGGTCCACCTCGACATGCCCGCGCTCGGCCTGGGCTGGGAGGACACCGTCGAGGTGCACGACGAGATCACCGACCAGACGTGGCGCTGGGGCGCGCACAACTACGTCCGACTCGACCCCTGGGTGGAGCCCGCCCACGTGCTGACCGTGAGGAGCCCGCGTTGACGTCCACGGCCGAACCCGTGCCGACCCCCCTCCACGACACCCCCCTCGACCACACCGAAGCGCTCAACCTCGAGCCCGAATGGTTCAAGACCGCGGTCTTCTACGAGGTGCTGGTCCGCTCCTTCAACGACTCCAACGGCGACGGCGTCGGCGACTTCAAGGGGCTCACCGAGAAGCTCGACTACCTCAAGTGGCTCGGCGTCGACTGCCTCTGGGTGCCTCCGTTCTTCACCTCGCCGCTGCGCGACGGCGGCTACGACGTCGCCGACTACACCGACATCCTTCCCGAGTGCGGCACGGTCGAGGACTTCCACCACCTCCTCGACGAGGCCCACAAGCGCGACATCCGCGTGATCATCGACTTCGTCATGAACCACACCAGTGACGCGCACCCGTGGTTCCAGGCCAGCAGGCAGGACCCCGAGGGCGAGTACGGCGACTTCTACGTGTGGTCCGACACCGACGACCTCTACTCCGAGGCCCGGATCATCTTCGTCGACACCGAGCCGTCGAACTGGACCTGGGACCCGGTGCGCCAGCAGTACTTCTGGCACCGGTTCTTCTCCCACCAGCCGGACCTGAACTTCGACAACCCCAGGGTCCACGACGCGATGCTCGAGGCGATGTCGTTCTGGCTCGACATGGGCCTCGACGGCTTCCGCCTCGACGCGGTGCCCTACCTCTACGAGCGCCCCGGGACCAACGGCGAGAACCTCCCGGAGACGCACGCGTTCCTCAAGAAGGTCCGCCGCTTCGTCGACGAGCACTACCCGGGCCGCGTGCTGCTGTGCGAGGCCAACCAGTGGCCCGAGGACGTCGTGGAGTACTTCGGCCCCGAGGAGGACGCCGAGGGAAATCTGGTCGGCACCGAGTGCCACATGGCGTTCCACTTCCCCGTGATGCCGCGCATCTTCATGGCCGTGCGCCGCGAGCAGCGGATGCCGATCTCGGAGATCATGGAGCAGACCCCGCGGATCCCCGCGAACTGCCAGTGGGGCGTGTTCCTGCGCAACCACGACGAGCTCACGCTCGAGATGGTCACCGACGAGGACCGCGACTACATGTGGGACGAGTACGCCCGCGACCCGCGGATGAAGGCCAACATCGGCATCCGCCGCCGGCTGGCGCCGCTGCTCGACAACGACGTCAACCGGATGGAGCTGTTCACCGCCCTGCTGCTCTCGCTGCCCGGCTCGCCGGTGCTCTACTACGGCGACGAGATCGGGATGGGCGACAACATCTGGCTCGGTGACCGCGACGGGGTCCGCACGCCGATGCAGTGGACGCCCGACCGCAACGCCGGCTTCTCGGTGGCCACTCCCGGCAGGCTGCACCTGCCCACGATCCAGGACCCGATCTTCGGCTACCAGCGCGTCAACGTGGAGTCGCAGCTCGACGACCCGTCGTCGCTGCTGCAGTGGACCCGACGGATGATCCAGGCCCGCAAGCAGCACCACTGCTTCGGCCTGGGCGCGTTCCACGACCTCGGCGGCTCCAACCCCTCGGTGCTGTCCTACGTCAGGGAGTTCGTCCACGAGGACGGCAGCACCGACACGGTGCTCTGCGTCAACAACCTCTCGCGCTTCCCCCAGCCGGTCGAGCTCGACCTGCGCCGCTGGGAGGGCGTCGAGCCGATCGAGCTGCTCGGCGGCGTGCGGTTCCCCCGGGTGGGCGAGCTCCCGTATCTCCTGACGCTCGGTGGGTACGGGTTCTACTGGATCCGTCTTCCCGACCTGCCCGCACCGCCGTCCGAGCCCGAGTTGAGCACGGTCACGCCGCCGCCCGATCCCCACCTAGGCACCGAAGGAGTCGCCCGATGACGCGTGAGGCCGACGCACGCGAGACCGGGCTGCACGCCTACATCGAGGGTGCCCGCTGGTTCGGCGGGAAGGGCCGCGGGTTCGGCATCGAGGCGGTGCGCGTGCTGCCGCACGGCATCCACCTGGTCGACATCGCCTACGACGACGGCGGGACCGACTGCTACCAACTGCCGCTGTCCTCCTACGACGAGCCGCAGGACCGGATCAGCCATGCCCTGGTCGGGGTCTGGGACGGCCGGCACCACTACGACGCCGTCCACGACCGCGACGCGATGGCGGGCTGGCTGCGCACCTTCGACGGTGCCGTCGACGGGCCGGTCGGCGACGACGTCGTGTTCCACCGGGTGCCGGGCCACGACCTCGACCTCGACGCCACGTCCTCGCTCTTCTCGGGCGAGCAGTCGAACTCCTCGGTCGCCTTCGGCGAGGACAGCCTGATGAAGGTGTTCCGCCGCGTCACCCCCGGGGTCAACCCCGACATCGAGATCCACCGGGTGCTGACCGAGGCCGGCAGCGAGCACGTGGCGCAGCTGTTCGGGTGGATCGACACGGTCGCGACCGCTCCCGACCGGCCGGGGGCCGGCGAGGAGCCGCTGCAGCTGGCGATGCTCCAACAGTTCCTCCGCACCGCGACCGAGGGCTGGGGGTTCGCGCTGACCAGCGTGCGCAACCTCTTCGCCGAGGCCGACCTGCATCCCGAGGAGGTCGGCGGCGACTTCGCCGGCGAGTCGCACCGGCTCGGCGTCGCCGTGGCCGAGGTGCACGCCGTGCTCCGCGAGCACTTCCCCACCGGCACCCTCGACGTGACGCGCACTGCCGCCGGCATGACCGAGCGCCTGGACGCGACGCTCGCGATCGCCCCCGACCTCGCGGCGTTGGCCGAGCCGGCCCGCGCGGCGTACGAGCGTCTCGCGGAGCTGCCGGCCGGAGCGCTCAGCCAGCGCATCCACGGCGACCTGCACCTGGGCCAGACCCTGCGCAGCTCGCGCGGCTGGAAGCTCGTCGACTTCGAGGGCGAGCCGGCCAAGCCGCTCGCCGAGCGGAAGCTGCCCGACAGCCCGTGGCGCGACGTGGCGGGCATGCTGCGCTCCCTCGACTACGCCGCCCGCACGATCCTCAAGGACCTCGAGGTCGACGACGACACGCGCGCCCAGCTGACCTACCGCGCCGACGAGTGGGTGCAGCGCAACCGCGCGGCGTTCCTCGAGGGCTACGCGGCCGTGGCGCACGGGGACCCCGAGCAGCCGGAACTGACCGCGGACGAGCAGGTCCTCGTCGCGGCGTACGAGCTCGACAAGGCCGTCTACGAGGTCGGCTACGAGCTGCGCAACCGTCCCGACTGGGTCGACATCCCGATGTCGGCGTTGGCCCGGGCGGCCGACCACCAAGGCAGGTGAGCGAGATGACAGGACCCGATCCCACCACGCACAACCCCCCGACCACCGACGTCGCCGGCTTCGACCGCGCCCAGTTCGAGCAGCTGATCGCCGGCTCGTACGGCGAGCCACACCGCCTGCTCGGACCGCACGTGCACGGCGACAGCGTCGTGCTGCGCGTGTTGAAGCCCTTGGCCGAGTCGGTCGTGGCGGTGCACGGCACCGGCAAGGAGGCGCAGCGGACGCGGCTGACCCACGAGTACGGCGGGATCTGGGTCGCCGTCCTCCCGGGCACCGACGTCCCCGACTACCGCCTCGAGGTCTCCTATGCCGGCGGCGACCCGCTGCGCACCGACGACCCGTACCGCTTCCTGCCGACCCTGGGCGAGACCGACGTCTACCTGATCGGCGAGGGCCGCCACGAGCAGCTGTGGGACGTGCTCGGCGCGCACGTGCAGCGCTACCCCGCCCTGGAGACCGCGGTCGGCGGCGACATCACCGGCACCTCCTTCGCGGTGTGGGCACCGCACGCCCAGGGCGTGCGGGTGCGCGGCGACTTCAACAACTGGGACGGCCGCGAGCACCCGATGCGCCAGCTCGGGACATCGGGGGTGTGGGAGCTCTTCGTGCCCGACGTGGGCTCGGGGGCGCGCTACAAGTTCGCCATCCTCGGAGCGGATGGCGAGTGGCGCGAGAAGGCCGACCCGATGGCCTACCACACCGAGGTGCCGCCGCTGACGTCCTCGGTCGTCTTCGACAGCACCCACGAGTGGACCGACGACGCCTGGATGGCCGAGCGGGGGCAGCGCCCCGGTGGCGCCGTGGCCGGCCCCATGTCGGTCTACGAGGTGCACCTGGGCTCGTGGCGACGACGCAGCGACGGCAGCATGCTGACCTACGACGAGCTGGCCGACCAGCTGGTCGACTACGTCGCCGGGATGGGCTTCACCCACGTGGAGCTGCTGCCGGTGATGGAGCACCCCTTCGGCGGCTCCTGGGGCTACCAGGTCACCTCCTACTACGCCCCCACCGCCCGCTTCGGGGACCCCGACGGGTTCAAGCGGCTCGTCGACCGCCTGCACGGCGCGGGCGTCGGCGTGATCCTCGACTGGGTGCCCGCGCACTTCCCCAAGGACGACTTCGCGCTCGCCCGCTTCGACGGGACGCCGCTGTACGAGGACCCCAACCCCGCCCGCGGCGAGCATCCCGACTGGGGCACCTACGTCTTCAACTTCGGCCGCCGCGAGGTGCGCAACTTCCTCGTCGCCAACGCGCTGTACTGGCTGGAGGAGTTCCACGCCGACGGTGTCCGCGTCGACGCCGTCGCCTCGATGCTCTACCTCGACTACTCCCGCCAGGACGGCCAGTGGCAGCCGAACGTCCACGGCGGGCGGGAGAACCTCGAGGCCGTGCAGTTCCTGCAGGAGATGAACGCCACCGTCTACAAGCGCGTCCCCGGCGCGATCACCGTCGCCGAGGAGTCCACCTCGTGGCCCGGCGTGACCCGGCCCACCGACGCAGACGGCCTGGGCTTCGGCTTCAAGTGGAACATGGGGTGGATGCACGACAGCCTGCGCTACGTCGAGCACGAGCCCGTGCACCGCGCACACCACCACGGCGAGCTCACCTTCAGCCTGGTCTACGCCTTCAGCGAGAACTACGTGCTGCCGATCAGCCACGACGAGGTCGTGCACGGCAAGGGCTCGCTGCTGCGCAAGATGCCCGGCGACCGGTGGCAGCAGCTGGCCAACCTGCGGGCCTACCTGTCCTACATGTGGGCCCATCCCGGCAAGCAGCTGCTGTTCATGGGCTCGGAGTTCGGCCAGGAGGCCGAGTGGGCCGAGGGCCGCGAGCTCGACTGGTGGCTGCTCGACCATCCCGAGCACGCCGGCGTGCAGCGCCTGGTCAGCGACCTCAACACCGTCTACGCCGACACCCCGGCGCTCTGGACCCAGGACAACGACCCCGCCGGCTTCCAGTGGCTGGTCGGCGACGACTCCGGGCGCAACACGATCGCGTTCATCCGGTGGAGCCGCGAGGGTGAGCCGCTGGTCGCGGTGACGAACTTCGCCGCGATCCCGCACGAGGGCTACACGGTGGGTCTCCCCCACGCCGGGGAGTGGGCCGAGGTGATCAACACCGACGCCGAGGTCTACGGCGGCTCCGGGGTCGGCAACCTCGGCACGGTCACCGGCGTCCCCGAGCCCTACGGCGACCAGCCGGCCTCGGCCACGCTCCGGGTCCCCCCGCTGGGCACCCTGTGGCTCCGGCCCTCGGGTGCCGCCTGAGCCAGGGGGGCGCACCCCCCTGCCCGCCCGGGTCGGCAGAATCGGCGCATGACCCCCGTCCTCGGCTCGCTGACCACCGTCCCCGCCCTCGAGCGGCCGGACCTGCTCGGCGTGCCCGTGCGCACGGCGCTGGAGGGGTGGGAGCACGCCGGCGAGGTCGGCGTGGCCGCCATCGATCCGGAGCTCGCCGACACCGCTGCCTGCGCGGCGACCTACGACCTCCCCCTGGAGGCCAGCGCGAACTGCGTGGTGGTGGCCGGCAGGCGCGGCGGGGACGAGCGGATCGCGGCCTGCATGGTGCGCGCCGACACCCGCGCCGACGTCAACACGGTCGTCAAGCGACTGCTCGACGTGCGCAAGTGCTCGTTCCTGCCCCTCGAGCGCGCGGTGACCGAGACCGGCATGGAGTACGGCGGGATCACCCCCGTCGGACTCCCGGCGTCCTGGCGCGTCCTGGTCGACGCCCGGGTGGGGCAGATCGGGGTCGCGGTGATCGGCAGCGGCGTCCGCGGGTCGAAGCTGCTGCTGCCGGGCCGGCTGCTCGCGGAGCTCCCCGGCGCCGAGCTCGTCGAGGACCTCGGCACGCCGGTGTCGTGAAGCACACCGGCTGGCGCCGAAGGACGGTGACAGCGATGATGTCAGCGTCCACCCGACGAGTCGAAGGACCGCGATGAAGCTCTCCACCATGCTCATGTACGACGGCAACCCCCGACAGGCCGCCGACCAGGTCACCGCGCTGGAGAAGGCCGGCCTGGACACCGTCTGGGTCGCCGAGGCGTACGGCTTCGACTCCCCCACGCTGATGGGCTACCTCGCCGCGAAGACCGAGACGGTGGAGATCGGCTCGGCCATCCTCAACATCTACTCCCGCACCCCCGGCGCGCTGCTCCAGACCGCCGCCGGCCTGGACAACGTCTCCGGCGGCCGCGCACTGCTCGGCCTGGGCGCCTCGGGTCCGCAGGTCATCGAGGGCTTCCACGGCGTCCCCTACGCGAAGCCGCTGGGTCGCACCCGCGAGATCATCGACATCCTGCGCCGGGGCATGCAGCGCGAGCCGCTGACCGCCGACGGTGAGTTCCGGCTGCCCCTGGACAAGGAGCACGGCGCGGTCACCGGACTGGGCAAGCCGCTGAAGCTGCTGACGAGGCCCGAGCGGTCGAGCGTGCCGATCTACCTGGCCGCGCTCGGCCCGAAGAACGTCGAGCTGGCCGCGGAGATCGCCGACGGCTGGCTGCCACACCTGTTCTGGCCGGAGAAGTTCGGGATGGTCTGGGGCGACGCGATCAAGGCCGGCAACGCCAAGCGCGACCCCGAGCTCGGCCCGATGAACATCGTCGCCGGCGGCATGGTCGCGATCGGCGAGGGACCGGAGACCAAGGCGCTGCTCGACTTCGCCCGCCCGCTGTTCGCCCTCTACGTCGGCGGCATGGGCGCCAAGGGCAAGAACTTCTACAACGACGTCGCCTGCGCCTACGGCTACGAGAAGGAGGCCGAGGAGATCCAGGACCTCTACCTCTCGGGCAAGAAGAAGGAGGCCGAGGCGCTGGTCCCCACCGAGTGGCTCGAGGCCGCCAACCTCGTCGGGCCGGAGGGCTACATCAAGGAGCGGATCGCGGCCTTCGCCGAGGCCGGCGTCACCAGCCTCAACGTCACCCCGGCCGCCGAGGACCCCGCCGCCGTCGTCGCGCAGCTCAAGGAGTGGGTGAGCTGAGCGCTCCCCAGGCCGACGGCTGGACGGTGGCCGTGGCGGTGTCCGCCGCGCCGCGTAGCCTCGAACCGTGACGATCGACGCCCCCACCCCGCAGCAGGTACGCCGCGCCCTGGCGCGCGCCGAGCGGGGGGCGGCGCTCGACGTGGCCGAGGCGACCGTGCTGCTGGCCGCCCGCGGTGAGGACCTCGACCGGTTGGCCGCCGCCGCCGCCCGGGTCCGCGACGCCGGACTGGCGCAGGCCGGGCGCCCGGGCGTGATCACCTACTCGCCCAAGGTGTTCGTCCCGGTGACCCGGCTGTGCCGCGACCGGTGCCACTACTGCACGTTCGTCGAGACACCCGCGCAGGCGACTCGCGACGGGCGCGCGCCGTACCTGTCCCCTGACGAGATCCTCGCGATCGCCCGCGACGGCGCGGCCCTGGGCTGCGCCGAGGCGCTGTTCACCCTCGGTGACCGCCCGGAGGACCGCTGGCCCGTGGCGCGCGCGTGGCTCGACGAGCAGGGCTACGACTCCACGCTCGCCTACGTCCGCGCGATGGCGATCCGGGTGCTGGAGGAGACCGGGCTCCTGCCGCACCTCAACCCGGGCGTGATGTCGTGGGCGGAGATGAACCGGCTCAAGGCCGTGTCGCCGTCGATGGGCATGATGCTCGAGACCACCTCGCGCCGGCTGTTCGAGCAGAAGGGCCAGCCCCACCACGGCTCCCCGGACAAGGACCCGGCGGTGCGACTGCGGGTGCTCGAGGACGCGGGCCGGCTCTCCATCCCCTTCACCACCGGCGTGCTGGTGGGGATCGGCGAGACGCTGACCGAGCGCGCCGAGGCGCTGTTCGCGCTGCGCAGCGTGGCCCGTCAGTACGGCCACGTGCAGGAGGTCATCGTCCAGAACTTCCGCTCCAAGCCGGACACGGCGATGCGGCACAGTGACGACCTGGGCCTGGAGGAGTACCGCGCGGCCCTGGCCGTCGCGCGGATCGTGCTCGGTCCCACCGTGCGGCTCCAGGCGCCGCCGAACCTCGTGGACACCTCCGAGTGCGCCGCGCTGCTCGGCTCCGGCGTCGACGACTGGGGCGGCGTCTCGCCCCTGACCCCCGATCACGTGAACCCCGAGCGGCCGTGGCCTTCGCTGGACCGGCTCCGGGCGATCACCGCCTCCGCCGGCTTCGAGCTGAGGCCGCGGCTGACCGCCCACCCGGCGTACGTCCGGGCGGGCGTGCCGTGGATCGATCCGCGGGTCTCGGCCCACGTGGCCGCGCTCGCCGACGAGACCGGCCTGCTGCGCGAGGGGGTGCGCCCGGTCGGCCTGGCCTGGCAGGAGCCCGACGGCGGCCTGGCCTCGGCCGGCCGCACGGACCTGCACGCGGCCGTCGACACCGAGGGCCGCACGGAGGACCGCCGGGGCGACTTCGACTCGGTCTACGGGGACTGGGAGGAGCTGCGCTCCCGTGTCTCGGAGGGCGCGCAGGGAGCACCGCGCCCCTTCGCAGGCGCTGCTGATGGTCGCGCCGCGCTGGCGGCGGCGGAGCGGGACCCGGGCAACCTCTCCGCCGAGCACGCGCTGACGCTGATGACCGCCGAGGGCGACCTGCTCGCGCAGGTGTGCCGGCTCGCCGACGACCTGCGACGCGAGGCCGTCGGCGACGAGGTGACCTACGTCGTCAACCGCAACATCAACTTCACCAACGTCTGCTACGTCGGGTGCCGCTTCTGCGCGTTCGCCCAGCGCCGCACCGACGCCGACGCCTACTCCCTGTCCCTCGACGAGGTCGCCGACCGCGCCGAGGAGGCCTGGGACCTGGGCGCCACCGAGGTGTGCATGCAGGGCGGGATCGACCCCGCCCTCCCCGGCACGGCGTACTTCGAGCTCGCGACGGCGGTCAAGAAGCGGGTGCCGGCCATGCACGTGCACGCCTTCTCCCCCATGGAGATCGTCAACGGGTCCTCGCGCACCGGGCTGTCGTTCGAGGACTTCCTGATCAAGGCACGGGAGTCGGGGCTGGACACGATCCCCGGCACGGCGGCGGAGATCCTCGACGACGAGGTCCGCTGGGTGCTGACCAAGGGCAAGCTGCCCGCCGCGACCTGGATCGAGATCGTGAGCACCGCGCACCGCGTCGGGGTCCGGTCGAGCGCGACGATGATGTACGGCCACGTCGACAACCCGCGGCACTGGGTCGGTCACCTCAACGTGATCAGGGCGATGCAGGAGAAGAACCTCCAGGACGGCATCGCGGGGTTCACCGAGTTCGTGCCGCTGCCGTTCGTGCACACCTCCGCGCCGATCTACCTCGCCGGCGTGTCCCGCCCGGGCCCGACCCTGCGCGACAACCTGGCCGTGCACGCGCTGGCGCGGATCATGCTGCACGGCCGCATCGATCCCATCCAGACGTCGTGGGTCAAGCTCGGCGTCGACGGCACCCGGGCGATGCTCCGGGCCGGCGCGGACGACCTCGGCGGCACCTTGATGGAGGAGACCATCTCCCGGATGGCCGGCTCCGAGCACGGCTCGGCCAAGACCGTGGCGGAGCTGGAGGAGATCGGCGCCGGCATCGGCCGCCCGGTCCTCCAGCGCACCACCACCTACGGCCGCCCCTGACGCGCGGACCGGGTCGGTGGCCCACCGGGGTGATGTGCGCGACCGACCCGGTCGGCGAGGGTCAGCTGCGGGTGGCGCGCCGCCGGGAGACGGCGTCGATCGCGGCGGCGATCAGCAGCACCACGCCCGTGATGACCTGCTGCCACTGCGCACCGAGGCTCGGCTTGAGCAGCAGTCCGTTGGGGATGATCGCGATGACCAGCGCGCCCAGGATCGCGTCCCGCGGCTTGCCGCGACCGCCGAAGAGCGACGTGCCGCCGATCACGGCTGCCGCGACGGCGAACAGCAGGACGTTGCCCGAGCCCAGGTCCAGCGACGCCGAGGACTGCGAGGAGGCGAGCATGATGCCGCCCAGGGCGCCGAAGGCCGAGCACAGCGTGAACGCGGTGACCTTCATGTGCACCACGTCGATGCCCGCGCGCCGCGCCGCCTCGGCGTTGCCGCCGGTGGCGTAGAGGTGACGGCCCCAGGTCGTCTTGCTCAACGCGATCGTGCAGATGATCATCAGCACGATGGCGATCACCGCGGGGATCGGAATGCCCTCGATGAGCCGGTAGGGGTTGTTGTTGCGGTTCCGCACCGCCAGGGCCGTCAGGCCGAGCGCGACGACGGCGATGATGGCGCCGCGCACCAGCACCAGGCCGAGCGACTCGTGGCTGAGCTGCGCCCGCTTCGCCCTGATCGAGCGGAGCACCGTGTAGCCGACGTACCCGCCGACGACGACGATGGTGAACACCCAGCTCCACACGACCGGGAGCTCGCCGTAGGTCAGGTTGTGCCACAGCGGGTAGCTGCCGGTGCTGATCGGCTGGGCGTTGAGCGCGAACTGCAGGACACCCTGCCAGGCCAGGAACAGCGCCAGCGTGGCGACGAAGCTCGGGATGCCGATCTTGGCGACGAGGAAGCCGTTGACGATGCCCATGGCTGCGCCGATGCACACCGCCATCACGAGCGCCAGGAACAGGTGCTGGCTGAGGTTGGTCAGGATCAGGACGAGCCCGATTGCGACCACGACCGACCCGGTCCAGGCCTTGAGCCAGATGCCCAGGCCCAGCGCGATGACCATGCCGGCGATCAGCCCGAAGTAGAGCCCGTCGGGCAGGGACCCGTGCAGCTTGCCCGCGAAGACGGCCTGCGCCGCGATGGCGGCGCACGTGCCGCCCGACGTGCCGGCGGCGAGGTCGATCTCGCCGAGCAGCAGCACGAAGACCAGGCCCAGCGCGATCACGGCGATGTAGGCGCCCTGACCCGGGATGTTGCCGATGTTGCTGGCGGAGAAGAAGCGGTCGCTGACCTGGCTGAAGATGATCGCGAGCACGATCAGGCCCAGCACGGACGGCAGGGCGCCGGGGTTGCCGGTGCGCAGCTGGCTGACCCACCCGGTCAGGGCGCCGCGGACGCTGCGCTCGTCGACGTCGAGGGAGAAGGCGGTCGCCCGGTCGCCCGCGCGGGACGATCCGGTGCCCTTGGTGTCGGTGGCCATGTCCTCAGACCTCCTCGTTGGCGGTCGCCGGGGTGAGCCCGACGTTCCCGCTGCGGCCGGCGGTGATCAGCTCGACGATCTGGGTCGTGCTCGTCTCGGTGGTGAGCACCTCGGCGGCCACCCGTCCCAGGTAGAGCGCGACCACGCGGTCGGCGACCTCCATCACGTCGTTCATGTTGTGCGAGATCAGCACGACGCCGAGGCCCTGGTCGGCCAGGCGGCGGACCAGGTCGAGCACCTGGCGGGTCTGCGCGACCCCGAGAGCCGCCGTGGGCTCGTCGAGGAAGACCACCCGGCTGTTCCACAGCACCGCCTTGGCGATGGCCACGGTCTGGCGCTGACCGCCGGAGAGGTTGGTGACCAGCTGGCGCACCGAGGAGACCGTGCGCACCGAGAGGCTGGCGAGCGCCTCGCGGGCCTTGCGCTCCATCTCCCCGTCGGAGAGGAACGACCCGAAGCCGCTGATCTCGCGCCCCAGGAACATGTTCTGGGTGATGTCGAGGTTGTCGGCCAGCGCGAGGTCCTGGTAGACGAACTCGATCCCCAGCCCGGTCGCGTCACGCGGGTCGCCGATGTGCACGGGCTGGCCGTCGAACCGGATCTCACCGGTGTCGATGCTGTTGATGCCTGCGAAGCACTTGACCAGCGTCGACTTGCCGGCGCCGTTGTCGCCCACCAGCGCGGTCACCTGGCCGGGATAGACGTCGAAGTCCACGTCGTGGAGGACATGGACCGGTCCGAAGCTCTTGTTGAGACTGCGGGCCGAGAGGATCGGTTCGGTCACGGATCACCGTCCAGGAGTGCGGGTGTGGAGTGCACCGTAGTGCAGGACGAACAGGTGCGGCGGGCGACCGGCCTGAGCCGGCCGCCCGCCGCATCAGCTCACTGGATGCCGAGCTTGGAGCAGGCGTCCTCGATGTTCTTGCAGATCTGCTCCTTGGTCAGCGCCCCGGCCTTGATGACGTCGGAGACGTTGGCCTGGGTGATGACCTGCGAGGGCAGCAGCAGCGCCTGCAGCTTGTGGCCGGGGGCCTGCGGGTCGTCGAAGGGCGACAGCGTCAGGCCCGCCGAGGACGGGTCCTTGCCCTGGATCAGGGCGATGGCCAGCTGGGCTGCGGCCTGCGCCTCGAGCTTGACGTTCTTGAAGATCGTCATGCTCTGCTTGCCGGTCACGATGTTCTGCAGGCCCTCCACGCCGGAGTCCTGACCGGTGACGACGACGTGGCCGTCGAGGCCGCTGTTCTTCAGCACACCGATCACCGCGTTGGCGATGTCGTCGTTCGCGGCGACGACGCCGTCGACCTGGTTGCCGGCGGCCTGGAGCGCCTGGGTGAACGCCGGCGCGGCGTTCTCGACCTTCCAGCCCTTGACCACGGCCTCCTGGGTGATGTCGGCCTTGCCGGCGGAGACCAGCGGGTCGAGGACGTCGTGCGCGCCCTTCTTGAACAGCACCGCGTTGTTGTCGACGTCGGTGCCGCCGTCCATCATGATGATCGACGGCTTCTTGATGCCCTGGTTGTTCAGGCAGTCGACGAGCGTCTGGGCCTGGAGCTTGCCCACGTCCTCGTTGTCGAACGACACGTAGTACGGCGCGGTGCCGCCCAGGTTGACGCGGTCGTAGTCGATGACCTTGACGCCGGCCTGCTTGGCGGTCTTCTCCACACCGGCGCCGGACGCGGCGTCGAGGGAGTCGATGATGAGCACCTTCACGCCCTCGCCGATCATGCTCTGCGCGATCGAGGCGAAGCGGTTCTTGTCACCCTCGGCGTTCTGGATGTCGGGGGTGATGCCGGCCGCCGAGAGCGCCTTCTGCAGGAGGGGCTTGTCGTAGAGCGTGTACCGCGTGGACGACGTGGTGTCGGGCAGGATCACGCCGACCTTGCCGGACGCCTTGCCGGTGACGCCACCGGACGAGGGCGCCTTCGCGCCGCTGGTGGGCGGGCTGTCGAGCTTGCAGGCCGCACTGATGGTCTGCTTGGCGTTGTTGTTGCCGCCGTTGCTGCTCGAGTCGTTGCCGCTGCTGCTGCTGCCGCAGGCGGCCATGCTCAGGCCGAGCGCGACGACGCTGCCGGAGACGGCCGCGCGACGGATGAGAGGGGACACGCTTCCTCCTGGAGGGTGGGGTGGCTCGGACGGAGCCGTCGTACTCGCCCTGAAGTGTGCTGGGTCACCCGTTTGTCGTCAAGAGTCGAACGCAATGGGACCCGACCGTGTCCAAATCGTGTCCTTGCGTTCGACTCTTGACGAAGAAGGACCCGATAGCCCACAGTGACCGCCATGTCGCCGACGCGTCCCGTGGTCCGCGCCGTCGGCGTGGACGGACACAGCCCTGCCTCGGCGGGCGGTCGCTCCGGGAGCGTGGGCACGCTCCGCACCGCGAACCAGCGCCGGGTGCTGGACCTGCTGCTCCAGCACGGCGCCGAGGCGCCGACCCAGGCCGATCTCGCCCGCGAGAGCGGGCTGGCCGCCGGGACGGTCTCGAGCATCGTCCGCGAGCTCGCCGACAACGGGATCGTCGCCACCGTGGCCGGCTCGGGCCGTCGCGGGACCACGGTGCGCCTGGGGCCCGCGGCCGGCATGGTCGCCGGCATCGACTTCGGGCACACCCACCTGGCCGTGGCCATCGCCGACATGAGCGGGGAGGTCGTCGCCGAGCGGCGCCGCCGCCTCGACCCCGGCCAGGACCACGAGCGCGCGTTGGCCGCGGCGAGCGACATGCTCGACGCCGCGCTCGCCGAGGCTCGCCTGGACCGCCACGTGCTGCGCACCATCGGGATGGGCCTGCCTGCGCCGATCGCCGAGGGCGTGGTGATGAGCTCGGCCATCCTGCCCGGCTGGACGGGCGTCAACGTGGAGGAGGCGTCGTACGCCACCCTCGGGCTGCCCGTGGTGATCGAGAACGACGCGAACCTCGGCGCCCTCGCCGAGCACCGTCGGGGCGCCGGACGGGGGGCCGGCGACCTGGTCTACGTCAAGGTCTCCAGCGGTGTCGGTGCCGGGCTGGTCATCAACGGGCAGGTCTTCCGCGGCGCGACCGGGACGGCCGGGGAGATCGGGCACCTCACCCTCGACGAGCAGGGTCCGCTGTGCCGCTGCGGGAGTCGCGGGTGCCTCGAGGCGTACGCCGCGACCGGCACGGCCCTGTCGATGATGGCCGGCCAGCTCACCGCGACAGGCATCGAGGACGTCATCGCCGCCGCCCGGCACGGCAACGTGGCCGCACTGCGGGTGTTCGAGGACTCCGGGCTGCACCTGGGCTGGGGGCTGGCAGCGGTGACGAACCTGCTCAACCCCGACGTGATCGTCGTCGGCGGCGACATGGCGCGCGCCGGCGACCTGCTGCTGGACTCGGTCCGGCTCGGCCTGCGCCGACACGTGCTGGCCGGTGCGGCGAGCACGCCGGTGCGCGCCAGCGAGCTCGGCGACCGCGCCTCGCTCCTCGGGGCGGCGCTGCTGGCCATCGACAGCACCGACCTGCTCGCGGTCGCGTAGCCCGCGCAGCGACGTCGACCGCGCCTCACGATGGCGGTCGTGGCCACGCGAGGAACCACGACCGACAGCTCGACGCGCCACAACCGGCAACTGAACGCGCCACAAGCGGCAACTCGACGGGGCGGTCAGCCGAGGTGGACGGGGAGGGACTCCAGGCCGTAGACGAGGGACTTGGCGTGGAAGGTGAGCTCCTCGGGCTCCACGGCCAGCCGCATCTCGGGGAAGCGGCGGGCCAGGGCGGGGAAGGCCGCGCGCAGCTCCATCCGGGCGAGCTCCGCGCCGACGCAGCGGTGCAGGCCGTGCCCGAAGGCCAGGTGCGGCGAGGGGTCCGCGGGGCAGAACGCGTCGCTGGCACCGACGCGCGCGTCGCGGGAGGCGGCCGGCAGGTGCACCAGCATCACCGACCCCTTGCGGATCCGCTTGCCGCCGACCTCGACGTCGGTGCGCGCGAACCGCGGGAACGCCACCTGCACCACCGCGAGGTGACGCAGCAGCTCCTCGACGATCGGCGCGACCGCCTCCGGCTCCTCGGCCATCTGCTTCCACAGCTGCCGGTCCTCCAGCAGCACCAGCGTGCCGAGCGCCAGCATCGACGCACTGGTCTCGAGACCACCGGTGAAGGCGCCGTCGGCGAGGCCGCCGAGGTCGAAGTCGTTGATCTCGTCGCCGTGCTCGCGGATGATCTGGCCGATCAGCCCCGGCCCGGGGTGGCGGCGCTGCCGGGCGGTCTCGGCGAGCAGGAACTCCCGCGAGCCGCCGATCGCGCCGATCGAGCCGACGCCGCCCTGGGAGACGTCGAACCGTGCGGTCCCGAGCCGGCGGAAGGTCTCCCGCTGCTCGTCGGCCAGGCCCAGCAGGTCGCAGATCACCCGGAACGGCACCGGGAAGGCGAAGGTCTGGGCCAGGTCGACGACCCCGTCGGAGGCGCTGTCGACGGTCTCGTCGAGCTGCCGGGCGATGATCGCGTCGATGCCGGGCTTGAGCCGCTCCAGCCGCCGCATGGTGAACTCCGGCGTCAGCAGCCGGCGCAGCCGGGTGTGCTCGGGCGGATCGGTGAAGCCCAGCCCGCCGATGTCGCCGGAGTCCGCGTCGCCGCTGGCACCCATCAGGTGCCGGATGTCGGTGGAGTGCTCGGCGTTGCCGAGCACCTGACGGGCCTCGTCGTAGCCGGTGATCATCCAGATCTCCAGGCCGAGGAAGGTCGTCAGCCGCTGGACCGGATCCTTCGCGCGTGCCCGGCCCAGTCGCGCGGTCGGGTCGATGCCGTCGCGCAGGAGGGGCCAGGCCAGCCGGTCCGGCACCCGCTCGAGCTGACTGAGGTCGACCCCGCCCGAGCGGGCGATGAGCCGGGTGCGGACCGCGGACCTCAACGTGGTGAGCACGGTCATCCGAAGGAGCCTTTCTGTCCGCAGAAGGCTACCTTCCGGGTCCTCGGAGATCCGGCACCGCCCGGTCCGGCGTGGCCCGAGCGCTGTCGGGGCGCTGTCGGGGCGCTGTCGGGCGGGCCTCGCGAGCCCGCCGGCAGCGGCGGACCGGGCCCTACTCGTCGGCGAAGCGCACCGGGTCGAGCGCCGGCGCGCGGTCGCCGTCCATGTTGAGCGGCATCGCCTGCTCCAGGACGGTGCGCACCCGGGGGCGGTCGTGCTCGACGCCCTCCGGGCAGTCGACCACCACCATCGCGGTGTGCGTGTAGTCGGGGTCGCGTCGGGCCAGGTACCCGTGGTTCTCGAGCGCGGCGACCACCGCGGCGGGGTCCTGACCCTCGGGTACGACGTACTGCAGCGTGGCGTCACTGCGCGAGAGGTCGGCCGCGTCGTGGGTCTGGGTCTTCGCCCGGCCGGCGAGGGCGATCACCGCGATCACGATGATCACCAGCAGGACCGCGACCGGGATGGCGATCTCCATGGGGCTCCTCCTCGTGCTCGGGGGTGTCCGGCCCGGCGGGCCGGCAGGCACGGAGGTACCCCGCGCCGCCCGGCCGCATGCAGCAGCGCCTCAGGCGGTGCCCGCGCGGCCGGGGGCCAAGCGGTGCTCCTGCAGCACCGCTGCGGCGGCGTCGCCGTCCACCCGCAGCCGGCCGAGCAGCGCCCCGGCGGTGCGGAGGTCGCCGGCTGCCGCGGCCTCCTCGACCGCGGCGGCCGAGGCAGCGACACGGTCGGCCCCCAGGTTGGCCGCGCTGCCCTTGAGGCCGTGGGCGACGCGCCGCACCTGGTCGACCTCGCCCGCCGCGCAGGCGATCTCCAGGGCGGCGAGGTCAGCGACGATGCGCTCCAGCAGGCCGCTGATGGCCCGGGTGACCAGGGGCTCGGCCTCCACGCCCATCTCGGCCAGCTCCTCGAGCCGCTCGGGGTCCAGCACGAGCAGCCCGGCGCCGTCCGGGCGCGCACCGACCTGCTCGACCGCCTGCTCGACCGGCTGCTCGACGGGCTGCTCGACGGGTTGGTCGGCCGGCTCCGTCGACGGGGCCCGGCGAGGTGCGTCCCGCTCGCCGGCGGCTGCCCGGTCCAGGTGTGCCTGCAGCTCGGCGTCGAGGCGGTCGACCGAGAGGGGCTTGGTCAGGAACCCGTCCATCCCGGCGTCGCGGCACCGCTGGCGCTCGCGCTCGGTCGCCGAGGCGGTGAGGGCGATGATCGGGGTCGCGGCGTTGGGTCCGTCGCCGCCGCGGATGGCCCGGGCGGCGTCGAAGCCGTCGAGGACCGGCATCTGCAGGTCCATCAACACGGCGTCGTAGCGCCGTCGCTGCGCCTGCTCGACGCCCAGCTGACCGTTGGTCGCGAGGTCGGTCCGGAAGCCGAGGCTGGCCAGCATCCCCAGCGCCACCACCTGGTTGACCTCGATGTCCTCCACGACGAGGACGGTGCCGGTGCGCCGTGCCGCCGGGAGGGAGGGGCGCGCCGCCGGGCCGGCGTCGCCGGTGACGGCCTCGAACCGCGCGGTGAACCAGAAGGTGCTCCCCTGGCCCGGCACGCTGCGCACCCCGAGGCTGCCGCCCAGGGCCGCCGCGAGCTGCCGGGCGATCGCCAGGCCGAGGCCGGTGCCGCCGAAGATCCGGGTCGTGGAGACGTCGGCCTGGCGGAACGGCTCGAAGACGCGCGCCACCTGCTCGTCGGTCATCCCGATGCCGGTGTCGCTCACCTCCAGGCGCAGCAGCACGTGCGGGCCGGCGCCGGTGGCGACGGCCCGGACCCGCACGCCTCCCTGTGCGGTGAACTTGACCGCGTTCGCGGTCAGGTTGGCCAGCACCTGGCCGAACCGGCCGGCGTCGCCCACCAGCGTCGTGGGCACGCTGTCGTCGACCTCGATGTCGATGCCGATCCGCTTCTCCTGCGCCGAGGGCGCGAGCAGGCCGATGACGGTGTCGATCGCGGCCCGCGGCTCGAACGGTGCGTGCTCGAGCTCGAGGCCGCCGGCCTCGATCTTGGAGAAGTCCAGGATGTCGTTGATCAGGGTGAGCAACGCGTGCCCGGCACCCTGCATCCCCTCGGCGAGCCGCCGCTGCTGGTCGTCGAGCTCGGTGCGCAGCAGCAGCTCGTTGAGACCGATCACGCCGTTGAGCGGAGTACGGATCTCGTGGCTCATCGTCGCCAGGAAGTCCGACTTCGCCCGCGATGCCTCCATCGCCGCGTCGCGGGCCGCCTCGAGCTCGGCGTTGGTCGCCTCCCGCACCGCGACCTGCGCGAGCTGGCTCGCGACCTGGCCGGCCATCGCGACCAGCATGTCCTGGCGCTCGAACGGCGTGCGGGCCGTGATCACGCAGACCGCCACGGCGCGTCCGGCGACCAGGACGGGGAACGCGATCGAGGGGGTCCGGGGCCGGGCGTCCTCCTCGAGCACCACCCCGCCCTCCTCGAGCGCGCGCCGCGCGATCGAGGCGACCACCGGGTCGGGCGCGGATCGGGTCGAGCCGACGCGCATCAGGTCCAGACCGCGCTCGCCGACCTCGTAGGCCTCCGCCTCCTGCCAGTCCGGGTGCACCAGGAGCAGCTCCCGCAGCCGGCGCATCGCCTCCTCCAGCGTGCTCGCCTCGTTGGCGGCGCTGGCCATGAACTGCATCAGCGTGTTGAGCTCGACGGCGTCGACCAGCTCCAGCTCGGCCCGCTTCAACGCGTCGACGTCCTGCACGGTGCCGGCGATCAGCAGGGGCCGGCCCTCCTCGTCGCGCTCGAGCACCCGCCCGGCGGTACGGATCCAGCGCAGCGTCCCGTCGGGCAGCTGCAGCCGTGCGTCGATCGCCTCCTCGACGGGCATCTCCTGGATCCGCACGAACGCCTCGCGGACGCGCTGCCGGTCGGGCTCGGCCAGCAGGCCGAAGTAGGCCTCGACACCGGCCTCGAAGGTGTCGGGGTCCTGCCCGAGGATCACGTAGAGCTCGTCGGACCAGCTCACCTCCTGACGGGCGACGTCGATCTGCCAGCTGCCCAGCCGGGCGATCGCCTGGGCGCTGGCCAGCTGTGCCCGGCTGCTGCCGACCTCGTCGAGCAGCGCCAGCCGCGTGCTGTCGGCCACCATCCGGTGCACGTAGCCGATGACGGCGCCGTCGGGGCCGAGCAGCTGGCTCTCACCGACCAGCAGCCGCACCACGGAGCCGTCGGGTCGCCGGTAGTGGCACTCGACGTCGACCAGGTTGGGACCCCGGCGGCGCAGCTCCTCGAGGTGCTCCAGGAAGCCCGCGGCTCCGTCCTCGTCGAGCACGTCGACGACCCGCAGCCCCGCCATCTCGGCGGGGTCGCGGCCGAGCATCTCCGCGGCGCGCGGGTTGGCGAGCAGGGTGCGTCCCTCGGAGTCGATCACCCACAGGCCGTCCCGGGAGGTCGCGAACAACGTTCGCAGGATCTCGGTCTCCCCGACCATGGCACGCGCTCCGCTCGTCTTCCCTCCCGGCCGTTCCCGGACAGCCCCTCCCCCGGCAGCGGCCCGAGGCGCCTCGGGCACCGCGCCCCCGCGGTGGCGCGACGGACGCCGCGGGCAGTCTTCCACAAAGCCCC
>JBQCHZ010000061.1:0-14690 GCA_051954195.1 Marmoricola sp.
CCGCTCACCCGCATCAGCACCGCAGACGGCGCCCGGGCCTATCGTCCCGGGCGCCGTCGTGTTCCTGCGGAGTCGGTGGGGTGTCGGTGAGGAGTGGGTGCGGTGTCGGTACGGGCCGCGCTCAGGCGCCGCGCGCGCCCAGCTCCAGCTCGGCCAGGAGCTCCCGGCCGCGCTCGGCGTACTTGTGCTCGACGAGGACCTCGTAGCGGGTGGCGACGACCTGGCTCACCGACGTGAAGTCCCGGCGTCCCTGCGAGGCGGCGTAGCCGAGCAGCGCCCAGACCAGGCCGAAGACGGCGCCGAAGACCACCGTGGCGAGGATGGTCGCCCACACGCTGCCGTCGGTGCCGAACAGCGAGAACACCACCCCGACGAAGAGGCCCAGCCACGCGCCGGAGAGCACACCGCCGAGCGCGACCCGGCCCCAGGTCAGCCGGCCGGTGACCCGCTCGACCTGCTTGAGCTCGGTGCCCACGATCAGGCAGTTCTCGACGGGGAACTCGTGGTCGGAGAGGTGGTCGACGGCGCGCTGTGCCTGCTCGTAGCGGTCGTAGACCCCCAGCGACATCGGGAACTGCAGCGACAGGGCGGACGCGGGCAGCCGGGAGCGGTTCGGTGCGAAGTTGCTCATGCCCTCGAGTGTGCCCGCCCTGCGGGCGCGGACACAGTCAGGCGATCGTCAGCCCGCCGTCCACGGGGATCGTCTGCCCGGTGAGGTAGCCGGCGGCGTCGGAGGCGAGGAACACCACCGCGGCCGCCAGCTCGCGCGGGTCGCCCATCCGTCCTGCGGGGACGCGGCTCATCACCAGGTCGAGGTAGCCGTCGGGGTACTGCTCGGTCATCTCCGAGGCGAAGAAGCCGGGAGCGATGGAGTTGACCCGGATGCCCTTGCGTCCCGTCCACTGCTGGGCGAGGTCGCGGGTCAGCCCGTTCAGGCCGGCCTTCGAGGCCGCGTACGCCGCCTGCGGGAGGCCGCCGGTCGTGATGCCGAGGATCGAGGAGATGTTGATGATCGAGGAGCCCGGCTGCATCACCCGCCCGCACGCCTGCGCCATCCAGTAGCACCCGTGGAGGTTGACGTCGAGGACCTGGCGGAACTGCTCCGGCGTCTCCCGGGTGGCCGGCACGGCCGTGCCGATGCCCGCGTTGTTGACCAGCACGTCCACGCGTCCGAGCTCCGCCATCGCGGCGTCGACCAGCGCCTGGCAGGACGCCGGCTCGGCCACGTCGGTCTGCACGGTGAGGACCCGGCGGCCGGCTTCGCGGACCAGGTCGGCGGTCTCCTCCAGCCGGTCGACGCGGCGGGCCCCCAGGACGAGGTCGGCGCCCGCCTCGGCCAGTCCCCGGGCGAAGGCGACGCCGAGGCCCGAGGAGGCACCCGTGACGATCGCGACCCTGCCGTCGAGGCGGAACAGTGCGTCGATGCTGCCGTGGTCAGTCATGGGGCGCATTCTGCCGGGCACGCCATGCCGAGGCGACCATCTCCTCGAGCGTGTGCCGCATCCGCCAGTCGAGATCCCGCGCAGCGAGCTCGCCGGAGGCGACGATCCGTGCCGGGTCCCCGGGGCGGCGCGGTGCGACGTCCGCGGTGAACGCGATGTCGGTGACGTCGCGGACCGCGTCCATGATCTGCAGGACCGAGGACCCCGTGCCGCTGCCGAGGTTGTAGACCGGCGCGAGGTCCTCGCCCGCCTCGAGCCGCTGAGCGGCGACCACGTGGGAGTGCGCGAGGTCGGCGACGTGGATGTAGTCGCGCACGCAGGTGCCATCGGGCGTGGGGTAGTCGTCGCCGTTGATCCGCGGCGTGCGGCCCTCGAGCAGCATCTCGAAGACGATCGGGAACAGGTTGTGGGGACTGGTGTCGTACAGGTCGTCGTGTCCGGAGCCGACGACGTTGAAGTAGCGCAGCGACGTGTGCCGCAGCCCGGTCGCCCGGCCATGGTCGGCGAGCAGCCACTCGCCGATCATCTTCGACTCCCCGTACGGCGACTCCGGGCGCGTCGGCGTCCCCTCGTCGACCACGGCGACGTCCGGCGTGCCGTAGGTCGCGGCGCTGGAGGAGAACACCACGTGCTGCACGTCGGCCTGCTGCATCGCGCGCAGCACCGAGGCGGTCCCGGTCACGTTCTGCTCGTAGGTGTGCAGCGGGCGCTCGACCGACACCCCGGCGTACTTGAACCCGGCCACGTGCACGACCCCGGACACGGTGTGCTCGCGCAGCGTCCGAGCGACCAGGTCGGTGTCGAGGATCGACCCCTCGACGAACGGCGTGCCGCTGTCGACGAAGGACCGGTGCCCGCTGGACAGGTCGTCCAGGACGACCGCCTCCAGCCCGATGCCCTCGAAGGCGCGGACCACGTGCGCGCCGATGTATCCCGCTCCGCCGGTCACCAGCCAGGTCATGGGCCCACCCTAGGTGCAGGCGGGGCCGGTGCAGCGCGCCGGTTCGAGAGTCGCACCCGTGGGTAACGTGACGCCAACATGACGACTCTCGGAGGTCCGATGGTGCCCTTGGCTGCCGATCTGCGGCTCGACGCAAGCTGGATCGACTACGTGTTGGTCGGCATCTACTTCCTGTTCGTCCTCGGCATCGGGCTGATGGCCCGCCGGTCGGTCTCGAGCAGCCTCGACTTCTTCCTCTCCGGCCGGTCCCTGCCGGCGTGGGTGACCGGGCTGGCCTTCATCTCCGCCAACCTGGGCGCGGTCGAGATCATGGGCATGTCGGCCAACGGTGCCGAGTTCGGCATGGCGACCTTCCACTACTACTGGATCGGCGCCATCCCGGCGATGCTGTTCCTCGCCGTGGTGATGATGCCCTTCTACTACGGGTCCCAGGTCCGCTCCGTGCCCGAGTTCATGCTGCGCCGGTTCGGGCCGGCGGCCCACCTGGTCAACTCGATCAGCTTCGCGATCGCCCAGGTGCTCATCGCCGGCGTGAACCTCTACCTGCTCGCCACCATCGTCAACATCCTGCTGGGCTGGAACCTGTGGGTCTCGACGCTGGTCGCCGCGGTGATCGTGCTGTCCTACATCACCCTCGGCGGGCTCTCGGCCGCCATCTACAACGAGGTGCTGCAGTTCTTCGTGATCGTGGCGGCCCTGCTCCCGCTCACGATCGTCGCGCTGAACAAGGCCGGCGGCTGGGGCGGCCTGAAGGAGAAGATGGCCGCTGCCGGGACCTCGGGCCAGCTCTCGTCGTGGCCGGGGACGGCCCTGACGCAGTTCAGCTCCAGCGTGTGGTCGGTGATCGGCATCGTGCTGGGGCTGGGCTTCGTGCTGTCCTTCGGCTACTGGACCACGAACTTCGTCGAGGTGCAGCGGGCGATGGCGAGCAAGGACATGAACAGTGCCCGGCGCGCGCCGGTGATCGGCTCGTTCCCGAAGATGTTCATCCCCTTCATCATCATCGTCCCGGGGATGATCGCGGCGGTGACCGTGCCGGCCCTGAAGCAGTTCAAGGACAACGGCGGCACGGGCGGCGGCCTGCAGTACAACGACGCCCTGCTGCTGCTGATGCGCGACCTGCTGCCCAACGGCCTGCTCGGAGTGGCGATCGCGGGGCTCCTGGCCGCCTTCATGGCCGGCATGGCGGCCAACATCTCCGCCTTCAACACGGTGATGAGCTACGACATCTGGCAGACCTACGTCCAGAAGGACAAGCCCGACCACTACTACGTCGTCTTCGGCCGCTGGGCCACCGTGGTCGCCACCCTGCTGGCGATCGTGACGACGGCGCTGGCCCGCGAGTTCAGCAACATCATGGGCTACCTCCAGACCCTCTTCGGCTTCTTCAACGCACCGCTGTTCGCCACCTTCATCCTCGGGATGTTCTGGAAGCGGATGACGCCGGCCGCCGCCTGGGTGGGCCTGGTGTTCGGCACGATCGCGGCCGTGGTCGTCGCCGTGCTCAGCCACGACGGCCTCGGGTCGCTCAGCGTGGGCGTCGGGTGGTTCGACCGGCTCGAGGGGCAGGGCGCGAGTTTCGTGGCGGCCGGGGCCGCCTTCGTGGTCGACATCGTGCTCAGCGTCGTGGTCACCATGGTGACCCGCCCCAAGGACGAGTCCCAGCTGCGGGGCCTGGTCTACTCCCTGACCCCCAAGGAGGACCTCCTCGACGAGGGCGGTGCCTCCTGGTGGCACTCTCCGACCAAGCTGGCCGGGGTCTCCCTGGTGCTCGTCATCATCCTCAACGTCATCTTCCACTGATCCGGCAGAAGCAGGAGCGCCACCATGAGCAACGATGCATCCACCAGCGCCACGGGTCAGCGTCACACCGCCGGGCTCTTCGACATCCGCAACATCGTCGGCTCCCTGCTGGGCATCTACGGGATTGTGCTGGTCCTGGTCGGGATCATCGGCGGATCCTCCACCAAGCACGTCTCGGGCGGCGGAGGCACGAACATCGTCGTCGGCGTGGTGCTGATCGCGGTGGCGGTGTTCTTCCTGGTGTGGACGCGGCTGCGGCCGACCGTCGTCGACGAGGTGCAGCTCGCCCGGGACAAGGCGGAGGTCGCGGAGGAGTGACCGGGTCTACACTGGCCGCGTGACGTTCCACAGCGGCCTGCTGCTCCTTGCCTAGCCGCGTCGGCACACCGACGCGGCGGCCCCTCCTGCGAGAGGGGCTTTTCCATGCCCACCAGGAGCGCAGGAGAAGGAAGACATGAGCCAGCACGACGTACCCGCCGGCACCGCCGACGAGACCCACTACGACGTCCACGAGGTGGAGGAGCGCTGGCTCCCGGTGTGGGAGGCGCTCGACCCCTTCCGCGCCGACGACGCCGCAGCTGCGGCCGGCGAGCGTCCGACGTACTACGCGCTGACGATGTTCCCCTATCCCAGCGGCGACCTGCACATGGGCCACGCCGAGGTGTTCGCGCTGCACGACGTGGTGGCGCGCTACCGCTGGCTGCGCGGCTACGAGGTGCTCAACCCGATCGGCTGGGACTCCTTCGGGCTGCCCGCGGAGAACGCCGCGATCCGCAACGACGAGCACCCGGCGACCTACACCTACGCCAACATCGAGACCCAGTACGACTCGACGCGGCGCTACGGCGTCAGCTTCGACTGGTCCCGCCGCCTGCACACCTCCGACCCCGAGTACTACCGCTGGACCCAGTGGCTGTTCCTGAGGTTCCGGGAGCGGGGCCTGGCCTACCGGAAGAACTCGCCGGTCAACTGGTGCCCGAACGACCAGACCGTGCTGGCCAACGAGCAGGTCCTGGCCGACGGCACCTGCGAGCGCTGCGGCGCGGAGGTCACCAAGCGCGAGCTGACCCAGTGGTACTTCAAGATCACCGACTACGCCCAGCGCCTGCTCGACGACATGGAGCCGCTGGAGGGCCGCTGGCCCGACCGGGTGCTGACCCTGCAGCGCAACTGGATCGGCCGGTCCGAGGGCGCGCACGTCACCTTCACGGTCAACACGGGAAGGGGGTCGGGTCATGAGCCGCTGACCGTGTTCACGACGCGCCCGGACACGCTGTGGGGAGCGACCTTCATGGTCGTGGCCGCGGACGCGAAGCTGGCCGCCGAGCTGGTCTCGGACGAGCAGCGGCAGGCCCTGACCGACTACGTCGCCGAGATCCGCAAGGCCTCCGACATCGACCGGCTGGCCACCGACCGGCCCAAGACGGGCGTGTTCCTCGGCGTGCATGCGACCAACCCGGTGACCGGCGAGCAGATCCCGGTCTGGGCCAGCGACTACGTCCTCGCCGACTACGGCACCGGCGCGATCATGGCCGTGCCGGCGCACGACCAGCGCGACCTGGACTTCGCCCGCGCCATGGACCTGCCCGTGCGCCGCGTGGTCGACGTGCCCGGTGAGGACGACCCGGCGGTCTCGTTCGTCGCCACGGCGGGCAGCGGGCCCTACGTCAGCTCCGGTCCGCTCGACGGCATCGCCGACAAGGCCACCGGCATCCGGCGCGCGATCGAGCTGCTCGAGGCCGACGGCCGCGGCACCGGCACGGTGAACTTCCGGCTGCGTGACTGGCTGCTGAGCCGCCAGCGCTACTGGGGTGCGCCGATCCCGATCATCCACTGCCCGGTCGACGGCGAGGTGCCGGTCCCCGAGGACCAGCTGCCGGTCGAGCTGCCCGAGCTCAGGGGAGCCGACCTCAAGCCCAAGGGCGTGTCCCCGCTCGCGGCGGCCGAGGACTGGGTCAACGTCGCCTGCCCGCGATGCGGTGGCCCGGCCACGCGCGACACCGACACGATGGACACCTTCGTGGACTCCTCGTGGTACTTCCTGCGCTACTGCTCCCCGCACGACGACAGCGCCGCCTTCGACGTCGACGAGGTGCGCCGGTGGGGGCCGGTCGACCTCTACGTCGGCGGCGTCGAGCACGCGGTCCTGCACCTGCTCTACAGCCGGTTCTTCACCAAGGTGCTCCACGACATGGGGCTGCTCGACTTCGTCGAGCCGTTCACCGCGCTGATGAACCAGGGCGTGGTCATCAACCAGGGCAAGAAGATGAGCAAGTCGCTCGGCAACGGCGTCAACCTGGGTGCGCAGCTGGAGGAGTTCGGCGTCGACGCGGTCCGGCTGACGCTGGTGTTCGCCGGCCCACCCGAGGACAACATCGACTGGGCCGACGTCTCGCCCGCCGGCTCGCTGCGCTTCCTCCAGCGCGCCTGGCGGCTGAGCGGCGACGTCACCTCCGAGCCGGGGACCGACGCCGGCACCGGCGACGTCGCGCTGCGGCGGATCACCCACCGCACGGTGCACGAGGCCGCGCAGCTCGTGGAGTCCTACCGCTTCAACGTGCTGGTGGCCCGGGTCATGGAGCTGGTCAACGCCACCCGCAAGGCCATCGACAGCGGCTGCGGACCGGCTGACCCGGCGGTCCGCGAGGCCGCCGAGGCGGTCGCGGTCCTGCTCAGCATGGTCGCCCCGTACACCGCCGAGGAGATGTGGGCCCGGCTCGGCCACCAGCCCACGGTGGCGCGCTCGAGCTGGCCCGTCGTCGACGACGCGCTGTTGGTGGAGGAGTCGGTCACCGCCGTCGTGCAGGTGCAGGGCAAGGTGCGGGCCCGCCTGGAGGTGGCGCCCGACATCAGCGAGGCCGACCTGGAGGCCGCCGCGCTGGCCGACGAGGCGGTCCAGCGGGCGATCGCCGACAGCACCGTGCGCAAGGTGATCGTCCGTGCGCCGAAGCTCGTCAACATCGTCGTGGGCTGACCCGCCGTGATCGCCCTCGTCACCGACTCGACCGCCTCGCTGCCCCCGGAGGCGGTCGAGCAGCACGACGTCACCGTCGTACCGCTGCAGGTGGTGATCGGCTCGGAGTCGCTGGACGAGGCCGTCGAGGGCGGGGCCACCCCCGACCTCATCGCGGCGGCACTCAAGGAGTGGACGCCGGTCAGCACGTCGCGTCCCAACCCGGCACGGATGCTGGAGACCTACGTCCGGCTCGCGGAGGCGGGCGCGGAGGCGATCGTGTCGATCCACCTGTCCGCCGAGCTCAGCGGCACCTGGGAGTCGGCGATGCTCGCCTCGCGCGACGCCCCGGTGCCGGTGCACGCGGTCGACTCCCGCCAGGTCGGCATCGGGACCGGCTTCGCGGTGCTCGCCGCGGCCGAGGCGCGTGCCGCGGGGGCCTCCGCGGAGGAGGTCGCGCGCGCCGCCCGTGACCAGGCCGCCGCGACCACGTCGTTGTTCTACGTCGACACCTTGGAGTACCTGCGTCGTGGGGGCCGCGTCGGCGCGGCGGCGGCGCTGCTCGGCTCGGCGCTGGCGGTCAAGCCGATCCTCGGGATCGAGGACGGCCGGATCGGGCCCCGCGAGCGCGTGCGCACCGCCGCCAAGGCGCTGGGCCGGCTCCAGGAGCTCGCCGTCGAATCGGCAGGGGCCGGTCGCTGCCGGGTCGCGGTCGCGCACCTGGCGAGCCCCGAGCGTGCCGACCAGCTCGCGAAGGGCCTGCGCGACCGGCTCGGGGACCGGGTCGAGGGCGAGGTCGTGATCGCGGAGATCGGTGCGGTGCTCGGTGCGCACGTCGGCCCCGGGATGGTGGCGGCGTGCGTCGCCCGCCGTCCACAGGACGGGTAGCACCCGGCTTTTCCACAGGTCACCGCGAGGACATGCGGCGGTGGGCGAGGTCGCCCCTAGCGTCGGGCAGATGCGCAGGGATGGAAGCGAGACGGTCACCGAGGCGGCGCAGCGCCGGTTGGAGCTGATCGCACGCGAGCTCGCGGACGTCGGCGCCCTGGAGGAGCGGTCGGCTCCGGCATGGGGCGAGCCGGAGGACGCCGACCCGGGTCCTTCACCTCATCCTCCGCCGCACCCTCCGTTTCACCCTGCGCCGGCCCCGCCGACGCTGGCGGGCCCGGCCGGGCGACACCTGCGGCGCCAGCCGCAGAGTGTGCCCGCCGGGGAGCGGGCCGGGGGGTGGCTCGAGGACCGGTTGCCGCTCCCGCTGCGCGGGCGGGTGCGGCTCGGCAGCCTAGAGCTCGTCGTGGTGGCACTGGTCGCCGCCGTCGGCCTGGTGTTCGCCGCGGTCAGCGTGCTGCGCGCCGACGCCGGGGAGATCACCCCGACCGCCTCGGCCGCCTCGGGCGGCTCCCTGCTCACCCCGGCCGCAGCGGGCCCCAGACCGGCCGCCGGAAGCACCGTCGGCCCCGCCGGCGCGGGAACCGCGGCCGTCCCGTCCGGCCCGGCCTCGCCGTCCGGCTTGGTGGTGGTCGACGTCGCGGGCAGGGTCAGGCATCCGGGCGTGGTGCGACTGCCGGTGGGATCGCGGGTCGTGGACGCGCTGCGGCGCGCCGGAGGTGCCCGGTCGCGGGCCGACCTGACCTCGATCAACCTCGCCGCGGTGCTCACCGACGGCCAACAGATCCTGGTCGGTGCACCCGGCCGGCCGCCCGCCGCGGCGGGCGGGACGGGGACGGCCTCCGCCGCGGGGGCCGGGGGACCGCTGCTCGACCTCAACGCCGCCTCGCAGCAGGACCTGGAGGCGCTGCCCGGCGTGGGACCGGTGACCGCGCAGAAGATCCTCCAGTGGCGCACCGCCCACGGCGCCTTCTCCTCCCTCGACGAGCTGCTCGAGGTCGACGGCATCGGCCCCAAGACGCTCGCGGACCTGGCGCCGCACCTGACCCTGTGACCCAGGGCCGGCTCGCCCCGCACGCCGGACCGACCGACGGGCGCACCGGCGACGAACGGTTGCTCGCGCTCGGGCTGCTGGCCTGGGTGGCGGCCCTCGCGGCGGCGCGCCCCGCGGTGCTCGCCGGACTGCTGCTCGGCCTGGCGCTCGGCTGGGCAGCGCTGCTGCGCCGCGGGCCGGCGACCCTCACCCGGACGCTCCTCGCGTGGCTGCTGGTCGCCGCCTCGGTGGGCGGGGGTGCGCTGCTGCGCCACACCGCCGTGCAGGTGTCCCCGGTGACGACGCTCGCCGGCGAGGGCGCTGTGGTGCGCAGCGTCGTCGTCGTGTCCGGTGACCCTCGGACCGTCCATGGCCGCTTCGGGGACCGGGTCCTGGTGAACGCCACCGTCCTCGAGGTGACCGGGCGCGGTCGGACCTGGCGGCTGCGGGCACCCGTCGCGGTGCTGGGCCCCTCCGACGGGGTCAGCCGCTGGCGGGCGGTGCGCCATGGTGCACACCTGGCCGTAGTCGGGCGTCTCGCTGCGGCGGACCAGGCGGGCGGGGCGCCGTTGCTGCTGGCCCGCGGCACGCCGACGGTCCTCGCCGGGCCGGGCACGGTCGACCGGGCTGTGGACCGGGTCCGCGCCGGGATCCGGCGGGCGGTCGCCGATCGGGCACCGGGCCCACGCGCACTGGTGCCCGCTCTGGTCGACGGGGACGACGCCACGATGCCTGCCGACCTCCAGCAGGCGTTCCGGGCGACCGGCCTGTCGCACCTGCTCGCGGTCTCGGGCACCAATCTCACCCTCGTCGTGGGCTTCCTCCTGGTCGTCGCCCGCGGCGTGGGGGTGCGCGCGCGGGGACTCGTCGGGTTCGGGGCGCTGGGGGTGATCGGCTTCGTGCTGCTCGCACGGGCCGAGCCGAGCGTCGTCCGCGCGGCAGCCATGGGCTCGGTCGCGCTGCTCGGGATGGGCACCGCCGGACGCGGCAGGGGAGTGCGGGCCTGGGGCGGCGCCGTGCTCGCCCTGATGCTGGTCGACCCCGGACTGGCCCGGTCGGCGGGATTCGCGCTCTCGGCGCTGGCGACGCTCGGCATCCTGCTGCTCGCCCCGCCCTGGCGCGACGCCCTGGTCCGGTGGGCGCCGCGCTGGGTGGCGGAGGCCGTGGCGGTCCCCCTGGCGGCCCAGGTCGCCTGCACCCCGGTGATCGCGGCGCTGTTCGGCCAGGTCAGCGTCGTCGCGGTGGTGGCGAACCTGCTCGCCGCCCCGGTCGTCGGTGTGGCCACCGTGCTCGGCCTCCTCGGCGGGCTGGTCGCCGTCGTCGTGGCGCCCGCGGGAGCGCTCCTGGCCGCGCCGGCGGCCTGGAGCGCCGGCTGGATCATCACCGTCGCCCGCACCACCGCGGCCCTCCCCGTCGCCTCCGTCACGCTGCCGACCGGCGCAGCCACCGCCGTGCTCACGACGCTCGGCTGCCTCGCCCTCGTCGGGACAGCCGGTCTGCTGCTGGGTCGGCCGCGGTGGGCGCTGGTCGCCGGTGCCCTGCTGGTCGCGGCCGTGCTGGTGCCCCTGCCGGACCTCGGCTGGCCGCCGCGCGGCTGGGTGCTGGTGGCCTGCGACGTCGGCCAGGGAGACGCGCTGGTGCTCGCCGCGGGTCCGCACGCCGGCGTGCTGGTCGACGCCGGTCCGGACCCGGCAGCGGTCGACCGGTGCCTGCACGGCCTGGGGATCACCCGGCTGCCGCTGGTGGTGCTCACCCACTTCCACGCCGACCACGTCGACGGGCTGCCGGGCGCCCTGGCGGGTCGGCGGGTGGGTGGGATCGAGGTCTCGCCGTACGAGGACCCGGCGGGCGGTGCCGCGCTGGTCCACCGGGTCGCGACCGCCGAGCGGGTGCCGGTCGCAACGGCGACGTGGGGCGACGTGCGGACGCTGGGGCCGCTGCGCTGGCAGGTGCTCGCGCCCAGCGGGCCGGCCCCCGCCGACTCCGACTCTCCGCCCAACGACGACAGCGTCGTGCTCTACGTGGAGACCCACGGGCTGCGGGTGCTGATGATGGGCGACGAGGAGACCGGGTCCCAGCAACGGCTGCACGCGCTCTACCCCCGTCTGCGCGCGGACGTCCTCAAGGTCGCCCACCACGGCAGCGCCAAGCAGGACCCCGCGCTGGTGGAGTCGCTGGGGGCACGGTGGGGGCTGATCTCGGTGGGCGCGCACAACGACTACGGACATCCCGCGCCGAGCACGCTGCGGCTCCTCTCCCAGGCCCGCATCGCGGCCCGTCGTACCGACCTCGACGGTGACCTCGCGGTCGTGGTGGACCACGGCGTACGGGTCGTCGGCCACGGGTGAGCAGTGTCGGGACAGCGTGAGAGGGTGCCTCCATGTCCGGTCCGCAGCCCTCCGACGTGCTCGGCCGACTCACGCTGGTGACCGGGCCGGAGGAGTTCCTCGCCGAGCGGACCGTCACGCAGGTGCGCGCGGCGGTGCGTGCCCACGACGCCGAGGCCGAGCTGAGCGAGACCACGGGCGACCGGCTGACGATGGCCACGCTCGGCGAGATGTCCGCCCCGTCGCTGTTCTCCTCCACCCGGTGCGTGGTCGTCCGGTCCTTGGAGGACCTGCCCGAGGAGTCGGTCGCCGGGCTGCTCGACTACGCGCAGGCGCCGGCCGAGGACGTCGCCGTGGTGCTGGTGCACTCCGGCGGCCAGAAGGGCAGCGGTGTGCTCACCAAGCTGCGCAGGTCGCCGCGGGTGACCGAGGTCAAGAACGCGCCCCTGAAGGGCGCCCGGGACTTCCAGGGCTTCGTCGTGGCCGAGCTGCGTAGCCTGCGCGTGCGCATCGACCCCGACGCCGCCGAGCACCTGGTGCTCGCGGTCGGGCAGGACCTCCGGTCCCTCGCGGCGGCGGCCGACCAGCTCGCCGGTGACTTCGAGGGCAAGCCGCTGACCCTGGAGATGGTCAAGCGCTACTTCGCGGGTCGGGCCGAGGCCAAGTCGTTCGCGATCGCCGACGCGGTCGTCGAGGGCCGGCGGTCGCGGGCGCTGGAGGAGCTGCGCTGGGCGCTGGACACCGGCACCGCCCCGGTGCTCGTGACCAGCGCCGTGGCCGGCTCGCTGCGCGGCCTGGCCCGGCTGAAGGGTGCCCGCAAGGGCATGCGGGAGGGCGACCTCGCGCGTGAGCTCGGCGTACCGCCGTGGAAGGTGCGGACGCTGCGCGGTCAGGCGGAGCGTTGGGACGCCGACGCGCTGGGCACGGCGATCCGTGTGGTGGCGCGCGCCGATGCCGACATCAAGGGCCAGGGGAGCGACGCCGGCTTCGCGCTCGAGCGGATGGTGCTCGAGGTCACCGCCGCCTGCGGTCGCGCCTGACCGCCCCCTCCGTGGCTGCGTGGCGGCCGGTCACGAGGGCCCGGGGACGACGACGGCGCCGCACCCTCGAGGGTGGCGGCGCCGGTGCCGTGCGCGGGAGGGTGGCCTCAGAGAGCGGCGGCCTTCGACTGCAGGGCCGACTTGCGGTTCGCGGCCTGGTTCTTGTGGATGACGCCCTTGGAGGCGGCCTTGTCGAGCTGACGGCCGGCGTCGGCCGCCAGCGTGCGCGCCTCGTCGGCGTTGCCCGCGGCGACGGCTTCGTTGACCTTGCGCACGGCGGTCTTCAGGCCCGACTTCACGGCCTTATTGCGCTCATGGGCGATCTCGCTCTGCCGGTTGCGCTTGATCTGGGACTTGATGTTGGCCACGGTGCGCCTTCTGGTCGGGTGCGGTCACGGGAAAGTTCGGGGGTCCGGAGACGGGCCGGACACGATCGCTCACGATATCAGCGCTGCACGGACGCGCCCAAATCGTCGCCCCGCTCACGTCACGCCCAGCCACGCCGTGCCGCGAGCCAGCCCCAGGTCGCCTCGGCGTACCAGCGGGCGTGCTGCTGGAGATAGGGGGAGTTGCGGCGGCGGGGCTGGCCGGCGGCGTGCAGCATGAAGCCGCACAGTGCGGCGAGCCAGGCGTCGACGTCCTCGCCGGGGACGTCGCGGGTCAGGGCGCGCCGGCCGAGCAGCGCCTCGGCGTCGAGCCCGTCGCCGTGGGCCGAGGCCAGCAGCGTCACCGCGTCGATCCACGGCGGGGCGAGCGCCGGCCAGTTCCAGTCGCACGCCAGCGCGCGGCCGTCGTCGAGGAGCAGCACGTTGTCGTCGCGCAGGTCGGCGTGGACGAACCGGTCCGCGGGCAGGGTGCTGAAGCGCCGCGCCAGCGCGGCCGCCTCCTTCGCGTGCGGCCGGTCCGGGTCGAGCCGGAGCACCTGGTCCCAGCCCGTCACCAGCAGCGGCAGGTCCTCGACGAGCGGCCGGAGGCGCAGAGCGGAGGGCACCTGCTCGGTGGCCCGGGCGATGTCCTCGGCCAGGGCGAGCGAGCGGTCCAGCTCGCCGCCCTCCCAGGGGCGCTGCGGGGTGTCCCCGGCGACGGCGTCGTAGGCGAGCACGACCCAGTCGCCCTCGAGGCTCCACCGCAGCCGCGGCGAGGGGATCCGGCCTGCCAGCGCGGTCACCACCTTGGCCTCCTGGGCGTAGGCCTCGGCGAAGGGTCGCTGCGCGGTGCTGTTGGCGGCCTTGAGGAAGACCCGGTCACCGGTCGCCGTGGTGAGCACGGAGGCGAATCCGGGCGTGAAGCCGGCGTCGCAGGAGGCGTCCTCGACGACCGGCGCACCCAGTCGCTGCTCGACCTCGCGCCGCAACGCCGGGGGCAGGAACCGCCAGGTCAGCCGTTGGGCGGTGCGGCCGCGCGGTGGCGGCGGCAGCGTCGGCAGGGTGGGACTCACCCGCCGATCCTGCCCGGCAGCGAGGGTCGAAACCCGGTGGACGCGCCGCCCACGATGGTCACATGGCTGAGCTCGTCGACCCTGCCGTCCGGTTCCATCGCTCCTTCCTGGCCGCGATGGCGGAGTTCGCCGAGGAGGGGCGCACCGGCGACGACTCGATGGTGGGGAGCCGGTTGGCCCGCTTCGGCCCCACCTGGCACACGGCCGACGGGTTCGCCGCGTACGTCGCCTACGAGCTCGCCGACCGCGACGAGGGGACGCTTCGCCCGGAGGGGCACGTCCCCTCGACCAACCTGTGGTGGGTCGAGGGGGAGGAGTACCTGGGCCGCATCGCCGTACGTCACCGGCTGACGCCGTGGCTCCACGAGGTCGGTGGTCACATCGGCTACGACGTACGCCGCTCGCGTCGCCGGGAGGGCCACGCCACCGCCATGCTGGCGGCCACCCTGCCCGTCGCCGCTGCCCTCGGCATCGACCCGGCCCTGGTCACCTGCGACGCCGACAACCTCGCCTCCCGCCGTGTCATCGAGGTCAACGGCGGCGTGCTCGAGGACGAGCGGGCCGGCAGGCTCCGCTTCTGGATCCCCACCGCCTGACCGCCGAGCGGGCGGAGACGGCGCGCTGGAACGCGGCGAGCGGGTGGAAACGGCGCGCTGGAACGCGGCGAGGGGGGGGGGGGGGGGGGGGCGGGGGCCGGGGCGGCCCCCCCCCCCCGGGGGGGGGCGGGTGCGGGTAGGACCCCCCCCCCCCCGGGGGGGGGGGCGCGGGGGGGGGGGGGCCGCGCGCGCGGCGGGGGGGGGGTGAG
>JBQCHZ010000062.1:0-20069 GCA_051954195.1 Marmoricola sp.
GGCGTCGCGGTGGGCGAGGTTGTCGCCGGTGTCGACGACCAGATCCGGACGCAGTCCGGCGAGGCCGCGCAGCCACTCCTGCTTGCGGGTCTGGCCGGGCGTCATGTGCACGTCGCTGAGGTGCAGCACCCGCAGGTCGGCGTCGGCCGGCCCCGGCCCCGCCCCCGCGGCGAGGTCGTCGTAGCGCAGGTGCGGGTCGTCCACCCCGACCAGGGCGAGGTCCAAGCCGCCGACGCGCAGCCGGGACCCGGTGTTGGTCAGGTCCACCCAGCCGGCCCCGGTCAGCGCCCGGCGCAGCTCGCCGTACGGCAGCCGGGGGGTGTGGGTGTTGCGGCGACCATCGTCGGGCAGGACGTAGCGCACCGGGTTGCGGAAGGTCGGCGCGAAGTAGTCGTTGGAGCCCAGGACGAAGGCGCCCGGCCGGGTCAACAGCGGACCCAGGCTGTCCAGGAGCACGGGGACTGAGTCGTGGTGGGCGAGGTTGTCGCCGGTGTCGATGACCAGGTCGGGCTCCAGCGCGGCCAGCGACCGCAGCCAGTCCTGCTTGCCGCGCTGCCCCGGCCGCAGGTGCAGGTCGGAGAGGTGCAGCACGCGGACCGGGGCCGCATCCGGCGGCAGCACCGGCACCGTGACGCGGCGCAGTGTGAAGGCACGCACCTCGTAGCCGGCGGCATAGCCGAGGCCCGCGCCCGCCACGAGTGCGCCGGCCCCGAGCAGGCGAGGAATCGCGCGGGAAGGCATGCGGCCAGCCTGACACAATGGCGGTCGTGAGCACTCTCAAGGACCGACTGCGCAGCGACCTGACCACCGCCATGAAGAGCCGGGACCAGCTGCGCGCCTCCACCCTGCGGATGGTGCTCACCTCGATCACGAACGCCGAGGTGTCGGGCAAGCAGGCGGTGCAGCTCAGCGAGGAGCAGGTGCTCGGTGTGCTGACCACCGAGGCGAAGAAGCGGCGCGAGGCGGCGACCGCGTTCGAGGACGCCGGCCGCACCGAGCAGGCCGCCCAGGAGCGCGCCGAGCTCGACGTGCTGACCGGCTACCTGCCCGAGCAGCTGGGCGAGGACGAGGTCGTCGACCTGGTCCGCGCGACGATCGCCGACCTGGGCGTCGGCGGCGACGGTCCGAAGGCAATGGGCCGGGTGATGGGCGCGCTGCAGCCGCAGGTCAAGGGCCGCGCCGACGGCGGCTTCGTCGCCGCGGAGGTACGGCGCCAGCTGGGCTGACCCTCCCGGCCCGACCAGCGCCCGATCAGCGCCCGATCAGCGCCCGCACCCGACCGGTGCCGGCGGGGCTCGGTCGCGTCAGTGCTTCGGCTTGTGGCCGTGCCCGTGGCCGTTGCCGGTGCCACCGCCACTGGTGCCACCGCCGCCCGTGCCGCCGCCACTGGGCGGAGGCGGCGCCGCATGGTGGCGGGGCGGCGCGCTGCGCGAGGGTCGCGGCTGCGGTGCCGGTGCGGGCGCCGGCGCCGGGGCGCTGTCCCCTGTGGAGGTGTAGAGGTAGACCGTCTTGCCGTCCGCTCCCAGGCTGGCCTGGGCGACCGTGCCCGGCGCGAACGCCGAGGACACCTCGCCGGCCACCTGGGGATCGAAGCCGGCCGACTTCACGATCGCCGACGCCTCGTCGATCGACTGTCCCGACACGGTCGGCACGCCGGCCTGGTCGGGCGGCGCCGCCGGGGCGTGGAAGTCGTCGGCGGGCAGCAGGTCCTGGATGCCGCGCATCGCATCGGCCCAGATGGGTCCGGCGACGGTGGATCCGTGTGCGGTGCCGTGGTAGACGCCGCCGATCGGGATGCTGTTGAGCGACATCGGGTGACCTTCGCGGTTGGCGCCGGCCACGACGGTGGAGGTGCTCAGCTGCGGGGTGTAGCCGTTGAACCACACGGCCTTGTTGTCCTGGGAGGTGCCGGTCTTGCCGGCTGAGGCCTTGTCCAGCGCCAGGCCCGCGCCGAACCCGCCGGGCAGCATCACGCCCTTGAGGATGTCGTTGACCCGGTCGGCGACCGGTGCGGGCACCGCCCGGTGGCAGTCCTTGGGGTACGCCTTGAACACGTCGCCGTTGCTGTTGAGGATCGTGGTCACCGGACGGGGCGCGCAGTAGACCCCACGCGCCGGCATGGTGGCGTAGGCGGCGGCCATCGTCAGCGGGCTCTCGTCGGCGACGCCCAGCGTGAAGGAGGGCACCTGCTGGTGCTCGGGGTCGTGCAGGGAGGCGCCGAGCTCGTTGGCGAGCGTGAAGGGCTGGCACAGCCCGGTGGTGCGCTCGAGCTGGGCGAAGTAGGTGTTCACCGACTGCTGCATGGCGACGTACATGTCCATCGTCTGGTTGCTCAGCGTGGAGTTGTGCGGCTCCCAGGGCGCGAGGTTCGGGTAGGGCCCGTCGCACGTGCGGAACCGGTCCTGGGGGATGTGCACCTGGTCCGGTGCGAAGTAGCTGGTCGAGGGCGGCAGGCCCTGGTCGAGCGCCGTGGCGAGCACGAACAGCTTGAAGGTCGATCCCGGCTGGAAGCCGGCGGCGTCGCCGTACTTCGCGGGCACGGTGTAGTTGAGGAAGGTCTGGCCCTTGCCCTTGTGCCGTCCCATGGGGCGCGACTGCGCCAGTGCCCGCACGTTGCCCGTGCCCGGCTGGACCATCGCCATCGCCCCGATCGCTTGGTCGGTGGCGTGGACACCGTTGCCCACGGCGCGGTCGGCGGAGCGCTGGAAGCGCAGGTCGACAGTCGTCCTGATGGTCAGGCCACCGGCGTTCAGCAGCTGGCTGCGGTCGTCGACGGTCTTGCCCAGGGCCGGGTCGGCGAGCAGGTAGCGGCGCACGTAGTCGCAGAAGAAGGCCGCCCGGGAGGAGACGCAGCCGTTGGAGAAGGTGTGCACGTGCAGGCCCAGGCCCTTCGCCTCGACCTTCTCCGCGCGCGCCTTCGAGATCACGTGCAGCTGCGCCATCCGGTCGAGCACGACCTTGCGTCGGGCCTTGGAGCGCTCGGGGAAGCGGGTCGGCTCGTAGCCGACGGGGTTCTTCACCAGGCCGGCCAGCAGCGAGGCCTGCTGCAGGTCGAGGTCCTTGGCGTCCACGCCGAAGTAGTGCTTGGCCGCGGACTGCACGCCGTAGGCCCCGTCGCCGAAGTAGGCGATGTTGAGGTAGCGCTCGAGGATCCAGTCCTTGGTGTGGTTCTGCTCGAAGGCGATCGCGTGCCGCAGCTCGTCGATCTTGCGCTGGTAGGTGTCGGCGGTCGCCGCCTTGCGCTCGGCGGGGGTCTGCGCCTGCTCGACCGCGGTCATCTTCGCCATCTGCTGGGTGATGGAGGAGCCGCCCTGGACGCTGGAGCTGGTCTGGTTGGTCAGGAAGGCCCGCAGCGTGCCCTTGAGGTCCAGGGCGCCGTGCTCGTAGAAGCGGTAGTCCTCGATGGCGACGATCGCGCGTCGCATGATCGGCGCCACGTCGTCGAGGGAGACGTTGACGCGGTTCTGGTCGTAGAAGGTCGCGATGACCTTGCCGTGGGCGTCCAGGACGCGGGTGCGCTGCGCCAGCGGCTCGGTCTGCAGCGCCTGCGGCAGCGTCCGCAGCGAGCTGTCGACGGCGTGCGCGCCGAAGCCGAGGGCCGAGACCATCGGGATGGCCAATCCGGCGACGAGGACGCCGATGACCGCCGAGACCGCGACGAGCACGCCGAGATGGGAGGCCACCGTGCCGAAGGTGAGACCGGTACGACGAGACGCCATGCCGGTCAGTCTAGGTGGGAGGGCCGACGCGGCCCCCGCTCCGCGCCTCCGAGCCGGTAGCGGATCACCCCCTCTCCGGCATATCGGACACGCCGGAGTAGTCCGATCGGACTATTCGAGATTCACCCCGCTGTGTCTGTTTCGAGTCTGGGAATCTCCTTAGATTTCTGTCTTGGGTTGGCAAGGGGAGAGCTTCGGCATTCCGGAGCACTGGTGGACGTGGAGGTCCGTCATGACGTGGAACGACGACTGGGCGAATGCCGCACTGTGCAAGCAGGCGGCGCCCGACGAGCTGTTCGTCCGGGGGGCCGAGCAGCACAAGGCCAAGCAGGTCTGCGCGGCCTGCCCAGTGCGCACCGAGTGCCTCGCGGAGGCCCTCGACAACGGCATCGAGTGGGGCGTGTGGGGTGGACTCACCGAGCGGGAGCGCCGTGCGGTGCTGCGCAAGCGGCCGCAGGTGACCTCGTGGGCGGCGCTGCTGCGCACCGCCAAGGAGGAGCACGAGCGGGCCACCGCGCCCGCGGCGGAGACCGTCAGCGCCTGACAGCCCCGGGCCGCTGGTCCTCGCCGGCCAGCAGCCCTCCGACGCGCCGCAGGCCGTCGAGGTCGTGCACGTCGGTCGACAGCGCCGGCACCACGCCGGTCGGCACGTCGGGGTGCCCGGTCGCGAACCGCTCCCGCAGCCGGGTCTCGCGCGCCACCACGACCGAGCGATCGGCGTGCAGGCGCAGCAGTCCCGCTGCCAGGCGCTCGTCGTCGTCGCCGGCACGCAGCCGCTCGGAGGCCGCCCGGGCGGCGGCCTCGGTGAGGCCCGCGCCCGGGTCGGTGCTGGCGCGGTTGAGGACCAGGCCGGCCAGCGGCATCTGCTCCTCGCGCAGGCGCTCGACGAAGTACGCCGCCTCGCGCAGGGCGTCCGGCTCCGGCGCGGCCACCACGAGGAACGCCGTACCGTCGGCCTGGAGCAGCTCATAGGTCCGCTGCGCGCGCTGGCGGAAGCCGCCGAAGAGGGTGTCGAAGGCAGCCACGAACGCCTGCATGTCACCGAGCACCTGGGCGCCGATGATCGTGGTGATCGCCCGGGTCACCAGGCCGAAGCCGGCGGTCATCAGCTTGGCCGGTCCGCGCGCCGGCGCGAGCAGCAGCCGCATGAACCGGCCGTCGAGGAAGCTCGAGAGCCGCTCGGGGGCGTCGAGGAAGTCCAGCGCGTTCCGCGAGGGCGGGGTGTCGACGACGATCAGGTCCCAGCGTCCGGAGCGCCGGGCGTCGGCGTCGAGCTGCCCCAGCTTCTCCATCGCCATGTACTCCTGCGTGCCGGCGAACGAGCTGGAGACCGCGATGTAGAAGGGGTTCTCCAGGATCTGCCGGGCCTTCTCCGGACTCGCCTGGCTGAGCACCACCTCGTCGAAGGTGCGCTTCATGTCGAGCATCATCGCGTCGAGGCTTCCCGCACCCTGGGCCGTGCCCGGCACCGGCCGAGGGGTGTTGTCGAGCTGCTCGATCCCCATCGACTGGGCCAGCCGGCGGGCCGGGTCGATCGTGAGCACCACGACCTTGCGGCCGCGCTCGGCGGCGCGCAGGGCGATCGCCGCGGCGGTGGTGGTCTTGCCGACGCCACCGGCCCCGCAGCACAGCACGATGCGCCGGGACCGGTCGTCGAGGAGGGCGTCGAGGTCGAACGGGGGCGGGGTGCCGTCGCTCACCGGGCGGGCGCCGACCCGGTGCGAGCGGGGACGGGCGTTCACCGCCGGGCCCCTGCCATGCCCTGCTCGGCGAGCGCCTCAGCGAGGTCGTAGAGCCCGCCGAGGTCGGTGCCTCCGGGCAGCCGGGGCAGCTCGAAGACCGGCACGCCGATGGCGGCGACCAGCGCCCGCTGAGCGTCCTCGAGACGCCGCCGCTCGGCGTGGTCGCGGCCCTCCTCGAGCAGCACCTGCACCACGCGCTCGTCGACCTCCAGGCCGGCCTCGCGCAGGTCCTCGCGCAGCGCCCCGGTGTCGACCGTCCCCTCGAGCAGCTGCTGGCGGGCCTGCGCGCCGAGGTCCTGGGGACGCACCATGTTGACCACCACGCCGCCGACCGGCAGCCGGTGCTCGCGCAGCTCGGCGATCCCGTCGACCGTCTCCTGCACGGGCATCTCCTCCAGCAGGGTGACCAGGTGCACCGCCGTGCGCGGTGAGCGCAGCAGCGTGGTCACGTTGTCGGCCTGCGCCTTGATCGGACCCATCTTCGCCAGCCCGGCCAGCTCGTTGTTGACGTTGAGGAACTGCGCGATCCGGCCCGTGGGCGGCGCGTCGAGCACGATCGCGTCGTACTGGCGGGCGCCCTTGTTGCGGGAGTTGCGGTGCGCGGCCTCGTAGACCTTGCCGGTCAGCAGCACGTCGCGCACGCCCGGCGCGATCGTGGTCGCGAACTCGATGACACCGAACCGGTCGAGGGCCTTCCCGGCCCGGCCGAGCCGGTAGTACATCGCGAGGTACTCCAGCAGCGCCGACTCCGGGTCGATGGACAGTGCGTAGACGTCGCCGTGCCCGCGCTCACCCGCCCGCACCACCAGCCGCTCCTCGTACGGCAGCGGCGGCACGTCGAAGAGCTGGGCGATGCCCTGACGGCCCTCGACCTCGCACAGCAGCACGGTCCTCCCCCGCGAGGCGAGCGCCAGCGCCAGGCTCGCGGCGACGGTGGTCTTGCCGGTGCCGCCCTTGCCGCTGACGACGTGCAGCAGGACGTCGGAGAGGTCCCGTCGGTCGGTGGCCGGCATGCAGGGAAGCGTAGCGAGCGGCACCCGGAGCGCCGCGGGCTCGGGCCGCCCAAGGGTGCGGCTCAGGCCCGGGCGTCCCGGAACGCCTCGAGGGAGGCGAGGCCCTCGGGGTCCGTCAGGGCGCCGCGCGAGACGGCCCGGTCGGTCGGCACGCCCTGGAGGATCTTCTTGGCCGGCACCTCGATCCGCTTGCCCGACAGGGTGTGCGGGATGAGGGGTACGGCGTGCAGCACGTCGGGGACGTGCCGGGGAGAGAGCCGGGTGCGCAGCTCGGTCGCGATCCGGGCCCGCAGGGCGTCGGTCAGCTCGGCGCCGTCGGCCAACCGGACGAAGAGGATCAGCGTCCCCGCCCCCGTGCCGCCCGCGGCGCCGTCGTCCTCGAGGTGGACCACCAGGCTGTCGGTCACCTCCTCCAGGGCCTCGACCACGCTGTAGAACTCCGCCGTGCCGAGCCGGACCCCGCCCCGGTTGAGGGTGGCGTCGCTGCGGCCGGTGATGGTGGCGGTGCCGCGGTCGGTGATCGTGATCCAGTCACCGTGTCGCCACACGCCCGGGATGTCCTCGAAGTAGGCAGCGCGGTAGCGCGACCCGTCCTCGTCGCCCCAGAAGCCCACCGGCATCGACGGCATCGGCCGCTCGACGACCAGCTCCCCGAGCTGGTCCAGGACCGCCCGGCCCGCCGCGTCGTAGGCGGCCACCGCGACGCCCAGGCACCGGCCGGCGATCTCGCCCGCGGTCACCGGCAGCGACGGGGCCGACCCGACGAAGCCCGAGCAGACGTCGGTGCCACCGGACAGCGAGCCGAGCTGCGCGGTGTCGGTGACCGCCTCGTAGACCCACCGGAACCCCTCGGCCGGGAGCGGGGCGCCCGTCGAGCCGATGCCGCGCAGCCGCGAGAGGTCGGCCAGCTCCCGGGGCACCAGCCCCTCCTTGCGGCACTGCAGCAGGAACGGTGCGCTGGTGCCGAAGTAGGTGACGCCGGTCTCGGCGGCCATCCGCCACAGCATGCCGGTGTCGGGCCCCCGCTCCGGCGACCAGGCCGGGTTGCCGTCGAACATCACGATCGTGGCCCCCACCGCCGGCCCCGACACCAGGAAGTTCCACATCATCCAGCCGGTGGTGGAGAACCAGAAGAAGCGGTCCTCGGGGCCCAGGTCGTGCTGGAGGGCGAGCGCCTTGAGGTGCTCCACGGTGATCCCGCCGTGCCCGTGGACGATCGGCTTGGGCAGGCCCGTCGTACCGGAGGAGAAGAGGATGTAGAGGGGGTGGTCGAACGGCACCCGGGCGAACTCCAGCGCGCCCTCCTCCGCGGTGAACCTCTCCCACAGCAGTCGAGCCGGCCCCTGTGGTGGTGCGAGTCGTCCCTCGTGGCTGCTCGGATCGGCGGTCATGGCGGTGTCGAGGTAGGGCAGGTCGATCACCGTGGTCAGGCTGGGCAGCGCGGCGACGATCTCCTCGACCTCGCGGCGCCGGTCGACGGCCTTGTCGCCGTAGCGGTAGCCGTCGACGGCGAGCAGCACGGTCGGCGCGACCTGGCTGAGCCGGTCGACGACGCTCTTGGTGCCGAACTCCGGTGCGCACGAGCTGAACGTCGCCCCCAGGCTGGCCGTGGCCAGGAGGAGCGCGAAGGTCTCGGGGACGTTCGGGGCGTACGCGGCGACCCGGGCGCCGGGGCGGACGCCGGCGCGGACCAGGCCGGCGCGCACCCGCCCGACGAGTGCGCGCAGCCCCGCCGCGGTGAGCCGCACCTCCGCCCGGCTCTGGGACCGGGCGATCACCACCTCGTCGTCGTCGGCCCGCCCGGGCATCCGCAGCACGGCCTCCGCCCAGTTCAGCCGCACCCCGGGGAACCACACCGCACCGGGCATCGCCTCGTGCGCCAGCGCCGGCTCCGGGGTGCCGTCGCAGGGGATGTCGAAGAAGCGCCAGACGGCCTGCCAGAAGGCGTCGAGGTCGGTGACCGACCAGCGCCACAGCTCGTCGTACGACGTGGTGTCGGGGCCACCGTGCTCGGCGACCCAGCGCTGGAAGTCGGCCAGCCGGGAGACCTGGTCCTCCGGCGGCGTCCACAGGATCTCGCTCATCGCGGTCAGTCTGCCAGCGCCGCGACGACCGTGCGCCACTGCGCGGAGCCGGGCTCGATCAGCTCGAAGTGGCCGCCCGGCACCTCGGTCAGCGACACCCACGGGTGGCGGGCGACGAACCCTCGGGACAGCTCGATCGGGACGGGCTCGTCGTCCTCGCCGTGCACGATCCGGACGTCGGTCTCCGGCGTGTTCGCGAAGAGGGTCATCGGGTCGGCCGCGGCAGGGTCCACGTCGTGGAGGAACGCCCGCGCCGCGTCGCTGCCCAGCCCACGGTCGATCGCCTCGAGCAGGTCGCACACCGGCGCCAGCGCGACGACCCGGTCCAGGGGGACTCCCGTCGTGGCGAGCCAGAGAGCCAGGTGGCCGCCCGCGGAGTGACCGACCACCCGCACCGGGCCGGTCGCGACGCCGGCGCTGCGCAGGAGCTCCGGCAGCCGCTCGGCGACCTCCCGCACGTCGGCCCCGGTGCGGGGCCAGCCACCGGAGCCGCCGGGACCGACGCGGCGGTACTCCGGCGTCGCGACGACGAAGCCCGCCCCGGCCAGCGCCCGGGCCATCGGGCGGGTGTGGGTGCGGTCGTGGGCGGTCTTCCAGAAGCCGCCGTGGACCAGCAGCACGACCAGGCCGTTCGGGGCGCCGGGCAGGTGCAGGTCGAGGATGCCGTCGGCGTGCTCGGCGTACCGCAGGACGACGTCAGGGTGGTCGGGGCTCACGTCCCTCACCCTGCTCTAGAGTCGGCTCCATGACCAAGTGGGAGTACCTGACCGCCCCGGTGCTGGTGCACAGCACCAAGGCCAGCCTAGACAACTTCGGCGCCGTCGGCTGGGAGCTGGTCCAGGTGGTGCCGGGGATGAACCCGGAGAACCTCGTGGCCTACTTCAAGCGCCCGGTGGCCTGAGATGGCGACCCCCGAGGAGCGGCTCGCCGAGCTCGGACTGGCCGTGCCGGAGGTCGCCGCGCCGGTGGCGGCCTACGTCCCGGCGGTGCGCAGCGGCGGCCAGGTCTTCACCTCCGGGCAGCTCCCGATGCGCGAGGGCCGGCTGCTCGCCACCGGCAAGGTCGGCGGGGAGGTCAGCCTCGAGGAGGCTGTGGAGTGCGCCCGGCAGTGCGCGCTCAACGCGCTCGCCGCGATCCGCGCCGAGGTCGGTGAGCTCTCGGCGGTCAAGCGAGTCGTCAAGGTCGTCGCGTTCGTCGCCTCCACCCCCGACTTCACCGGCCAGCCGCAGGTCGCCAACGGCGTCTCCGAGCTGCTCGGCGACATCTTCGGCGACGCCGGCGTGCACGCCCGCAGCGCCGTCGGGGTCCCCGTGCTGCCCCTCGACGCTCCGGTCGAGGTCGAGCTGCTCGTCGAGGCCTGAGGTGCGGGTGTCGCTGCCGCAGTCCCTCGTCGACCAGGCGCGGGCCTATGCGGAGGGCACCCACACCCCGGCCGAGCCGCGCAACGCGGCGACGGTCGTGCTGATGCGCTCCGGGGCGCAGGGTCCGGAGGTGTACCTGCTGCGGCGCCAGACGTCGATGGCGTTCGCGGCCGGCATGTGCGTCTTCCCCGGGGGCGGCGTCGACCAGCGCGACTTCGACCACCGGACGGGCTGGGCCGGCCCCTCGCCGGCCGAGTGGGCGGCCAGGCTCGGCGTCGACGACGAGCACCTCGCCCGCGCCCTGGTGTGCACCGCGGTGCGGGAGACCTTCGAGGAGTCGGGCGTCCTGCTCGCCGGCGACTCTCCGGACACCGTCGTGGCCGACACCACCGGCGCTGACTGGGAGGCGGACCGGCTCGCGCTGGAGGGCAAGGAACTGGCGTTCACCGAGTTCCTCGACCGGCGTGGGCTGGTGCTGCGCACCGACCTGCTGGGCGCCTGGTCGGGCTGGCTGACGCCGGTCTTCGAGCCGCGCCGCTACCGGACCTGGTTCTTCGTCGCCCTGCTGCCCGAGGGTCAGCGCACCCGCGACGTCTCGAGCGAGTCGTCGTCGGTGAGCTGGCTGCCGGTGTCCACCGCTCTGACGCAGGTCGAGACGGGCGAGATGATGATGCTGCCGCCGACCTACCTGACCTGCCTGGAGCTCGCGCAGCACGCCGATCCGCTCGCGGTGCTCGAGGACGCGAGATCCCACACGGTCGAGATCTTCACCCCCGAGGTGGTCTCCGACGGCGACGACTTCGTGATGTCGCGTCCGGCCCGCTTCGAGGCGCTGCTGCGGACGCGCGAGGCATGACCTGGACCGGCGGGTCCTTCGGGGAGCGGGCCCGGTGCGTGCTCGCACCCAACGCCGACGTGATGACGCTGGACGGCACCAACACCTGGGTGCTGCGCGAGCCCGGCGCCCGACGCTCGGTGGTCGTCGACCCCGGTCCCACCGACCCCGGTCACCTGGACGCCGTCGCGGAGGCGGCCGGCGAGGTGGCCGTCGTGCTGCTCACCCACCACCACCTCGACCACTCCGAGGCGGCGCGGTCCTTCGCCGCACGGATGGGGTGCGGCGTGCGCGCACTCGACCCGTCGTACCGGCTGGGGGGTGAGGGGCTGGGCGAGGGCGACGTGGTGGCCGTCGACGGCCTCGAGGTGCATGTGGTGGCCACGCCCGGCCACACGGCCGACTCGTTGTCGTTCGTGCTGCCGGCCGAGCGGGCGGTGCTGACCGGCGACACCGTGCTGGGCCGGGGGACGACGGTGGTCGCGCACCCCGACGGCGAGCTGGGTGCCTACCTGGACTCCCTGGACCGCCTGCACGCCCTTGCCGCCGCCCACGAGATCGGCACCATCTGGCCCGGGCACGGCCCCGTCATCGACGACGCCCTCGGCGCCCTGGACTTCTACCTCGCCCACCGTCGCGAGCGGCTCGCGCAGGTCCGCGACGCCCTCGCCGACCTCCGGCGCGCGTCCCCCGACGCCTCCGCCTCGGACGAGCTGCCCCGCCGCATCGTCGAGACCGTCTACGCCGACGTCGACCCCGTCCTGTGGCCCGCCGCCGAGCTGTCCGTCCGCGCCCAGCTGGAGTACCTCCACCCCCGTTGAGTTGCCCCTTGTGGTGGCGCGAGTTGCCCCTCGTGGTGGCGCGAGTTGTCCGTCGTGGTGGCCTCGACGGCCGGCCGTCGCCCGTCCACAGGCGGCTCGGTGAGCAGGCCGTCCACACGCGGGCACTGGTCGGTGGCACGGCCGTCGGTCATCGGCGCACTGTGCTCGGATGCTCATGCCCCACTACCCGCCGTACCCGTTCACGTTCGCTCAGGCGTTGGAGCTCGGCCACTCACGCCAACGGCTGCGCGATGCCGTGGAGCGCCATGAGCTGCGCCGGGTCCTGCGCGGCGTGTACGTCGATGCTGCGCTGCCCGACACCCACGAGCTGCGCGTCGACGCGGTGGCTCTCGTCGCGCCGGCTCATCACGTGGTCTGTGACCGGACCGCGGCATGGCTCCATGGCGTCGAGGTCTTCGTCTACGCCGACACCGAGGTCCTGCCCGCCGTCGAGACCTGCGTGCTGCGCGGCCACCGCCCCACGCGTCGCGCCGAGGTCGACGGACGGAGCCGTGACCTCTCACCGAGCGACCTGATGCACCTGGGGCCGATGGTGGTCACGACGCCGCTGCGGACGGCACTGGATCTCGGTTGCGCATTGACCCGACATCGCGCGCTGGGCGCCCTCGACGCCTTCATGCACCAGCACGGCATCACCCGTACCGACCTCGAGAGGGAGGTCGGCCGCTACCGCCGGCGTCGCGGCGTCATCCAGCTGCGGGCACTGATCGCCCTCGCTGACGGCCGCGCGGAGTCGATGCGCGAGTCCTGGGTGCGGCTCGACATCCACGACCGCGGCCTGCCGCCTCCGGTGCCGCAGCACTGGATCACGATCGACGGCGTACCGACGTATCGACTGGACCTGGCCTATCCGCGCCACCGCGTCGCGGTCGAGTACGACGGAGAGGACTTCCATCACCGCACTCCGGCCCAGCGCCAGGCCGACGAGCGGCGTCGGGCGTGGATGACCGCTCACGGGTGGACCGTCATCGTGATCGACAAGCACGGCCTCCACGACGAGACGGCCGACGCCTGGTGGATCCAGCTCAGGGAGGCGCTGGAGCCGAGGACGCGTCGGCTGCGGTGGGCGCACCCGACCCGCTGAGCGCGGCGACGCCAGGTGCGACGAGCCGTGTCCGCGGACGCGGGGCGCCACCACGAGGGGCATCTCGCGCCACCACGGGGGGCAACTCGCGCCACCACGAGGGGCAACTCAACGGGCGCGGCGGCGCATCCTCTCGACGTCCATGATGACGACGGAGCGGGGCTCGAGGCGGAGCCAGCCGCGGGAGGCGAAGTCGGCGAGCGCCTTGTTGACGGTCTCGCGGGAGGCGCCGACCAGCTGGGCGAGCTCCTCCTGGGTGAGGTCGTGGTGGACGTGCACGCCGTCGTCGGCGGTCCGGCCGAAGCGGTCGGCGAGGTCGAGCAGCGCCTTGGCCACCCGGCCGGGAACGTCGGAGAACACCAGGTCGGCGTTGACGTCGTTGGCCTTGCGCAGACGACCGGCGATCTGCGAGAGCAGGCCCAGGGCCACCGAGGGGCGCCCGGCGAGCCAGCGCATCAGGTCCTCGTGCGAGAGCGAGAGGAAGTGCGACTCGGTCACCGCGGTGACGGTCGCCGAGCGCGGCCCGGGGTCGAACAGCGACAGCTCGCCGAACATCTGGCCCGGCCCGAGGATCGCCAGCAGGTTCTCCCGGCCGTCGGAGGAGGTGCGGCCGAGCTTCACCTTGCCGTCGGTGACGATGTAGAGCTTGTCGCCGGAGTCACCCTCGCGGAACAGCACCTCGCCCCGTCGCAGCCGGGTCTCGCCCATCGACGAGCGCAGCGCCATGGCGGCCTCGTCATCGAGCGCGCTGAAGAGCGGCGCCTGGCGAAGAACGTCGTTGTCCACCGATGATCCCTTCTGCGAGGGCCGACCCCTCGTCCGGTGCTGCAGGTCACAGTCTGACCCATCCGGACGGCCTTCGCCACGCGGGCGCCCCGAGACGGCCCCGTACTCTTGCCGCGTGCCTGCGAAACCGTCGCCTGTCGAGTCGCCGGCGAAGCCCGACACCGCGGTCGTACGCCGGGCACGCAAGGTCGACCGGATCCTGGGCGAAACCTACCCCGACGCGCGCTGCGAGCTCGACTTCGACGACCCGTTCCAGCTGCTGGTCGTGACGGTCCTCAGCGCGCAGACGACCGACCGGCGCGTGAACGCGGTCCGGCCCACGCTCTTCGCGGCCTACCCCGACCCGGCCGCGATGGCCGCGGCGCCGCGCGAGGACCTCGAGCGGATCGTCGGCCCGCTCGGCTTCTTCCGCGCCAAGACCGAGTCGCTGCTCAAGCTCAGCGCCGCCCTCGTGGAGAGGTACGACGGGCAGGTGCCGCCGAGCCTCGAGGAGCTGGTGACGCTGCCCGGCGTCGGCCGCAAGACCGCCAACGTCGTGCTGGGCAACGCCTTCGACATCCCCGGCATCACCGTCGACACACACTTCGGCCGGCTGGCCCGCCGGCTGGGCTGGACCACGGAGACCGACCCGGTGAAGGCCGAGCACGCGGTCGGTGCGCTGTTCCCGCCGCGGGACTGGACGATGCTGAGCCACCACCTGATCTGGCACGGTCGTCGCGTCTGCCACGCGAAGAAGCCGGCCTGCGGCGCCTGCCCGGTGGCGAGGCTGTGCCCGGCCTACGGCGAGGGGCCGACCGACCCGGAGGCGGCCGCCAAGCTGGTCAAGACCCAAGGCCCGGCATGAACGACCACCCCACGACGTTCTGCTCCTCCGCTTCGCTCCTCCGCACAGAACGCGCCGACGAAGTCGCTGCGCGGACGTCGCCGCGGGGACCCCGACGTGCGCGGTTGATCCTCGGCGTCGTCGTCCTGCTCGCCCTCAGCGGCTGCAGCACGACCCCGGCGGAGCCCGGCGCCCCGCACGTCGACGTCGACACCCCGGCGTTGCGCGCGCTGAAGAAGGAGGCGGGGATCGAGCCGTGCCCCGCGACCAGCGCGGATCCGGCCCAGGGCGGGCTCCCGGACGTCTCCCTGCCCTGTCTCGGGGGCGGGACGGCGGTGGACCCGGCCAGGCTGCGCGGCCCGATGGTGGTCAACCTCTTCGCCCAGTGGTGCCACCCCTGCCGCAAGGAGCTGCCGTACTACCAGGCGTTCAGCCGCAAGCACGCCGGTCACGTCGCCGTCCTCGGCGTCGACTGGCAGGACTTCCAGCCCGACCTCGCGCTGCGCCTGGCGCAGCAGGCCGGCGTCACCTACCCGCTGGTCGCCGATCCGGCCGAGAGGATCCGGGCGGTCGGCAACGCGCTGCCCCAGCTCGTCCTGCTCGACGCCGGGGGCCGCGTGGTGCACCAGGAGGCAGTCCAAATCAAGAGCGAGCAGCAGCTGGAGGACCTGGTCGGGAAGTACCTCCACCCGTGAGCGACCCCTCGACCGCGATCCCCGACTGGCTCGTCCCGATCCGCGACGGCGCCCTGACCATCGAGGGCCGCGACCTCACCCGCTTCCTGCCGCCGGAGGACGCCGCTGTGCGCCGGGGTGCGGTGCTGATGCTCTTCGGCGAGGGCCCGGCCGGCCCGGACCTGCTGCTCACCGAGCGCGCCCACGACATGCGGTCCCACCCGGGGCAGGTCAGCTTCCCCGGCGGCAGCATCGACGCCACCGACGCCTCCCCGGTCGCGGCGGCGCTCCGCGAGGCCGAGGAGGAGACCGGCCTCGACCCGGCCGGCGTCGAGGTGCTCGCCACGCTCCCCGAGCTCTGGCTGCCGCCGAGCAACTTCGCCGTCACCCCCGTCGTGGGCTGGTGGCGTGAGGAGTCCCCGGTGCAGGTGATGGACCCGGCCGAGGTCAACGCGGTGCTCCGCGTGCCGATCGAGGAGCTGCTCGACCCGGCCCACCGCACCACGGTCGTCCACCCCCGCGGCTACGCCAGCCCCGGCTTCTGGATCGGCCCCGACAAGGACCTGATCCTGTGGGGCTTCACCGCCGGGATCATCACCCGCCTCTTCGACCACGTCGGCCTGACCCGGCCGTGGGACGTCTCGGTGGAGACGACGCTGCCGGACTACATGCTCGGGATCAGGGAAGAAGGGCCCCGATGAACCTCCTCGACTGGGCCCTCCTCGTGCTGGTGGTCCTCTACGCGCTCTCGGGCTACTGGCAGGGCTTCATCGCCGGGGCGTTCGCGACCGTGGGGCTGGTCGTCGGCGGGGTGATCGGCATCTGGCTCTCGCCCCACCTGCTCGGCTCCGCGTCGCCCTCGGTCTGGGTCTCCCTGGGGGCGCTCTTCGTGGTGCTGCTCGCCGCCTCGCTGGGCCAGGCGGTCTTCCAGTACGCCGGCAGCCGGGTGCGCAACGCCATCCGCTGGCAGCCGGTGCGCGCCCTGGACGCCCTGGGGGGTGCGGCGCTGTCGGTGGTCGCGGTCCTCGTCGTCGCGTGGATGCTCGGGGTGGCGGTCAGCGGTGCGCGCATCCCCGGCCTCACCCCGCTGGTGCGCGACTCGCGTGTGCTGGGCGAGGTCGACCACGTGATGCCCTCAGCGGCGCAGTCGACGCTGCGGACCTTCGATGACGTCGTCGGATCGAGCTTCTTCCCCCGCTACCTGGAGCCGTTCGCACCCGAGCGGATCGTCGACGTCGCTCCCGCTCCTCGCGCGGTGCTCCGCGATCCGGGGGTCCGGCGGGCTGAGCAGTCGGTGTACAAGCTGCGGGGCAACAACGTCTGCGGCCAGGGCGTCGAGGGCTCGGGCTTCCTCTACGCCCCCGAGCGGCTGATGACCAACGCGCACGTCGTGGCCGGCGTCCGCGACCCGCAGGTCATCGTCGACGGGCGCAGCACCCCGGCGACGGTCGTCTACTACAACCCCGACGTCGACGTCGCCGTGCTCGAGGTCCCGGGGCTGCGGGGCCCGACGCTGGGGTTCGACACGAGCGGGAGCGCCCGCGACACCGGCGCCGTGCTGGGCTTTCCCCAGGACGGCCCCTTCGACGCCGAGGCGGCACGCATCCGCAGCGAGCAGCGGTTGCGCTCACCCGACATCTACGGCAACGGCTCGGTCACCCGTCAGGTGTTCTCGGTGCGCAGCGTGATCCGGCCCGGCAACTCCGGAGGCCCGCTGATCTCCGACTCCGGGCAGGTGCTGGGCGTGGTCTTCGCGGCCTCCGTGAGCGATGCGCAGACCGGCTACGTGCTCACCGCGGAGCAGGTCTCCGACGCCGCGCGCCGGGGCCGCGGCGCCGACACCGCGGTCAGCACCCGCGGCTGCGCCTAGCCGGGTAAGGCGCTCAGGGCTTGAGCGCGCCCGGGATCTGCTTGGCCTGCGCGATCGCCCGCTCGGGTGCGCGCACCTTGCGCACCCGTCGGTAGCCGACCAGGCCGAGCAGGGCGGCGAGCAGCAGGTAGCCGCCGAAGACGATGAGGAAGCACCAGGCCAGGTCCAGCCCGGTGAAGTGCACGAAGTAGGCGATCGCGACCGAGAGCATGATGATCGCCAGCAGCGCGAGGAACCCCGCGGCGGCGAACAGCCCGATGCTGAGGATGCCCAGGCGCAGGCTGACCTTGAGCTCGGACTTCGCGAGCTGGATCTCCTTCTGCACCAGGGAGGAGAGGTCCCGGCTGGCGTCGACGACCAGCTTGCCGATCGTGGGCTCTTCCTCGACGAGGAGCTCGCGGTGTGCCATGGCGGTCCTTCCGGCGCTGGATACGAATCGTCCCCGACCCTACCGGGGTGCCCGGACGGGGGTGGGGACGGCGGGGTACGGCGTACGTCGTACCCACTGCGGGCCGTAGGCTGACCCCCGGTGAGCCGGGAAGTCTGGTCGGCGGCGTATCCGGCTGCCCGAACAGGAGCACGATGACCGACACCACCCGCCTCGCCCTGGCGCTGCTGATCGTCGCCGTCGTGGTGCTCGGCGCGGTGCTCTCCCACCGGATCGCCCAGCGCCTGCGGCTGCCGGCGCCGCTGCTCTTCCTCGTCGCCGCAGCCGTCGTCGTGCAGGTGGTGCCGCCGGTGCACCGTCCCCCCGAGCACCTCGTCGAGTACGTCGTGACGGTCGCGCTGGTCTTCATCCTGCTCGACGGCGGGATGGGCATCGGCATGGCCCGGGCCCGCCGCGCCGCGGTGCCGATCGTCGTCGTCGGGGTGGCCGGCACCTTCCTGACCGCCGGTGTGCTGGCCGTGCTGCTGCACCTGGGCCTCGGCCTCGACTGGTACGCCGCACTGCTGGTGGCCACCGCCGTCGCCCCGACCGATCCGGCCGTGGTGTTCTCCGTGCTGGGCCAGCGGGAGGTCTCCGGGCGCAGCGGCACGATCCTGGAGGGGGAGTCGGGCGCCAACGACCCGGTCGGCATCGCGCTGATGGCGAGCCTGCTGTCCGCCGGTCACCTCGACGGTGCGGCGTTCGGCCAGGTGGCCGGCGAGTTCTGCCTGCAGATGATCGTGGGCGCGGTGATCGGTCTGTTGGGTGGCCGGGCGCTGCTGTGGTCGATGCGGCGGGTGCCGCTGCCGGGCGCCGGGCTCTATCCCGTGCGCACCGCCGCGGTCGCGGTCGGGTTGTTCGGCCTGGCGTCGGTGGCGCACGGCTCGGGCTTCCTCGCGGTGTTCCTGGCCGGCATCGTGATCGGCGACGCCCGCGCGCCGTACAAGCGCGAGATCGAGAACTTCCACGCCGGCCTGGCCAGCCTGGCCGAGATCATCGTCTTCGTCGTGCTGGGGCTGACCGTCTCGCTGCCGAGCCTCGCCTCCCTCGACGTCTGGCTCCCGGGCGTGGTGCTGGGCGCGGTGCTGGCCTTCGTGGTGCGGCCGCTGGTCGTCGGTCCGCTGCTGAGCGGGTCCGGGCTGCGGCGCAACGAGAAGGCGTTCGTGCTGTTCGCCGGCCTCAAGGGCGCCGTACCGATCCTGCTGGGCACGTTCCTGCTGGCCGAGAACGTCCCGGACGCCGAGCGGCTCTACAGCATCGTCGTGGTCGTCGTGGTGTTCTCGGTGCTCGTCCAGGGCAGCCTGGTGCCGACGGTGGCCCGCGCGCTGCGGGTTCCGATGCGTGAGGTCGAGCCGGAGCCGTGGGCGCTGGGCGTGCGGCTGCGCGACGAGCCCGACGGCGTGCACCGGCTCCAGGTCCGGGCCGGGTCGGCAGCCGACGGGCGTACCCTCGGGGAGCTCGAGGAGCTGCCGGAGGCGACCTGGGTCAGCTTCGTCGTCCGCGCGGGACGGCTCGTCCGCGTCACGGGCGACACGGCGCTGCAGGCCGGGGACGAGGCGCTGGTGCTGGGCGAGCCCGAGAGCGGACCGATGCTGCGCCGGGTCTTCGAGGAGCCCGGCCATGCGTCACCGCGCCCACCGCTCTGAGTAGGATCGACAGCGGAGGGGAGTACTCCCGACCACGACGGCCTCGTCATCACGGCCGGTGCCCGCCAGGCACCGCCCGGGGCCCTCGGTCCACGGCTCGGCGCCGCGGGCGGAGAAGACCTCCGGACACATCCCCAGCGCGTCCACACGGCGCGCCCGAGGTCCGGAGGACCGCATGCACGTCTCCCCGCTCGCCTGGTGGCTCACGATCGGCGTCGCCGTCGCCGTCCTGGCCTTCGACCTGCTCGTGGTCGGCCGCCGTCCGCACGAGCCGTCGCGGCGCGAGGTCGCCGTCGCGCTCACCGCGTACGTCGGTCTCGCGGTGCTGTTCGGCCTCGGGGTGTGGTGGAGCGCCGGCGGCCGCTACGGCACCGAGTTCTTCGCCGGCTGGCTGACCGAGTACTCGCTCTCGGTCGACAACCTGTTCATCTTCTTGATCATCATGGCGCGCTTCGGCGTCCCGCGGCCGCTCCAGCAGAACGCGCTGATGGTCGGCATCGTGCTGGCCCTGCTGATGCGCGGGGCGTTCATCGCCGTCGGCGCGGCCGCCATCGAGCAGTTCAGCTGGGTGTTCTACGTCTTCGGGGCGTTCCTGGTGTGGACGGCGGTCAAGCTGGTCCGCAGCGACGACGAGGACGAGGAGTACCAGGAGAGCCGCCTGGTCCGTGCGGTCGAGCGACGGCTCCCGGCGACCTCGGAGTGGCACGGCGCCCGGCTGCTCGCCCGGGTCGGGGGCCGGCGGGTGGTGACGCCGATGTTCGTCGTGGTGGCCGCCCTGGGCACCACCGACCTGCTGTTCGCGCTCGACTCGATCCCGGCGATCTACGGCCTGACGCGGGAGCCCTACCTGGTCCTCACCGCCAACCTGTTCGCGCTGATGGGGCTGCGCCAGCTCTACTTCCTGCTCGGCGACCTGCTGCAGCGGCTGGTGTACCTCTCCTACGGCCTGGCGGTGCTGCTCGGCTTCATCGGCGTGAAGCTGGTCCTGCACGCGCTGCACGAGAACCAGGTGCCGTTCATCAACGGCGGCCAGCCGGTCGGCTGGGCCCCGGACATCCCGATCGTCGCGTCGCTGGCGGTCATCGTGGTCATCCTCGGCGCCACCACGCTGCTGAGCCTGTGGGCCTCCCGGCGCCGGAACCTCACCGAGCGGGACGCCCAGG
>JBQCHZ010000063.1:0-35752 GCA_051954195.1 Marmoricola sp.
GCTCTCCACCTCGGCCTGTCGCCCCAGCGGCTTCAGCTGACGCCTGATCTCGCTCAGCAGGTCCTGCAGCCGGGTGAGGTTGGCCTCGGTCGACTCCAGCTTGCGCAGCGCCTTCTCCTTGCGCTTGCGGTGCTTGAGGACGCCCGCGGCCTCCTCGATGAACCCGCGCCGGTCCTCCGGGGTCGCGTGCAGGATCGAGTCGAGCTGGCCCTGCCCGACGATCACGTGCATCTCGCGGCCGATGCCGGAGTCGCTGAGCAGCTCCTGGACGTCGAGCAGGCGGCAGGCGTGGCCGTTGATGGCGTACTCCGACCCGCCGTTGCGGAACATCGTCCGGCTGATCGTCACCTCGGCGTACTCGATCGGCAGCGCGCCGTCGGCGTTGTCGATGGTCAGCTGCACCTCGGCGCGTCCCAGCGGGGGGCGGCCGGAGGTGCCGGCGAAGATGACGTCCTCCATCTTGCCGCCGCGCAGCGACTTGGCGCCCTGCTCGCCCATCACCCAGGCGAGGGCATCGACGACGTTGGACTTCCCCGAGCCGTTGGGTCCGACGATGCAGGTGATCCCGGGCTCGAGCTGCAGGGTGGTCGCACTGGCGAAGGACTTGAAGCCCTTGAGCGTGAGGCTCTTGAGGTACAACGTGCGGCTCCCCTGTGCGTGAGGCTCGTGCGGCGCGGCCCGGTCCGGCGGCCCGGGCAGGCAGAGCATCCTCTCAGACACCTCGCCGACGCGCGCGGGGAAGCGGCGGGTGCCTACGGCTCGAGGCTACCGGCGGCGGCCGACAGGATCGCTGCGCCGCGCGGGCGGACGCCGCACGGGACCGGTCAGGAGCGCAGGACCGGCCCGGGAGGGACCGTCAGGAGCCGAGCGAGTCAGAAGCCGGCGCCGGAGAAGGTGCCGATGATCCGCATCACGCCGGGCCCGACGAGGACCACGAACAGCATCGGGAAGATGCACGCGACCATGGGGAACATCAGCTTGATCGGCACCTTCTGGGCGAGCTCCTCGGCCCGCTGCTTGCGCACCAACCGCATCTGCTCGGCCTGCTCGTGCAGGACCTTGCCGATGCTCAGGCCCATCCGGTCCGCCTGCACGATCGCGGTCACGAAGGTCTTGATCTCCGGCACGGTGGTCCGCGCTGCCATCGAGCCGAACGCCTCCGGCCGGGAGCGCCCGATCGAGATCTCCTGGAGCACCCGGGCGAACTCGCCGGCCACCGACCCCTCGACGGTCTGGGCCACCTGCTGCAGCGCCGCGTCGAAGCTCTGACCGGCCTGCACGCACACGGTCAGCATGTCGAGGGACTCTGCGAGCCCCCGGCGCAGGTCCTCCTGCCGCCGGGTGCCCAGGTTGTGGACGAGGATGTCGGGCAGGTAGAAGCAGAACGCCCCCAGGGCGACCGCCTCGACGATCCCGGCCGGCGAGAGGTGTCCGAGCAGCAGCCCGAGGACCGCTCCCAGGAGCAGGCCGACGCCCTTGACGGCGAGGAGGCGGTCGGGTCGCCAGTCACGGGGGTTGCCGGCGACGTCGAGCGACCGGGCGAGCCGTTCGCTCGCGCCCGTCGGCGTCAGCCTCCGCGCCAGGCGTCGGCCGACGTCGAAGAAGGGCTTGACCAGCCGCTCGCTGGCCGGCTGCTGGTTGCGGGCGAGCTCCTGGGGCTGCGCCTCGGAACGGATGAGGGCGAGGCTGTGTGCCACCGTGGCGGTGCCACCACTGCCGGAGAGCAGGAGCAGGCACGTCAGGGCCAGCCCGGCCGCGACCGTGAGGGCCGCCAGGTAGATCGCCATGTCAGACCTTCACGTCCACGATGCGACGCATCCAGAAGACCCCGACCACCATCATGATCGAGCCCACCGTCAGCATGACCACCCCCAGGGACCGCGACCACAGCAGCGAGATGTAGGGCCGGTTGGTCAGGTAGAGGTAGCCGCCCATCACCAGCGGCAGCGCGATCAGGATGTACGCCGACAGCCGGCCCTCCGCCGAGAGGGCGCGGACCTGGCGCCGCAGGCTCTCCCGGCCGCGTAGTGTCGCGGCGGTCGTCTGCATGACCTCGGCGAGGTTGCCGCCGACGCGCCGCTGGATCCGGATCGCCATCGTCGTCCAGGCCAGGTTGGTGCTCCGCATCCGCTCGGCCACCCGGTCGAGCGCGTCCTCGAGATCCACGCCGATCCGGGTCTCGGCCAGTGCCCGGGAGAACTCCTTCGCAGCCGGCTCCTCCGCGTCGCGGGTGATGGCGTCGAGCGCCTGGGGAAGGGAGAAGCCGGTGGCGAGGCTGCTCGCCACGAGGGTGAGGACGTCGGGCAGCTGGAGCTCGAACGCGCGTGCGCGGCGACCCGCGAGCCGACCCAGCAGGACCGGGGGCACGATGCCGCAGCAGAGGGCGGTGGCGAGAAGGGTGAGGGGCAGGCGGCCACCGGCGTCACGGAAGAGGACCCAGAACACCGCGGCGGATGCGGGAAGGGCGAGGGCACGCAGGACGTACCACTCGTTGAGCTTCAGCGGCAGGTCGGCGCGCTCGAGCAGGACGCCGGTCCTGGCCGCCGAGGACCGGGCACCGATGTAGGCGTCGGCCGCGCGGGTGAGGCCGTCGGAGACGCCTTGGAGCGAGCGTTGCCTCTCGGGCGTTGCGGGACCGCCTGCCGCGAGGTACCGGTCGAGGGCTCGGAGGCGGCGCTTCGCCACCGGGCCGACGTCCCGTCCGACGATCCCGAGCGCGAGCACCAGGCAGCCGAGGAAGACCGCGCCTGCAGCGAGGGCGAGCGTGGGTCCTCCGGACGCGGCCGGAGCCCGTTCCGCTCCCCCTGCCGTCGACGGGGGCGCGCCGGCCGCCGCCGGCAGGAGCACGTCGGCTCCGGCCGTGACCGGCCGGCCGCGGAGCCGGAGGGCGATCGTCACGTGCTGCCGGCCGCCCGCCGTCGCGGGCACCGGAGCCGAGACCCTCACCTCGGCCGCGATGGCGCGGGCCGCCGAGCCGAACGCCCGGCGCAGGGAGGCCGGGTCGAGCGTGGTGGTGGCGACGCCGTGGCCGGCGCGGGCGATGCGGTCGAGCACACCGCTCTGACGCTCGCCGGTGCGAAACCCGACGGTGACGGGCCGCGTGCCGCTGGCCGCCACCATCCTCTCGATCCCGGTGAGCGACCGGGAGCTCGCTGTGTCGACGCCGTCGCTGAGCACGACCAGCGTCCGACTCCCGTCGGTGCCGAGCGCGTGCAGGCCGAGCGCCATGCCGTCGTACAGGGAGGTGGCGCCACCCGCACGGAGCTCGCGCAGCGCGGCCCGGAAGGGGGCGCGGGCGGTGGTGGGAGCGACGAGGAGGCGGGGGGCGCCGGCGAAGCCGGCCAGCCCGACGTGGACATCGGCCGGCACCTCCCGCAGGAACGCCCGGGCCGCCGCCTGCGCGGCCGCCAGGCCGGCTCCGGCCATGGAGCCACTGGTGTCGATGACCACCATCGCGGCTCGGCGTTCGCCGGTGACCGGTGTGATCCGCGCCGGGACCGCGACCGATCCGAAGGACATCCGCGCACCGCCGGGCTCCGGCGCCCCGCCCCCTCGATGCGCGGGGACGGTGAGGACCGCGGTCAGGCGTCCGTCGTGCACCCCGACGTCGGTCAGCGACGGCCCCGAGGCCGGCGCCCGGTCCGCCTCGACCGGCGCGGCGAGCAGGCCCAGCGCGCCGACGGCCAGCGCCAGCCCGGTGATCCACCGGCGGGCGGTCACGGGCGCCTCACCCCCGACGGCGCCTGGCTGAAGATCTCGAGCGGGAGCGCGATGTCGAGGTCCGCCAGGGCGGTCGTGAACGTGGGTCGCAGACCGGTCGACCGTAGGGCACCGAGGTGGCGGCCCTGGTCGTCGCGGCCGGCGTGCTCGAACCGGAAGAGGTCCTGCATGGTGATGATGTCGCCCTCCATGCCGGCGATCTCCGTGATCGCCACGACACGACGCGTGCCGTCGGTCAGCCGGGCGAGCTGGATGACGAGGTTGATGGCGCTCGCGACCTGGTCGCGGATCACCCGGATCGGCAGGTCGACACCCGCCATCAGCACCATCGTCTCGATCCGGGACAGCGCGTCGCGGGGGGTGTTGGCGTGCACGGTGGTGAGGGAGCCCTCGTGACCGGTGTTCATCGCCTGGAGCATGTCCAGCGCCGCGCCGTCGCGGACCTCACCGACGACGATCCGGTCCGGGCGCATGCGCAGGGCGTTGCGCACGAGGTCGCGGATCGCGATCGTCCCGCGCCCCTCGGTGTTGGGCGGCCGCGACTCCATCCGAAGCACGTGCTTCTGGTGCAGCTGCAGCTCGGCGGCGTCCTCGATCGTCACGATCCGCTCCTCGGCCGGGATGAAGGCCGACATCACGTTGAGGAAGGTCGTCTTGCCGGAGCCGGTGCCGCCCGACACGACGATGTTGCGCTTGCCGCGCACGCAGGCTGCGAGGAGGTCGCGCACCTGCTCGGTCATCGTCCCGAAGGCGATCAGGTCCTGGTCGGTGAACGGGTCGGCGGGGAACTTGCGGACCGTCAGCATGCTGCCGTCGAGGGCGACGGGAGCGATGACCGCGTTGACGCGGGAGCCGTCGGGCAGCCGCGCGTCGACCATGGGCTGCGCCTCGTCGATCCGGCGGCCGACCCGGGCCACGATCTTCTCGATGGTCCGGCGCAGGTGCTCCTCGTTGGTGAACGCCGTCGGCACCTCCTCGATCCGGCCGTCGCGCTCGACGTAGATCTGGTCGGCACCGTTCACCATGACCTCGGTGACGGCCGGGTCGCGCAGCAACGGCTCGATCGGCCCGTGCCCGAGGATCTCGTCGGCGACCTCCTGGGCGATGCGGGTGCGCTCGGCGGTCGACAGCGGCGTCGCGTGCTCGGTGCCCAGCACCTCCTGCAGCGTCACGCGGACCAGGTGCTCGAGCTCGCCCTGCTCCAGGTGCGGGTCGTAGAGCTGCGGTCCGAGCGTCTCGATCAGCCGCTGGTGCACGCGCTCCTTGACCTCGCTCAACGGATGGGCCGCGGCTCGACGCCGCCCCGGGGCCTGGCTGGGGACCACCGGGGTGCTGCGACGCTGGTCGATGCGGTCCGACAGGGTCAGCCGCGTGTCGTGCCTGCCGAGGACGGTCATGCCTCGGCCCTCGCCGCGGTGGAGCGCCACCGGCGTGGCGAGCGCGAGATGCGGTCGGCGGCGCGCCGGCCCCGCGGCTTGGGCGACTGCTTGCCGTGGGGCAGCAGCTCGCTGCCGACCAGGGTCCGGACGGCGACGCTGACGGGGTGCTTGGGCGCATGGATCGCCAGGGGCACGCCCCTGTTCGTCGCCGCTGGCACGTCGCGGCTCTCCGGTATCTCGGCGTCGACCGTGCGACGGATGGCGTCGGCCGCGTCGCGGACCGTCAGGCCGTTGCCGACGTTGGCGCGGTTGATGACCACCCTGCGCAGGTCCTCGGGGAGGCCGAGGAGGTCCATGGTCTCCAGTGCGAGCCGGAGGTTCTTGATCGACGGGATGTCCAGCGTGGCCAGGATCAGGGACAGGTCACTGGTGTCGAAGGAGGCGAGCACGTGGTCGGTGAACGCGGGAGGGGTGTCCACGACCACGAGGTCGTAGCGCCGCTTCGCGACGCGCAGCACCTCGCCGACGAGCGTCGGGCCGACCAGGTCGGCGTCGCTGGGGTGCTTGGGAGCGGCCAGCACGTCGAGCCCCGAGGAGTGGTGGGTGACCGCGGAAGACAGGCCGTCGGCGTCGAGGTGTCCGGTGGTCGACGTCAGGTCGACGATGGAGCGGTCGGGGTCGAGCCCGAGCGACACGGCCACGTCGCCGAACGCCAGGTCGAGGTCGACCAGGAGCACCCGAGCCGTGCCGGCGGCGGCGATGCCGGCCGCGATGTTGGTCGCGACCGTGGTCTTCCCGCATCCCCCCTTGGCGGAGAACACCGTCACCACCCGTCCCTCGGCGAGGCGGCTCGACGCGGTCGCACCCAGGCGGACGGAGAGCTCCTGGCTCCGCCGGCACGCAGCCACCAGGGCGCTGAGGTCGTCGGCGGCGACCACCTCGCGCACACCGGCCCGCGCCGCGTCGCCGAGGAGCGCGACGTCGAGCCGTCCTCGCATCAGCACCACGCCCACCTCGGCCCGCTCGAGCCGAAGCTGCTCGGCGAGGTCGAGTGCGAGGGAGAGGTCCACGTCGGGGCCGACGACCACGAGGCTCACGTCGCCGTCTCCGAGCACCGCGCGGCTCGCCGCCGGCGCCGTGTCGACGACGGCGAGGGTGTCACCGAGCGCGACCTTCACGTTCTCGACGACCCGGTTGTCGGGTTCCCACAGGATGGTCATGGCGGGTCCTCTCACCGACCGACGACGTCGTCGTCGGAGCTGCTGCCGGCGGCCGAGACGCTCGCGCCGGACCCCAGCAGGGCCGCGTACAGGTCACCGGTCTGGACGGCGTGAACGAGCCGCGGTGCGTCCTGGGGTGCCACGGACACCGTGACGAGCACGGCTCCCCCGGAGGGGGAGCTGGAGCCTCCCCCGGCGGCGTTCTTGGGCACCTTCACCGAGAGCACCTCCACGTCGGGCAGGACGACGCGGGTGGCGCGCGTGGTCGCCTTGTCGTCGTTGAGGTGGGCGCCGTACGGCGTGAGCGCACCGGAGTCGCCCTTGGCGTTGAACGTGTCGTAGATGGCGATGTGCGATCCCGGCTTGAGGAACGGCTCGATCGCGGCGTTGTTGGAGAACCCGATGGAGACGGCCACCCGGCCCGCCGGCACGCCGGACGACGTACGGACCTGCGAGGGCGGACCGAACCGGGCTGCGAGCACCACCTCGCCGACCGCGATGTCGGTGAGCGCCACGACGGCCGAGGCATCCGGCGCCGGTGCGGCCAGGGCACCGACGGGCACGCCCTTGGCGACGACGCGCTCGGGGGTGATCAGGCCTTGGGCGACCGCATCCTTCTCGGTGGTGCCCTGCGGAACCGCCTTGGCCGCGATGTAGACGGTGCGGACCTCCTGACCGGCCACCGCGCGGGCGTCGGCCCGGTGCGCGTAGCCGATCACGGTGATGAGGCCGATGAACGCCACGAGCAGGGCGATCGCGATGGCGGCGATGCGATTCCTCATGTCACTAACCGATCGTCTTGAGGGCTTTGACGCCGAAGTCGGGCAGGTCGGGGTCGTCGGAGATGTCGTGGCCGGGAGCGACGTAGCGGACGAAGAAGCCGTACAGGCAGCGTTGGGCTCCGCTGCACAGCTGCCGGCCGGTGATGATCGAGGCCTGGCTGTGGCCGCTGCCGAAGTACCAGCCGGTGAGGTAGAAGCCCGCGAAGCCGGCGACGTGGTACCAGTTGCTCTGCCCGTTGCCGGTCGCGCACTGTGTGGCCGGGTTGACCGGCAGTGTCCCGGATCCGAGGTCGCTGGTGTACTCGCAGTCGAAGGCGGGGATGGCGGCCACGCTGCCCAGCAGCGAGGACAGGCTGCACTCCATGTCGTTGCCGGTGTCGGCCTTCACCCAGGCCGAGACCGCCGCCGAGGTCCGGCAGCCGTTGGAGGCGAGCCACCCGAACCCACCGGGCGCGTCGTGGCCGTTGAAGCTCGGACAGATGCCCCGCTGCTTGGCGAGCACGATCGTCCGCTCGAGGCCGCTGTCCGCCGCGGTCGGCGGGTCGCTCGCGTAGTGCCCGGTCCCCTGCAGGGGGTCGCCCTGCGTCGCCTCGGACCACTCGCACACCGAGAAGGTCACCGGCAGGACCGCCGAGAAGCTGGTCGCCTTCCCCCAGGCCACGCGGGCGCAGCCCTGGCCCGGGACGCTGGAACGCCCACCCGGGACGCGTCCGAAGGTCTCGTCGGTCGGCTTCTGTGCGCGGACCTCGACGTAGTCGCCGGACCAGCCGCTGGTGGACGGACAGGCCGCGATCCGGTCGTTGTTCGCATCCGAGCAGCTCGACGCCAGGCCGCCCCCGACGCCGCACAGGGGACCGATGATCGTGCTCGGGTGGTTGACGCCCTGCGTGCTCGGGTTGTCGTTCGCCCGGGCGATGGCAGTGAGGCGCGGGTCGCCTGCGTCGGGGCAGGTGCCGGTGGTGGCACAGATGATGCCGGCCTGGCGTGCCGCGGCGTCGGCCGAGCTCTGGAGCTGGCTGTGGTCGACGTTGACCAGACCGAAGTCGAAGACGAGCGCGACCAGCGCGAAGAGAGCGCCCGAGCCGAGCAGGACGCCGAAGAGCAGGCCGAAGGCACCGTCCTCGTCGCGTTCCCGGCGGAGTCTCGCGGTCAGCACGGGGTCACCGCCCGCTGGCCGATGTCGAAGGTGCCGACGCCCGGGATGGGGATCGGCAGCGTGTAGCCCGTCACGCCGACATGGACCGAGGCGCTGCCGGTGCCTGCCGAGGCGCAGTCGGTGTTGGTGACGGCGAAGTTCGGCTGCTGCGCGAGCGTGGGACTGGCCGCCGTGGCGCGTTGACGGACCAGGTCGTCGTTCGTCGGCGCGATCGCTGCGACCCGCGCTCCGGCCTGGGCGGCCTGGCTCGCCTGGAGCTGGAGGTTGAACACCATCGCGAAGTCGAACAGCCCGGCGACCAGGGTCAGCAGGACCGGCAGGAGCAGCGCGAACTCGACCATCACAGCGCCGCGCTGGTCTCGGCGTCGCGGGGTGCGGCTCATCGGTCCTCCTTCGCGGTGCAGGGGCGGATGGGGGAGGGGCAGCGACGGCACGCCCGTCGGTGGTGCCTGCGACAGCGGTCCACCGACGGGCGGACGTCGGAGGGGGCGGTGCTCAGCCGAAGTTCGCGCCGAGGCCGCCCACGTAGTCGGCCGCGCTCTGGAAGAGGGTGTTCAGGTTGGTGCCCAGGGCGCCGGCACCGATCGCGATGACGGCCGCGATGAAGGCGACCATCAGGCCGTACTCGACCGCAGTCACGCCGCGCTCGTCGTCGCGACGGGTGGCGAAGAAGGTCTGCAGGGCGATGAAGAGCTGGTTCATGTCGTGTCCTATTCGTGTTCTCGATGGGGAGGACCGCCCGAGCGGCAGGCCGATGTCTAGCAAGCGACACGCCGGGCGGAATAGGACTTTTGCCCGATTAGTCACGACTGGGCCAACCGGTTTACGAAACTTCTCGAAGGGCCGTAACCACTGTGACGGGAAGTCGTTGCTGAGCCTTCAGGGCATCACTGTGACAGGTGTGGCTAGTCTGAGAAGGCCATGGTGACGTAGTGCTTCTGGGCCATCACCTTTTCGGTACTCGAGGCCGGAAATGATCGCAGCGCACCGCCGGAAAGGAAGGCGGGAACTCCGTCGAAAGGCCGCAGGTGAAGGCCCAGAATCGGGCTCGACGAGGACGGGAGCCGGCGGATAGGAGCTCCACCGGCGCCCTCCGGCGGACGCGACACCCACCGCGCGCCTGGCCGTGGCGATCGCCGCGGGCCGCCCTCCGGACGCGGGGCCGGTGGGATAGACCACCGAAACGGACCTCTCGGACGTCCGTCACCCGCTCGAGCAGGCGTCGTTAGCGTCGTCACGAACCTCAGCGCTCGGGAGCTGTCACCTCACTCCACCTCAGGGGGACACCTCAATGCTCAACTCCGCCATCGCCCGTGCTCGCCGCGTCCGCCAGGACCGCGAGGGCGGCTTCACCCTCATCGAACTGCTCATCGTCATCGTGATCCTCGGCGTGCTCGCCTCGATCGTGGTGTTCTCGGTCAAGGGCATCACGGACCGCGGGGACACGGCCGCCTGCAAGGCGGACATCGCAACTGTCCAGACCGCGGAGGAGGCCTACTACGCGGGAGACGGCACGACCGCCCTGCCCGGTGGTAGCTATGGCAGCCTCGCGCAACTCTCGGCCGCAAACCTGCTCCAGTCGACCCCCGACACCGTCGCGGTCAACACGACGACCGGCGTCGTGACGGGCGCTGACGGCGCCAAGCGCAAGTGCGCGGGCGTCACGGTCAACTCCTGACCTGAGTCATCACTAGAGAGGGCCGCCTGTCTGGCGGCCCTCTCCACTCGGAAACTCCAGGGGGCGGCTCCATGTACCACCATCTTCACCAGATCGGCGACCGGATCGACCGACTGCTCGCGGCCCTGTGGGACGTGCGCGGATCCGACCTGTTGCTCACCGTCGGCCTGCCGCCGATGCTCCGCGTCGACGGAGCGCTCGCGCCCGTCACCGGGGAGTCTCAGCTCAGCGCCGAGGACACCGAGGCGCTGCTCGCCGAGGTGCTCACCGCCGAGCAGCACGACGCCTGGGCGTCCCAGCACGAGTACGACTTCTCCTTCTCCTGGCGCGAGCACGCCCGGATCCGCGGCAACGCCTTCACCCAGCGCGGCATGACCGCCGTGGCGCTGCGGATGATCCCGCGCGAGATCCCCACCCCCGACGACCTCGGCCTCCCCGACACGCTGCGCCGGCTCGCACTGCAGCACCAGGGCCTGATCCTGATGACCGGCCCGACCGGCTCCGGCAAGTCCACGACGCTCGCCTCGCTCGTCGACCTGATCAACGACAACCGCGGCTGCCACATCATCACCGTCGAGGACCCCATCGAGTACGTCCACGACCACAAGCGCGCGGCAGTCAACCAGCGCGAGGTCGGCACCGACACCTCGAGCTTCCACCAGGCGCTCCGCTCGGTCCTGCGCGAGGACCCCGACGTGCTGCTGGTCGGCGAGATGCGCGACCTGGAGTCGATCGCGTTCGCCCTCACCGTCGCCGAGACCGGTCACCTGGTCTTCGCGACCCTGCACACCAACGACACCGCCCAGTCGCTGGGCCGGATGATCGACGTCTTCCCCGCCGAGCAGCAGGCGCAGATCCGGGTCCAGCTCGCCGCCGCGCTCAGCTGCGTGGTCTATCAGCGGCTGGTGCCGAAGGTCGGCGGCGGGATGACGGCGGCCTACGAGGTCCTCGTGGCGACGCCGTCGGTGCGCAACCTGATCAAGGAGGGCAAGACCCACCAGCTGCGCAATGCGCTGGTCACCGGCGCCCGCGACGGCATGAACACCCTCGAGCACTCCCTCTCCCGCCTGGTGCAGGACGGCGTCGTCGCCGAGGAGGACGCGATCGCGCGCAGCCTCTATCCCCAGGACATCGAGTCACGCCCGCGGTTCAGCGCCGGCGCCGGCCTCGGCGTCCCCGCCGGCGCGAGCGCCTGAGGTCAGGACACCACCATGAAGCTCACCCGCGGTCGCCGCCCGACCGACGCAGGACCTGTCGAGAGCCCGAGCCGGGACCGCGACGACCGGCTCGCCGCCCTCCTCGTCCAGGCGGGCACGGTGCCCGAGGACGCCATCGCCGCTGCCCGGGACGCCGGCGGTCCGGGCGACCTGGCCGAGCGGATGGTCGCCAAGGGACTGCTCACCGCGACCCAGCTCGCGGACGCGGTAGCCGCCCACTACGGCGTGCCGGTCGTCGACTTCCGCGAGCTGACTCCCGACCCCGCGGCCGTGGCGCTGCTGCCCGCGACCCGCGCGCGCGCCCTGCAGGCCCTTCCGGTGGCGCTCGAGGGCGAGACCGTGACCGTCGTGGTGCTCGACCCCTCCCCCGAGCACCTCGCGGTCGTCGGTGCCGAGCTCGAGCGTCCGGTGCGGGCCCAGGTCGCGGTGCGTCGCGACCTGACCCGCGCCCTCGGCACGGCGTACAGCGCGACCCGCGAGGTCGGCACCCAGATCAAGGAGTTCGAGGCCCGCGACGTGCTGCGGCGGGAGGCTGCGACCCTCGAGGGCAGCGCGACCACCGACGAGGCCCCCGTCGTGCGGGTGGTGCAGATGATCATCACCCAGGCGCTGCGCGACCGCGCGTCGGACATCCACGTCGAGCCCTACGGCGAGCGGGTGCGGATCCGCTACCGCATCGACGGCGCCCTCAACGAGGTGCTGAACCTGCCCGGATCGATCGGCCCCGCGCTGATCAGCCGGATCAAGATCCTCGGCGGGATGAACATCGTCGAGCGCCGGCGCCCGCAGGACGGCCAGATCTCCATGGAGGTCGAGGGCCGCGCCGTCGACATCCGCGTCGCCACCACCGCCGTCGTCGGCGGCGAGAAGGCCGTGCTGCGGCTGCTCGACAAGAGCCGGCCGCTCTTCCAGCTCGAGCAGCTCGGCATGCCGGGCGACACCGCCCAGCGGTACGGCGCGCTGATCCGCTCGCCGTACGGCATGGTCGTCTGCGCCGGCCCGACCGGCGGCGGGAAGACCACCACGCTCTACGCCTCGCTGGGCGAGCTCAACAGCGCCGACCGCAACATCATGACGATCGAGGACCCGGTCGAGTACACCTTCGACTCGATCAACCAGATCCAGATCAACGAGCAGGCCGGCATCACCTTCGCCGACGGCCTCAAGTCGATCCTGCGCCAGGACCCCGACGTGATCCTGGTCGGCGAGATCCGCGACGTCGACACCGCGCGCATCGCCGTCCAGTCGGCACTGACGGGCCACTTCGTGCTGTCGTCGCTGCACGCGACCGAGGCTGTCTCCGCGCTCTACCGCCTGCTCGACATGGGCATCGAGCCGTTCCTGATCGCCTCCTCGATCACCGCGGTGATGGCCCAACGGCTGGTGCGCCGCAGCTGCACCTCCTGCCTCGAGCCCTACGAGCCCTCCCCCGACGAGCTCGACTTCCTGCGCACGTTCGGCGGCAGCGAGCCCGAGGGAGGCTTCGTGCACGGCGCCGGCTGCAACCTGTGCAGCCATACGGGCTACCTGGAGCGGATCGGCGTCTACGAGATGCTCGTGGTCACCGACGCCATCCGCGAGCTGATCGTGGACCGGGCACCGCACGACGAGATGCGCAAGCACGCCCGGAGCGAAGGCATGCGCACCCTCCAGGAGCAGGCCGTGCGCCTGGTCGAGGACGGCACCACCACGGTCGCGGAAGTCATGCGCTCCATCTACGTCGCGGGGGTCTGAGATGCCGAAGTTCGCCTACGTGGGCACCACGCTCGACGGAGCGCCGGTCAAGGGGACCGAGAAGGCACCCAGCCGCAGCGATGCCGAGATCGCCCTCTACGAGCGTGAGCTGCGCGACCTGCGCGTCACGGAGAAGACCAGCATCCTGCAGCTGGAGATCACCGGACCGCGGATCAAGCGCGAGGAGGTCATGCACCTTTCCCGGCAGATGGCGGCGTTCCTGCGCGCCGGCCTGCCGATCCTCGATGCCGTGCACTCCATCGGCGCCGAGAGCGAGAACTCCTCGGTGCGCCGCATGATGAACGACATCGAGGACGGCCTGCGCACCGGCGAGCGGTTCTCCGAGTGTCTCGAGCGCTATCCCAAGGTCTTCCCGACCTTCTACCGGGGGATCGTCCGGTCGGCGGAGCTCACCGGCGAGCTCGACACCGTGCTGGCCCGGCTCGCGGTCTACCTCGAGCGCGACCTCGAGGCGCGCCGCAAGATCAAGTCGGCGACGATGTACCCCGCTGTCGTCGCGGCGATGTCGGTCGTGACGGTGCTGGTGCTGGCCGTCTACGTGCTGCCGAAGTTCAAGGACTTCTTCGCCAGCCTCGACGCCAAGCTTCCCCTCCCGACCAGGATGCTGCTCGGCTTCACCGACTTCCTCGGCGCCTGGTGGTGGGCGCTGCTCGGTGGGGCAGCGCTGGTCGCCCTGATCGGGTTTGCGGTGCTCCGCTTCGAGGAAGGCCGCTACGCGCGCGACGCGTTCCTGCTCAAGGTGCCGGTGCTCGGGGAGACCATCCAATACGCCCTGGTCGAGCGCTTCTGCCGCGTGCTCGGCTCGATGGTCAGTGCCGGCGTGAACCTGCCGGAGGGTCTGCGGGTCACCACCGACTCCCTGAAGAACCGGGTCTTCATCAAGCGACTCAACGGAGTCGGCGAAGCGATGATGGAGGGCCAGGGCATCGCCACTCCCCTCGCCCGCACCCAGCTCTTCCCCGGGACCGCGACGCAGATGCTTCGCGTCGGCGAGGAGACCGGGTCGTTGGACAGCCAGCTCGTGGTGACCGCGGAGTACTACGAGGTCGAGCTCGACTACAAGATCCAGAAGCTGACGGCGCTCTTCGAGCCGGTAGTCATCATCGTCATGGGCCTGATCGTGGGCTTCGTGGCCGTCGCACTGATCTCGGCGATGTACGGCATCTTCAGCCAGGTAAATGTGTGATGCAGCATCGACAGTCACGGAAGGATGCCGGCGAGACGCTCGTCGAGGTGCTGGTCGCCCTCAGCATCCTCGGGCTCGCCGGCGTCGCGATCATGGCCGGGCTGGGACTCGCGGTGAAGTCATCGGACATCCACCGCAAGGACACCACCAGCGGCGCGGCGGCGAAGGCCTACGCAGAGGCGATCGAGGACTTCGTACAGGGCCACCAGTCTGCATTCACCTGCTCGCCCGACTACAGCGCGGCGACAGTGGGATTCATCGTCCCCACGGGATACACCCCGTCCTACACGTGGAACGCGCTGGGACCGACGGGTGCTGCCGCGGCGTGCACCATCAACAGCGTTCAACTCGTGAAGGTCACCGTAGCCAGCTCGGACGGTAGGGGCGGTGAGCACCTGACGTTCGTGCTGCGGCGGCCATGCAACGGCGATCAGACCGTGGCGGCGACGACATGCACCTGATCGAACGCCTCCGCGCACGCCCGCGGAACGAGGCCGGCTTCACGCTCGTCGAGCTGGTCCTGACGGTGGCCATCGTCGGCATCATCACCGTCGCGCTGGTCGGCGTGGTGCTCGAGTACCTCAAGACCACCACGGCGACCGCCGGCCGGTTCACCCAGTCGAACACGGCCCAGCTGGCGGCGGCGTACTGGCAGCGCGACGTGGCGAGCATCGGGCTCCGATCGAACACCTACGACTCGGCCACCCACTCCTTCGCCCTGCAGGCATCCGTGGACTACCCCTACAGCGCCTCGTTGATCGGAGCAGGTTGCTCAGTGCCGGGAACCGGAGTCGTGACGCTCTCCTGGGGCCAGTACGACTCGACCTCCTCGGACAGTCCGACGAAGGTGGCGATCACCTACTCCGTACAGCCCGTCGGGTCCGGAAGCGCGCTGCGCTACGACCTGCGCCGGACACGATGCACCAACAGCGGGGCGGGCTGGTCGACCGCCTCATCAGCCGTCATCACGCAGAACCTCTCGGTCACCCCGACGGTCACCTGCAGCAGCACCTGCGGCGGCGCGGGCAACAACCTGCCGTCGACGGTCTCCCTGCGGGTGACCTCGAGCGATCCGAACAACGACGACGGCTCGACCTATGTCGCGACACTGACGGGCGAGCGGAGGCAGACATGACCGGTGGACGTGGGCGCGCAGGCGGCCGGCGCGGCGACGAGGGCGCGGTCCTGATCTTCTCCCTGATCATCATCACCACGATCGCCCTGGTGGTCGGCACCTTGCTCACCCGCGGCGACGGCAGCCTCCGAACGACCGTCGTCCTGCGCCAGGTGAGCGGCTCCTCCTACGCGGCCGACGCGGCGGGCACGCTGGCCATCAACGACCTGCGCACCGGCCAGGGCTTCGCCACGAACCCCAACGAGGCCGGCTTCAACAACAGCCTGGACGGTATCGGCTGCTGGGGCAACGCGGTGGGGAGCAACCAGGTCGACGCGCTCAAGCTCGACAACCTCTATCCGGCCACCGGGACGCAGACGACGCCCACCTCCGCGGTCGTCGACTGCGTCGGCGTCGCGGGGACGGGGCAGCAAGGCTCGCCGGTTCCCATCAACCACAACAACAAGCCCGGCTATGCCATCGTCACGCTCAACGGCAATGTGACCTCCAGCTCGCCACTCAAGGTGCACGGCGGCGTCTACGCCAACGGCAACATCGTCGGCGCCGTGGCGGTGGACGCCGGCGACGTCCGAGCGACCGGCACCTGCCCCAGCACGACGATCTCCGGCACGGCGACCAAGCAGTGCGGGGGCGGCACCCCGGCCACCACCGATCCGCACTACAGCGACGAGCTGGGCGGCGCTGTCCCGGCCCTGCAGACTCCTCCGACCACGTGCACGGGTGGAGTCGCGGTCTTCACCCCTGGCTACTACGACAACGCCGACGCACTGAACACCGCCAGCGCCCTGTGCAACACGCTGTGGTTCAAGCCCGGCAACTACTACTTCGACTTCCACAACAGCACGTGCGGCACCTACTGCCCGACATCGCTGTTCGGCAGCCAGTCCAGCAACAATGTCTGGACCATCCCCCGGGGCACGAGCCTCGTCGGAGGCACGCCGGTGGACGCTGCCGGTGCCGTGATCGCCATCCCGTCGGCGAACCCCACCATGCCGGGCTCGTGCCAGAGTCCCATCACCGACATCCACGCAAAGGGCGTCCAGTTCGTCTTCGGCAACGACAGCCGGCTCTTCCTCGCCGGCAACGGAAGCTCCGGGGCACACATGGAGCTGTGCGCCGACTACCACGCCGACCGGCCGCCGATCGAGCTGCTCGGCCTGACGTCGGGCGGTGCCGTGACATCGACGAACGCCACGAACCGGGTGCCCTCGGGACCGGTCACGACGACTCAGAGCGCCGGCTCGTGGAGCAGCGCCGACGCGGCGTCGCTGGCCGCCGTGGGCGGCGGCGCAGCCTCGTGGAACACGACCGGCACGGGCACGAAGACCGCCACACTGACCGTTCCGGGCTATACCCCGTCGAGCACCGTTCCCGCGGGGGCGATCCTCCTCGGTGCGACGCTCAACGTGACGCACCAGGACGCCGGGACCGCGACGAGCGCCACCATCCAGGTGAACGGCGCGAGTGTGGCGACGGGCGCCGTCAACCTGCCCGTGCGGGCCGCGAGCACCACCGACGCCATCGTCTTCAACTCCACGACCAACGCCACTGCCTTCGCCCTTCTCCAGAAGCAGGTCCATGACAACGGCTTCACCGGTGCAACCACGGTGTACGTCGCGAAGGTCACCGGCTCCGGGCCCAACACCGTGCGCATCGACGCATCGACCATGGACCTCGTATACGCGGTCCCGGTGTTGCGCGGCGAGACCGGCACGTGCGTCGCCACGGGGACCAGCTGCTCCCTGGTCTCGCTCGACCCGTCCGGCAACAACAAGATCTTCATGTATCTCCAAGGGACGACCTACGCACCGGTCGCGGACGTCAATGTGGTGCTGAGCAACTTCAGCGCGGAGGTCGCGAAGTTCGGCGTGATCGCGCGACAGCTGGAGTTCAGTGTGAACACCGGCAATCCGAGCTGGACGGGGCCGGTCTTCGAGATCCCCGACGACTCCCCGGGATACGGCTTCCAGAACTCGACGGTCGACCTGAAGGTCTACCTCTGCCGCAATCAGGCCACGGGCTGCACCCACGCAGCCGGTGCGACGCCCGATCTGTCAGCCCGCGTGCAGCTGTGGGATCCTTCCGGCGAGCCGTCCCCGCCGCGGCGACAGATCAGTGTCCTCAGTTGGAGCCACTCGCGCTGAACACCGTCCTCTCCTCCACGATCGCCGTCCTCACCGGACTGCTCGGTCTGGCCATCGGGTCGTTCCTCAACGTGGTGGCGCACCGGGTGCCGCGCGGGGAGTCGGTGGTGAGCCCGCCGTCAGCGTGCCCGCGCTGCGGGACGCCGATCCGCAACCGGCACAACGTGCCGGTGCTCGGGTGGCTGGTGCTGCGCGGGCGATGCTACGACTGCAAGGAGCCGATCAGCGCGCGCTACCCGGTCGTCGAGGCGGTGACGGGGCTGCTGTTCGCAGCGGTCGCGGTGCGGTTCGCCGACGACCTGCGGCTGCTGCCGGCGTACCTGTTCTTCACGGCGGCGGCGGTGGCGCTGGCGCTCATCGACCTCGACGTACGACGGCTCCCGGACGTGATCGTGCTGCCGGCGTACCCGATCCTGCTCGGGCTGCTCGCCGTGGCCGGTGACGGCCACGCACTGGTCCGCGCCCTGATCGCGGGCGCGGCGCTGTACGCGTTCTTCTTCGCCATCGCGGTGCTCGCACCGGGCAGCATGGGATTCGGCGACGTCAAGCTCGCCGGCGTCGTGGGCGGCGTGCTGGGCTACCTCTCCTGGGGCGCGCTGCTGATCGGCGCGTTCCTGGGGTTCTTCCTCGGCGCGGTGGTCGGTGTCGTGCTGATGGTCGCCGGCCGCGCCGGACGGCGATCCGCGGTGCCCTTCGGACCGTTCATGCTCCTGGGCGCCGGGATCGCCGTCCTCGGGGCCGGTGGCCTCGGTGACGCCTACCTGTCCCGCCTCGGCGGGTAGTCAGCCCCTCTCGACGAGGCTCAGCGCGCGGCGAAGCAGACCAGGCACGACAGCGGGTCGTGCTGGATGTTGCTGCCGTGCAGCCGCTCGTCGTAGCTCAACAGTGCAGCGAGCGCGTCCTCCGAGCGCTCGATGACCGTGGTGGCGGCGTGCTGGTCGGTGGCACGGGGTGCGAGTGCGACAGCCATTGCGGGTTCCCTCCCTTGGCGGATCAACATGGCGCCTCCGCCTCCCAACGTCGGCGCCGTGTGCCCAGTCTGCACCGGTCTAGAGCGGAACGCACTCTTTGAGGTGTTTCGGGACGTTGGTCCTAGACCACTGGTCCACTCACTCCTCCCGGGCGATGTGGGCGAGCTGACGCCACACCAGGACCAGGGTGAGGCCGGAGCCGACGAAGGCGAACCAGAACGGTGCGACGACGCACCACCGCTCCGCGATCGCGCCACCGAGTGCCTGGCCGATGACCAGGCCGCCGAACAGGCCGACCATGTAGACGCTGCCGACGCGGCCCTGGAAGGCGTCGGGCACGGCGCGCTGGCGCAGGGTGCGGCTCACGGTGCCCCACACGAAGGCGTAGAACCCGAAGCCGAACATCAGCAGCAGAGCCAGCCAGGCGGTGGTGACGAGGGCGAGCGCCAGGTGCATCACCACCTCGCTGACCAGGCAGACCTTCATCAGCACCTCGTACGACGTGCGGCGCTCCAGCCAGCCGAAGCAGCCGGTGGCCGCGATGCCGCCGATCGCGATGGCGGTGGTGAGCAGGCCGAAGCCGACCTCTCCCAGGTGCAGCCGCTCGAGCGACCAGAGCACGAGCACCGACCAGGCGGCACCCCAGGTGACGTTGAAGGTGAGGATCACCAGCGCGAGGGTGCGCATCGCCGCGTGGTGCAGCAGCCAGCGGACCCCCTCGGCGATGTCCTGTCGGACCTGGCCGGGCGCCGTCGGCTCGGGCAGCCGCGGCACCCGCATCCGCAGCACCAGCACCGCGCCCAGGGCACCGCAGACGGCCTGGGCGACGAACGGCACGGCCGCCCCGAGGGCGAACAGCGCCGCGCCGATCGGCGGCCCGACGAGCTGGTTCGCGGTGAGGAACGCCCCCTGCAGGCGTGCGTTGCCGATGCCGAGGTCGGCGCGGTCCACCAGCATCGGCAGCAGCGTGCTGGATGCGGAGTCGGAGAACACCTCGGCGACGCCCAGCAGCAGCATCGCCACCAGCGCGAGGGGCACCGAGATCCGGTCGGTGAGGATCGCGGCCGAGAGGACCACCAGCACGAAGGCCCGGGCCAGGTCGACGAGGGCGACCAGCAGCCGGCGGTCGAGCCGGTCGGCGATGGCGCCGGCATAGAGCCCGAGCACCAACCAGGGCACCCGCTGGAGCAGCGCGGCCGCGGCGACCAGCGCCGGCGAGCGGGTCTGGGAGGCGATCAGCAGCGGCCCGGCGGCCAGGGCGATGCCGTCACCGAGGTTCGAGGCGACCGTCGAGCCGAGCAGGTAGCGGAAGGAGCGGCCCATCCGGGCCGGCACGACGCGTTCGACGGCGCGCGCGACCGGGGTGGTGGTGGCGCTCACCGGAGCAGGCTACGGGGACGCGGGCGGAGCGGACGACCGGTTTCCGGGGCGCTCGAGGTCGCGGACCGCGCTCGACCGGCCGGGGCGGTGGGGCGTCAGGCCAGCTCGAGGACCTCGTCGGTGGCCGACTCGGTGGCCAGCGCGGCGAGGCCGTCGTTCTCCTTGTGCAGGCGCTGGACCTCGGCCTCGAGGTCTGCGACGCGCTGACGCAGCGCGCGGTTCTCCGACGACAGACGGGTCAGGGCGAAGGGGTCGGTGCTGGGGGCGTAGCCGAGAAGAGCCTTGGCCATGGATGTCCTCCGACGAGCCGGGGTGGGGTGTGGCCCCGAACGGACCGTCTCCAAGAGTCTCACGAGGCGCGCCGAGGGATCAAGCCGAGGAACGCTGCCCGGTCAGCGGCGGACGGTACGACGGGGAGCGGGCTGACAGGCCGGGCACCAGAACGAGGACCGGTTCATGAACGCCGTGCGTCGGATCGGCGTGCCGCACCGCTCGCACGCGCGCCCCTCCTGGCCGTAGGCGTGCAGCGACCGGTCGAAGTAGCCGCTCTCCCCGTTGACGTTGACGTAGAGCGCGTCGAAGGAGGTGCCGCCCTGGGCGAGGGCCGCCATCATCACCCGGCGCACCGCTTCGAGCACGGCGAGCACCTGCGCGCGGGAGAGCCGCGACCCGGGACGCTCGCCGTGGACCTGCGCGCTCCAGAGCGCCTCGTCGGCGTAGATGTTGCCGATCCCGGAGACCAGCGCCTGGTTGAGCAGCTGCCGCTTGATGGCGGAGTCGCTGCGCCGGACCCGCGTGACGAACTCCTCCTCGTCGAAGGCCGTGTCGAGCGGGTCGCGCGCGATGTGGGCGATCTCGGGGGGCAGCTCGGCGCCGCCAACGGAGAGGGAGAGCCCGCCGAACATCCGCTGGTCGACGAAGCGCAGGTCGAGACCGGACGCGAGCGCGAACCGGATCCGCAGGTGCCGCTCCGGCTCGGCGTCGTGGGGCTGGACGAGCAGCTGTCCGCTCATCCCGAGGTGGGCCAACAGGGCGTCGGAGGCGTGCTCGCCGGACCGGGCCAGGGGCAGCCAGAGGTACTTGCCGCGGCGGCGGGCGGCGGTGAACGTGCGGCCGGTGAGCTGAAGGGCGAAGTCATCGGCGCCGAGCAGGTGGCGTCGTACCGGCCGCTGGTGCAGCACCTCGACGGAGACGATCTCCTGACCGAGCACGTGCGCCTCGAGGCCGCGCCGGACGACCTCGACCTCGGGCAGCTCAGGCATCGGGGTCAGGCATCGGGATCGGGCCGGGTCAGGCCTGCGGGGCGAGCGCGCGGTAGGCCGACTCCGCGGCCTGCTGCTCGGCTTCCTTCTTGGAGCGACCCACGCCGTGGCCGTAGAGCCCCTCACCGACGCGGACCCGGGCGGTGAAGGTCTTGGCGTGGTCGGGACCCTCGTCCTCGATGAGGTACTCCGGGACGCCGAGCTCGTTCTCGGCGGCGAACTCCTGCAGGCTGGTCTTCCAGTCCAGGCCGGCGCCGAGCGCGGCGGCTGCGACCAGCAGCGGGTCGAAGAGCCGGTGGACGACGGCGGTGGCGCCCTCGAACCCGCCGGAGAGGTAGACCGCGCCGATCAGCGCCTCGACGGTGTCGGAGAGGATCGAGGCCTTCGCCCGGCCGCCGGTGGTCTCCTCGCCCTTGCCGAGGAAGACGTGGTCGCCGACGCCGATGGTCACCGCCACCTCGGCCAGTGCCCGGGCGTTGACCACCGCCGCGCGCAGCTTGGCCAGCCGCCCCTCGGACAGGTCGGGGTGGCTGCGGTAGAGGGTCTCGGTGACGACCACGCCGAGCACCGAGTCGCCGAGGAACTCCAGCCGCTCGTTGGTCGGCAGGCCGCCGTTCTCATACGCGTAGGAGCGGTGCGTCAGGGCGAGCGTCAGCAGCTCGGGATCCAACGGCGGATCACCGAGAGCAGCGCGCAGCTCGACGTACGACGGCGCTTCGTGCACCGACGTGGCGTCGGCCCCCGTCATGCCGGTCTCGCTCAGAGGACCTGACGACGCTCGGCGCGCGCGCCGTACTGACCACAGTCGGGGCAGGCACGGTGCGGCAGGTGCTTGGACCCGCAGGCCGGGTTGGCGCAGGTGACCAGGGAGGGCGCGGAGGCCTTCCACTGCGACCGACGGTGGCGCGTGTTGCTGCGCGACATCTTCCGCTTCGGGACAGCCACGGTTACTCCTTCATCGATTCTTCGTCGGGGGCGCCGGGGGCCCGGTCACCGCTGAGTTCCCCCAGCGCGGCCCACCGGGGGTCGACCGGTGCGTCGTGCCGGTGGTCCGGATCGTCTGCCAGGCGCGCACCACACTCGATGCACAACCCGGGGCAGTCGTCCCGGCACAGCGGCTGGAACGGCAGTGCGAGCACCACCGCATCCCTCAGCGCCGGCTCCAGGTCGATCAGGTCGCCCTCGAGCCGGCTGACATCGAGGTCCTCGTCGTCCTCGGGGTCGCCCTGGTCCTCATACAGGTACAGCTCCTGGATGTCGACCGTGATGTCGTCCTCGATCGGCTCCAGGCACCGTGCGCACTCACCCTCGACCTCGGCCTGCGCCGTGCCGGTGACGAGCACTCCCTCCATGACGGCCTCCAGGCGCAGGTCCAGGTGGACCGGCGCGCCCTCGGGGACGCCCAGGATCTCGATGCCCAGCTCCGCAGGCGCCTCCGCCGTCCGTGTCACCGTACGCTGCGACCCCGGGCGGCGCCCGAGCTCGCGCGTGTCGAGCACGAGCGGCGCTCTCGGGTCGAGACTGCGCACGAGTGTCACTTCCGTCAGCGGCACCTACAGAACCTGGCAGAGTCTAGCCGGGGCGGGCGGCACCGGCCAAAACGGGCCCGCCACGACCGCCCTGCGGGCGTCCTGCGCATCGCCCTCAGTCGCGCCGCAGGTGCTGGGGCAGCGCGATGTCGTCGACATCGGAGTCGTCCGCGAGACCGTGGACGTGGCCGCCGGTGAGCCGGGCCCGACCGCGTCGGACCGCCTCGAGGGTGCGCTCCAGGGTCAGCTCGAAGTTGGCGAGCCGCTCCTCGACGTACTGGTCGGTCTCCTGGCGCAGCTCCGCCGCCTCACGCTGCGCGCCGGCGTCGACCTCCTCGGCCCGCTGCACCGCGAGCTTGTAGACGTCGGTGTCGGAGACCAGCTTGTCGCGGTGGACCTCGGCCTGCCGGACGATCTCGGCGGCCTCGGCCGTCGCCTCGGCGAGCACCGCCTCGCGATCGCCGACGACCTCGCTCGCCCGGCTCAGCGTGTCGCCGATCGCGCTCTCGAGCCGGCCCAGGACGTCGTCGAGCTCGGAGCGGTTGACCATCACCGAGGACGACATCGGCATCGACCGGGCGCTCGCGACCAGCTCGCGCAGCTCGGCGAGCCGGGCGTCGATGTCCTCACGCACGGCCGGCCTCCCCTGCTGCCTCGGATTCCGCTGCCCGCTCCGCGAGGCGGGTGGTGAGCCTGGTGAGCACCTCGGGCGGCACCAGCGCGGAGACGTCACCACCGAAGGTCGCGACCTCCTTGACCAGCGAGGAGGCCAGGAAGGAGTACTCCGGGCTGGTCGGGACGAACACCGTCTCGACCTCGGCCAGCGAGGAGTTCATCTGCGCCATCTGCAGCTCGTAGTCGAAGTCGGTGACCGCGCGCAGGCCCTTCACGATCGCCTGGATGTCGTGGGCGGCGCAGAAGTCGGTGAGCAGGCCCGCGAAGCCGGCGACCGAGACGTTGGGGTACGGCGCGCACACCTCGCGCAGCATGTCCATCCGCTCGTCGGCGCTGAACAGCCGGGCACGCGCCTTCGACTGGTTGACCCCGACGGCGACCACCACCTCGTCGAAGAGGGAGGCGGCACGCGACACGATGTCGATGTGCCCGTTCGTCACCGGGTCGAACGATCCCGGACAGACGGCTCTGCGCACGCGGGGTGCCTCCTGGCTCGTTGGACGGTCCGGCAGTGGTCTGCGCCGGCCGACGTGTGCCTCAGCTCCCCCGGTCGTCGCGAAGGTACCAGAGCACCGTCTCGCCGTACCGGCGGGAGCGGACCGGCCGCACACCGGTGGGCCAGTCCGGTTCCACCGTACGCGCCGACCGCTCGAGCACCACCTCGGCGCCCTCGGCGAGCCAGCCGCGGGTGAGCAGGGCGAGCACCTCGACGACGTCGTCGTTGGACAGTGGGTACGGCGGGTCGGCTAGCACGATGTCGAAGGGCTGCGCGGGCGGTGTGGCCAGCGCGCGGGCCACCGGCTGCGCGATCACCCGGACCCCGAGCCGGGTGTCGTGGGCGTTGGCCTCGATCAGCCGTGCGGTGCGGCGGTCGGACTCCACCGCGACGACCGGCTCGGCGCCCCGCGAGGCGGCCTCGAGTGCCAGGGCACCCGAACCGGCGTACAGGTCGAGGACGGCGAGTCCTGAGAACGATCCGTGCGCGGCCTCGAGCGCGGAGAACAGTGCCTCGCGCACGCGGTCGGAGGTCGGTCGGGTGGCGGAGCCCGGTGGGGTGCGCAGCCGCCGGCCCCCGGCGGTGCCCCCGATGAGGCGGGTGATGGTCGCTACCCCCTGTCGAGGAAGTCGGAGCGGCCGGTCTCGTCGAGCGCGCGGACGCGGGCGGCGAGGTCGGGGGTGCCTGCGAGCTCGGGATCGGCGGCGAGGTGGGCCGTCGCGGCCTCCCGCGCCGCGGCGATGATGTCCTCGTCGTCCAGGACCGAGAGGAGCCGCAGCGCCCGCGCCGCGCCGCGGCCGCTCTGCTGGGCGCCGAGCAGGTCGCCCTCGCGGCGCTGCTGCAGGTCGACGCGGGACAGCTCGAACCCGTCGCGGGTGGCCGCCACCGCGGTGAGCCGCTCCAGGCTCGGGTGCCGCGGATCGGCGTCGGTGACGAGCAGGCACAGGCCCGCGTGACCGCCCCGGCCGATGCGGCCGCGCAACTGGTGCAGCTGGGAGACGCCGAACCGGTCGGCGTCGAGGATCACCATCACGGTCGCGTTGGGGACGTCGACCCCGACCTCGATCACCGTGGTGGCCACCAGCACGTCGACCTCGCCCGCGGCGAAGGCGCGCATCACCGCGTCCTTGGCCTCCGGTGACATCCGCCCGTGCAGCGCCTCGACCCGCAGCCCCTCCAGCGGGCCGGCCCGCAGCATCTCGACGGTGTCCTCGACGGCGTAGAGGATCCGGTCGTCGTCGCCCTCGGCGTCCGAGGGCTCGTCGGAGATCCGCGAGCACACCACGTACGCCTGGCGTCCGGCAGCGACCTCCTCCCGGATCCGCTCCCACCCACGGTCGAGCCAGCCGGGCCGTGCCCGGGCCGGGACCACGCTGGTCTGCACCTCGCCGCGTCCGGCGGGAAGCTCGGTCAGCGTGGAGGTGTCGAGGTCGCCGAAGACCGTCATCGCCACGGTCCGCGGGATCGGCGTCGCGGTCATCACCAGCAGGTGCGGCGGGGTGGCCGCCTTGTCGGAGAGCGCCGCGCGCTGCTCGACGCCGAAGCGGTGCTGCTCGTCGACGACGACCAGCCCCAGGTCCGCGAGCTGGACCTTGTCCTCGAGCAGCGCGTGCGTGCCGATGACGATCCCGGCCTCTCCGGATGCCGCGTCGAGCAGCGCCTGCCGCCGCGCCGCGGTGCCCATCGACCCGGTCAGCAGGACCACTCCCGTGGCGTCGTCGTGGGCACCGATGGTGCCGCCGGCCCCGAGCGGCCCCAGCATCGCGGTGATCGAGCGGTGGTGCTGCTGGGCGAGGACCTCGGTCGGCGCGAGCAGCACCGCCTGCCCGCCGGCGTCGACCACGCGCAGCATCGCGCGCAGCGCCACCAGCGTCTTGCCCGAGCCGACATCGCCCTGGAGCAGCCGGTGCATCGGGTGCTCGCGGGCGAGGTCGGCCGCGATCTCCTCCCCCACCGCGCGCTGACCGTCGGTCAGCGTGAACGGCAGGCGCGCGTCGAACGCCTCGAGGATGCCTCCCGCCCGGCCCACCCGTGCTCGCGTCCTGGCGCGGGCGGCATCGGCACGGCGCCGGGCGAGCACCACCTGGGCGGTGAACGCCTCGTCCCACTTCAGTCGCTTGCGAGCGGCCCCGAGCTGCGCGTGGTCGGCGGGGCGGTGGATGCCGTGGTAGGCATCGGCCGCACCGACCAGCCCCTGCTCGCCGCGGACCTGCTCCGGCAGCACGTCGGGGAACCGGTCGAGCACGGTGAGCGCGAAGGCGACCGTCTCCTCGATGTTCCAGGTGGTCGTCTTGGCGATCTCGCGGTAGATCGGGATCAGGTCGGGCATCGTCGAGCGGCCCGCCGCGTCGTCCTCCCACATCCGGGCGTCGGGGTTCGTGAGCTGCCAGGCCTCGCGCCACCACTTCAGCCGCCCGGAGAACATCCCGACCCGCCCGGGCACGTACTCGCGCTCGTGGAAGTCCGCCTGGCCCTTGCGCTGGTCGAACCAGGTGACGGCGAGCGGCGCGCCACCCTCGCCGCGGACGTGGGTCTCCAGCCGCCAGGCGGGCCGGCCGGTGCGTCGGTCGCGGTACTCGTGGCGCTGGGCGCTGACGATCTGGCCGACCATGCTGAGCAGGGAGCCCTCGACGAGCTCGTCGAGGTCGCTGAGGCTGCCCTTGGCGACGTAGGTGCGCGGGAAGTAGGACAGCAGCGCACCGACCGTCTCGAGGCCGGCGAGGTCGCGCATGCTCTTGATCCGCTCGGCCTTGACCTTGCCGGCCGCCGCGGCGAGCGGTGAGTCCCAGGTGAGGTCCACGCGACGCCGCCTACTCGACCGCCAGCAGCAGCGGGTAGCGCTCCTGGCCGCCGTCGTAGGTGAGCACGTCGACGCCGGGGTAGGCCGTCTCGACCCAGCTCTGGCACCGTTGCACGAGGTCGCCGGATCCGGCTCCGGCCACCAGCGTGACGAGCTCGCCGCCACCCGCGAGCAGGCGACGCAGCACCTCGCCCGCCACGGCGAGGTCGTCGTCGCCGACCACCGCGAAGTCGCCCTGCACCACCCCGAGCAGGTCGCCCGGCTCGCAGGGCCCGGCCGAGGTCATCGCCTGACGCGCCGCGACGGTGAGTCCGCCGTGGCGGGTGCCGCGGGCCGCGGAGGTCATCTGCACGACATCGGCGTCGAAGGGGCGGCCCGGGTCGTGCACGGCGAGCGCCGCGAGACCCTGCACCTGGGCACGCGTCGGGATGACCACGACGTGCACCCGTCCGCTCTCCTCGGCCGCGTGCCCGGCCGCCTGGGCGACGGCCAGGGTGTCGGGGTCGTTGGGCAGCACGACGACCTCGGCGGCGCCGGTGCCCTCGATCGCCTCGAGGATCGCGCCCGTGCTCGGACGTTGCCCCGGCCCCCCGATGATCACCCGAGCCCCCGCCTCGGCGAAGACCGCCGCGAGACCCTCCCCGGCGACGACGGCGACCACGCCGCGTCCGGTGCGCTGCTCGGCGAGCCGGCGCTCGCGCGCCCGGTCGAGCTGCTCGGCGAAGTGGGTGACCCGGATCCGTCGGGGCCGCCCGGCCTCTATCCCTGCCTCGACGGCGGCACCGACGTCGTCGGTGTGCACGTGGACGTTCCACAGCCCCTCGCCGCCGACGACCACGAGGGAGTCGCCGATCTCGGCCAGCCGCGCACGCAGGGCGACCACCGCGTCGGCGGTGTCCTCGGTGTCGAGCAGGTACATCACCTCGTAGGCCGGTCCGTCCTCGGTGAGGTCGTCGGTGGGCACGGGCCGCAGCTCGGGCCGGGGCAGCGCGGAGGAGACCGGGACCGGTGCGGGACGTCCGGTCAGCGCGGTGACGGCGGCGTCGAGCACCACGCACAGGCCGCGGCCGCCGGCGTCGACCACGCCGGCGTCGCGGAGCAGCTGCATCTGCTCGGGGGTGCGGGCCAGCGCCTCGGCGGCTGCGGCGGCCGCTGTCGTGACCACCTCGGCGAGCCGGACGCCCTCGGCCTCGGCCGCGCGGCCGGCCGCGTCGGCCGCGGCCCGGGCCACGGAGAGCATGGTGCCCTCGACGGGACGGCCCACCGCCGCGTAGGCGGCGTCCGCGGCGTCGGAGAGCCCGGCGGCGAACACCTCGGCCGACCGCTCCTGGGCGCCGGCGCGCGCCATGGTGCGGAACAGCGCGCCGATCAGCTGGCTCAGGATCACCCCGGAGTTGCCGCGGGCGCCGAGCAGCGCGCCCCGGGCGTACGCGGTCAGCACCGACGCGAGCCCGTCGGGGCCGGGGGCCGCGAGCCGGGCCGCCTCCCGGGCCGCGTCGCGCGCGGCCTGGACGGTGAGGTAGAGGTTCGTGCCGGTGTCGCCGTCGGGCACGGGGTAGACGTTGAGCGCGTCGATCTCCTCGCGCGCCTCGGCGAGACCGTGCGCGGCCAGGTCGGCGAAGCGCAGCACGGCGTCGAGGTCGAACGTCGCGTGCTGCTCCATGGTGCGCCACCGTAGTCGACCGCTCCGACCCTCCCGGCGGCCCGACCACGGCCGATTCGCCTGCGGCGGGGACCCTCGGTTATCCTGTTGCGGTTGCCCGGCGCGTGCTCGCCCGGGCGCCCTGTCTTGATCAACGCATCTCAAGGAGTTCCGGTGGCTGCCGTCTGCGACATCTGCGCCAAGAAGCCTGGCTTCGGCAACAACCGGCCGTGGTCGCGCAAGATCACCAAGCGCCGGTTCAACCCCAACATCCAGCGTGTCCGCGCGACCGTCAACGGCACGCCCAAGCGCGTCAACGTGTGCACCGGCTGCCTCAAGGCCGGCAAGGTCACCCGCTGACCTCATGCCTTCGTCTGAAGACCCGCCGCCCTCCGGGCCGGCGGGTCTTCTGCTTCCCGGAGCCGACGCGGCACGCACGTCTGTGGTCGTCCTCGGCGACGTCGGCAGCGACGACGAGGCAGCGCGTCCCAGCCGTGCCGCGGGTTGGGTTCGTCGCGCCTTTCGACGTTGCGGCCGGCGGAAGCGGCACGCCGTCTGTGGTCGCCCTGGGCGACGTCGGCAGCGACGACGAGGCAGGCGCGTCCCGACCGCGCCGCTGGTCGGGTGCGGCAGGCGATTCCGTACGCCGCTTCGCACGTTTGCGCCCTTCTCAGCGCTCAGAAGGGCGCAAACGTGCGAGGCGAGGACCTCACGCGGCGCTTCTCGTCGCTGCGCGGCCGCGACCCGACGCCGCCCCGTCGTCCGACGCGGCCCTTCCACTCACCTTCTCCACGGCGCCGATCCCCTTCCGTTCCCCCTCCGTGCGGTGCGGACGAACGAGTAGTTCGAGCCATGAACGGCCCCGAAGGAGCCACAAGCCCCGAACTGCTCGTTCGTCGGTCACCGCCTACGGCGGACGGAGGAGGGTCAGAAGTGCGTGTGGCCGGCGGGGCCTTCGTACGGCTCGCCGTCGACGGTGACGGCCGGCTCGTCGCTCTCGTGGACGGCACCGACCACCCGGAAGCTCTCGGGCAGGGGGACGTCGGCGGGGAAGGTCGCGAGCAGCGCGTGGTCGTCGCCCCCGGCGAGGAAGAACGTCATCGGGTCCACCCCGAGCGCCGAGCCGACCGACCGCATCGCCTCGGTGGGCTCGAAGGCCGCGCTGCTGAGGTCCAGCCGCACCCCGGAGTCCTCGGCGATGTGACCGGCGTCGGCGACCAGGCCGTCGGAGACGTCGATCATCGCGGTCGCCCCTGCGGCGGCCGCGGCCGGCCCGGCGGCGTACGGCGGCTGGGGTCGCTGCTGTGCCTCGACCAGCACCCGCGGGCTGCGGAAGCCCCGGGCGAGCACGGCCAGACCGGCGGCCGCCCAGCCCTGGCGTCCGGCGAGGGCGACCACGTCGCCGGGGCGGGCGCCGGAGCGGCGTACCGGGGCGACGTCGCACTGGCCGAGCACGGTGATGGAGACGACCACCTGCGAGGCGGCGGTCAGGTCCCCCCCGATGACGCTGGCGCCGACCAGGCCGGCCTCGGCGGCGATGCCGTCGGCGAGGCCGAGCGCCCACGCCACGGGCAGGTCGCCGGGAGCACCCAGGGCGACCGTGAGGGCGGTCGCCGTGCCACCCATCGCGGCGATGTCGGCGAGGTTCTGGGCGGCGGCGCGGTGCCCGACGTCCGTCGCCGAGGACCACGACCGGCGGAAGTGCCGGTCCTCGACGAGGAGGTCGGTGGAGACCACCACGTGTCCGCGCGGGGTGCGCAGCAGGGCCGCGTCGTCCCCGGGACCCAGGTGCACCAGCGGGCCCTGGGGGAACCGCGCCGTCAGCTCGCGGACCAGCCCGAACTCACCGAGGTCGGCCAGGGTGGCCCCAGGGTCGGTCGTCATGGGGACATCCCATCAGAGGCGCCGCCCCCTGCCGCACGGGGCGGCGGCGGTATCGGGTCCACGGCGTCGTCGGGTAGGTTGCGACGAGTCCGGCTGTCACCTCGGAACTAGGAGTCGTCATGGTCGTCCAGGCCTACATCCTCATCCAGACCGACGTCGGCAAGGCCGCCGAGGTCGCTGCCCAGATCACCGAGATCAAGGGTGTGATCGTCGCCGAGGACGTCACCGGTCCCTACGACGTCATCGTGCGCGCCGAGGCCCGCAACGTCGACGAGCTCGGCAAGCTGGTCGTGGCGAAGGTGCAGACCCTCGAGGGCATCACCCGCACGCTGACCTGCCCGGTCGTGCACATCTGAGAGGCGGACCGGTCGTTCCCCGCCTGTCGCGTCGCCGACGCCCGCTCCCCCTCCGGGTGGCGGGCGTCGTGCTGACCACGCTCCCCCTGCTGACCGGCCTCGCCGCGTGCGGCTCGAGCTCCGTCGAGGTGGTGTCCTTCCCCGTCACCGACACCGGCCGCCAGGACTGCGGCGCCTTCCTGCGCCACCTGCCGGCGACGGTCGCCGGGCGGCAGCGCCGCCCCGTCGAGGGATCGTCGTACGCCGCGGCCTGGGGCGACCCCGCGATCGTGCTGCGGTGCGGGCTGCAGGTGCTGCCCGGCAAGCCGAAGACCGACCCGTGCCTGACCCGCAACGGCATCGGCTGGACGGTGCCGCCGGACGAGATCGACGACGACAACGCCCGCATCGACATGACGCTGTCGCACCGCAGCCTGCGGGTCAGCGTGCAGGTGCCCGGGTCCTACCGACCCAACGGACCCAGCGAGGTGATGGCCGACCTCGACGCCGACGTGCGCGCCCACACCGAGGCGCGCGGCCACTGCTCCTGACGCAACGCCCGCCGGGCGGCGGCGGAGCGGGTCAGCGCAGGCCGGTGCTGCGGCCGAGCGCCTGCTGCACCAGCCGGTCGACGAGCGCCGGGTAGGACAGGCCGGAGGCCTGCCACAGCAGGGGGAACATCGACGTGGAGGTGAACCCGGGCATCGTCTCGACCTCGTTGACCAGCACGGCCCCGTCGGGGTCGACGAAGAAGTCGATGCGGGCCAGACCCTCGACGTCGAGGGCGACGAACGCCCGGCGCGCATGCTCGGCGACGTCGGCGGCGACGTCCTCGGGCAGGTCGGCGGGGATCCGGTAGCTCTCCTCGAGGTACTTGGCCTCGAAGTCGTAGAAGGCGTGGTCGCCGCCCACGGTGATCTCGGCGATCGCGCTGGTCTCCGGCGGCGCGCCGCGATCACCCTGGAGCACGCCGATCTCGATCTCGCGGCACCCGAGCGCGGCGGCCTCGACCAGCACCTTGGGGTCGTGTGCGCGCGCCTCCTCGATCGCCGCGTCGAGGTCGGCCTCGTCGTCGACCCGGGTGATGCCGAAGCTCGATCCGGCACGGGCGGGCTTGACGAAGACCGGGAAGCCGAGCTCCGCCACCTGGGCGTGCACCTCGTCTCGGCACGCGGGCCAGGCGTCGGGACGGACGAGCACCCACGGCACCACCTGCAGCCCGTTGGCGACGAAGAGCTGCTTCATGAAGTGCTTGTCCGTTCCGACCGCCGAGGAGAGCACGCCGGCACCGACGTAGCGGATGCCGGCCAGCTCGAGCAGTCCCTGGAGGGTGCCGTCCTGCCCGTAGGGCCCGTGCATGACCGGGAAGACGACGTCGACCTCGCCGAGGGCGTGCGGCACGTCGCCGGGGGCGGTCACGACCAGCTCGTGGGAGGCGGAGAGGACCACCTCGCTGGTGCCGGTGACGACCGGCATCTCGCCGCCTGGTCCGAGCGCGAGACGACCCGTCTCGGCCGACTCCAGCACCCAACGGCCGTCGGTGGCGATGCCGATCGGCAGGACGTCGTACCGCTCCGGGTCGAGGGCTGCGATGACGCTGCCCGCGGAGATGCACGAGATGGAGTGCTCACTGGAGCGTCCGCCGAAGACGACGGCGACCCGAGGCTTGCGCGCGGTGGTGTCCATTGCCCGGCGACCCTACCCGTGCGAGGGGTTCGTACGCTGACGCCATGAGCCCCGCCACCACCGTCGTCCAGGCCGGCCGGCCTCCGCACGAGCCCGATCAGCCGCTCAACGCACCGATCACCATGGCGGCGACCTATGTCGCCGGCGGGAGCATCGAGTACGGCCGCTTCGGCAACCCGACCTGGACCGCGCTGGAGGACACCCTCGGCGCGCTCGAGGGCGGACGCTGCCTGACGTTCGCCAGCGGGCTGGCCGCCGTTTCCGCCGTGCTGGACCTCGTCGCCAACGCCGGCGTGGTCGTCGTGCCCAGGCACGCCTACAACGGCACCGTCTCGCAGCTCGCCGACCTCGAGCGCCGGGGCCGGGCGACGGCGCGGCTGGTCGACATCACCGACACCGAGGCGACGATCGCGGCGTGCGAGGACGCGGCCCTGGTGTGGCTGGAGTCGCCCACCAACCCGGCCCTCGAGGTGGCCGACCTCGAGGCGATCACCCGTGGGGCGCATGCTGCGGGCGCGCACGTCGTCGTCGACAACACCTTCGCCACCCCGCTGCTCCAGCAGCCGCTCGCGCTGGGAGCCGACATCGTCGTGCACTCCGCGACCAAGTACCTGGCCGGTCACTCCGACGTGCAGATGGGCGCGTTGATGGTCCGCGACGACGGCCTGTACGACGTCCTGAAGGGCCGGCGCGACCTGCTCGGTGCCGTACCGGGACCCTTCGAGGCATGGCTGACCCTGCGGGGGGTGCGGACGCTGGCCCTGCGCATGGAGCGGGCCTCGGCCAACGCCGCGGAGCTGGCCGCGCGGTTGCGTGCGCACCCGGCGGTCCAGGAGGTGCGCTACCCGGGCTTCGGCGCCATCGTGTGCCCGGTGCTCGCCGACGGCGACACCGCCGACCGGGTGCAGCACGCGACGAGGCTCTGGGTCTACACGACCTCGCTCGGCGGTGTGGAGTCCACCCTGGAGCGGCGCCGCCGCTGGAAGCTGGAGCCCGAGACCATCCCCGCCGGACTGCTGCGCCTCTCCGTGGGCATCGAGGACGTGGAGGACCTCTGGGACGACCTGGCGCAGGCTTTGGAGACGGCGCTCGAGACGGCGCCGGGGACAGCGACGCCCTAGTCGCGCTCGGCCTTGGTGTTGCGCGCGATGAAGGCCTCCACCATGTCCTTCGCGCTGAGCTCGCCGCGGACCACCTGGTCGACGTGCAGCGCGATGGGCGCGTCGACATCGTTGCGCCGAGCGAGGTCCAGGAGCGAGGAGGACGACTTCGCTCCCTCCGCGACCTGCCGCGTCGAGGACATGATCTCCTCGGTCGTCATCCCCTCCCCCAGCTTGACCCCGAAGGTGCGGTTGCGGGACAGGGGCGAGGAGCAGGTGGCCACCAGGTCGCCGAGACCGGCCAGGCCCATCAGCGTCATCGGATCGGCGCCGAAGCTCATCGCCAGCCGCGCCGTCTCGGCGAGGCCGCGGGTGATCACCGACGCGGTGGTGTTGTCGCCGAACCCGAGGCCCACGGCCATGCCGACCGAGAGGGCGACGACGTTCTTGTAGGCACCGCCGAGCTCGCACCCCACCACGTCGACGCTGGTGTAGGGCCGGAAGGCGCGGGTGTGGCAGATGGTCTGGAGACGCTGGGCGACGTCCTCGTCGGCGCAGGCCACGACGGAGGCGGCCGGCTCCCGGCGGACGATCTCGGGCGAGAGGTTGGGCCCGCTGATCACGGCGATGCGGTCGGGGCCGGCGCCGGTCACCTCGGCCACCACCTCACTGACCCGCTTCAGGGTGCCGAGCTCGACGCCCTTCATCAGCGACACGACGGGAGCGGCTCCGGGCAGCAGCGGCGCCCAGGAGACGAGGTTGTCGCGCAGCTTCTGCGAGGGCACCGCGAGGACGACGACCTCGGCGCCGCTGAGCGCCCGCTCGGGGTCGTGGGTGGCCCGGATGCTCGGCGGGAGCTCGACACCGGGGTGGTACTCGGTGTTCTCGTGCCGCTCGTTGATCACCTCGCACAGCTCTTCACGACGCGCCCACATCGTCACGTCGTTGCCGGCGTCGGCGAGCACGAGGCTGAAGGCCGTCCCCCACGAGCCGGCGCCCATCACGGCGACGCGCGTCACCGGGCGTCCCCGTCGGCGCGCCTGTGCTCCTTGCGGTAGTTGCCGGTCTCGCGGACCCCGGCGGCGCGCGGGTCGAACCGCTCGGCCGGTGCGGGCTCGCCCCGCAGCTCCTCGACGAGATGGGTGATCGCCGCCATGATCCGGTCCGTCGCCCGGTGCAGCACGTCGTTGGTCAGCGGCTCGCCCGCGAGGTCGCCGAGGTCGACCGGTGCACCGGCGCGGTAGCGCATGGTGGTGGGGGGGAACAGCTTCGGGCGCTTCGCGTAGGCCGGCAGCAGCTCCTGGGCACCCCACTGGCCGACGGGGATCACCGGGCAGCCGGTCGTCAGGGCGATCCGGGCGGCGCCGGTCTTGCCCCGCATCGGCCACCCGTCAGGGTCCCTGGTGATCGAGCCCTCGATGTAGACACCGATGCACTCCCCCCGCCGTACCGCCTCGACGGCGGCGTCGAACGCCCGTCCGGCGTCGGTGCTCTGCCGGGAGACGGGGATCATGCCGCTGTTGTCGAGCACCTTGTCGAGCAGCGGCACGTTCCAGAGGCCGTCCTTGGTGAGGTAGCGCGGCAGCCGTCCGTGGTCGTAGAGGAAGTGCGCGAGGGTGAGCGGGTCGATCTGGGAGATGTGGTTGACCGCGACGACGCAGCCGCCGCTGGCGGGGATGTTCTCGCCGCCGGCCCAGTCGCGCCGGGTGAAGGTGAGAAGCGTCGGCTTCACCACGCCGACGGCGAGCGAGTAGGCCCAGCCGCGCCGCTGTTGCAGCTCGCGCACCTTCGCCACGCCCGCACCTCCTGCTCGCGATCCGCCCTCCGGCAGGGCCGCGTCAGACATTACTGCCCGGTCGCCTCCGACGCCGGGCGACGCGGCTGGCAGGATCGCACGGTGCCCCGAACGGTCCTGCTCGTCCCGGTCAAGGCCTGGCCGCGCGCGAAGAGCCGGCTCCGGGTCGAGGGCGTCGAGGCCTCCGCACTCGCGGCGGCGTTCGCGGCCGACGCCCTGGCGGCGGCGCTGGCGGCGACGGAGGTCTCCGAGGTGGTCGTGGTCACCGACGCGGAGGCGTTCAGCGTCGAGGGCGTGCGCGTTCTCGCCGACCGCGGCGACGGCGACCTCAACCGGGCGTTGAGCATCGCGGCCGAGGAGATCGTCGCCCACCGGCCCGGTCGTGCCGTCGCTGCCATGTGTGCCGACCTGCCCTGCCTGCGCAGCGAGGACCTCGATGCAGCCGTCGCCGGGGCCGCCGGCAGGCGAGCCTTCCTCGCCGATGCGGACGGCACCGGTACGACGCTGCTGATGGCCGCCCCGCACACGCCCCTGGATCCGCGGTTCGGTGTCGGGTCGGCCGCTCGCCACCGGGCCTCCGGGGCGCTCGCGCTCGATCTCCCGCTGGCGAGCCTGCGCCGCGACGTCGACACCGACGGTGACCTGGCCGCCGCACTGACCCTGGGGGTGGGTCCCCGGACCGCCGCCGTGCTCGACGCGGCTGCGGTCGGCGGCGCATCGCACCCTCGCTGACACAGCGCTGCGGGGGGGGGGGGCCGCCCCCCGCCCCCCCCCCCCCCCAGACGACCAAACAACAGCCCCACCAGAAAGAGGCAGGAAGATAAT
>JBQCHZ010000064.1:0-18248 GCA_051954195.1 Marmoricola sp.
CACGCCGCGGCGCTGCTCGAGGACGGCGCGGCGGTCGTGGACCGGCTCCAGGGGTGGCCGCGGCTGTGCGTGGCGGGCTTCGTGGCCGGGGGCCGGGCGACCGTGGCGGCGCTGCGGCGCAGCGGAGGCGACGTGCTGGCCCGCGACACCCGCCCCTCCCGGGCACTCACGGCGCGCGAGGCCGCCCGGCTCTTCCTGCTCGGTGCCGGACGGAGGGCCCGATGACCACCACCTCGACGCCGACGGTGCTGCAGGCCTACGAGACCTGCGAGCAGATCACCCGCACCGAGGCACGCAACTTCCACTACGGCATCCGGCTGCTGCCTCCGGACCGCCGGCGGGCGCTGTGCGCGCTGTACGCGTTGGCACGCCGGATGGACGACATCGGCGACGGCGACCTCGGCGATGCCGACAAGGTGACCGCTCTCGCCGGCCTGCGCAAGGAGATCGACCACCTCGACGAGAGCACCGACCCGGTCCTGGTGGCGGTCGCTGACGCGGCGCGGCGCTACCCGGTCCCGATGGACGCCTTCGAGGAGCTGCTCGTCGGCGTCGAGCGGGACCTCGGCGAGGTGCGCATCGCCGACTTCGACGACCTGGTCTCCTACTGCCGGCTCGTCGCCGGCTCGGTGGGCCGGCTGTGCCTGGCCGTCTTCGCCCACCGCGACCCGCCCGGCGGTCACGCCGTCGCGGCGACGTACGCCGACCAGCTCGGGATCGCGCTCCAGCAGACCAACATCCTGCGCGACGTCCGCGAGGACCTGCTCAACGGGCGGGTCTACCTGCCGGCCGACGAGCTCGAGCGGGCCGGTGTCGAGCTGCGCCTGGACGCCACCGGCGCCCTCGACGACCCCCAGGGCCGGCTCGCGGGCTACCTGCGCGGCGCCGCGTCCCGGGCCGAGGACTGGTACGGCCTCGGCCTGCGGCTGGTGCCGTGGCTGGACCGGCGCAGTGCCGCCTCCTGCCGGGCGATGGCCGGCATCTACCACCACCTGCTGATCCGGATCGGGGAGGACCCTGTGCAGATCTACGACAAGCGGCTCTCCCTCGGCACCGCCGAGAAGCTCCGGGTGGCCGCCGGTGCGCTGGCCGGGGTGTCGCGATGAGCTCCCCCGCGGGCCGCCGGGTCGCCGTCGTCGGTGGGGGACTGGCCGGCATCACCGCGGCGCTCGGCCTGGCCGACGCCGGCGACGAGGTGGTGCTGCTGGAGTCGCGGGCGCGGCTCGGCGGCCTGACCAACTCCTTCGACCGCGACGGGATCTGGGTCGACAACGGCCAGCACGTGTTCCTGCGCTGCTGCACGGCGTACCGCGCCCTGCTCGACCGGCTCGGCGTCTCCGACCTGGTCCACCTCCAGGACCGCCTCGACGTGCCGGTCAAGTCGACCGTCCGTTCGGGCCTGGCCCGACTCCAGCGCTCCCGCTGGCCCCTCCCGGCGCCGTACCACCTCGCCGGGTCGCTCGCGCGCTACCGCTGGCTCGGGTTCGCCGACCGGTGGCGTGCTGCGCGCGGGGCCCTCGCCCTGGCCGAGCTCGACCGCCACGACCCCGCCACCGACGAGGCGGCCTTCGGGTGGTGGCTGCGCGAGCACGGGCAGGACGACCGCACCATCGAGACGCTGTGGGACCTGATCGGGGTCGCCACGCTGAACGCCGACGCCGACCACGCCTCGCTGGCCCTGGCCGCGACCGTCTTCCAGCTCGGCCTGCTCAGCGATCCCGGTGCCGCCGACATCGGCTGGGCCGCGGTCCCGCTGCAGCGCCTGCACGGCGACGCCGCCGCCGGGGCGCTCGAGGCGGCCGGCGTCGAGGTGCGGTGCAGCACCCGGGTGCACGACCTCGAGGTGCAGCCGTCCGGGGTGACGATCGGGCCGGGTGTCGACGGCTCGTTCGACGACGTCGTGCTCGCGACCCCGCCCACGGTCACCGAGCGGCTGCTGCCGCCGGGCGCCTCCACGCTCGCGACCGGCTGGTCGACCCGGCTGGGCAGCAGCCCGATCGTCAACCTGCACGTCGTCGTCGACCGGCCGATCCTGCACGAGCCGTTCCTCGCCGCCGTGGACAGCCCGCTGCAGTGGGTCTTCGACCGCACCGGTGCCTCCGGCATGGATCCCGCCCGGGGGCAGTACGTGGCCTGCTCGATCTCGGCCGCCCACGAGCTGATCGGCATGCCCGTCGCCGCCATCGAGGAGTGGATGCGACCGCACCTGGCGCAGCTGCTCCCCGCGTACCGCACCGTCCGAACCGAGGAGTTCTTCGTGACCCGTGAACCCGACGCGACCTTCCGGCCGGTGCCGGGCAGCGGTCGCTGGCGCCCGCCCGCGAGCACCCGCTCCCCGCGGGTGCACCTGGCCGGTGCGTGGACCGCCACCGGCTGGCCGGCCACCATGGAGAGCGCCTGCCGCAGCGGCGAGGCCGCCGTCCGGTCGGTGCACACCGCCGATCGGCCGCAGGTGATCCCCAGCCAGGGCTCCTCGCCCGTCCCGCCCGTGGTGAGCTCGGCCCCCGACCGCTTCCTCCCCGGGTCACCGGCATGACGCACCCGATGAGCACCGACTCCGCGGCCGCCGCGGTGCCGACGCCTGCCGCCGTGCAGCTCGCGGGCGCCCGGGATGTCGTCGTCCCGGCGCTGCGCGCGGCCGTCGAGCGGCTCGACCCCGACACCCGCCTGGTGACCTCCTACCACCTGGGCTGGTGCGACACCGAGGGCCGGCCCACCGACGCCGACCCCGGCAAGGCCGTGCGGCCCGGCCTGGCGCTCCTGGCGGCCGACGCCGTCGCCGGCGACGCCGGCACGGCGGTACCCGGTGCCGTCGCCGTCGAGCTGGTGCACAACTTCTCCCTGGTCCACGACGACCTGATGGACCGCGACGCCGAGCGGAGGCACCGGGCGACCGTGTGGTCGGTCTGGGGTGACGCGACCGCCGTGCTGGTGGGCGATGCGATGGCCTCCCTCGCGCACGAGGTGCTCGGCGAGGCCGAGTCGCCCCACGCGGCGGACGCCCAGCGCGCGCTGGCCCGCGCGACCCGCGAGCTGATCCGCGGCCAGGTCCTCGACGTCGCCTTCGAGCGGCGCGGCGACGTCACCCTCGAGGCGTGCATGGACATGGCGGCCGGCAAGACCGGTGCACTTCTCGGCGTGAGCGCCGAGATCGGCGGCATCCTCGCCGGTGCGCCCGCATCGGTGTGCGCCGGCCTCCGCGAGTACGGCGAGCAGCTCGGACTGGCCTTCCAGCTCGTCGACGACGTGCTCGGCATCTGGGGGTGGCCCGAGCGCACCGGGAAGCCGGTGTTCTCCGACCTGCAGGCCCACAAGAAGACGATGCCGGTGGTGTGGTCGATCACCCACGGCGGTGCCCCGGGCCGCGAGCTGGCCGGGTGGCTCGACGGCGAGGGCCCGCACGACGAGGCGCAGCTGCGTCACGCGGCCGGCCTGGTCGAGGCGGCCGGGGGGCGGGAGTGGGCGGCCCGCGAGGCCCGCGCCCGGGTGGAGGCCGCCTCCCGGGCGCTGGCCGGCGCCGGCTTCGACGAGGTGCAGCGGGTGCCGTTCGAGGAGCTCGCCCGGTTCTGCGTGGAGCGTGACCTCTGATGGCCCAGATGGCACTGCAGCCGGGTCTCGGACCCGACGCGGCCGTGGAGGGGGCCGAGACCGCCCTCGACGCGGCGGTGGAGCACCTGCGCGGCCTCCAGCACCCCGACGGCTGGTGGAAGGGCGACCTGGCGACCAACGTCACGATGGACGCCGAGGACCTGATGCTGCGGCACTTCCTCGGCATCGCGACCGCCGAGGGCGACGAGCAGACCGCCCGCTGGATCCGCAGCGAGCAGCGCGAGGACGGCACCTGGGCGACCTACCCCGGAGGCCCGGGGGACCTGTCCACGACCGTCGAGGCATGGGTGGCGCTGCGGATGGCGGGTGACCCCGTCGACGCGCCGCACATGGAGCAGGCCGCCGCGTTCGTCCGCGAGGCCGGCGGCCTGGAGAACGCCCGGGTCTTCACCCACATCTGGCTGGCGCTGTTCGGCCTCTGGGACTGGGAGGACTGCCCCGACCTGCCCCCCGAGATCATGTTCCTGCCCTCCTGGGCGCCGCTGAACATCTACGACTGGGGCTGCTGGGCCCGCCAGACGATCGTGCCGCTGACCATCGTCAGCGCCACCCGTCCGGTCCGTCCCAGCGGCATCGACGTCGACGCCCTGCTCACCGGCGCCGAGCCGCCGCGCCGGGACCCGCTGTGGACCCTGGCCGGGCTCTTCCAGCGTCTCGACGTGGGGCTGCGCGCGTGGACCCGGCACACCCCGGCGCCCGGGCGGGCGCTGCGGCGCGTGGCGATGCGGCGCGCGGCGCAGTGGATCCTCGACCGGCAGGAGGCCGACGGCGGCTGGGGCGGCATCCAGCCCCCGTGGGTCTACTCCCTGATCGCGCTGCACCTGTCCGGCCTGCCGCTGGACGACCCGGCGATCGTGCGCGGCTTCGACGGCCTGGCGCGCTTCACCAGCCACGTCGCGACCTCGGAGGGCCCGGCCCGGTGGCTGGAGGCCTGCCAGTCCCCGGTGTGGGACACCGGCCTGGCCGTGGCCGCACTGCTCGACGCGGGCGTCGCCCCCGACGACCCCGACGTGCTGGGCGCCACCGACTGGCTGCTCGCCGAGCAGGTCACCGCTCCCGCCGGCCCCGAGGACTGGCGCGTGCGCCGGCCGCACCTGCCCAGCGCCGGGTGGGCGTTCGAGTTCGCCAACGACGTCTACCCCGACACCGACGACACGGCCGAGATCGTGCTCGCGCTGCGACGGGTCCGCCACCCCGACGCCGACCGCCTGGCGGCGTCCCTCGACGCGGCCGTCGCCTGGACGACCGGCATGCAGAGCAGCGACGGCGGCTGGGCCGCCTTCGACGCCGACAACACACGCGTGTTCGCCGAGCGCCTGCCGTTCTGCGACTTCGGCGCGGTCATCGACCCGCCGTCGGCCGACGTCACCGCGCACGTCGTGGAGATGCTCGCCGCCGAAGGAAGGGCCGACGAGGAGCCGTGCCGACGGGGGGTGTCCTGGCTGCTCGACGCCCAGGAGCACGACGGCTCCTGGTTCGGGCGCTGGGGGGCCAACCACGTCTACGGCACCGGGGCGGTCGTCCCGGCCCTGATCGCTGCCGGCCTGCCCGCCGAGCACCGGGCGGTCCGGCGGGCCGTGCGGTGGCTGCTCCAGCACCAGAACACCGACGGCGGCTGGGGCGAGGACCTGCGCTCCTACCGCGATCCCGCCTGGATCGGGCGCGGCGACTCCACGCCCTCGCAGACGGCGTGGGCGTTGCTGGCGCTGCTCGCCGTGACCGGCACGAGCTCCGCGACCGGCACGACCACGACGGTCAGGCAGGCCGTGGTCCGGGGGATCTCCCACCTGGTCGAGACCCAGCGGCCCGACGGCGGCTGGGACGAGGACCGCTACACCGGCACCGGCTTCCCCGGCGACTTCTACATCGGCTACGGCCTCTACCGGCAGGTGTTCCCGATCTGGGCGCTGGGCCGCTACCTCGGCCGGCACGAGCAGCAGGACGGCGCCGCATGACGCCCCGGATCTGTGCTCCGCTGCGCTCCGAGCGGGTCGCGCTGCACGGTCGGGTGCCGCACGCCCACCTCGTGCGCACCGGTCGCTCCGCGGGTACGACGGCCGACGGCCCCGTGCTGGTCGCCGGTGTCGCCGGCGCGCTGGCCGCGCTCGCGCCGGGCACGGTCGTCGTGGCCGACGAGGTCCGTCGTACCCGGTCGCAGAACGGTGTCGCCTCGACGGTGCCCAGCCATGCGTGGCCCCTCCTCGCCGGCGCCGTGCGGCGGGCGGGCCTGCCCATGGAGGTCGGGCCGGTCCTCACCGCCGACGGCGTGGTCCGTGGCCGTGCCGAGCGGAGCGCGCTCGCACGCAGCGGCGCGCTGGCCGTGGACACCGAGAGCGCCCTGCTGGCCCGCGACGACGGCACCACCGCGGTGCTGCGCGTGGTCGTCGACTCCGCCGACGCCGAGCTGCTCCGGCCCGGCACGATCCTGCGCGGCGTCCAGGGCCTGCGCACCCTGCGCCGGCTCGCGCCCGTGGCCGACGCCTGGGCGGCGGCGGTGGGGGAGCGCGAGGTGCTGCTCGCCGGGCCGCGGTCCTTCTGCGCCGGCGTCGAGCGCGCCGTCGAGATCGTCGAGCGCGCCCTCGAGCGCCACGGTGCGCCGGTCTACGTGCGGCGCCAGATCGTCCACAACACCCACGTCGTCGGTGAGCTCGAGGACCGGGGCGCGGTGTTCGTGCAGGAGGTCGAGGAAGTGCCCCGCGGCAGTGTCGCGGTGCTGGCCGCGCACGGCGTCACGCCGCAGGTGCGCGCCGACGCTGCCGCGCGTGACCTCACCGTGATCGACGCGACCTGCCCCCTGGTCGCGAAGGTGCACACCGAGGTGCGCCGCTTCGCCGACCAGCGCCGGACCGTGCTGCTGATCGGGCACCCCGAGCACGAGGAGGTCGTCGGCACCCGGGGCGAGGCGCCCGAGGACGTCGTCGTGGTCGCCGACCCGGCCGAGGCCGGACGGGTCCAGGTGGCCGACCCCGAGCGGGTCGCCTACGCCATGCAGACCACGCTCGCCGTCGAGGAGGCCGAGGCGACCGCCGCGGTGCTCCAGGAGCGGTTCCCCGCGATCGTCGGGCCGCACCAGGACGACATCTGCTACGCCACCTCCAACCGGCAGCGCGCGGTGCGCGAGGTGGCGCGACGCAGCGAGCTCGTCCTGGTCGTCGGCTCGGCAAACTCCTCCAACTCGCTGCGCCTGGCCGAGGTGGCGCAGGCCGAGGGCGCCACGGCGTACCTCGTGGACGACGTCGGCGAGGTCGACCTCGCCTGGCTCGCCGGCGTCACCCGCGTCGGCGTCACCGCCGGCGCCTCGGCACCCCCGCACCTGGTCGACGACCTGGTCCTGGCCCTCTCCGGGCTCGGACCGGTCACCGCACGCGAACACCGCGTCCTCACCGAGGACGTGCAGTTCGGACTACCCAAGGAGCTGTCCACATGAGCATGCCGCTGCGCCAGTCGCTGAAGCTCGGCGCCTACCTGATGACCCAGAAGGTCAAGGGCAACAAGAAGTTCCCGCTGCTGCTCGAGCTCGAGCCGCTCTACGCCTGCAACCTCTCCTGCGCCGGCTGCGGCAAGATCCAGCAGACCCACGACTGGCTCAAGCAGCGGATGTCGGTCGAGCAGGCCGTCGCCGCGGTGGAGGAGTGCGGGGCGCCGATGGTCTCGATCGCGGGCGGCGAGCCGCTGATGCACAAGCAGATGGACGAGATCGTCGAGCAGCTGCTGGCCCGGCGCAAGATCGTCTTCCTGTGCACCAACGCGGTGCTGCTGCCCAAGCACCTGCACCGCTTCAAGCCGCACCCGAACTTCTCGTGGATGGTGCACATCGACGGTCTCCGCGAGCGCCACGACGCGAGCGTGTGCAAGGACGGCGTCTTCGACCAGGCGGTCGCCGCGATCAAGGAGGCGCAGGCGGCGGGCTTCCGCGTCTGCACCAACACCACCTTCTTCGACACCGATACCCCCCAGGACGTCATCGACGTCCTCGACTACCTCAACGACGAGCTGGGCGTGGACAACATGCAGATCTCGCCCGGGTTCGCCTACGAGAAGGCCCCGGACCAGGAGCACTGGCTTGGCCCCGAGGAGACCCGGGAGCTGTTCCGCAAGGCCTTCGGCGAGGGGCGACGCAAGAAGTGGCGGCTCAACCACTCGCCGCTGTTCCTGGACTTCCTCGAGGGCAAGGTCGACTACGACTGCACCGCCTGGGCCATCCCGCTGTACTCCCTCAAGGGCTGGCAGCGGCCCTGCTACCTGATGGACGACGGCTACGTCGCGACCTACAAGGAGCTCGTCGAGGACACCGACTGGGACTCCTACGGCCGCGGCAAGGACGAGCGCTGCGCGAACTGCATGGCGCACTGCGGCTACGAGCCGACCGCCGTGATCGCGACGATGGGCTCGCTCAAGGAGACCGTGCGCGCCGCGGCCGGGGTCTGAGGTGAACGCGCTGCACGCCGTGGAGGCGCAAGGGGGCGTCGGGGAGCCGCTGCTCCCCGCGATCGCCTCGCCCGAGGACGTACGACGTCTCCCGGCGGCAGCCCTCCCGCAGCTGGCTGCGGAGATCCGCGAGGAGCTCGTCGCGCAGGTGTGCCGCGCGGGCGGCCACCTCGGACCCAACCTCGGGGTCGTCGAGCTGACCCTGGCCCTGCACCGAGTCTTCGACTCCCCGCGTGACGCGATCGTGTGGGACACCGGGCACCAGGCCTACGTGCACAAGCTGCTCACCGGGCGCCGCGACGGCTTCGCGCAGCTGCGCGAGGAGGACGGGCTCTCGGGCTATCCGTGCCGGGCCGAGAGCGCGCACGACGTCGTGGAGAACTCCCACGCCTCGACCGCGCTGTCCTGGGCCGACGGTCTCGCCAAGGGCTTCGCGCTGACCGGGCGCCCGGACCGCCACGTGGTCGCGGTCGTCGGCGACGGCGCCCTCACGGGCGGGATGTGCTGGGAGGCGCTGAACAACCTCGCCGACGCGCCCCAGCGGCCCGTCGTGGTGGTGCTCAACGACAACGGGCGGTCCTACGGCCCCACGGCCGGGCACCTGCCGCGTCACCTCGTCGCCCTGCGGGAGCACCGGGCCGCCGGCAACCTCTTCGAGGAGCTGGGCCTGGCCTACGTCGGCCCCGTCGACGGCCACGACGCCGGGGCGGTCGAGCGGGCGCTGCGTGCGGCGGTGGTGCTGCGACACCCCGTGGTCGTCCACGTGGTGACCCGCAAGGGCGCCGGGCACCCGGCGGCCGAGCAGGACGAGGCCGACCGCATGCACACGATCTCGCCGGCGCCGGCTCCCCTCCAGCGCGTGGTGGAGGCCCGCCCCGTCGCGGGCGTCGCCTGGACGACCGTCTTCGGCGACGCCCTGACCGCGCTCGCAGACGACCGGCCCGAGGTCGTCGCGATCACCGCCGCGATGCTCCGCCCGACGGGCTTGCTCCCGTTCGCGCACCGCCATCCCGACCGGGTCTTCGACGTCGGGATCGCCGAGCAGCACGCGGTGACCTCGGCGGCCGGGCTCGCTGCGGCCGGCCTGCACCCGGTCGTCGCGATCTACTCGACGTTCCTCAACCGCGCCTTCGACCAGGTGCTGATGGACGTCGCGCTCCACCAAGCCGCGGTGACCTTCGTGCTGGACCGGGCCGGGATCACCGGCCCGGACGGCGCCTCCCACCACGGCATGTGGGACGTGCCGCTGCTCGGCCTGGTGCCGGGGCTGCGGCTCGCCGCACCCCGCGACGCGACCCGCCTGCAGGAGCTGCTCGCCGAGTGCGTGGCGCACCCGGGGCCCACCGCGTTGCGGTTCCCGCGGGGCCGCGCCGGGGCGGACCTGCCCGCGTGCGGGCACTGGGGCACCGCCGAGGTGCTGCGACAGGGCGACGGCGAGGTGCTGCTGCTGCCGGTCGGGCCGTTGGCCGGCGCGGCGCTCGAGGCGGCCGCGATGCTCCGTCACGAGCACGGCATGGCCGTCACCGTCGCCGACCCGCGCTGGCTCCAGCCCCTCGACCCCGCCCTCGTGGATGCCGCCGCCGCGCACCGGCTAGTCGTCACCGCCGAGGACAACGCCCCCTCGGGCGGCTTCGGCGACGCGCTGGCCCGGGCCCTGCGCACGCTCGGCGCCCGCACCGAGCTGCGCACCCTGGCCCTGCCCGACCGCACCTTCGTCCCCGCCGGCACCCGCCCCGCCCTGCTCACCCACGCCGCCCTCACCGCCGAGGGCATCGCCGCCGCCGCCCTGCCCCGCTGACTTCCCCCGCCCGCCCCGTCGAGTTGCCGGTTGTGGTGGCTCGAGTTGCCCCTTCTGGTGGCTCGAGTTTGCCCCTTGTGGTGCGTCGAGTCGTCCGTTGTGGCCCCGCGGGTCGGCGGTCCGGTCGATCGGAGCCGGCTGCGGCGCCGCCGCAACGGCATCGCGTGGGGACCGGACGCCGTGCGCAGCGCCCGCTGCGGGAGGCTCCTGCGACGATGGGTCCGTGCAGGACGCTCAGCGCGACACGGTCGCGGCCTACCAGCAGCACGCCGCGGCGTACGTCGACGGCCAGGGGCCGGTCACCGGGGACCTGCACCGCGACGTCACCGAGTTCGCCGCCCGGGTCGGCGTGGCCGGACGGGTGCTCGAGATCGGCAGCGGGTCCGGGCGCGACGCGCTGTCGCTGGAGGCGGCCGGCCTGCGCGTGCTGCGCACCGACATCACCCCCGCCTTCGTCGACCTGCTGCGCGACCAGGGCCTCGACGCGGTGGTGCTCGATCCGGTCGTCGACGACCTCGGCGGCCCGTGGGACGGCATCTGGAGCAGCGCGGTCCTGCACCACGTGGCTCGCGAGGACCTGCGCACGGTGCTGCGGCGGCTCCGCGAGGCGACCCGCCCGGGCGGCCTGCTGTACCTGTCGGTGAAGGAGGGGGACGGCGAGGTCTGGTCGACGCACGGCCGGGTACCGATCCCGCGCTGGTTCGCCTTCTGGCGCGAGGGCCCCCTGCAGCAGGTGCTCGTCGATGCCGGGTGGACCGTGGAGGCGGTGCGGCACACGCGGAGCCAGGCCGACGCCTGGCTCGACGTCCTCGCGGTCGCCGGCGGCACCGCCCAGGAGTAGCAGTGGTCGCAGGAGGGGAGGGGGCCCGGTGAGGCATACCGAGTTCTGGCAGCGCATGGAGGACGCGCTCGGGCCGGCGTACGCCCGGGCCTGGGCGGACACCCACGTGCTCGCCGACCTCGGCGGCCGCACCGTGTCGGAGGCGCTCGGCGCGGGGGAGGACACCAAGCGGGTCTGGCGGGCGGTGTGGGCGGCGCTCGGTCTGCCGCCGAGGGATCGGTGAGCGGCGCGCGGGCTCAGCGACGCTCGAGCAGTCCGCGCACGTAGGCCGCCTGCCCGAGGTGCTGGTCGACCTCGCCGACCACGCTGACCAGCCGGGCGCCGAGGGTGACCGGCGGGTCCCAGCGCTCATCGACGATCCGGTCCAGGTCCGCGGCGGAGAGCCGGCCGACGTACGTCGCCGACGCCTCGAGCACCGCCCGGTGGTAGGCCGCGAGGAGGTCGGCGGGGGCGCGCACCCGGGCGACCTCGTCGCTGCTGTGACCGAACCCGATGTCGCCGACGTCGAGGGGCAGTCCGAAGCGCTCGACCCAGCCACCGGAGGTCCACAGCTGCTCGTCGCCGGCGACGTCGGCGACGTGGTCGTCTGTCACCCGGGTGAGGTGCCAGACGAGCCAGCCGATCGGGTTCGCCCGGCCGTCGGGCCGCCAGGCGAGCTCCTCCTCGGTGAGGCCGTCGAGGACGGCGTCGACCTGGTCGGGGAGGCGCCCCAGCGCCTCGGCCAGCAGTGCGCCTACGTCCATGGCTCGATCCTGCCCCGACCCGCCAAGGATCAGCCGACACGCCGGACGTGACCGCTCGGTCGAACGGGTGTTCGTACTAGGGTGGGATCCACAGCGCGGAGCCACCGGCGTTCCTCCACAGCCCGTCGCAGGACGGACGCGGATGTCGGTGCCGGCTCCTAACGTCAGCTGCGACGCCCGATCAGGGCGCGGGACCGACGCACGAGAGGGACGACACCATGGCCGCAGCCGCCAGCAGCAACCGCGAGAAGGCGCTCGACGCAGCGCTCGCCACCATCGAGAAGCAGTTCGGCAAGGGCTCGGTGATGCGCCTGGGCGACGACGTCCGAGCGCCGCTCGAGGTCATCCCCACCGGTGCGATCTCGCTCGACATCGCGCTCGGGCTCGGCGGCCTGCCGCGCGGTCGGGTCGTGGAGATCTACGGCCCCGAGTCGTCCGGCAAGACGACGGTGGCGCTGCACGCGGTCGCCAACGCGCAGGCCGCGGGCGGCGTGGTCGCCTTCATCGACGCCGAGCACGCGCTGGACCCCGACTACGCCAAGGCGCTCGGTGTCGACACCGACTCCCTGCTGGTCTCCCAGCCCGACTCCGGCGAGCAGGCCCTGGAGATCGCCGACATGCTGGTCCGCTCCGGCGCCCTCGACCTGATCGTGATCGACTCGGTGGCCGCGCTGGTGCCGCGCGCCGAGATCGAGGGCGAGATGGGTGACAGCCACGTCGGGCTCCAGGCCCGGTTGATGAGCCAGGCGCTGCGCAAGATGACCGGAGCGCTGAACAACGCCGGCACCACGATGATCTTCATCAACCAGCTGCGCGAGAAGATCGGCGTGATGTTCGGCTCGCCGGAGACCACCACCGGTGGCAAGGCGCTGAAGTTCTACTCCTCGGTCCGCCTGGACGTGCGCCGCATCGAGACGCTCAAGGACGGCACCGACATGGTCGGCAACCGGACCCGGGTCAAGGTCGTGAAGAACAAGGTCGCGCCGCCGTTCAAGCAGGCCGAGTTCGACATCATGTACGGCAAGGGGATCAGCCGCGAGGGTGGGCTGATCGACGTCGGCGTCGAGGCGGGCCTCGTCCGCAAGGCGGGCGCCTGGTACACCTACGAGGGCGACCAGCTCGGACAGGGCAAGGAGAACGCACGTACGTTCCTCAAGGACAACCCCGACCTGGCCAACGAGCTCGAGAAGCGGATCCTGGAGAAGCTCGGCATCGGGGCGACCGTGGACGCGCCGGCCGAGGGCTTCGCTGCCGATGCCCCCGGTATCGACCCCGACGGCATCGACTTCTGACCGCCGCCGTGGAACCGCGGCGCTCGCTGCGTCCTCCTCGGTCGACGGCCGACCCCGGGCCGCCTCCCTCGTTGACCTTGCCCCCTCACCGGTTCGACGACGCTGCGGAGCAGGCGTGAGGCGGGACCACGAGCCGGGAACCGAGCGCGACCTGGGACCGGAGGCCGACCCGGAGTCGGTGGCGCGCAAGATCCTGCTCGATCAGCTGACCGGCCGGGCTCGCACGCGGGCCGAGCTGGCGAAGAAGCTCGCCCAGCGCAACGTGCCCGACGACGTCGCGACCCGCCTCCTCGACCGGTTCGAGGAGGTCGGGCTCGTCGATGACGGCGCCTTCGCCCGGATGTGGGTCGAGCAGCGCCAGGCGGGTCGCGGCCTGGCTCGGCGCGCACTCGCCCAGGAGCTGCGGCGCAAGGGCGTGCCCGACGAGCAGGCACAGGACGCGCTGGCCGAGGTCGAGCCCGAGGACGAGGTCGAAGCCGCCCGGGTGCTGGTGCGCCGCAAGCTGCGCAGGGTGCGCGGCCTCCCGGAGCAGAAGGCGGTGGCCCGGCTGGTCGGCATGCTGGCGCGCAAGGGCCACGGCTCCGGGACCGCCTACCGCGTGGTGCGCGAGGAGCTGGGTGCGGACCTCGTGGACCCGGAGCACGGCGGCCTCTGAGGCAGCGGTCAGCCAGTGACCACCCAGTGATTACCCAGTGGTAACTTGGCACTCATGAGCCGGGTCCTCGATCTCCACCGCACCGCGTCGAGGGTGCCGGTCGTCGGCGCCCGGCTCTTCGACGTGGCCTTCGCCCAGATGGCGCCGTACTTCTGGACGATCCGGCCGCGCTTCACCGTCGTCGAGCCCCACCACGCCGAGCTGGTCATCCGCAAGCGTCGGGCGGTGCACAACCACCTCGGCACCGTGCATGCGATCGCGCTGTGCAACGGGCTGGAGGCGGCCATGGGGTTGCTCGCCGAGGCGACCGTCCCCGACGACAGGCGCTGGATCCCCAAGGGGATGGAGGTCGCTTACACCGCGAAGGCCACCAGCGACATCACCTGCATCGCCGAGACGGACCCCGAGCAGTGGACCCCCGACGCCCTACCGGACTCCGGGGCCGACCTCTCCGTCCGCGTGCGCGGTGTCCGGACCGACGGTACCGTCGTCATCGAGGGCGTCATCCGGCTCTGGGTCACCGCCAAGCCGGTGCGCTGAGACCGCGGCAGTCGGGCCAGCATCGGCAGCCGTCCGGGAGCCGCCCGGCAGCCGTTCCTGGACGGGACGGCGGCGGCCCCTCCGCGGCAGCGGCGAGCGCCGGCTGTGACGCACACGTCTCGTGGGGCGCCCGCACGCGCGTTTGCCGGGCTTGCCCGGGGGCACCCGGGAGGGAGCCCGGCCCGTGGCCGGGACCACGTTCGTGACCATCCGAGAGAGGTGCTGCATCCGTGAGCACGAAGTCCGTCGTCGACCGTCTCGCCGGGACCGCGTTCTCGGCTGTCCGACACCCGCTGTCGAGCGCGGGCTACGTCATGGGGCTCGCCAAGGGAGCCACTGAGGCGACGTACTCGTTGCTGCACGGCGGGCATGGCGCGCCTGGCGGGCACGGCGCTCCGCAGAGCCCGTCGACGCGGGACGCAGGCGGCGGTGACGCGGCTGGTTCGCAGACCGCCCGATCGGGCGGTGGCGGCCGCAGCAAGCCGTCGCAGGCCGAGCCCGAGCGGCTGGTCTTCGGTGGCCAGAACCTCGAGGCCGCGCCGCCCCAGTATCCCGGCGGCGGCGGTGAGTCGTTCGAGCACCACCCGAGCGCGGAGACCCGCGACGTCGCCCACGGCGACGCGCCGGCCGACCAGCACGAGGTCGACTCCTGGACCGAGGACCTCGACGTCGGCATGGGAGCGCCGACCCTCGACATCGACACCCCGGTGGGGACGGCCGCGGCCGACATCGGGCACAACCCCGACACCGACGACGTGAGCCTGCAGCAGCCGGACACCGAGCCGTTGCTGGATCCGTCGTTGACCAAGGCGGTGCGCAGCGAGAGCGAGACGCTCTCCCGCGCTGCCGACACCGACAAGCAGTAGCGCAGCACGTCCGGCCGGCTTCGGGGCCGGGCCGGGAAACCCCTCGCCGCTGTCGGCGGTCTCCGCTTTGATGAGTGGCGGGCGCGTACGTCGCGTCCGCCACTGGTCAATCGTCAGCCTGAGGGGGGCCCATGATCCGAGCGCGCGGCCTGGTGCAGACGTTCGCGACCCGTCACGGTCGCGAAAAACGGGAGGTGCGGGCCCTCGACGGGGTCGACCTCGACGTGGCGGAGGGCGAGGTCGTCGGCTTCCTCGGGCCCAACGGCGCGGGCAAGACCACCACGCTGCGCATCCTCACCACGCTGCTGCGGCCCTCGGCCGGCACGGCGCAGGTCGCGGGCTACGACGTGGCCACGCAGTCCCGAGAGGTCCGCAGGAGCATCGGCTACGTCTCGCAGGTCGGTGGCACCTTCAGCGGAGCCCGCGCCGGTGACGAGGTCGTCGACCACGGGCTGCTCTACGGCGTGCCTCGCCCCGTGGTCGAGGCGCGGGGGCGAGAGCTCTTCGAGCAGCTGCAGCTCGACGGGCTGTGGGAGCGCACGCCGCGGACGATGTCGGGAGGCCAGAAGCGACGGCTCGACATCGCGATGGGGCTGATCCACGAGCCGCGGCTGGTGTTCCTCGACGAGCCGACCACCGGGCTGGACCCGCAGGCGCGGGCCAACCTGTGGCAGCACATCGCGGACCTGCGCTCTCGGCGTGGCGCGACCGTGTTCCTGACCACCCACTACCTCGATGAGGCGGACGCCCTCAGCGACCGGATCGTCATCATCGACCGCGGCCGGATCGTCGCCAGCGACACCCCGGAGAACCTCAAGGCTCAGGTCGCCGGCGACCTCGTCGACCTCGAGGTGGCCGACCTGGGCCAGCTCGGCGCCGCTGCCGAGCGGCTGGCCGCGCTCGCTGAGCCGCCCGGCCCCGGAGAGCCCGCGGTCGAGGTCGACGGCCGACATGTCCGGGGACGGCTGCGCCGCGCCGGCCGGGCGATCCCCGGCCTGCTCCGCGAACTCGACCGCACAGACATCGCCCTGGAGTCCATCGAGGTGCTCCGCCCCACCCTCGACGACGTCTTCTTGACCCTCACCGGTCGCTCGCTGCGCGACGCGGAGGCTGCGACCGAGGAGCCCACCACCGAAGGAGCCACCCGATGACCGACGTCGCCTCGACCGCGCCGATCGCCACCGCCGACCCCTCGGTGCAGCGGAGGTCGCGGTTCACGAGCTTCTGGGCCGAGTGCTTCATCGTCTTCCGCCGTCAGCTGCGGATGAACCTGCGCAACCCCGCCTGGGTGATCATCGGGATGCTGCAGCCGATCCTGTACCTGCTGCTGTTCGGCCCGCTGCTCAAGCCGTTGATCGGGCAGTTCGGGGCGGAGAACGCCTACACCTTCTTCGTGCCCGGCATGCTCGTCCAGCTTGGCGTCTTCGGCGCCTTCTTCGCCGGCTTCAGCCTCATCGGCGAATGGCGCGAAGGCGTCATCGAGGCCGAGCGCGTCACCCCGGCGAGCCGCACCGCGCTGCTGCTGGGCCGATTGCTGCGCGACCTGCTCCAGCTGCTGGTGCAGGCCCTCATCCTGGTCGGGCTCGGCTACGCCCTCGGCATGACCGCAGGCGCCCTCGGTGTGATCACCGGCGTGGTGATCACGATGCTCATCGGCGGTGCCTGCGCCGCCGCGTCCAACGCGCTGGCGCTGACCACCAAGAGCGAGGACGTGATGGCGCCGGTGATCAACATGGTGATGATGCCGGTGCTGCTGCTCTCGGGCATCCTGCTGCCGATGACCATCGGCCCGGCCTGGCTGCAGCGTGCCTCCGACTTCATGCCGATCCGCTGGATCGTCGACGCCGTGCGCAGCGCCTTCGGCGGCGGCTTCGACCACAGCGTGATGTTCTGGGGCACCGGCTGGTCGATCGTCCTGTTCGCGCTCGCCGTGTGGTGGGGGACGGCCACCTTCCGCCGCGAGAACGCCTGAGGCTCACGCGGCCCCGAGCGTGTCGGGCCGCCCGATCGGGTACGCCTCTCCCATCCGAGGGAGAAGGAGTGTTGATCCGTGAGCTCGTCACGTGCCACCTGGCCGGTCCGCATCGTCGCCGGCCTGACCACCGCCTACAGCACCGCGCTCGTCGCGGCACCCCGCCTGTTGGCCAAGCCTGCGGGGCTGGCCGGTCCGGGTGGGTCGGTGCCGCCGGGCACCGCGGCGCTGATCCGGTCGATCGGGGTGCGTGACGCCGCACTGGCGGCGGCACTCGCGCTCGCGCCCGCGGGTCGCCCGATGGCGCTGCTCACCGGTGCGCGGGTCGTCTCCGACGCCGCGGACGCGGTGTGGTTCGCGGGCGTCGTGCCGAAGAGCCAGCGCACCAAGATCTCCGGTGCGGCGCTCGGCTGGGCGGCGCTCGAGACGCTCGTCGAGCTGCGCGCGCGGCGCGCGGCATGAGCGCGGCGATCCGGCCCCGCGACGCGCTGCTGGGGGCCGCCGCGCCGACCGGCGCGCTCGCCGCCTACCACCTGGGGGTGCGGCCCTGGCACCTCTCCTGGGGCGCCACCGACGAGGAGGCCAACGCGGTGATGGCCGGCGACGAGCTGCTGCCCGCGCCCACGGTCGTCTCGACCCGTGCCATCACGCTGCCGGCCGCGGCCGAGGAGGTCTGGCCCTGGCTCGTGCAGATCGGGCAGGACCGCGGGGGGCTCTACAGCTACACGGTGCTGGAGAACCTCTTCGGTCTCGACATCCACAACGCCGACCGGATCCATCCGGAGTGGCAGCAGCTCGCGGTCGGGGACCGGGTGATGCTCAGCAAGAAGCAGTTCGCCCTGGTCGTGAAGATCCTCGAGCCGCCGCACGCGCTCGTGTACTCCTACGCCGACGGTGGCTGGACCTGGGCCTTCGAGCTGCACGACACCGACCCGGGACAGTGCCGGCTGGTGGTGCGCAACCGCTGGACCTCCGACTGGTCCGGCCCGGCGCGCAAGGTGCTGTTCTGGGGCATGGAGCCCGCCGCGTTCATCATGGAGCAGCGGATGCTGCGCGGCATCCGCCAGCGGGTGGACACGGCCGCCTGAGCCGTCGCGATTCGTAAGCGGAGCGGCGCGCGCCGTACCCTGGGGCGGCCATGAGCACGTCCCGCACCTACCAGGTCCGCACCTACGGGTGCCAGATGAACGTCCACGACTCCGAGCGGCTCGCGGGCCTGCTCGAGGACGCCGGCTACCTCCCGGCTCCCGACGGGGGCCAGGCCGACGTCGTGGTCTTCAACACCTGCGCCGTGCGCGAGAACGCAGACAACCGGCTCTACGGCAACCTCGGGCACCTGGCTCCGGTGAAGGCGCAGCGGCCCGGCATGCAGATCGCCGTCGGCGGCTGCCTGGCCCAGAAGGACCGCGACACCATCACCCGCAAAGCGCCCTGGGTCGACGTGGTCTTCGGCACCCACAACATCGGCTCGCTGCCGGTGCTCCTCGAGCGTGCGCGGGTGGCC
>JBQCHZ010000065.1:0-34445 GCA_051954195.1 Marmoricola sp.
CAGGTCCTCGCGGGGGGGGGGCGCCTGCACGCGCGGCATCGGCCGGCCCGGCCCAACCAGCACCCCCCCCGGCACCGACGGTAGCTGCATGGCCTGCGCTATGTGGGGGACGGCGTCGACGTCGCCGCGCCCCAGCAGCAGCCGGCCCTCGAGCTCGTTCACGACGACCTGGAGGTCGTCGGCCAGCCGGACGCTCTCCGGCGAGCGGCCGCTGGAGTAGAACGCCAGCAGCACCGGAGCGGTCATGGACGACTCCAGCAGCGTTTGGAAGGACTGCTCGTCGACGTCGACGACGTACGCGCTGCTCACCGCCCCTCCCCCACCGGTGCTCCCGGCTGCTGGCTGCTGGAGCCCGGAGAGGTCGACGGCACCGGGACGGGAGAACGACTGCTCGGTCATGGGGTCCATTGTTCCAAGCCCCGGTCGCGAGGTCACGGGTGGTGGCTCCACCAGCGTGGCCGGCGCCCGCGCGAGGCGACCGCGCACCCCTCACCGATCTGCACCAGGGGCGGGGCGGGCCTCAGATGCCGGCACCCGCGCCGATGGACCCGGCATGCCTCCGGCGTTGGGCCGCGCGTCACCACCGATCGCGAGCACACCGACGCCCTCGCGCGCTTCGCAGGAGTGGTCGCCCACGACCTGCGCAGTCCGCTCACAGCGCTGACCGCGTGGACGGAGATGCTCGAGGACGAGCTGCTCCTGGGCCCGGTAGGCCCCGACGTCGCGCTGCCGATGCTCGACAGCATGCGGGCGGCGGCGCTGCGGATGCGGACCCTCATCGACGACCTGCTCCGCTACACCGTCGCGCGCGACCAGACCCTGCTGCTCCAGCCCGTCGACCTGGCGGTGCTGGTGGGCGAGATCGCCGACCTCCAGCGACGCGACCCCCGAGCCCCGCAGGTCCTCGTCGGCGGGCTGCCCGTCGTATGGGCCGACCCTGCGCTGCTCCTCCAGCTGATGGACAACCTGATCGGCAACGCGGTCAGGTACGTCGCCCCGGGCGTCCGCCCTCGGGTCCTGGTCGAGGGCGAGGTCGACGGCGACTGGCTCGAGCTCACCGTCTCCGACAACGGCATCGGCGTGCCGCCCGGGGAGCGAAGCCGGATCTTCGAGGCTCTGCACCGCGCCCACCGCGACGACTACATGGGCACCGGCTTGGGCCTGGCCATCTGCCGTCACATCGCCGAGCGGCACGGAGGCAGCATCGAGGTGCGCGACCACCCGCACGGCGCCGGATCGGTCTTCGCCGTAAGGCTGCCGCGGTCGGCCGAGGAGTACGCCCGGCACGCCGACGGACGGGACGCGTCCGCTCGGCAACCGGCCGCAGATCAAGCGCCCTGAGCGCCGGACCGATCCGCTCAGAGGCAACCGAGCAGGGGCAGCGGGACGCACGGCACGCCGGGGAGCAGACCACCGGTCGAGCCCGTGGAACCGGTGGCCACGCCGAGGAGACCGGTGAGCACGTCGGTGAGCGAGGTGGTGGGCGAGGTGAACGAACCGGCGCCCAGAGTGCCGAGGGAGGCGGTCAGCGCCGCGAGCGCCTCCGTGGCGGTGCCCGAGGTCACCGCGCCCCCGTCGGTGAGGTCGGTGATCGTGGCTGCGTCCAACCCGGGCACCGTCGCCAGCAGGGCCGTCAGCTGGGCCGGGTCGAGGGAGCCCGCGTCCGCGAAGCCCGAGGCCAGCGCCGCGAGCTGGGCGGGGTCCAACGAGGTGGCGGCGCCCGGGTAGAGACCCTCGAGCAGGCTCGTCACCTGGGACGGGTCGAGGCTCGGAACCGTTCCGGCGTTCGCGCCGCCGGAGAGCAGTCCGAGCACGGCACCCAGGCCGGTCAACGGGTCCGCACCGGTGCTACCGCCCGTGGTGCCCGTGCCACCGGTGCTGCCTCCGGTGGTGCCGGTGCTGCCACCGGTGGCGCCGGTGCTGCCGCCCGTGCTGCCCGTCGTACCCGATCCGGTGCCTGATCCGGTGCCTGATCCGGTGCCGGCCGCAAGGCAGTTGTGGCGGCGTTGCGCGTTCGCGCTGCGCAGGTGCGCCCTGGTCCTGCGCAGGTGCGCCTTGACCGCACGGACCTTCGTGCGCTCGTGGACCACCGCGGTGTGCCGGTGTTGGCGCGTGGCGCGCTGCAGCCGTCGCTGCTCGCGGTGCAGGCGGACAACGGCGCGGTGCTCGGCTCGGCGGGCGCGCGCAGCAGCCGCCCGTGCGTTCTGACAGGCCTGCGAGACCGCGGCCCGCCCCGGGTGTGCGTCGGCGGCGGTCGCGGTCGACGGCAGGACCGCCACCGCAAGACCGAGCGCTCCCGCAACGAGCGCCACGACGGTACGTCGGATCAACGACATGGTCCCTCCCACAGGTGATGTCGCTGCCGAGCATGGCGGACGCCGCACCGCCGCGGACCGGAATGCCGGAAGCGGGAGGGCCGGGCCGCCCGCGTCAGAAGCGGGCCGGCTCCCGGTACTCCCCCCACTCGGCGCGCAGCGCGTTGCAGATCTCGCCCAGCGTGGCCTCGGCGCGGCACGCCTCGAGCATCGCCGGCACCATGTTGCGGCCCTCGCGGGCGGCGGCGAGCATCGCGTCGATGCCGGCGAGGACGGCGGCCTCGTCGCGGCCGGCCTTGCGCCGGTCCAGCAGCTTGACCTGCTCGGTCTCCACCTCGTGGCTCACCCGGAGGATCTCCAGCTGGGAGGTGACCGACTCGGTGTGGCAGTTGACGCCCACGACCTTCTTGTCGCCCTTCTCCAGACCCACCTGGTAGGCGAAGGCCGCCTCGGCGATCTCGGAGGTGAACCAGCCGTCCTCGATGCCGCGCAGCAGGCCCTTCGTGACCGGGTCCTCCCCCGCCGCCGTCGCCTTCGCCAGACCCTCCGCGTCGGCGCTGGTGAGCCGCGAGCCGCCCATGGCGAGGATCTTGTCGAAGATCGCGTTGGCCTCGGCCTCGATGCGGTCGGTGAGCTCCTCGACGAACCACGAGCCGCCCAGCGGGTCGGCCACGTTGGTCACGCCGGTCTCCTCCATGATCACCTGCTGGGTGCGCAGCGCGATCTCGGCCGCCTGCTCGCTCGGCAGCGCCAGCGTCTCGTCGAGGGCGTTGGTGTGCAGGCTGTTGGTGCCGCCGAGCACGGCGGCGAGCGCCTCGAGGCCGGTGCGGACGACGTTGTTGTAGGGCTGCTGGGCGGTGAGCGAGACACCGGCGGTCTGGGTGTGGAAGCGCAGCCACTGGGCCTTGTCGGTCTTGGCGCCGTAGACGTCGCGCATCCAGCGCGCCCAGATGCGACGGGCGGCGCGGAACTTCGCGATCTCCTCGAAGAAGTCGAGGTGGCTGTCGAAGAAGAACGACAGCCCGGGCGCGAACACGTCGACGTCGAGGCCGCGGCTCAGCCCCAGCTCGACGTACCCGAAGCCGTCGGCGAGCGTGAAGGCGAGCTCCTGCGCGGCCGTCGAGCCGGCCTCGCGGATGTGGTAGCCGGAGACCGAGAGCGGCTTGTACGCCGGGATGTTCTCCGCGCAGTACTCCATCAGGTCGCCGATCAGGCGCAGGTGCGGCTCGGGGGCGAAGAGCCACTCCTTCTGGGCGATGTACTCCTTGAAGATGTCCGTCTGCAGGGTGCCGTTGAGGACGCCGATGTCGGCACCCTGACGCTCCGCGGCCACCAGCATCATGCAGAAGACCGGGACGGCAGGGCCGCTGATCGTCATGCTCGTGGTGACCTGGTCGAGCGGGATGTCGCGGAAGAGCACGTCCATGTCGGCCGCGGAGTCGATCGCCACGCCGCAGTGCCCGACCTCGCCGAGGCTGCGCGGGTCGTCGGAGTCACGACCCATCAGCGTGGGCATGTCGAAGGCGACGGACAGGCCGCCGCCACCGCGGCCGAGGATCATCTTGTAGCGCTCGTTGGTCTGCTCGGCGTTGCCGAAGCCCGCGAACTGGCGGATCGTCCAGGTGCGGCCCCGGTTGCCGCTGGCGTGCAGGCCGCGGGTGAAGGGGAACTCGCCGGGCCACTCGGAGTCGTCGGTGCCGTACGCCGGCTCGACCTCCATGCCCGACAGCGTGGTGAAGTCCGCGTCGCGCAGCCGTGACGCGGCGTAGCGCTGCTTCCAGCGCTCGCGCGCGTTCGACGACTGCACGGTCTGCTCGGGCTGCGCGGGCTGCTCGGTGCTCATGAGGAGATACTAGGACTTCCTACTAATTGGTCCAAGCGCGGCCGCCCGCTCCTCGGCGGACGAACGCGCTCAGCCGTGCCGGCGGCCGAGGGTCAGCCACCGCGGCCCCGCGGAGGGCACGGTGACGGCGGAGATCGACCGCAGCGCGGGGAAGAGCGCCCGGACGCCCGCCTCGAGGCGCTGGTCCAGGGTGACGCCGGCGGCGGGGCAGCCCGCACAGGTGCCGTGCAGGGCCACCTCGACCTCGCCGTCGTGGACGGTGACGACCTCGATGCGACCGCCGTGGGAGCGCACGTAGTCGCCCGTCGGCCCGGCGAGCACCGTCTCGACCACCGAGCGCAGTACCGCGTCGTCGTCGCGCGGCTGCTCGGGCTGCCAGTCGCGGCCCTGCTTCAGGGACGCGAGCAGCGCGGTGCGCACCTCGGCGCCCGCCTGCCGCCACGCGTGCCCCTCCCCCAGTCGCACGACGACCGCGTCGGCATCGAGGTCCACGGCGGCCACGACGCCCCCGTCCCGCAGCCGCCCCAGCGGCCCCGGGAGGGCGCGCACCGGCCCCACGAAGTCCAGGCCCGCCTCCCGCAGCGCGGCGGCGCCGGTCACCCAGCGGACCTCGGCCGCGTCGCGTCCCGGCTCGGGGTGCACCGCCGGCGTGCTCACGTGAGCGCACCCACGACGTGGTAGACGAGGAAGGACATCACCCAGGCCAGCGTGAACATGTAGCCGAACGCGATCGCCGGCCACTTCCATGTGCCGGTCTCGCGGCGCATCATCCCGATCGTGGAGGTGCACTGCAGGGCGTAGAGGAAGAAGGCCATCAGTGCAGCGATCGTGGCGGGGGTGAACAGCAGCTGACCCTTCCGGGGCCCCGCCTCCCAGCGCATCCGCTGCAGGGTGTCGGTCGGGTTGTCGGGGTTCTGCGCCGCGGCGACCTGGCCGAGCGTGGCGACGAACACCTCGCGCGCCGAGAGCGAGGCGAGCACGCCGACGTCGATCCGCCAGTCGAAGCCGAGCGGCTCGAAGACCGGCTCGACGGCTCGGCCGATGGTGGCGCCGTAGCTGTGGTCCAGGACGTACGCCGAGCGTGCGGTCCGGTCGGCGGTGTCGACACCGGACTGCTGGAGCTGCGCCGTGCCGCGCACGGGCAAGTTGAGCAGCAACCAGAGCACCACCGTGGCGAGCAGGATGATCCGGCCCACCTTGCGCACGAAGCCGCGGCTGGCGTCGAAGACCGACAGCGCCACGAACCGCAGCTTGGGCAGCCGGTAGGCCGGCATCTCCATGTAGAACGGCATCATCGGGCCGCTGCGGCTCACCAGGCGCTTGAACAGCCAGGCGGTGAGCATCGAGGAGATCGCACCCAGCAGGTAGAGCGCGAACATCAGCGCGCCCTGCGCACCGATGGGGCCGAGCCGGTCGCTGGGCGCCACGAGCAGGCCGACCAGCAGCACGTAGACCGGCAACCGCGCCGAGCAGGTCATCAGCGGGGCGCCCATCATCGTGGCCAGCCGGTCACGCGCCGAGGGCAGCGAGCGGGTCGCCATGATGCCCGGGATCGCGCACGCCATCGAGGACAGCAGGGCCACGAACGCCCGGCCCTCCAAGCCGGCGCGCGCCATCACCCGGTCCATCAGGAACGCCGCGCGGGAGAGGTAGCCACTGGCCTCCAGCACCGAGATCAGCACGAACAGCAGCGCGATCTGCGGCAGGAAGACCAGCACGCTGCCCACGCCGCCGATCAGCGCGTCGCCGAGGAGGCTGGCCAGCCACGGCGTGCTGACGTGCTCGGAGACCAGGCCCGAGAGCCATCCGAAGAACGACTCGACGTAGCCCTGGAGCGGAGCGGCGACGGTGAAGATCACCTGGAAGAAGGCGAACATCGTCACGAAGAAGATCAGCGTGCCCCAGACAGGGTGCAGCAGGACGGCGTCCACGCGGTTGGTGCGGTGGTCGGCATCGGGCGCCGCGTAGGAGGCGGCGGCGAGGACGGAGTCGATCCAGCCGCCGATCTCCTCCAGCGCCGTCGGCGGCAGCACCACCGGGCTCGGCCAGCTCGCCGGGTCCTCGAAGCGGGACCGCAGCGGACCCAGCTCGTGGCGGGCGCCCGCGACGACGGGCACCACGGCGACGCCGAGGGCGCGCTCGAGCGCCGCGACGTCGAGGGACCCCTGGCGACGGGCCAGCTCGTCGCGGAAGGTCAGCACGACCGTCACCGGGATCTCGGTCTGCAGCGCCTGCGCGAGCAGGCCGAGCGAGCGGCGCAGCGCCGTGGCGTCGAGCAGCACCAGCAGCCCGTCGGGGGTGGGCAGGTCGTCGTGGGAGTGGTCGAGCACCCGGGTGACGATCACCTCGTCGGGGCTGATCGGGTCCAGGCTGTAGGTGCCCGGCAGGTCCTCGATCGTGACGGCGTGGCCGTCGAGGTCGTGCGACACGCCCTCGTAGCGCGCCACCGTCACGCCGGGGTAGTTGCCCGTCTTGGCCCGCAGCCCCGTCAGCGCGTTGAACAGCGTCGTCTTGCCCGCGTTGGGGCTGCCCAGCAGCGCCAGCCGCAGGGTGCGCTCGGCCGTGGCGGGACCACTCCCGCCCTGTGCCGGGACGCCGCAGTGGTCGCTCACCGAGCGATCAGCCTGCTCGCTGCACGCGGATGGCGCTCGCCTCGGCCCGGCGCAGCGCGATCTCGTAGTGCGCCACCGAGAACACGATCGGGTCGCGCAGCGGCGCCCGTCGTACGACGCGGACGGGGGCGCCGGTCGCGAAGCCGAGGTCGAAGAGGCGCCTCGCGGTCGCCGGCACCAGCGTCGGGTCGAAGCCCACGATCCTGGCGCTCTCGCCGACCGCGAGGTCGGCGAGCGTCGTGCACGTCGGCCCGCCCAGGTCGCCGGGGACGCCGGGGACCGCGCGGGTGTCGAGATGCGCACTGAGGAGGGACATGGTTAGGCAAGGCTAACCATCTACCCCCGGGGCAGACAAGGGAGGGCAGACCGTGCGGTCGGTCACAGCGGCCGCACGAGGAGGCTCAGCCCGGGAAGTCCCCGGCCTCCCTGCGCAGCGGCCGCAGGAGCTGCGAGAGCTCGCTCAGCTGCGCAGCGCCCAGTGGCCCGAGCCCGAAGTCGGCGGCCAGCAGGTCCGCGGTGGTGCGCTCCACCAGGGCCCGGCCCGCCTCGGTGATCTCCGCGAGCACCGCGCGACCGTCCTCGGGATGGGGTCGCCGGGTGATCAGCCCGTCGGCCTCGAGCCGCTGCACGATCGAGGTGACCGAGGTCGGGTGCACCTGCAGCCGCTCCCCCATCTTGCCCAGCGGCAGCGACCCGCGGGAGGAGAAGCACAGCAGCACGAGCGCCTCGTAACGGGCGAAGGTGAGCCCGTGCGGCCGCAGCACACCGTCCAACCGCGCCAGGACCAGCTGCTGGACCCGCATCAGCGAGGTCACCGCATGCATCTGCGGCACGCCCTCCCACCGCAGGCCCCATTGCCGCGCGGCCTCGTCGATGGGGTCGAAGGGAAGGGTCACGAGGAATGTCTAGCAGCCGGGCGGCGTGCGCGGCCGTGGACGGTGCTGCGCACGACGACACCCACGACGGCCGCGACCAGGGCGGCCGTGCTGTTGGTGATCAGGTCGGTCTCGGTGTCGATGAGCCCGAAGACGACGTTGGTGTCGAGGATGCTCTCGGCCGACCACTCGACGATCTCCCACAGCTCTCCCAGCGCCGCCCCGAAGGTGAACACCGACAGCGCCATCACCCAGCGCCGCTCGCGGGCCTGGGAGTCGCGGTAGATGAGGAAGTAGAACGCCAACGACAGCGTGAAGATCGTCGTGGCGTGGGCGAGGTTGTCGTAGTACGGGATCCGCTTGTAGAGGTGGAAGACGAACCCGAACGCGTTGAGCAGCGCCGCGAGGGCGACCAGCAGGTCGAAGACGCTCGGCAGGTCGTCGTCGGCCAGGACGTAGACGAACGACAGGACCGTGAACAGGCCAAGCGCCGCCGCGCCCAGCCCGTCGCCGGCGACCACCCGCTCCACGATCGCCGCGACCAGCAGGACACGCGCCACCCAGGCGCCCAGGACGAACCAGCTCATCCCCTGCCTTACCCGGGCACCCGGGCTCACTCCTGCCGATCAGTCGGTCGCGTACGCCTCGAGGAGCTCGTCGGCCGCCGCGTACGGGTCGGTGGTGCCGGCGACGACCTGCTCGGCGAGGGCGTCGAGCTCGGTCCGCTCGTGGACGTCGCGCCAGCGCTCCCGCAGCGCGGTGACGGCGATCGCCTCGACCTCGTCCCGCGCCCGCCGCGTACGACGGACCTGCAGCCGGCCCGACTCCTCCAACCACGCGCGATGGGCGTCGATCGCGTCCGCGACGGCGTCGACGCCGTCCCCGGTCTGGGCGACGGTCTTGAGGACGTCGGACTTCCAGGCACCCTCGGGTCGCTGGGCCAGCGCGAGCATCGAGCGCAGCTCGCGGCGCACCTGGTCGGCGCCGTCGCGGTCGGCCTTGTTGATCACGTACAGATCGCCGATCTCGAGGATGCCGGCCTTCGCCGCCTGGATCCCGTCGCCCATGCCGGGGGCGAGCAGCACCAGCGTGGTGTCGGCCAGGCCGGCGATCTCGACCTCGCTCTGCCCGACGCCGACGGTCTCGACGAGCACGACGTCGCAGCCGGCGGCGTCGAGCACCCGGATCGCCTGTGGCGCGGCCCAGCTCAGTCCGCCGAGGTGGCCGCGGGAGGCCATCGACCGGATGTAGACCTCGCGGTCCAGCGCGTGGTCCTGCATCCGCACCCGGTCACCGAGCAGGGCTCCACCGGAGAACGGGGACGACGGGTCGACCGCGAGCACCCCGACCCGCTTGCCGCGCCTGCGCAGCTCGGTCACGAGCGCATTGGTCGAGGTGGACTTGCCGACGCCCGGGGAGCCGGTGATGCCCACGACCTGGGCGTGCCCGGCGTGCGGGACGAGAGCAGCCATCACCTCGCGCAGCACCGGCGAGGCGTCCTCGACCAGCGAGATCAGCCGTGCGACCGAGCGGGCGTCCCCCGCCCTGGCCTTCTCGACCAGGGCGGGGACGTCGGCGGTGGTGCGCCGGCTCATCGGCTGCCGCGGTGGTGGTGAGGCTCGCGGGCTGGCGCCTCGACCACCGGAGCCGTCACTTCTGGGGAACGCGGACGATTAGGGCGTCGCCCTGGCCGCCACCGCCGCATAGTGCCGCCGCGCCGACGCCACCGCCGCGGCGCTGGAGCTCCAGGGCCAGGTGCAGCACGATCCGGGCGCCGGACATGCCGACCGGGTGGCCGAGCGCGATCGCGCCGCCGTTGACGTTGACCTTGTCCTCGGCGATCCCGAGCTCGCGGGCCGAGGAGATGCCGACCGCGGCGAAGGCCTCGTTGAACTCGACCAGGTCGAGGTCGCCGGGCTCGATGCCCTCCTTCGCGCACGCCTTGGCGGTGGCCGCGGCGGGCTGCAGCTGCAGGGTGGAGTCGGGGCCGGCGACCATGCCGTGCGCACCGATCTCGGCGAGCCACTCCAGGCCGAGCTCCTCGGCCTTGGCCTTGCTCATCACCACGACCGCGCAGGCGCCGTCGGAGATCTGCGAGGCAGAGCCCGCGGTGATCGTGCCCTCCTTGCTGAAGGCCGGGCGCAGCTTGCCCAGCGACTCCGCCGTGGTGTCGCCACGGATGCCCTCGTCCTGGCTGACCACGACCGGGTCACCCTTGCGCTGCGGGATCTCGACCGGCACGACCTCGTCGTCGAAGGCGCCGTTCTTCCACGCCGTCGCAGCCCTCTGGTGCGACTGGGCGGAGAACGCGTCCTGCTCCTCGCGGGTCAGGTTGGCCGAGGCGGCGTTGCACTCCTCGGTCAGCAGACCCATCGCCTGCTGGGTGGTCTGGTCGAACAGCGCGTCGTACGCCATCGAGTCGACCAGCGTGGTGTCGCCGTACTTGAAGCCCTCGCGGGACCCGGGCAGCAGGTGCGGAGCGTTCGTCATCGACTCCATGCCGCCGGCGACGATGACGTCGGCCTCGCCGGCGCGGATCATCTGGTCGGCCGTCGCGATCGCGTTGAGGCCCGACAGGCAGACCTTGTTGATCGTGATCGAGGGGACGCTCATCGGGATGCCGCCGGCGACCGCAGCGGTGCGGGCGGGGTTCTGGCCGGCACCGGCCTGGATGACCTGGCCCATGATCACGTACTCGACCTGGTCGCCGGAGACACCGGCCTTCTCCAGCGCGCCCTTGATCGCGACACCACCGAGGTCGGCCGCGGACTGGGACTTCAGGCCGCCGAGCAGGCGGCCGATCGGGGTGCGGGCACCCGCAACGATGACGGATCCGGACATGCTGACTGCCTCCGACGAAGTGTTGGGACGATCGCTCGACCCTACTTCTCCACGCCGCAGCGCGGCGATGTCGGTCGGGTCACACCCCGTTGAGGCGCCGCCGCTGCTCCGCCACACTGCCGCCCATGGCCCTCGACATCGCTCGTGACATTCCCGGGCACCTGTTCACCTGCATCGACCACGTCGGCGTCGCGGTCCGCGACCTCGACGAGGCGAAGAAGCTCTACACCGAGACCTTCGGCATGACCGTGCTGCACGAGGAGACCAACTCCGAGCAGGGCGTGCGCGAGGCGATGGTCGGCGTGGGCGACTCGGGCTCGTGCATCCAGCTGCTGGCCCCGCTGAGCGAGGAGTCCACGATCGCGAAGTTCCTCGACCGCAGCGGCCCGGGCCTGCAGCAGCTCGCCTACCGGGTCACCGACGTCGAGCAGGTCAGCGCGATCCTGCGCGAGCGGGGCGTCCGCCTGCTCTACGACGCACCGCGGCGCGGCACCGCCGACAGCCGGATCAACTTCGTGCACCCCAAGGACGCGGGCGGCGTCCTCGTCGAGCTCGTGGAGCCGGCGGCCGCCCACGGAGCGGGCACCGACCACTGATTCGATTACCGACCGGTAACCTACGGCGCAGCCTCACCTCACCAGGAGACTCCCATGCACCAGATCGTCGATGCCATCACCAACGAAGCCTCCAGCGAGGACTTCGCGAACCTCGAGCTGCCGGAGTCCTACCGCGCCGCCTTCGTCAAGAAGGACGAGGTCGACATGTTCGAGGGGCAGACCTCGAAGGAGAAGGACCCGCGCAAGTCGCTGCACGTCGAGGACGTCGCGATGCCCGAGCTCGGCCCCGGCGAGGCCCTCGTCGCGGTGATGGCCAGCGCCATCAACTACAACACCGTGTGGACCTCGATCTTCGAGCCGGTCTCCACCTTCGGCTTCCTCGAGCGCTACGGCCGCACCTCCCCGCTCGCCAAGCGCCACGACCTGCCCTACCACGTGGTGGGCTCGGACCTGGCCGGCGTCGTGCTCGCCACCGGGGTCGGCGTGCACAACTGGAAGCCCGGTGACCGGGTCGTCGCGCACTGCCTCTCCGTCGAGCTCGAGCACCCCGACGGCCACAACGACACGATGCTCGACCCCGAGCAGCGCATCTGGGGCTTCGAGACCAACTTCGGCGGCCTCGCCGACGTCGCGCTGGTCAAGTCCAACCAGCTCATGCCGAAGCCCGAGCACCTGACCTGGGAGGAGGCCGCCTCGCCGGGACTGGTCAACTGCACGGCGTACCGCCAGCTGGTGAGCAAGAACGGCGGCGACATGAAGCAGGGCGACAACGTGCTCATCTGGGGCGCCTCGGGCGGCCTCGGCGGCTTCGCCACGCAGTACGCCCTCAACGGCGGCGCGACCCCGGTCTGCGTGGTCTCCAGCGAGGACAAGGCCGAGATCGCCCGCAAGATGGGCGCGGAGCTGATCATCAACCGCGCGCAAGAGGACTACCGGTTCTGGAACGAGGACGGCACGCAGCAGAACCCCAAGGAGTGGCTGCGGTTCGGCAAGCGGATCCGTGAGCTCACCGGTGGCGAGGACATCGACATCGTCTTCGAGCACCCGGGCCGCGAGACCTTCGGTGCCAGCGTCTTCGTGACCCGCAAGGGCGGCACGATCACCACCTGTGCGTCGACGAGCGGCTACATGCACGAGTACGACAACCGCTACCTGTGGATGAACCTCAAGCGGATCATCTCCTCCCACTTCGCCAACTACCGCGAGTCGTGGGAGGCCAACCGGCTGATCGCGAAGGGGATGATCCACCCGACGCTGTCCAAGACCTACCCCCTCGAGGAGGTCGGTCAGGCCACGCTCGACGTGCACAAGAACGCCCACCAGGGCAAGGTCGGCGTGCTGTGCCTCGCCCCCGAGGAGGGCCTCGGCGTGAAGAACACCGAGCTGCGCGACCAGCACCTGGACAAGATCAACATCTTCCGCGGCATCTGAGCGCACGACGCGCACGGCGACACGCCGGGTCCCCTGCCGGGGGCCCGGCGTGTCTCGTCCCCGGGTCCCCGGCCCCGCCCGCGCAGCCCTTCTCGGGTGCTTCTCAGGGTGCGTCCCAGCCCGTGTCCCGGCTGGGATCCGGGGCCGGCATCGGCGAGACTGGACCCCATGAGCGACCGCAGCGAGCAGGGCCTGTCCATCTTCGACGACGACGAGCCCACCCAGGTGATCCCGCGGGTCCCGGGCGGCTCGGGTCAGGGCCGGCAGGCGCCGGCGCAGGCCCCCGCCCAGCCAGCCGCCCAGCCAGCCGCCCAGTCAGCTGCGCAGCCGCGACCCCAGGCGGCCCAGGCGGCGCCCGCGCAGCGCACCGCCGCCGGCCGGACCCTGCCCCCTCCGGCCGCGTCGCAGTCCGCACCGTCGGCACCGTCCGCGGCACGGACCGCCGCCCCGCCGGCCGCGGCGGCTGCCGCGTCCACCCCGGACCTGCCCGTCGTGCGCCGCAACGGCTACGACCGTGAGGCCGTCGACCAGCACCTGCGCGGCGTGCACGCGGAGCGGGCCGGACTCCTCGCCAGCCTCAACGAGGCTCGCGAGCGGATCAGCGGCCTCGAGGGCCAGCTCGACGCCCTGCGCACGGAGCTGGCCGAGAACGAGCGCCCGTCGTACGCCGGGCTGGGGGGCAAGGCGAGCGAGCTGCTCCGCCTGGCCGAGGAGCAGGCCGAGGAGGTCCTCGGCGAGGCGAACCTGCAGGCGAGCCGGGTGCGGGAGCAGGCGGCCCGCGACGCCGCCGCGATCACCGCGAAGGCCGAGTCCGACGCCGACGACATGCGGGTGGTCCAGCTCCGCGAGCTCGACGAGCACCGCGACCGGACCATGGCCGAGATCGACGCCGAGCGCAACCGCCTGCGGGCCGAGGCCGAGGAGGTCCTCGGGGCCGCGAAGCGCGAGGCCGCCCAGCACCGGCTCGCGGCCGAGCAGGAGACCAACGCGCTGCGCACCAGCGCCACCCGCGAGGCCGAGCAGGCCCGGGCCAGCGCCGACCGCGAGGTCGCCGAGGCCCGCCGGCTGCTCACCCTGGAGAAGGAGCGGCTGACCCGCGAGGCCGCCGAGCACCACGCCACCGCGATGAGCGAGACCGAGCGACTGGTCCGGGAGGCCGAGGAGCGCGCGAACGCCTCCGAGCAGCGCGCCCGCGAGGCGACCGGGGCGGCGAACGCCATGCGTGAGCAGACCGAGCGTGAGGCCGAGCAGCTGCTGGTGCGCGCCCGCCGCGAGGCGGAGCAGGTGGTGAGCTCGGCCAAGAAGCAGGCCGAGAGCATCCGCACCAGCGGGCACGCCGACTCCGAGCGCGAGCTCGCCGCCCTCCGAGCCGAGGTCGACCGCCTCGCCCGCCGTCGCGACGCGATCACCGCCCAACTCGGTGCGCTGCGCGATGTGGTCGCCGGCTTCGGCGACGACGACTGAGGCGGCTCGCCCTGTAGGTTCGCTCGGCATGAGCGGCGAGGAGCGGGGCCAGCAGGGGGACACCGGGAGCGAGGTGGTCCCCGAGGGGGCGACCGGCCACGGTGACGAGCGGGTCGGCGACGCCGCCGAGCGGCTGGTCGAGGAGGACCCGTACGGGCAGCCGGGCCCGGCGCTGGTGCGGACACCGTTCTCGATCGGCTTCACCGGCGGCCTCGGCCTCGCGCTCGCATTCTGGCTGGCGCTGCGGATCCAGGCCGTGGGGTCGGTGATCATCCTGGTGGTCGTCGCGCTGTTCCTGGCCGCGGGGCTCAACCCGGCATTGGAGTTCTTCACCCGCCGTGGGCTCCGGCGCTGGATGGCCCTGCTGATCGTGGTGGTCGGCGTGCTCGGCGTGCTGGCGCTGTTCGCGTTCGCGATCGTGCCGGTGATCAGCGACCAGGTCGCCGCCATCACCGCCAACGCCCCGGACTGGCTCGACAAGCTCACCCACAACCACCAGATCCAGCAGCTCAACGACAAGTACCACGTGGTCGACCGCGTGAAGGACTACATCGCCTCCGGCGACCTCGCCAAGCGGGTCTTCGGCGGCGCGCTCAACGTGACGCTCGCGATCCTCGGCGCGCTCGGCAGCGCGTTCGTGGTGGTCGTGCTGACGCTGTACTTCCTCGCCTCCCTGCCCAGCATCAAGGAGTCGCTCTACCGGCTCACGCCGGCGTCGCGGCGAGAGCGCGTGCAGCTCCTCGGCGACGAGATCCTGCGCAGCGTCGGCGGCTACGTCTCCGGGGCGTTCTTCATCGCCTTGTGCGCCGGCATCTCGACGCTGATCGTGCTGTTCGTCATCGGGATGGGCCAGTACGCCGTCGCGCTCGCCGTCGTGGTGGCGCTGCTCGACGTCATCCCGATGATCGGCGCCACGCTCGGCGCGATCATCGTCGTGGCGATCGGGTTCGCCACCTCGATCAACGACGGGATCGTCCTGGTCATCTTCTACGTGATCTACCAGCAGGTGGAGAACTACGTGATCTACCCACCGGTGATGGCACGCTCGGTCGCCGTGCCGGGTGCGGTGACCGTGATCGCGGCGCTGGTCGGCGCATCGCTGCTCGGGGTGATCGGCGCGCTGCTGGCGATCCCGACCGCCGCGGCGATCCTGCTGCTCGTGCGCGAGGTGTTCGTCAAGCGGCAGGACGCTCGCTAGTCCTCATCGCTGGCCTCATCGCTGACCTCATCGCTGGCCGTCATCGTCGGGCCGGAAGCACCGTGGAGGGGTCCACGGACACCGGCACGGCGACGGCCTGCCCCTCCCCCAGCCGCACCAGCACAACACCGGCCAGCACCAGCACGCCGCCGAGCAGCTGCACCGCCCGCGGCAGCTCACCGAGCAGCAGCCAGGCGAACACGAGCGCCGCGAGCACCTCTCCGAGCGCCACGAACGACGCGAGCCGCGAGCCGAGCCGCCGGCTCGCGGCGATGCCGGTGACGTAAGCCAGGGCAGCGCTCACCACGCCGAGCCCGAGCAGCGGGAGCCACCACGCCACCAGGTGGCCGTCGTAGCGGACCGCCCGTGTCGTGGCGTGCATCGGGACCGCACCGACCAGCCCGAGCAGTCCGAGCGCCACGGCGGCGGTGAGGAGCCCACCACCGGCCAGGACCAGCGGCGGCAGTCCGTGGGACTCCTCCGCCGACAGCATGAAGTAGGTCGCGGCGCCGGCCATCGCCCCGAGCGCCCAGAGCAGGCCGGCGGTGCTCACCGAGACGCCGTCGAGGACGCCGAGGACCAGCACCAGTCCCGCAGCGGCGAGCACCGCGCCCGCAACGGTCGCCGGGCGCGGTCTCTCGCCGTGGCGCAGCCAGAGCCAACCGACGACCGCCACCGGCGCGGTGTACTCCAGCAGCAGCGCGACGGCGATCGTCATCGAGCCGACGGCCTCGAAGTAGGCGAACTGGCACCCGGCGACCGCGACCAGGCCGTAGACCACGACCGTGCCGGCGCTGCGCCGCAGCAGCGGCCACCGGCCGCGCAGCAGGGCCAGCGTCGGAACGGCGAGCACGACCGCGGCGATCGTCACCCGCGCCGCGACGGCGGCCCCGGCGCTCCAGCCGGCGTCGAGAAGGCCCCGGGCCAGGGCTCCGGACAGCCCGAACGACGCAGCCGACAGGACGGCGAGACCGAGGCCGCCGGCCATCGGAGCGTCATGTCCCAAATCACCTATGACCGATGACACTAGGCGCGGGCCGAGTAAGGTGTCAACGTGGACTTCGCCGATGACACCCGAAGTGCGCTGCGCGCTGCCGTGGCGCTGGTGAACTCCGCGACCGAGCCGGACACCCTCGACGCCGTGGCGGCACTCGATGCGTTCTTCCTCGAGCACGCCTACACGGGGCGCCACGATCGGACCCGGGCCGAGCTCGAGGAGGTGCGCGCGCTGCGGTCCCCGCGGCCCGCGCTCCTCCTGGCGGACCGGGACGACGCCGTCGCCCGGCTCAACCGGATGCTCCGCGAGGCCGGTGCGATCCCGCAGCTGGTGCGCCACGACGCGCTGGACTGGCACGTCCACGCCGTGGGCCCGCAGACCCCCCTGGCCACCCGGATCGCAGTGGAGACGGCGATGGCGATGATCGACGTCGTGCGCGCCGACGAGATGTCGCGGTTGGCCGTGTGCGCCGACGCCGACTGCGGCGGCGTCGTCCTCGACCTGTCGCGCAACCGGTCACGGCGATACTGCTCGGTCACCTGCAGCAACCGCGCGGCTGTCGCCGCCTACCGCGCGCGCCGCCGCTGAGGGTGAAGCGCGCCGGCAGCTCGGGCTAGAAGAGGTCGCCGATGTCGCCGAACACGTCGCCGATGCCGTCGCCGATACCGCCGAACACGTCGCCGATGCCGTCACCGACCGCGCCGATGCCCTCACCCAGCCCGTCGCCGAGCGCCCCGATGCCCTCGCCGATCCCGAGCCCGATGCCGTCGAAGCCGCCACCGAAGAGCATCCCCATGAACATCCAGTCCATCGGGGCGAACCCGCCGAAGTAGCCCCGGGCGTAGGGCTGGTACATCGGGCCGCCCTGCCAGTACGGGACCCGGCGGGCGCCGACCATCACCTGGCGCACGTCGGGCTCGGCGCCGGCCCGGACGCGCTCGGCGTCGAGCGCACAGGCCGGGACGTCGCGCGGCGTACCGCCGGGCGGCGTCCACGACACCTCGGTCACCGCGGTGCCGTGCCGGGGGTCGAAGAAGCACGGGGGCCGACGCGTGGGCAGCGGCCGACCGTCCACCCGGGCCCGGACGCAGGCCATCGCGTAGCGGCCGTCGTCGAGGATCTGCGTGACGTGACGGACGTCGTCGGCGCGGATGAGACCGTCGGCAGCGGTCTTCGCCGACTCGTAGGCGTCGAGCGCGCGCTGGTAGTCGGCGCGCTCGCCGGCGTCGAGGGGACGGCCGGCGAGGTCGACGTCGAGCTGCTGGAGCTCCTCACCGAGGGCGGTGACGTCCTCGAACGCGAGCTTGCGCACCGGCTCGAGCTGCGCCCGCCGCTGCTCCTCGGCCCGCTGCCTCTGCCGGCGGCTCGAGGACACCACGACGGCGGCACCGATCGCCAGCAGCACGAGGAAGATCAGTGCGTCCACCGATCCAGGATACGGGTGCGGCCCTCGGCCGTACCGGTGCCGGAGGACCGGCGCCACAGGACCGGCGCCGGACGACCGGCGCTACTGGCCGGGCGCCACTGGCCGGCTTCTAATGGGGCCGCTCGTCCGGCGTGGAGGTCTGCACCGACGCCGCCCCGGTGCCCTCCGGGTCGGCGGTGCGCTCGTCGGAGTCGCGCAGCACCGCGGCGGCCTGCCCCTCCGGATCGTCGCTACCGGCCGCCTGCTCCTCGGGCAGGAGCTCGGCGCGGCGGTCCACCCGGCTGTCGGATCCGTCGTGTGTGCCCTCGGCTGCCCGGTCCTCGCGATGCTCGCTCATGCCGAGCGCCGTACCCACGCGGAGCCGCGGCGATCCGCGTGGGCGGGACGCTCAGAAGACGCGGCGGCGACGTGGCGGCAGAGGGGCGCCGACGAGCCGGCCCGGAGAAATCGCCCGAAACCGCCTGTGTCGTCGGGGTTGTCAAGGGGTACGCAGCCTCACCGAGCGAATCCGGGGAGGGAGTTCGCACGGATGCCCCCTTCGCGGCACGACGTCGCGACGATCCGAAATGGAGTTCCTTCCCGATGAACCGCTTCTCAGGGCGGGCCGTTGCGCCCGCCGGTCTCGCCTCACTCGCCCTGCTCGCACTCTCCGTGCCCGCTGCCCGGGCCGACGCCCCGGCGACCCGGACACGGGCACGCGAACGAGCACGCCACCGCGGCCCACGCCACCCACCCGACCGCCCACCCGACCGGGCAGCCGGCGCCGTCCGCAGCCTCGAGCAGCGGACCGGGTCGGGCAGCCTCGAGCCACGGCGCGAAGAGCGCCAGTGGCCGCGGCAGCCACCACCCGGCGCAGAGCCACGCCGCCACCCACGCACCGCACCAGGCGTCCCACCCGACCAGCCACCCCGCGCCCCACTCGTCCACCCGGCCCGGGCAGTCCGGCCAGTCGGGGCAGGGCACCGGACTCACCCCGGCCGGTGACCCGCCGGGCAACAACGGCACGGTGAAGATCAAGGGCATCGGCGACCTCGGCACCACGCCGAACAACGTCGCCCACCCCGGCTGCGACTTCCAGGTGGCGTGGTACGGCTTCGACGAGGGCGCCGACGTCGTCTCGACCGTCTCCTTCACGATGCAGGCCCCGACGGCCGGCGTCGGGGTCACGGTCGACGGGCCGACGTCGGTCTTCGTCGGTGGCGACCCGGCCACCGGCGCCGGCACCCCCACCGGGCTCGACGGCTCCGCGACCTACCACCTGAGCTTCGACGGCGCGCCCCAGGCACAGCAGGGCTACCACGTCCGGCTGACGGTCAGCACGCCCTATGCCCAGGGCAACGACACCAAGACGAAGGTCTTCTGGGTTGCGCCCTGCACCAGCACCACGGGCAGCACGGGCAGCACGGGCAGCACCGGCTCCGGGACCACCGGCGCGGGCACCTCGACGTCGTCCACAGGGGTGACGACGTCGGCGCCCACCGCCGGCACGGTCCCGACCGGCATCGCGGCCATCGGCACGACCGGGACCCAGACGCTGCCGCCGACGCTGTTCACCGCCGGCGCCGGGCAGTCCGAGACCGGCCTCCCGGCGGGCTCGGCCCAGGGTGCTGCGGTCGAGGCCTCCTCGACGGTCGCACGCACGGCCGTCGCCGGCACCTCGGCCACCGCGGCGGGCGTGGTGCCGACGGCCGTCGACGCCGGCGAGGCCGGCACGATGAGCCGGGCGCTGCACGCGTGGCACGGGACGGCGCTCCCGCTGCTGCTGATGGTCCTGGGGCTCGGTACGGCGGGCATCGCGCTGCGTCGACGTACCCATGACGGCCGCGGCTGAGCCGAGGTCGGGCGACCGCGTCCATCGCCGGCGCAGCGGTCGGCCGGCCGCCTGCCTCCTGGTGCTCGCGACGACCCTCGCGGTCGTGGGTGCCAGCTGGTGGTGGACCGGCGACCGCCCGCCGGACACCGCGGCGGCCTCGGCCGCCGCGGTCGCCCCGGCAGCGGCGGCAGCGGCGGAGGTCGCGGCGCCTGCCGCGCCCCGTGCGCCGTGGCGGCCCGGCGCGCCCCGGCGGGTGGTGATCCCGGCGCTGGGAGTGGATGCTCCGGTGGTGCCGATCCGGCTCAGCGGGCGCGCGCTGGTGCCGCCCGGCGACGCCCGGGAGCTCGGCTGGTGGGCCGGCGGGGCGCTGCCGGGGTCGAAGCACGGGGCGGCACTGGTGAGCGGGCACACCGTCCACACCGGCGGCGGCGCGCTGGACCACCTCGGCCGGCTGCATCCCGGCGACCGCGTCGTGGTCGGCACCGATCGGGGGCGCCTGGTCTACCGGGTCGCTCGGGTGGAGACGCCGAGCAAGCAGCAGCTCGCCCGGCGGGCGCGCGCACTCTTCGGCAGCAGCGGCCCCGGCCGGCTGGTGCTGGTCACCTGCGGTGACTGGGACGGCACCAGCTACCTGAGCAACGTGGTCGTGATCGCCCGGCCCGCCTCAGCCCGCTGACGGCTCGCGCTCGGCCGCGAGGAACCGCTCGACCCGGCGGTCGGGCACGAGCCACATCAGCGCCACGGCGACGTAGGGGATCTCCGCCAGCCACGGACGCACCAGCGCCAGGCCGATGCCGACGAGGTAGAGCACCGGCGACAGCCGGCCCTTCCAGTCGTGCCCGAGCGCGTTGCGCAGCCGATCGCCGCTCGGCGTGCGGAAGATCGCCTGCTGCAGCACGTAGTAGGCGATCGCCGCGGCCAGCAGGTTGATGCCGTAGACGATCGTCGGCACCTCGGCAACGCTCGACTCGTCCAGCCACGCCGTGCTGAACGGGAGGAGCGAGAGCCAGAAGAGCAGGTGCAGGTTCGCCCACAGCACCGCGCCGTCGGCGTGCTCGGCGACCTGGAACATGTGGTGGTGGTTGCTCCAGTAGATGCCGACGTACACGAAGCTGAGCAGGTAGGTGAGCAGGCCCAGGCCGGTGTCCTGCAGAGCCGCCCAGTCGTGGCCGGCGGGCGCCTTCAGCTCCAGGACCATCACGGTGATGATCACCGCGAGGACACCGTCGCTGAACGCCTCGAGCCTTCCCGTGGTCATGGCTTCAACCTAGGGTCGGCGGCATGAGCATTCCGGTGGACACGACGCGGCTCGCCGAGGCGATGGCCGACCACGGTGCGGCGTACCTGCTGAGCACGGGGGACGACGGGCGGATCAAGGCGGTCACCGTCGAGCCGCAGGCCACGGCCGACGGGCTCGAGGTCGACGGCCCGGGCCGCGGGACCGCGGCCAACATCGCGCTCAACCCGCGCGTCACCGTGCTGTTCTGGCCGCTGCAGCCCCGCGGCTACACGCTGATCGTCGACGGCACGGCGAGCGGCGACGCGGACCGTCTCACCGTCCTGGCCACGCAGGCCGTCCTGCACCGCCCGGCCGCCCACGCCGACCCGGCCATCCCTCCCGCGACCGACGGCGCCTGCGGCCACGACTGCTCCCCCGTCTGACGCCGAGCGGGTGCAAACGGCGCGCTGCGGTACGCCGAGCGGGCGGAAACGGCGCGCTACGAACCACTGAGCGGGCAGAAACGGCGCGTCACGGACGAACGACCACGGTGCGGCACCCGCGACATGGAGGTGCACTCTCCGCCCGCTCGGCGCGTTTCAGCGCACCGTCTCCGCCCGCTCGGCGCTTTCCAGCGCACCTTTTCCGCCCGCTCGGCGCGTTCCAGCGCACCCTCTCCGCCCGCTCAGCGCGTTTCAGCGCACCGTTTCCGCCCGCTCAGCGGCTGGAGTAGTCGCGGAAGCCGCGCTTGGTCTTGCGGCCGAGGTAGCCGGCGGTGACCAGGTGCTCCAGCAGCGGCGCCGGGGCGAAGCCGGGCTCACGGAACTCCAGGTAGAGCTCGCGCTCGATGGCCAGCGACACATCGTTGCCGACCACGTCGAGCAGCTCGAAGGGCCCCATGGGGAGCGCGCAGCCCTGCTTCATCGCGATGTCGATGTCGTCGGCGTCGGCGTAGTGCGCCTCGAGCATCTTCACCGCGTCGTTGAGGTAGGGGAAGAGCAGCGCGTTGACGATGAAGCCCGCGCGGTCGGCGCAGGAGACCGGGACCTTGCCGACCGACGCGCACAGCGCCCGGACGGTCTCGGCCACCTCGTCGGAGGTGCTCACCGTGCTGACCACCTCGACGAGCCTCATCACCGGCGCCGGGTTGAAGAAGTGCATCCCGATGACGTCCTGCGGACGGCTCGTCGCCCGGGCACACTGGATCACCGGCAACGAGGAGGTCGTGGTCGCCAGGATCGCGCCCGGCTTGCAGATGTCGTCGAGGTTGGAGAACAGCGTCGTCTTCACCTGGAGGTCCTCGGCGATGGCCTCGACCACGAGGTCCACGTCGCCGAGGTCGTCCAGGCGCGTCGTCGCGGTGAGCCGCGCGAGCACGTCGGCCTTCGCCGCCTCCTCGAGCTTGCCGCGCTGGATCGCCTTGTCCAGCGACTTCTCGATCGCCGCGCGCACGCCGTCGGTCTTGGCCTCCGAGCGGCCGACGTAGACGACGTCGTAGCCGGCCTTGGCGAAGACCTCGACGATGCCGGTCGCCATCGTTCCAGTGCCCACCACGCCGACGCGGCGGATGTCGCGACGCAGCTGCGGCTTGTCGTCCTCCGACGGCGTCTGGGCATCGGCCACCACGACCGGGCTGTCCGGGCCCTCGTAGGTGTAGAAGCCGCGACCGGTCTTGCGGCCGAGCAGACCGGCGGTGACCATCTGCTTGAGGATCGGGGTGGGCGCGTGCAGGCGGTCGCGGCCCTGGCGGTACATCGTCTCCAGGATCTCGTACGCCGTGTCGAGACCGATCAGGTCCAGCAGGGCCAGCGGCCCCATCGGGTAGCCGCACCCGAAGCGCATGGCGGCGTCGATGTCCTCCCGGCTGGCGTACTTCTGCTCGTACATCGACGCGGCGTGGTTGAGGTAGCCGAACAGCAGCGTGTTGGCGATGAAGCCGGCCTTGTCGCCGCACACCACCGGCGTCTTTCCGAGCGAGCGGACCAGCGCCGTGACGTCGTCGAGGACCTGCGGCTCGGTGACGACCGTGCGCACCACCTCGACGAGGTCCTGCACCGGGGCGGGGTTGAAGAAGTGCAGGCCGACGACCCGGCCCGGTCGGCTGTTGGCCGTGCTGATCTCGGTGACCGAGAGGGACGAGGTGTTCGTCGCCAGCACCGCGTCGTCGGAGACGATCTGGTCGAGCTGGGAGAAGAGCGCCTTCTTGACCTCGAGCTGCTCGGTGACCGCCTCGACGACGAGGTCGGCGCGGGCGAGGTCGGCCAGCTCGGTGGTGAAGGTGATCCGGTCGAACAGCGCCTGCTTGTCCTCCTCGGCCAGCTTCCCCCGCCGGACCGCGCGGGCGGTGGAGTGGTCGAGGTGCTGACGACCACGCTCGAGGGACTCGGGGTTGTGCTCGACGCCGACGACCTCGAAGCCGTTGCGGGCGAACACCTCCACGATGCCGGCACCCATGGTGCCCAGGCCGATCACACCGATGGTGCCGAACGCGCGCGCAGGGGTCTCCGGGGTCATGACCCGCATGATGGCACGGCGCACCGGGGCGACCCGAGCCCTCCCCACGCGCGGGGTCGTGCCCTAGCCTTCGACCCGTGCCCGAACGCATCTCGGCCACCCGGGTGGTCCCAGCCGCGCCCGCGGCGGTCTTCGCCGTGCTCCGCGACCCCGACGGGCACGTCGCGATGGACTCCTCCGGCATGCTGCAGTCCGCCGAGGGCACGCCGCCCGAACGGCCCGGCGACCGCTTCCGGGTGCACATGGACCGCGAGGCGCTCGGCGACGTGCCGATGGGCCGGTACGACGTGGACGTGGTGATCACCCGCCTGGAGCCTGACCAGCTGATCGAGTGGACGATCGAGGGCAGGATCAAGCCGCCGATCGGGCACGTCTACGGCTACGAGCTGGAGCCCACCGACGACGGGTCGACGCGGGTCACGTCGTACTGCGACTGGAGCGACGCCGCGCCGACCTGGAAGGAACGCGGCATCTTCCCGGTCATCGACGAGGCGGCGTTGCGGGCCAGCCTGGGCGTGCTGGAGCGGGCGGTGCTGCGCGGGTACCCGCGGCTGCTCTGAGGCGGGGCTCAGCGGTAGTCGTGGAAGCCCTTGCCGGTCTTGCGGCCGAGGTCGCCCGCGGCGACCTTCTCCTCCAGGGTGCGGGCCGGGGCGAGGCCGGGCTCCTTGAACTCCGCGAAGAGCTCCTGCTCGATCGCCAGCGAGACGTCGTTGCCGACCACGTCGAGCAGCGCGAACGGACCCATCGGGAAGCCGGCCTCAGCCTTGATCGCGGCGTCGATCGTGTCGATGTCGGTGCCGGCCTCGAGCAGCTTGACCGCGTCGTTGAGGTAGGGGAACAGCAGGCAGTTCACGATGAACCCGGCCCGGTCACCGCACGACACCGCGACCTTGCCGATGTTGGCGCACAGCGCCTTCACCGTGCGGTCGACGTCGTCGGCGGTGTCGACGGTGGTGACCACCTCGACCAGCTTCATCACGGTTGCCGGGTTGAAGAAGTGCATGCCGATCACGTCGTGGGGCCGCGCGGTCGCCTCGGCGATCTGCGCGATCGGCATCGAGGAGGTCGTGGTCGCCAGGATCGCGCCCGGCTTGAGGATGCCGTCGAGCTCGGCGAACAGCTCGGTCTTGATCGCCAGGTCCTCCGCGATCGCCTCCACCACGATGTCGACGTCGCCCAGCGCGCTGCGCTCGGTGGCGGCGGTGAGGCGGCCGATCACGTCGGCCTTCGCCCCCTCCTCGAGCCGGCCCTTCGCGATGAGCTTGTCGAGGCCCTTCTCGATCCCGGCCTGCACGGCGGCGACCTTGTCGTCGCTGCGGCCGACGAAGACGACGTCGTACCCAGCCTGGGCGAAGACCTGGACGATGCCCGAGGCCATCGTGCCGGTGCCGACGACGCCGACGGTGCGGATCTCGCGGGCGAACTCCGGCGCCTCGTCGGCGTTCACGGAGGCGGCGTCGGCGAACGTGCGGCCGTCGTTCGCGAGCTGCTCGAGCAGGTCAGCGGGGCGGTGCAGGTCGTCGCCGGTCTCGGCGTACCGGGCGGCGAGCTGGTCCCTCACGGTGGCGGCGCCGAGCGCGCCGAGCGCGTCGATCGTGGCGAGCGGGCCTTGGGCGTAGCCACAGCCGAAGCGCATGGCGGCGTCGATGTCGGCGGCGCTGGCGTAGCCCGACTCGTACATCCGCACGGCGTGGTTGAGGTAGGGCAGCACCAGGGTGCGGCTGATCTGCTGGCTCTCGCTCATGGGCGCAGATGCTGCCACGGTTCGTTACCGGTCGGTAACCCCTCGGTTCGCTCCGCGGACGTGGCGTGCGCCACGTCGCGACGTCAGTCCTCGAACAGGTCGCGGCCGCTCGCCCGCCGGGCCCGGACGTGGGCGATCGAGCGGGTCAGCGGCCACGCCTGCCGCTCGGGCGGCAGGCGGCGCCACGCAAGGGCGACGGCCCCGAGCAGCCGGTCGAACCGGCGCTGGTCCCGCGCGCTCCACGGCAGCCGCATCTGCTGCCTCAGCTCCGGCGGGAGGTGACCGGCCACCAACCACTCCCGCAGCCGTACGGCGGGCCGCGGCACGGACCGGCCGAGGTACTCCAGCCGGACGATGCTCATCAGGTAGGCGCGCAGGGTGTCGTCAATCCGTGCCTGCGCCAGACCGTCGCGCCAATACTCCTCGAAGGCCTCCCGGTCGGCCGGCCACGCCTCCCGGGGCATCTGCAGCAGGCCGCCGAGCACCACCCCCTGCCGGTAGAACGCCTCCCTCTCGGCACCGCGCAGGGGACCGTGGAGCCGCTCGCAGGAGTCCTCGAAGCCCCGGTAGAGGCAGGCGCCGACCCACCGCTGCAGGTCGACGTCGAAGGCTCCGGGCACGCGGGCATGCGAGCGGGTGGTGGCCCGCCGGAACGCCGCGCGCTCCTCGGACGTCCCGAGCACGGCCACGGCGAGGTAGCCGATGGTGGTCCGCCGCCGCCGGGACGGGTTGGTGAACAGGTTGCCCTCGGTGACCGCGCTGTCCTTGACCGCGTACCCGATCTCGGGCCGGCTGAGCTGCATCACGACGTTCGCCGTACCGCTCAGGACGGTGAAGACCGATGCCCCCCGCACGAGCAGCGAGGTGTCGGCGTCGTCGAGCGGGTGCGCCATGGCCGGAGCATAGGCAGGGGGATGCCGGTACATTCGGCCGGCGTGAGGATCGTCGTCGCGCGCTGCCAGGTCGACTACGCCGGCCGGCTGACCGCGCACCTGCCGCTGGCGACCCGGGTGCTGATGCTCAAGGCCGACGGGTCGGTGCTGATCCACTCCGACGGCGGGTCCTACAAGCCGCTCAACTGGATGACGCCGCCGTGCACGGTCACCGAGCTGGCCCCGGAGGACGGCGCGGAGGACGGCGTCCTGGAGTGGACGGTCTGCAACGCCAAGACAGACGACACCCTGCGCATCCTGATCCACGAGGTGCTGCACGACTCCAGCCACGACCTCGGCGTCGACCCCGGCCTGGTCAAGGACGGCGTCGAGAAGCACCTGCAGGAGCTGCTCGCCGAGCACCCGCACACCCTCGCCGAGGGCCTGACCCTGGTCCGCCGGGAGTACCCCACGGCCATCGGCCCCGTGGACCTGATGTGCCGCGACGCCGCCGGCGTCTCGGTCGCCGTGGAGATCAAGCGGCGGGGGGAGATCGACGGCGTCGAGCAGCTGACCCGCTACCTCGAGCTGCTCAACCGCGACCCGCTGCTGACCGGCGCGGGGCCGGTCCGCGGAATCTTCGCCGCGCAGGAGATCAAGCCGCAGGCCCGGGTGCTCGCCACCGACCGGGGCATCGCCTGCGCCGTCGTGGACTACGACGCCCTGCGCGGCATCGACGACCCCACCCAGCGCCTCTTCTGATCCGGCTCCGCCGCAGCAGCCGCTCCTATCACAGGACATTTCCACTTTCCCAGGCGAAACGCCGGTAACGCCGGTAACGTCCGTTTCATGATGGTGTCTCGCGGACCTCGGGCGGTGCTGAGCGCCCTACTGCCCGTGTTCGGGATCGTGCTGTGCGTCCCGCTGCTGGCCGCTCCGGCGACGGCGACTACGGCGGTCACCGGGGCCACCGGGTCGGCCGTGACGACGATGACGGCGCGCACGGTCACCGCACCCTCGCTGCACCAGGTGCAGCAGCGGATCCTCGCCCAGACCAACGCCTACCGGGCGCGCCGCGGACTGCGGCCCCTGCGGCTGGACCCGGTCATGAGCCGGGTGGCGACCCGCTGGTCGCGCCACCAGGCCGCGGCCCACGAGATGAGCCACAACCCCGGCTATCCCCGCCAGATCCCCGACGGCTGGAACCGGTGCGGCGAGAACGTCGCCTACGGCTACCGCTGGACCGCGGTGACCCAGGCCTGGTTCCACAGCCCTCCGCACCGCCACAACCTGCTCGGGCACTACGGCCGGATCGGGATCGGCTACGCCCTCGACAGTCACGGCGTGCCGTACTACACCCAGGACTTCGGCCGGTACTGAGCACCACGGCGCCGGCCGCCTGCTGGTCGGCCGACCTCGATCCCCGACCCGAGTCCCGCCGGATCCCCCGGCCTCAGCGTCCGGGCAGGTACCGCGGCGGCGCGCCGGGAAGGCCGCCGTGCGCCTGCCGCGGCACCACGGCGCCGGGAACCGCCGGCAGGGTGAGCCGGAAGATCGTGCCGCGGCCCGGAGCGCTCTCGACAGCCAGCGAGCCGCCGTGCGCCTCGGCGATCCCCCGGGCGATCGAGAGACCCAGGCCCGCACCAGGGACGTTCGCCTCGACGACGGCGCGGGTCCGGAAGAGCCGCTCGAAGAGCCGGGCCTGGTCCTCCGGGGCGATGCCGGGTCCGTCGTCGCACACCTCGGCGACCACCCACTCGTGCTCAGCGCCGACGCGGACCTCCACCCGACCCTCGTCGGGGGTGAACTTCATCGCGTTCGAGAGCAGGTTGTCGAGCACCTGACCCAGCCGCACCGGGTCGCCGGGCACCACGACGGGGCGCTCCGGTGCCACCAGGCCCACCTGCAGCCGGCGCTCCACCGCAGTGGGGGCGCAGTCGGAGACCGCGTCACGCGCGAGCGCCACCAGGTCGACGTCCTCGACCGCCATCGACAGCCCGTCGCTGCCCATCTTGACCAGCGTCAGCAGATCGTCGACCAGCCGCAGCTCCCGCGTCGCGGACCGGCCGATGACCTCCAGGAACGACCGCGCCTCGGCGGGCAGCCCGGCCACGTCCTCCATCAGCTCGGCGTACCCGATGATCGAGGTGAGCGGGGTACGCAGCTCGTGCGAGACGGTGGCGAAGAACTCGTCCTTGGCGCGGTCGGCCGCCTCCTGCGTGCGCCGGCGCTCGGTGATGTCGCGCACCGCGGCCGAGACCAGCAGGCCATCCTCGGTCTCCAGCGGCGCCAGCGAGATCTCGACGGGGAACTCCGAGCCGTCCTTGCGGCGCGCCGCCAGGTTGCCGGCCAGTCCCATCGGACGGGTCCGCGGCTCCCCGAGGTAGCCCTCGCGGAAGCTCGTGTGCGCGCCGAACCGCTCGGGCACCAGCATCTCGACGGGGCGACCGACCAGCTCGCCGCGGGCGTAGCCGAAGAGCTTCTCGACCTGGGCGTTGACCAGCACGATGCTGCCCTCGCGGTCCACGATCACCATGGCGTCCGGCGCGGCCTCGAGCAGCCCCCGGAACAGCTGCTCCTCGCGCTTGCGCCGGGTGATGTCGCGGATCGCGGCGGAGACGAACAGGCCCTGCTCGGTGCGCAGCGGCGCCAGGGAGATCTCGACCGGGAACTCCGAGCCGTCCTTGCGGCACGCACGCAGGTCCAGGCCGCGCCCCATCGCCCGCAGCCGGGGGGCCGCCACGAAGTCGGTGCGGTGCCGGGCGTGCTGCGCCCGGAGGCCCGCGGGGCTCAGCCGCTCCACGGGCTCGCCGACCAGCTCACCCCGCTCGTAGCCGAACATCGCGAGCGCCTGGGCGTTGCCGACCTGGATCCGGCCCTGGTCGTCGACCACCACCATCGCGTCGGGTGCGGCGTCCAGCAGACCGCCGAACGCCGACTGTGCCCACTCCGCTCGTGCGCCAGGCAAGGTCCTCGCCCCTCTCCCCCGCCGCACGCCTGCGCGCGACCGGCGTCCCCTCCTCCACCGTAGGGCGCGGCGCCGCCTCCGGGGCAGACCCGGTCCAGCCCGGGACCAAGGTCCTCGGGCCGATCAGCCCGGGCCGATCTCCTCAGGCCGATCTCCTCAGGCCGATCAGCCCAGGCCGTTGGCCGCCCGGATGACGTCCACGATGCCGGCCATCGCCTGGGTCAGGCTGAAGTCCTTGGGCGTGAAGACCATCGCGACGCCCTGCTCCTTCAGCGCCCGCGCGTCGGAGTCGGGGATGATGCCGCCGACGATGACCGGCACGTCGGCGATGCCCGCCTCGGCCATCTTCGCCAGCACGTCGGGGACCAGCTCCATGTGCGAGCCGGAGAGGATCGAGAGACCGATGCAGTGCACGTCCTCGGCCACGGCGGCGGAGACGATCTGGGCGGGCGTGAGCCGGATGCCCTGGTAGACCACCTCGAAGCCGGCGTCGCGCGCGCGGACCGCGACCTGCTCCGCTCCGTTGGAGTGGCCGTCGAGTCCCGGCTTGCCGACCAGCAGCCGCAGCCGACCGCCGCCGTTGCCCGCCAGCTCCTCGCCCGTGGACTGCACCCGCTCACGCACGGCAGCGAGCTCGGCGCCGGCCTGCCCGACCTGTGCGACACCGACCGCACCGGAGACGCCCGTCGGGGCTCGGAACTCCCCGAACACCTCGCGGAGGGCACCGGCCCACTCGCCCGTGGTGGCACCGGCGCGGGCGGCAGCAAGGGTGGCGGTCATCAGGTTCGCACCGGTCTTGGCGTCCTCGGCGAGCGTGGCCAAGGCCGCGTCGACCTCCGCCTGGTCGCGCTGGGCCTTCCATGCCTCGACGCTCGCGATCGCCTGCCGCTCCGCCTCGGGGTCGGCGGTCTGGATGGCGGCGTCGAGGTCGGCGGTCAGCGGGGACTCGGCGGTGGTCTCGAACCTGTTGACCCCGACGACGATCTCCTCGCCGTTCTCGATCCGGGCCCGTCGCTCCGCGTGGGAGGAGACCAGGGCCTGCTTCATGTAGCCGGACTCGACGGCCGCGACCGCACCGCCCATCGCCTGGACGCGGTCGATCTCGGCCCTTGCGTCGGCGACCAGCTGGGCGACCTTGGCCTCGATGACGTGGGAGCCCTCGAAGATGTCGTCGTACTCCAGCAGGTCGGACTCATAGGCCAGCACCTGCTGCAGCCGCAGCGACCACTGCTGGTCCCAAGGCCGCGGCAGGCCGAGGGCCTCGTTCCAGGCCGGGAGCTGCACGGCGCGCGCACGGGCCTTCTTGCTCAGCGTGACGCCGAGCATCTCGAGCACGATCCGCTGGACGTTGTTCTCCGGCTGCGCCTCGGTCAGACCGAGGGAGTTGACCTGGACGCCGTAGCGGAAGCGGCGCATCTTGGCGTCCTCGACGCCGTACCGCTCGCGGGTGATCTCGTCCCACAGCTCCACGAAGGCGCGCATCTTGCAGGTCTCCTCGACGAAGCGCACGCCGGCGTTGACGAAGAAGGAGATGCGACCGACGACCTTGCCGAAGTCCTCCTCGGAGACCTGGCCGGAGTCCTTGACCGCGTCGAGCACGGCGATCGCCGTGCACAGCGCGTAGGCCAGCTCCTGCACCGGCGTCGCGCCGGCCTCCTGCAGGTGGTAGCTGCAGATGTTGATCGGGTTCCACTTCGGGATCTCGTTGACGGTGTAGGCGATCACGTCGGCGATCAACCGCATCGAGTGCTCCGGCGGGAAGACGTAGGTCCCGCGGGAGAGGTACTCCTTGATGATGTCGTTCTGGGTGGTGCCCGCCAGCTGGTGCGCCACGGCCTGCCGGTCGGCGTCGGGAGAGCCGGCGCTCAGTCCGTGCTGCTCCTCGGCGACGACCTGATAGAGGGCCAGGAGCCACATCGCGGTGGCGTTGATGGTCATCGAGGTGTTCATCTCCGTCAGCGGGATGTCCTCGAAGAGCCGCCGCATCTCGCCCAGGTGCGGGATCGGTACGCCGACCTTGCCGACCTCGCCGCGCGCGAGCGGGCTGTCGGGGTCGTAGCCGGTCTGGGTGGGCAGGTCGAAGGCCACCGAGAGGCCCGTCTGGCCCTTGGCGAGGTTGGTCCGGTAGAGCTTGTTGGACTCCGCCGCCGAGGAGTGGCCGGAGTAGGTGCGCATGATCCAGGGCCGGTCCTTCGCGGGCCGGGGCGTGTCCTGGGCGCTGGTGGCCTCACCGCTGCTCATGGGCGGAAGCGTAGGGCGCGCCGGCTACCGATGGGTACGGGTCGTGGCGGGTCTCACTTCGCCACCGGGGCGCCGTCGTCGAAGTGCACCAGCGCCCGCAGGTGGCTCAGGTGCAGGAGTCGTCGTACCAGGGGAGGGCAGTCGCGCACGCGGACCTCCTGGCCGTGCAGCCAGGCCTGACGCGAGACGGCCGCGATCATCCGCAGCGCCGTGAGGTCGACGCCGTCCACGGCGGCGAAGTCGAGGACGATCTCCCCCGGCTCGTCGCCGAGCTGGCTCTGCACGGCAGCGCGCAGCTCGTGGGTGCAGCGGCCGTCGACCTGGCCCGCGACGTGGAGCGTGGCGCCGTCCCGGTACAGCTCCATGCGTCCTCCTCCTCGGAGGAGAGCCCGGCGGGAAGGCCGAGCGGGGGAAGCTCCTCCTGCTCAGGAACCTTGACGCAGTGGTACCCCGAAAGGTTGCCGCCACGCGGGAAACGGCTCCCCCGGCGACGCCCTAGGGTGAGCCCATGGTGAACCTGACGCGCATCTACACCCGCACCGGCGACGCCGGGAGCACCAAGCTGGGCGACCTGAGCACGACGACGAAGAACGACTCGCGGCTGCACGCCTACGCCGATGTGGACGAGGCCAACGCCCACCTCGGTCTCGCGGTGGCCGGCGGCGGGCTCGACGAGGACGTCGTCGCGGTGATCACCCACGTGCAGAACGACCTCTTCGACGTCGGCGCGGACCTGTGCACGCCGGTGGTCCCCGACCCGGAGTACCCGCCGCTGCGCATCGAGCAGGCCTACGTGAACCGGCTCGAGGGCTGGTGCGACCACTACAACGAGCAGCTGCCCAACCTGCGCTCGTTCATCCTCAACGGAGGTACGCCGGCCGCGGCACGCCTGCACGTCGCGCGCACCGTGATCCGGCGTGCCGAGCGCGCCGCCTGGCTCGCCCACGAGCAGTACGCCGACTCCATGAACGTCCTGGCGATCACCTACCTCAACCGCCTCTCGGACCTCGTCTTCATCCTCGCCCGCCACGCCAACCGCGAGCAGGGCGACGTCCTGTGGGTCCCGGGCGGCGACCGCTGACCCCTGGGTTGCGCGCGCGGGCGCGACTCAGCGCGCCGGGCGGGTGGCGGGCAGCGCGAGGAGCGCCGGGACGAGGGCGGCCGCGACGAGGAGCAGGGCGTCGAGGGTGCCGGCCCGGGAGGCGACGAAGCCGATGAGCGGCGGGCCGGCCAGGAACGCGGTGTAGCCCAGGGTCGAGACGACGCTGACGCGAGCGGCCGCGCGGGCCGGGTCGTCGGAGGCGGCGCTCATCCCGACGGGGAACCCGAGCGAGGCGCCCAGGCCCCAGATCGCGATGCCGGGGGCCACCAGCCACGGCGTGGCGCCCCAGACGGTGAGCAGCACGCCGAGGATCGCCAGCGCGACGGTCAGGCGCAGCGTCACCAGCCGACCCCAGCGGTCGAGCAGGACCGGCCCGACCAGCCGCCCCGCGGTCATCGCGGCCACGAACAGCGCGAAGCCCAGCACGGCGAGCGCGCGCGGCGCGCCGTACCCGTCCCGCAGGGCCACCGCGAGCCAGTCGTTGGCGCTGCCCTCGGTGAACGCCAGGGCCAGGACGACGACGCCGATCAGCAGCGTGCGGCGCTCCCGCCACGCGCGGGCAGCGCCCCGGGCCCCACCGTGCCCGGGCTCGCCGCGGGTCGGCACGAAGCCACGGGTGACCAGCACGCCGCCGGTCCCCGCGACCACGCCGAGCACGAGCAGGTGCAGGCGGAGGTCGGAGGACAGATGGGCGGCCAGCGCGCCCAAGAGCGCGCCCGTGACGGTGCCCAGGCTGAAGGCGGCGTGGAAGCGGGGCATCACCGAGCGACCCAGCCGCCGCTCGACCTCCGCGCCCTCGACGTTCATCGCCACGTCCCAGACGCTGGTGGCCACGCCGTAGAGGAACAGCGCGGGGGCGGTGAGCACGACGCTCCCGGCCCCGGAGACGGCCAACGGCACCAGCACCAGGGCGACGCCCAGCGCGACGGCGCCGGCCCGCACGACCGGCCCCGCACCGAACCGGTGCACGAACACGCCCGAGACCGGCAGGGTCAGCACCGACCCGGCGCTGAGCGCGAGCAGCAGCAGGCCGAGGCCGGCGTCGGAGAGGCCGAGCTGCTGGCGGACCTCCGGGATACGAGCGGCCCAGGAGGAGAACGCGAGGCCGTTGAGGAAGAACGAGCCGCCGACCGCAGCGGTCCGGCTCACCGGGCGCGCAGGGCGGGGTCGGTCGGCGGAGCGGCCTCGAGCCACGCCTGGAGACCGGTCAGCGCCGAGGGACTCATCGCCATCTCGACCGTCCCCTCGGGGATCCCGCACACCACGATCACGTGGCCGGCGTACAGCGCGAGGGACTCCGCACGGGTGGGGTCACGCTGGGAGACGAAGCTCAGCCCCGACCGGAGCCAGCGACGCTTGGGCCCGGGCCACAGGCTGAAGACCCGGAACCACTCCAGGGAGTCGTCGTCGTAGCGGCCGATGCCGAGCACCCAGCCGCGCGCCGGCACCCGGGCGGAGGTCCGCACGCTCAGCTCGAACGTCCCGCCGTCGCGGGCCAGCAGCCGGCGACGGACGACGAGAAGGACGCCGTAGGCCAAGGCGATGAGCAGCAGGGCACCGGCTGAGTCGACCAGCCACTGCCACACCGCCATCCATCCCTCGCTTCCGGCGTCCCTCTCGTCGTGGACCGGGTCGTGCCCGGCGGGGTCTTCGCGCTCAGCCGTCCTGCGCTGCAGCCATTCTGGCGTCGAGCAGGCGCTTGGCCTCCTCGTAGCTGCTCTCGAAGGAGATCTCGGCGTACTCGCACAACAGTCGCACATGGTTGTTGGCGACCGAAAGGAATCCTCCGTCGATCGCCGCCACCCAGTGACCCTCGTCCGGGGTGCGTACGTCGACCTGGCCGGCAGCCAGCACCGACATCACGGGCGTGTGGTCGGCCATCACGCCGATCTCGCCGTCGACCGTCTTGGCGTTCACCACGGTCGCCTCTCCCGACCAGACCTCGCGGTCGGCCGAGACCAGGGACACCTGCATCGTCTTGGCCATGTCAGAGGCTCTTCTGGATCTCGTCCCACTTGCGCTCGACGTCGTCCAGACCGCCGCACATGAAGAACGCCTGCTCCGCCACGTGGTCGTACTCGCCGTCGGCGATCTTGTTGAAGGCCTCGATGGTCTCCGAGACCGGGACCGTCGAGCCCTCGATGCCGGTGAACTGCTTGGCGACGTAGGTGTTCTGCGACAGGAACCGCTGGATGCGACGGGCCCGGGAGACGATGATCTTGTCCTCCTCGGAGAGCTCGTCGACACCGAGGATCGCGATGATGTCCTGCAGCTCCTTGTTGCGCTGCAGGATCTGCTTGATCCGGATCGCGCAGTCGTAGTGCGCCTGCCCGATGTACTGGGCGTCGAGGATCCGCGAGGTCGACGTCAGCGGGTCCACCGCGGGGTAGATGCCCAGCGAGGCGATCTCGCG
>JBQCHZ010000066.1:0-81952 GCA_051954195.1 Marmoricola sp.
GGCGTCCCGGCGGGGCAGCCACGGCCGGCCGCCGTCGCGCCGCGCCTGGAGGAACCGCACGTAGGCCGCCCGGACCGCGGCGGCGTCCTCGGCACCGGGGACCGGCACGAGCCACTCGTCGGGGACCTGCGCGAGCACCTCGGTCAGCAAGGCGTCCGTCACGGCCGCCGCCATCGCCTCGTCGATCGACGGCACCCGGTCCACGAACCCGGCGAGGACGTGCTCGCCGAGCTGCCAGGGCTGCACGGCGAAGCGGGCCGGCTCGGAGAGGCCACCGGGCCATGCGTGGTGGAAGTACAGCGAGGCGCCGTGGTCGATCAGCCACAGGTCGCCGTGCCAGACGAGCAGGTTGGGGTTGCGCCAGGAGCGGTCGACGTTGGCGACGTAGGCGTCGAGCCACAGCACCCGCGCCGCGAGGTCGGGGTCCACCGGCATCGAGGGGTCGTAGCCGAAGGAGCCGGGCAGGTAGTCGACGCCGAGGTTGAGCCCGACGCTGGCCCGCAGCAGGTCCTGCACCTCCTCGTCCGCCTCGTAGCGGGCGATCGCCTCGGGCAGGTCGAGCGCGACCAGGCGCGGCGTGCGCATCCCGAGGGCGCGCGCCAGCTCCCCCACCACCACCTCGGCCACGAGCACCGGCAGGCCCTGACCGGCGCCGCGGAACTTCGCCACATAGGTCCCGAGGTCGTCGGCCTCGACGATGCCCGGCAGCGAGCCGCCCTCGCGCAGCGGGGCGACGTAGCGCACCGCGCGCACCTCGGGGATCACCGGTCCTCCTCCTCGAGGCGCTCGCGCTGGGCGTCGACGTCGTAGTCGGGCGCCGGCCAGCCCGGGTCGAGGTCGCGCAGCGTCTCGAGCAGCAGCGCGCCGATCGCCCAGTTGCGGTACCACTTCCGATCGCTCGGTACGACGTGCCACGGCGCCGCCGGTGTGCTGCACCGCTCGAGCACGGTCTCGTACGCCGCCTGGTAGGCCGGCCAGAGCGCACGCTCGTCGACGTCGCCGGGCTTGAACTTCCACTGCTTGGTCGGGTGGTCGAGCCGCGCGAGCAGGCGCTGCCGCTGCTCCTCGCGGGAGAGGTGCAGGAAGCACTTCACGACGACGGTCCCGGCGTCGACGAGGCGTTGCTCGAAGTCGTTGATGGCGGCATAGCGCCGTTCGATCTCCTCGGGCGGGGCGAGCGCGTGCACCCGGGCGACGAGCACGTCCTCGTAGTGGGACCGGTCGAAGACCCCGATCATGCCGGGCGCCGGTGCGCGCGGCTCCACCCGCCAGAGGAAGTCGTGGGCCCGCTCCTCCTCGGTCGGTGCCTTGAACGAGGTCAGCCGCACCCCGTCGGGGCTCAGCAGGCCGACGACGTGGCGCAGCACCCCGCCCTTGCCGGAGGTGTCCATGCCCTGAAGCACCAGCAGCACGCTGCGCCGACCGCCGGTGTAGGCCTCGGCGAACAGCTTCTCCTGCAGGTCGGCGAGCTCGGGCCCGAGGGCCGCCAGGGCGCGCTTGCCGTCGGACTTCCCGCCATCGAACGCGGGCGTGCCGTGCGGATCGAGGTCGGCCAGGGTGGTGCCAGGCACCAGGCGCAGCCGGTCCCGCACGCGAGCCACGGGCACGTCCTCAGGCGACGGGCTCGGCCGAGACCGCGCGGCCCTCGGCCCTGTCGAGCTCGGCCCAGATCCACTTGGCGCCGCCCCGCACCTCGTGCCCCCACTGGTCGGCGACGGCACTGATGATGCCCAGGCCCCGACCGCGCGAGGCGGTGCGGTCGTGGGGTCGCAGCATCGGCGGGGCGTCGACCGCCTCGTCACCGACGTCGACGCGCACCCGGGTGCCCCGCACGCGCAGCTCCAGGCGCGGGTCGCCTGCTCCGTGCTGGACGGCGTTGCTGACCAGCTCGGAGACGATCACCAGCAGGTCGGCGAGCACGTCCTCGGGCAGTCGCGCGGCAGCGACCTGGTCGCGGACGAAGGCGCGCGCCCTCGAGGGCGCGTCCATGCCCGCATCGAGGGCGGTCGCACAGTCGATCCGCCGCACGCCGCCTTGACCGTCTCCGAACGCCTTCACGCCTGGTTTCCTCAGCCTGTCCCGTCCACCCGCGCCGTCTCCGGCTCAGCTCCAACTTCCCGTCACGATGTGCAGCGCAACAGGGTAGTCGCGCAGCTCAGCTGCCATCATCCTACCCAGCGCCTCGAGGTCGCTGCGGTGCCCGCGGGTCGACAGGATCCGCCGGCACCAGGTCAGCGCCTGGGCGAGCACCGTGCTGTCGCCGGAGACCAGGGCCGCGAGCACCGCTCCGAGCACCTCGTCGACGACCGCGCCCGCGAGGACCGCCTCGGGGGCGGCGCCGGTCGCGACCCACCCGGTCCGCAGCGTCTCGGCGTGGGCCCGCTGGGTGCGGTCGAGCGTCGCCCACTCGTGCAGCGCGGCCCCCGGGACCGGCGGCGCGGGCCGGGGCGCGACGAGGTCGCCGCCGAGCTGGTCGACCGCCGACCGGGCGTCCGCGGCCCAGAGGGTCGCCCCCATCCGCAGCGCCCGGGAGGCGTCGGCGCCGAAGGCCGCGCCCCCGGCGAGCAGCGGTACGCCGACCTCGGTGCTGGCCCGGATGAACGACCTCGCCGAGGGCAGCGACCGGAGCAGCGAGCAGCTCAGGGCGGTGGCGTCGGGGTCGAGGTCGTGCAGCGTCCGCCCGAAGCGGTGCAGCGAGCTCGACGGCCCCAGGGCGGTCACTTGCCACCCGTCGGTGCGCAGCGCGGTGGTGATCAGCGACTGCGCGAGTCCGTGCCACTCCCGCTCGCTGCAGGCCACCACCACCCGGCCGCGGGTGATCGGCGTACGGCGCACGTGCCGGTCGACCGCCTCCACGGCGAGGGCCGCGATGCCGGTCGCCCGGTGCTCCTGGGTGACGGTCCACGTCCCGCGCTCCCACCGGTCGCCCACCTCGCGCTGGACGCCGGCGACCGCGTCGAGCACGTCCAGCGCGGGCGTGCCGGCCTCCAGCAGCTCCTCCACCACACCGACCGCCGCACCGGGCCGGTGCTCGAGCACGGCCGTCCACAGGCGGTCCACGCCGCCGAGGCTCCCGGAGGCGGGCACCGCGGCGGAGGCGGCCGGGACGGGGGCCGGGGTCAGGATCGTGCCGCCAGGGCGACCATCGTGATGTCGTCGTGCGCCTGGCCGCCGAGGTGCTCGACGACCTCGCGCTCGATGGCCTCGCACAGGACGCTGGGCAGCACGCCGGGGTACTTCGAGATCAACCGGACCAGCCGGTCCATGCCGTAGAGGTCGGCGCTGCCGCGCGCCTCGTAGATGCCGTCGCTGAACAGCAGCATCAGGTCCCCCGGCTCGAGCCGCGCGGCGGTGGACTCGTAGCCGATGCCCGGGGTGACGCCGGCCAGCCGGCCCTGCACGACGAGCTCCTCGACGGTCCCGTCGGCGCGCACGACGAGCGGTGCCGGGTGACCGGCGGTGGCGACCTCCAGGGAGAGCGAGCCGTCGGGCTCGGGATGCACCGCGACGCAGACCGCGGTGACGAAGCGCTCCGAGCCGTCCTCGCAGAGCACCTCGTTGAGGGTCGCGAGCAGCGTCGTGGGGCGCTTGTCGAAGAGAGCGGCGGTCCGGATCGTCTGACGGGCCTGGCCGGTCAGCACGGCCGCCTCGATGCCCTTGCCGCACACGTCGCCGAGCACCACGACGCAGCCGTCCTGGTGGGCGTGGGCGTCGTAGAAGTCGCCGCCGACCTGGAGGTGCTCGGCCGCCGGCCGGAAGGAGGAGGCGAGGTCGAGGTAGGGAAGCTGCGGGAGCGCCGCGGGCCGCAGGCTGCGCTCGATCACGCTGGCCACACGGGCTCGGTCCTCGTAGAGCCGGGCGGAGTCGAGCGCCATGGCGAACCGCCCCGCCACCTCGCGGGCCACGGTGACGTCCTCGCCCGGGAAGCCGCCGCCGCTGCCGCGGGCGAGCAGGAGGAAGCCGACGCCGGTGCCCCGAGCGCTGAGCGGGCAGACGAGGATCTCCGCGGGGCGCATCCGGCGCACCTCGTCGGCGAGGTCGCGCTGCGGCACCACGGTGTCGAGGGCGTCGGGAAGCCGCGGGTCGGCGCCCACGTGGATCGTCTCGGTGACGTCGGAGCCGATCAGGTCGACCAGCGCACCGTGGTGCTGACGGTCGAGCGTGGCCAGCCGCGCCGCCTGGTGGTCCAGGCCGCCGTAGAGGGTGACCGTCCCGATGGAGGCGTCCAGGACGCCGATGGCCATCCAGTCGGCGAACGCGTCCTCGGTCGCGGGCGCCATCAGCGACAGCAGCCGGAGCACGACCCGGCGCACGCTGAGCGATCCGGCGAGCTCGGCGCCGACCTGCTGTACGAGGTCGGTGCGACGGTGGGTCCGGCCACCGCCGGCCGGTGCCACCGGGCTGGCCGCGGGCAGCGGGGTCACCGCGGCGGCGGGGGCCGTGGGAGCCACCGGGACGGACTCGTCGCGCGGCGGATCGGCGATCATGTCCATGGCTCCTCCTTCACACGTGGTCGGCTCCCGGTCGCGATCGGGCCGCAGGATCGGGCACGCCCGACCCCGGGCCCGCGAGCGGGTCGAGACCCCCACGCTACGGTAGGTGGGGTTGCCGTCGCACAGAGCGTCGGTGCAGCGGTTGGGACGTGGACGGAGGACGGTGTGAAGCTCGACATCCAGGTCGCTCGGGACGGCGCGCGGGCGGAGGTGGCTCTCGTGGGTGAGCTCGACATGCTCAACGCCCCCGACGTGACCGACCGGCTCACGGGGCTGTTGGACGACGGCGTGACGGACCTGGCGGTCAATCTGACCGGGTTGGAGTTCATCGACTCCAGCGGCCTCTCGGCCCTCATCGGCGTGCACCAGGACGCCGAGCCCCGCGGCGCCACCTTGACCCTGGTCTCGCCGCACGAGCGGGTGGTGCGACTGCTGCACGTGACCGGCCTGGGCGACGTCTTCGAGGTGAGCACCACCGCGCCCACCGAGGGCGACGACGAGGTGCCCCAGGCCGGGTAGGCGGCTCGGTCATGGACCTCCCCGTCATGCCGCCGGTGCAGCCGATGCTGGCCAAGGCCGTCCCCGGCATCCCGGACCCCGCCCGGCACGGCGGCGGGCTGTCGTTCGAGCCCAAGTGGGACGGCTTCCGCTGCCTGGTGTTCAAGGACGGCGACGAGGTCGAGCTGGCCTCGCGCAACACCAAGCCGTTGACGCGCTACTTCCCCGAGGTCGTCGCTGCGATGCGCGAGCAGCTGCCGGCCCGGTGCGTGGTCGACGGCGAGCTGTTCGTCGCGATCGCCCCTCCCGGCGGACGGAGCAGACTCGCGTTCGAGGTGCTCCAGGAGCGCATCCATCCGGCCGCCTCCCGGATCGCGCTGCTCGCCGAGCAGACCCCCGCCTCCTACGTCGCCTTCGACCTGCTGGCGCTCGGCGAGGAGGACCTGATGGCTCGCCCGTTCGCGGAGCGAAGGGCCGCGCTCGAGCAGGCGCTGGCCGGGCTCGACGGGCCGTGCCACCTCACCCGGACCACCACCGAGCGCGACGAGGCGCAGCGCTGGTTCGAGGCGTTCGAGGGCGCCGGACTCGACGGCGTGGTGGCCAAGCCGCTCGCCGCGCCGTACCAGCCCCACCAGCGCACGATGCTGAAGATCAAGCACGAGCGCACCGCCGACGTGGTGCTGGCCGGCTACCGGCCGCACAAGACCTCCACGCCCGAGCACCCCCTGCTCGGCTCCCTGCTGCTCGGGCTCTACGACGACCAGGGGCAGCTCCAGCACGTCGGTGTCGCGGCGTCGTTCACCGCGAAGCGTCGTGCGGAGCTCGTCGAGGAGCTCGAGCCGCTCACCTGCGACGTCGAGGACCACCCGTGGGGCCACTGGGCCGACGCCCTGGTCGGCAACCCCGACCGGGTGCCGGGCACCCAGAGCCGATGGAGCCAGGGCAAGGACCTCTCGTTCGTGCCGCTGCGGCCCGAGCGCGTCCTCGAGGTCGCCTACGACCACATGGAGGGCCGCCGGTTCCGGCACACGGCCCAGTTCCGCCGCTGGCGCCCGGACCGCGACCCCCAGTCGTGCGGCTACGAGCAGCTCGAGGAGCCGGTGGGCTACGACCTGGCAGCGGTGCTGGGCGGCTCCCCGTGACTACAGTGGATGACCCGACAGTCCAGGTGGCACCGACAGCGGAGGCAGCGATGAGCAGCTACGACGTGGTCCTGCTGGCCGAGCAGCGGCTCTCTGCGGTGGACGCCGAGCAGGTGTGCTCGCTGCACGGCGCGATCGAGGACCCGGTGCGCTACCACCTCCTGATCCCCGTGGAGAACGCGGCGGCCCGCATCGAGAGCGGCATCGGCGCTCTCGGCGCCGGGGAGGTGATGGCAGCCCCGACGCTCGCCGTGACCGGGACCGACGTCGAGGAGCTGCAGAGCGAGCTGCTCCGCAGCTGCCGCGACGACGTGGCCGCGAGCCTGCGGCTGCTCGAGGCGGCGGGGGCCGAGGCGACCGGTGAGCCGGTCACGACCGAGCCGATCGCCGCGCTGGCCGAGGCGGTCGACCGCGTCGGCGGCGCCGAGGCGATCATCCTGACCCGGTCGCACGTCGTCGCGGAGTTCTTCCATCTCGACTGGTCCGCGCGGGCGCGGCGCAAGCTCGGCGTCCCGGTCCTGCACCTGCTCGAGCACGAGACCTTCGACGAGCAGGCGGAGTCCTTCGGCGAGGAGGGCGTCACCGGCCTCTGAGGCCGGCACCCCGGCCCTCTCGGTCGGCTCCTCGCCGTCAGGCCTTCGCGGTCTCCTGGGTGCCGGTCAGCTCCTCCTGGATGTCCTCCAAGGAGCGTCCCTTGGTCTCGGGGACCCGGCGGCTGAAGAGCCAGATGGCGATCACCGCCAGCCCGGCGTAGAGGAAGAACACGCCGTTGCGGCCGATGCCGTGGCTCAGCGACAGGAACGTCTCCGCGACGAGGAAGTTCGCCCCCCAGTTGGCGATCGTGCACACCGACATCGCCGAGCCCCGTACGCCGACGGGGAAGATCTCCGAGATCATCAGCCAGAACACCGGGCCCAGCCCGATGGCGAAGGCGGCGATGAAGAGGATCAGCCCGGCCAGGGCGACCCAGCCGTAGTCGTGCTGGAGCGTGGCGGAGCTGAAGTAGATGGCGAGCACGGTCAGTGCGACCAGCAGGCCCACCGTGCCGGTGATCAGCAGCGGTCGCCGCCCGACCCGGTCCAGCAGCAGCACCGCCACGATCGTGAAGATCACGTTGGTGACGCCGACGATCAGCGTGCCGAGCAGCGCCGCGGAGTTGGTGGCGCCGGTGTCGGAGAGGATCGTGGGCGCGTAGTAGATGACGGTGTTGACGCCCACGAACTGCTGGGCCAGGGCGAGCAGCAGGCCCACCAGCAGGACGCTGCGCAGGGGTGGCCGGAAGAGGTCGCGGACGCTGGTGCCCTTCTCGCGCTCGTTGGCCTCCTTGATGGTGTCCATCTCGGCGTCGACGTCGGCGTCCTCGTCACCGGAGCGCAGGTCCTCCAGGACGGCATGCGCCTTGTCCTGCTGACGGTTGAGCATCAGCCAGCGGGGCGTGTGCGGGACGGTCAGCATCCCGATGGCGAGCGCCGCCCCGGGCAGCGCCGCGACGCCGAGCATCCAGCGCCACTGGTCGGTGAAGTCCTTGAAGAGGTAGTTGACGATGTAGGCCAGCATGATCCCGCTGACCACCGCCATCTGGTTGAAGGACACCAGGCCGCCGCGCACCTTGGGCGGTGACACCTCGGAGATGTAGAGCGGGCTGACGAAGGAGGCGGTGCCGACCGAGACGCCCAGCAGGAACCGGAAGCCGATCAGCATGCCCGCGCTGACCGAGAGCGCGCACCCGATGGCCGCGACGAAGTAGACGGCCCCCGAGAGCACCTTGGTCCACTTGCGACTGATCCGGTCGGCGAGGAAGCCGGAGATGAGCGCACCGAACATCGCCCCGAGCAGGAGCACCGCGACGATCGACTGCTGCTCGAAGGTGCCGGCGTGCAGGTCCTTCTTGATGTAGAGCAGGGCGCCGGAGATCACGCCGGTGTCGTAGCCGAAGAGCAGTCCCCCGATCGCCGCGATCGCAGAGATCCGCACCAGCAGACCGTTGCCGTCCTCACGCATCCCTCGGATGAATCCAGCCATGAGGCGTCGTACCCGTCGTTGCGATGAGTCAATCTTTGCGCTGACGCAGCGACCGGCAGCGGGCTCACTCCACCCGGTTGCCGTCCGCGTCCCAGTGCTCGGCGACCTTCTTGCTCGGCTGCACCCGGGGCGGCTCCCCCGGCTGCTTGGGGTAGTCGGGCGGCCAGTTGAGCTCGCCCCCGGGAAGCGACTCCCACAGGGCCAGGAGCGGTTCGAGGGAGAAGGCCTCGGCGTCCATGTCCTCCCAGGGGTCGCCCTCGGCGAGGTGCTCGGGCACGGTGGTGAGGTTGAGGTCGCGAGGGTCTGCGATCTCGCCCAACCGCGTCCAGGTCACCGGGGTGCTCACCGGCGCCCCCGGGCGCGCCCGCAGGCTCCACGCCCCCGCGATGGTGCGGTCGCGCAGGTTCTGGTTGTAGTCCAGGAACAGCCGGGCGCCCCGCTCCTCCTTCCACCAGGCGGTCGTCACTCCCGGGTCGCGCCTCTCCAGCTCGCGGCCGAGTCCGATCGCGGCGTGCCGGACGTCGTCGAAGCTCCACCGCGGCTCGATCCGCACGTAGACGTGGATGCCGCGGTTGCCGCTCGTCTTGGGGTAGCCGCGCAGGCCCAGCTCCTCGAGCAGCTCCTTGGCCACGACCGCCACCCGTTGCGCGTCGGCGAAGGACGTGCCCGGCTGTGGGTCGAGGTCGATGCGCAGCTCGTCGGGGTGGTCGACGTCAGGTCGCCGCACCGGCCACGGGTGGAGGGCGAGCGCACCCATCTGCGCGGCCCAGACGATGGACGCCGGCTCGGTCGGGCACAGCTCGTCGGCGCTGCGCCCGCTGGGGAAGGCGATCCGCACCGTCTCCACGAAGTCGGGCGCGCCCCTGGGCAGTCGCTTCTGGTAGAAGCCGTCACCCTCCCGGTCCTGGGGACCGGTCGCCAGGCGCATCCCCTCGCGCCACCCGTCGGGCCAGCGCTCCATGGCCGTCGGCCGGTCGCCGATGCTGCGCATCATCACCTCGCCGACGGTGGCGAAGTACTGGCAGACCTGCAGCTTGGTGATCGCCGGCGTCCACGCGGTCGCCTCGTAGACGACCCGGTCCGGGCTGGAGACGCGCACCTCGCGGTCGCCGACGGTCACCGTCGCTGCAGGGCTCTTCGCCATGGCGCTCAGGACACCTTGACGACGAGCTTGCCGAAGTTGGTGCCGCGGAGCATGCCGGCGAAGGCTGACGGGGCGTTCTCCAGTCCCTCGACGACGTCCTCGAGGTAGCGGACCTGGCCGGTGCGCACCCACTCGCCCATCTCGCGGACGAAGTCGCGACCGTGGCTGGCGGTGAACTCGTCCTGGATGAAGCCCCGCACGACCAGGCTGCGGGTGAGCACCTGGCCCATCAGCATCGGCAACCGGTCCGGACCCTCCGGGAGCGAGGTGGCGTTGTAGTTGGCGACCAGGCCGCACACCGGGATCCGGGCGTGCTTGTTGAGCCGTGGCAGCACCGCGTCGAAGACGCGGCCGCCCACGTTCTCGAAGTAGACGTCGATCCCGTCAGGACAGGCCGCCGCGAGCTGGTCGGCGAAGTCCGCGGCGCGGTGGTCCAGGGCCACGTCGAAGCCGAACTCCTCGGTCAGCGCGGCGACCTTCTCGGGGCCGCCGGCGATGCCGACGGCGCGGGCGCCCTTGAGCTTCGCGATCTGGCCGACCGCCGAGCCGACCGGGCCGGTGGCCGCGGCGACCACGACCGTCTCACCGGGCTGGGGGCGGCCGATCTCGAGCAGGCCGGCGTACGCGGTGAACCCGGGCATGCCGAGGACGCCGAGCGCCGTGCTGACGGGTGCGGTGTCGGGGTCGAGCCGTCGCACCTGGTCTCCGGGGGCGATGGCGCCGGTCTGCCAGCCCGAGTAGGACAGCACCCAGTCACCCGGCGCGTACGACGGGTGGCGGGAGGCGACCACCTGCGCCACGGTGCCGCCGACCATCACCTCGCCGACCTCCACCGGGGCGGCGTAGGACTTCGCGGTGCTGAGCCGGCCGCGCATGTAGGGGTCGAGCGAGAGGTAGCGGACCGCGAGCAGCAGCTCGCCCTCGCCGGGCTCCGGCAGGTCGCTCACCACGGTCTCGAAGGTGGACTCGTCGGGCTCGCCGTGGGGACGCTTGGCCAGGCGCAGCTGCGTCGTCGTCGTGAGGGTGCTTTCCATGGGTCCACTCAACCACCCGGCGACTACCGTGGGCACGTGACCTACCCCGTGCAGAAGTCCGACGCCGAGTGGCGCGAGCAGCTTTCGAAGAAGGAGTACGACGTGCTGCGCAAGGCCGGCACCGAGGCTCCGTTCACCGGTGAGTACACCGACACCGAGACGGTCGGCTCCTACGCGTGCCGGGCCTGCGGGACCGAGCTGTTCCGCTCCGAGCAGAAGTTCCACTCCCACTGCGGCTGGCCGTCGTTCTACGCGCCGCTGGCCGAGGACCGCGTGGAGTACATCGAGGACCGCGCGTTCGGGATGAAGCGCGTCGAGGTGCGGTGCGCCACGTGCGGCTCGCACCTGGGCCACGTCTTCGAGGGCGAGGGCTACGACACCCCGACCGACCAGCGCTACTGCATCAACAGCATCTCGATGCGGCTGGTGCCGGCCGATGCCAACGCACCGGCCGACACAGCCGACACCGCCGACACCACTGGCGCCGCTTCCGCCTGAGCGGCCGCCCGGCGCGGCCGCTCAGCCCAGCGGCGCGTCCACCAGCGAGTTCGGCAGCAGTCGCACGCGGCCGTCGAGGTCGTCGCGCCCGGGCCTCTCGAACTCGAACCCCGCGGTGGTCACCAGCACCTCGAGCGCCGGATCGGCGCCCTGCAGCCGGCGGGCGCAGCCCAGGTGGAGCGGCGGGCCGTGGAAGGCGTTGCGCCGCTGCTCCTCCCGGGTGCCCAGCAGGGCGATCGGTCGCCCCAGGCTCTCCCCGCACGCGCCGCAGATCCTGCTGAGCGCGCACCGGGTCACCCGGGCCCTGCTGGTGTCCAGCACGCCGCTCATGACGCCTGGCGCCGCGCGGCCCAGCTCCCGGTCTCCAGGCGACGGGCCGGACGCTCCTCGTCGGTCCTGCGGCGCCGGTCCATCGGCGGCGTGGGCGGCTCCGGCTCGTCGGAGGCGGTGAACCGGTTCGGCAGCGAGAGCTTCATGATCGTGCGCAGCGCCTGGCCGTACTGCCGGTGCAGCGGGCCGATCGTGTAGGGGATGTCGTACTTGTCGCAGAGCGCACGCACCCGCTCGGAGATCTGGGCGTACCGGTTGCTCGGCAGGTCGGGGAACAGGTGGTGCTCGATCTGGAACCCCAGGTTGCCCGACATGATGTGCAGCAGCGGGCTGCCCTCGAAGTTCGCCGCGCCCAGCATCTGCCGCAGGTACCACTCCGCCCGCGTCTCGTCCTCGAGCTCCTCCTCGGTGAAGTGCAGCGCCCCGTCGGGGAAGTGCCCGCAGAAGATGATCACGTAGGACCAGACGTTGCGGATCGCGTTCGCGGTCGCGTTGGCCGTCAGGGTCGTGAGCCAGTTCGGCCCCGACAGCAGCGGGAAGAACAGGTAGTCCTTGCCCGCCTGCCGACGCCCCTTGCGCCAGATCTGGCGCAGCTGCCGCTTCATCTCCGCGGGGTCCTTGCGGCCCTTGCGGATCGCCTCGATGTCGAGGTCGTGCAGCGCGACGCCCCACTGGAAGAGCGCGGCCAGCAGCGCGTTGTAGACGGGCTGGCCGATGTTGGCGGGGTGCCACTTCTGCTCGCGCGCCATCCGCAGGATGCCGTAGCCGATGTCGTTGTCGTAGCCGAGCACGTTGGTGAACTGGTGGTGGATGTAGTTGTGGGAGTGCTTCCACTGCTCGGCCGGCTGCGCGGTGTCCCACTCCCAGGTGCTGGAGTGGATCTCCGGGTCGTTCATCCAGTCCCACTGGCCGTGCATCACGTTGTGGCCGATCTCCATGTTCTCCAGGATCTTGGCCACCGCGAGCATCGCCGTCCCCGCGACCCAGGCGGGCGGGAAGCTGCTCGCGAACAGCGTCACGCGTCCTGCCGCGGCGAGCCGCCGCTGGATGGTGATGAGCCGGTTGATGTAGGCGGCGTCGTCGTCGCCCCGCGACTCCTCGATCTCAGCGCGGATCGCGTCGAGCTCGCGCCCGAGCTGTTCGACCTCCTCCTCGCTGAGGTGGGTGTACTCCTTCACGTCGCTGATCGCCACGAGATCCTCCAGGTGTGTCGGGCTGGTGCGAGCGGGTGTCCGGGTCCTAGATGTCGAGCGTGCACTCACCGACGGGGACGGTGATGCAGGTCTGCACGGGAGCGTTGACGTCGGCGTACTCGTCGCCGTTGCGCAGGTCGCGGAGTCGGCCGGAGAGCATCGTGACCGTGCAGGTGTGGCAGATGCCCATCCGGCAGCCGTAGGGCATCCCGACCCCCGCCTGCTCCCCCGCCTCGAGCACGGTGGTGGCGCCGTCGACCTCGATCGACTTCCCCGTGTTCTGGAAGGTGATCGTGCCGCCCTCGCCGCCCTCGCCGCCGAGCTCGACGGAGAAGCGCTCGAGGTGCAGCCTCTCGGCCAGACCCGCCGCCTCCCAGAACTCCTCCGCGGCGTCGAGCATCGGCCCGGGCCCGCAGGCCCACACCTCTCGCTCGCGCCAGTCCGGGCAGTACGCATCGAGCTGCTCGAGCTGGAGCAGGCCCTCGGTATCGGTGTGCCGCTCGTGCAGGGTGAAGGCGTCCTGCTCCGCGGCCAGCCGCTGCAGCTCGTCACGGAAGATCATCCGCTCCGGGCTGGTCGAGGAGTAGTGCAGCACGACGTCGGGGATCGTGTGGCGGCGCACGAGCGTGCGCAGGATCGCGATGACCGGGGTGATCCCGCTGCCACCGACCAGGAAGAGGATCTTCGGCGGCGGCGGCTCGGGCAGCACGAACTCGCCGGCCGGCAGCGCGAGGCGTACGACGGTCCCCGGGCCGACCCCGGTGACCAGGTGGCCCGAGAGCAGCCCCTCCGGCATCGCCCGCACGGTGATCGCGATCGTGCCGCCGGAGCGGGTCGGTGGGGAGCTCACCGAGTAGGACCGCCACTGGAAGCGGCCGTCGACCTGCACCCCGATGCCGATGTACTGCCCGGGGTGGTGGTCGTAGCGCCACCCCCAGCCCGGGCGGATCCGCACGGTGGCCGCGTCGTCGGTCTCGGGGACGACCTCCTCGATCACCCCGCGCAGCTCCCGGGTGGTCCAGCGCGGGTTCAGCAGCCGCAGGTAGTCGTCCGGCAGCAGCGGCGTGGTGAGCCGTGAGCCGGCGCGGCGGACCGTGTCCCAGGACAGCTTGTCGGCCACTGCGTTGCGCAAGGACGTCGTCGGCGCCATCGCGAACCTCCCTTGGTCCGTGCTGCTGTTCCCAGGTGGTCCACTGTGCACACCTGTTCACTCGACACGCAAGGGAAAGTTTCTGCCCGTCTCACGGGAGGGCGCTGAACAGCTCCTGGGGAGAGCGGCGCCGGCCGGTGTAGAAGGGCACCTCCAGGCGCACGTGGCGCCGGGTCTCCGAGCCCCGCAGGTGCCGCATCAGGTCGACGATACGGCCCAGGTCGGCGGCCTCGAAGGCGAGCAGCCACTCGTAGTCGCCGAGCGCGAAGGAGGCCACCGTGTTGGCGCGGACGTCGGGATACTCACGCGCCATCATGCCGTGCTCGGCGAGCAGCGCTCGCCGCTCCGCGTCCTCGAGGAGATACCACTCGTAGGAGCGCACGAAGGGGTAGACCGCGACGTAGTCGTAGACCTCCTCCTCGGCGAGGAAGGCCGGCACGTGGCTCTTGTTGAACTCCGCCGGGCGGTGCAGCGCGGTCTGGGACCAGACCGGCTCCAGGCGCCGCCCGACCGCGGTGCGGCGCAGCCTGTTGTAGGCGTCCTGGAGCTGCTCGACACGCTCGGCGTGCCACCACACCATGATGTCGGCGTCGGCGCGCAGACCCGACACGTCGTAGAGCCCGCGCACCACCACGTCGTCGGCCGCGAGCTTGGCGATCAGCTCCTCGACCTCCGCGATCTCCTCGGCGCGGTCGACCTCCCCGAAGACCTCGCGCAGCCGGAAGACCGACCACATGGTGTAGCGGATGACGTCGTTGAGCTCGCGCGCCTTCTTGATGCCCTTCATGGCTCCATTCTCCCCGTCGGGCCCAACAGCGCGGCCACCACCTCCGAGGCCGCCCGCTGCGCCGAGGCGATGCAGGCAGGGATCCCCAGCCCGTCGTATGCCGCGCCGCACAGCGCGAGGCCGGGCAGCGTGGCGACGTCTCGTCGGGCCGCCTCGACCCGGTCGCGGTGACCGACGGCGTACTGCGGCAGCGCACCGCCCCAGCGCTGCACGTGGGCATCGACGGGGCGGGCGGAGAGTCCGATCGCCCGGCCCAGATCGGCCACCGCGAGGGCGACCAGCTCGTCGTCGTCGCTCTGGAGAACCTGCTCCTCACGGTGGCGGCCGATCGAGCAGCGCATCACCACGAGGTCGCCGGCCTCACGGGCCACCCACTCCCACTTGCTGTGGGAGAAGGTGGCGGCCTTGATGACGTGACCGTCGACCGGGGGCACCAGGAAGCCCGAGCCGTCGACCGGCGGGAAGTCGCGGGCGCTGAACGCCAGCGTGACGATGGCCATCGAGGCGTACTCGATCCGGGCCAGCTCGAGCGCGGCGTAGGGCGCCACGTCGCTGAGCAACCGGGCCGCGGCCCGTGCGGGCGTCGCGAGGACCACGGCGTCGGCCTCGACGAGCCGCGGTGCGCGGGCGTCTCCGACGACGAGCCGCCAGCCACCGCCCGGCCGGTGCACCAGGTCGCGCACCGTGCTGCCGGTCTCGACACCGAACCCGTAGGTCCCCACCACCGCGGCAGGGAGCCTGCCCACGCCGCCGCGGACGCCGGCGAAGACCGGCCCCTCGGCGCGCGGAGCCGCCAGGGCCTCGGCCGCCGCCCGGGTCAGCGAGCGGTCGCGGTCGAGCAGCGCCACCACCTGCGGTACGGCGGCGCGCGCGGAGATCTCCCGGGCGTGGCCGGCGTAGACGCCGCCGAGCAGCGGCTCGACGAGCCGGTCGACCACCTCCTTGCCGAAGCGCTCCTCGACGAGGTGGCCGATGCTGACGTCTGCCTCGCCGATGTCGGTGGCCGGCAGCCGCGGCTCCAGGGCGGCGCGCAGCAGGCCGGGCCGGGAGAGCACCTCGTCGAGGACGTGCACGTCGCCGGGCACCCCCATCAGCGTGCGGGGCATCGGCACCAGGCGGTCGCGGTTCCACAGGTGGGCGCTGATGGTCGCCGGGTGCACGATGTCGTCGCCGTGTCCCGAGGCCTCGGCCAGGCCGACCGCCTCGGGCCGCCGGTTGAGCATCGCCTCGGCGCCCACGTCGACCCGCACGCCGCCCACCTCGGCACGGTGCAGCTTGCCGCCGATCCGGTCGCTGCCCTCCAGCACCGTCACGGCGGCGTCGGGACGCAGCTCGCCCACCCGGGCGGCCGCCGCCAGCCCCGCGATGCCGGCACCGACCACGACGACTGTGGGCGTGTCGGTCACTCCTGCCCCGCAGCCTCGGCCGAGTGCTCGTGGACGAAGTCGGTGAGCCGGGCCAGCTGGTCGGGGTCGGTGCTGGGGATCACGCCGTGACCGAGGTTGAAGACGTGCCCGGGGGCGCCGCGCCCGGCGGCGAGCACCGCCGCGGCGCGGTCCAGCATCACCTCGGTCGGGGCGAAGACCAGCGTCGGGTCGAGGTTGCCCTGCACCGCCCGGGGCGTCCCGTCGGCCGCGGCCCGTCGTACCCCCTCCGCGAGGGGCACCCTCCAGTCGACGCCCACCACGTCGGCACCGGCACTGCCCATCAGGTCCAGCAGCTCCCCGGTGCCCACCCCGAAGTGGATGCGCGGCACGCCGAGGGCGCCGGCCCGCTCGAGCACCGCGGCGGAGTACGGCATCACCATCCGTCGGTAGTCCTCGCGGGTGAGCGCGCCCGCCCAGGAGTCGAAGAGCTGGACGGCCGAGGCTCCCGCCGCCACCTGCACCTCCAGATAGGCGGCGGCGATCCCGGCGATCTTGCGCATCAGGGCGTCCCACACCTGCGGAGCCCCGAACATCAACGCCTTCGTCCGGGCGTGGTCCTTCGACGGACCGCCCTCGACCAGGTACGACGCCACCGTGAACGGCGCGCCCGCGAAGCCGATGAGAGGGGTGGCGCCCAGCTCGGCGACCAGCAGCTGGACCGCCTCGGTGATGAAGGGCACGTGAGCGGCATCGAGGTCGGGGATCGCCTCGACGTCGGCGAGCGTGCGCACCGGGCGCGCCACCACCGGCCCCACCCCGGGCTCGATGTCGAGGTCGACGCCGACGGCCTTGACGGGCAGCACGATGTCGGAGAAGAAGATCGCCGCGTCCACCCCGTAGCGGCGCACCGGCTGGAGGGTGATCTCGGTGACCAGGTCCGGTCGCATGCACGACTCGAGCATGCCGACGCCCTCACGCACCTTGCGGTACTCCGGCAGCGACCGGCCCGCCTGACGCATGAACCAGACCGGGACGTGCGGGGTGGGCTCACCGCGGGCGGCCCGCAGGAACGGCGCGTCCGCGAGTCGGCCCGGGGAGCCCTCGCGGGCCGGTCGCTCAGCAGGTGCCATGACACCGATCTTCGCAGGTGAGGCGGCGCGTCGCCCCATCGGCTCCGGACGCCGCGACCTAGGCTGAGCGCATGTCCGCCCCCACGGAGCACCACGGCGAAGTGGCCGGTGGCGTCACCACGCCGCTGGCCTTCGACCGGGCGCTCGCCCAGCTGCGCGGCGCGCGGTTCCGCCCCGAGGTCTTCGTCGAGGAGATGCCGGCTCCGCAGCGGATCGCCCCCTACGCCGCGGCGCTGTCGGCCGACGTGACCGTCGAGGGCGAGGACATCGGCTCGGGGCGGATCGTGCTCCTGCACGACCCCGCGGGCAACGACGCCTGGCAGGGCACCTTCCGGTGCGTCGCCTACGTACGCGCCGAGGTCGACCCCGAGCTGGTCACCGATCCGCTGCTGGCCGAGGTCGGCTGGTCGTGGCTGACCGAGGCGCTCGAGGCGCACGGAGCGTCGTACGCGGCACCCTCGGGGACGGTCACCAGCGTCGCCTCGGAGAGCTTCGGCGGGATGGCCGGGGAGCCGGCGACCGCCCAGGTCGAGATCCGGGCCTCGTGGACGCCCGAGGGCGACCTCGGCCCGCACGGGGAGGCGTGGGGCGAGCTGCTGTGCACCGCCGCCGGGCTGCCGCCGGTCCCGGAGGGGGTCGCGACGCTGCCGAACCGCCGCGGCCAGCGGGGTCCGGGTGCCTGAGCAGGAACACCCGCTGCCCGCCGACAGCGAGCAGGTGCCCGACCAGACAGCCGACCAGGCAGCTGCGCAGGCACCTGAGCAGGCACCCGAGCAGGCACCCGCTCCGCTGCTCACCCTGCGGGACGGGCTCCCGGAGGTCGTCGACACCCCCGCGGCGCTGGCTGAGGCCGTCGCCGCCGTGGCCGCCGGCACCGGACCGGTCGCGCTCGACGCCGAACGCGCCTCCGGCTACCGCTACTCCGCGCGTGCCTACCTGATCCAGCTGCGCCGGGAGGGCAGCGGCACCTGGCTGATCGACCCGATCGCCTTCGACGACCTGCGCGACCTCGGGGCCGCCATCGGCGACGCCGAGTGGATCCTGCACGCGGCGACCCAGGACCTGCCCTGCCTGCGCGAGGTCGGGCTGGTGCCGGTCGCCCTCTTCGACACCGAGCACGCCGCGCGACTGCTCGGCTACCCCCGGGTCGGGCTCGCCACGCTCGTCGAGACCGTGCTGGGGCGGCGGATGCGCAAGGAGCACTCCGCGGTCGACTGGAGCAAGCGTCCGCTCCCCCGCCCCTGGCTGGAGTACGCCGCGCTTGACGTGGAGGCGCTCATCGAGCTGCGCGAGGCCCTCGGGCGCGAGCTCGAGGAGCAGGACAAGGCCGGATGGGCCGCGGAGGAGTTCGCGCACCTGATCGGGTTCGCGCCGGTGCCGCGTGCCGAGCCGTGGCGGCGCACCTCGGGCATCCACCGGATGCGTGGCCGACGGCCGCTGGCCGCCGTCCGCGAGCTCTGGGTCGAGCGGGACGCCGTCGCCGCCGAGCGCGACATGACCCCGGCCCGGCTGCTGCCGGACGCCGCCCTCGTCGCCGCAGCGCGGGCGATGCCGGCCTCGCGGGGCGCCCTGCTCTCGACCGAGGGGTTCCAGGGCCGCGGGGCGAAGCGCTACGCCGATCGCTGGGTGGCGGCGCTCGCCCGGGCGCGGGAGCTGCCGGAGTCGGAGCTGCCCGTGCTCAACCAGCGCACCGACGGGCCACCGCAGCAGCGCGCGTGGGCCGACCGCGACCCCGTGGCCGCAGCCCGGCTCACGGCCGCGAAGGCCGCCATGGCGGCGCTCTCGGAGCAGCTCTGCGTGCCGACCGAGAACCTGCTCACCCCCGACCTGATGCGCCGGGTGCTGTGGACCCCGCCGCCGGGCACCGGTGAGGAGCTGCGGGCAGCGGTGGCACAGACGCTCAGCGCGATGGGCGCGCGGCCCTGGCAGGTCGGGCTCACCGCTCCCCTGCTCAGCGCGGCGATCGAGGCACCCGACCCGGGCCCGGTCGCCGAGCCCGGGCCGCCGGTCGACGGCGACGCCGGGGCAGGACCGGGCGAGCGCGACTCAGCCCGCTGAGGACGGATCGGCCGGCGAAGGACCACCGGACGCCGTGCCCGAGGGCCCGCTGGAGGGGCTCGGCGGCGTGAGCAGCCGGGTCGCCGCGGCGTCGAGGGCCTGGAGCCGGCTGCCCAGCGGACCCGGCCACGGTGGGGTGAAGAGGTCGGCGAGCCGGTGGTCGACCAGGTCGGCGACCGGCTCCCAACGCGGGCCCGCGGGCAGCAGGTGGATCCGTCGCACCTGGTCGGTGAACACCTCCGCCGACGCGGGCTGCTCGCCCGGCTGCACGAAGGCCGCCGACGCCTCCACGTCGAGGTTCGTGGGCAGCACTGCTCCGGTCCGGGCCAGCAGCGCCGCGGGGCCGTCCGAGACCAGGTAGGCCAGGAAGTCGGCGGCCGCGTCGGCGACCGTGGTGGAGGGGGTGCGGGTCAGGCAGACACCCTGCATCCGACCGCCGGTGGCCTTGGTCCGCAGCTCCGGGAAGGGCAGCACGTCGAAGCGCAGGCCGGCCTGCTTGCGCAGCGCGGGCGTCAGGTCCCGGTAGCCCAGGAGCATCGCCAGGTCGCCGTCCTCGAAGCGGGCGAGGGCGTCGCGCTGCTCGAGCGCGGCCGCTCCCGGGGCGACACCGGGGCGGCGCAGCAGCGCGCGCACCCGACGCAGCGCCTCCGTGCCGGCGGCGCTGCTCAGCGTCACCGACCGGGGGTCCTCGACGTCGTCGGCCACGTCGCCACCCGCCGACTCCACGAACGGCGCGAGCTGGTCGAGGTCCGGCGCGACCCAGACGCCGGCCGTCTGGTGCTGCGCGGCCTGGCGCGCGGCACGGGCGAACTGCTCGAACGTCCACCCGTCCTCGGGAGTGATCGGGTCGCCGTCTCGGCCCTGCGCGGACGTGAGGTCGACGAGCTCGGGGTTGTAGTAGACGACCAGGGGCGAGAGCTGGGTCGGCATGCACTGCAGCGCCGCCTCGTCGCTGAAGGCCTCGAGGGCGTTGCGCGCGTAGCCGTCGCCGAAGTCGACGTGGCGCTCGCCGAGGAGCTCGTCGACCGGCATGGTGAGCCCCTCCGCCACCAGCGCGTCGAGGTCGGAGCGGTCGGCGAGGAACAGGCTCGGCCCGTGGCCGGCCGCGATCCGCCGCCGGGTGCCCGCGAGGGCGGCATCGTGGTCGGGGTAGGCACGGACCGAGACCGAGATGGCCCGGTGGGTCTGCGAGAAGTCGGCGGCGATCCGCTGGTAGGTCCGCACCACGCTCGGTGAGCCGTAGACCGAGAAGCGGACGATGACCGGGCCCGCCACCTGCTGCTGCGGCGGCGCCTGCCCGTCCGGCGTGCACGCGGTGGTCAGCGACGCGGCGAGGAGCGCCACCAGCGCACCGGCGAGGCACCGCCGCCGCGTCGCGCCCGACCCGCCCACGCCACCTCCGACCCCGTCGCGATCTGTTGCCCCGTTGCTCCGGCCGCGGTCGCCGAGGGGCGCCCGCTCGCGGGTGCTCACGATAGCGGCCACGACCGGTCCTCCGACGTCCCGGTCGGCCCGGGGGATCCTGGCCGGCCCCCTACGCTGGTCGACATGCTCCGGTGCTCCCTCCCGCCCCGCCGACGACCAGCAGCGCGTCGGCGCCGTACGGCGTCGGGGCCGCTGGGACCCGTCCTCGCGGTCGTGGCGCTGGCGACGTCCGCGAGCCTGCTCGCGGGCTGTGGCGGCGCGACGACGAAGGACAGCGGCCCCAGCCGCGCCGCGAGCCCCAGCAGGACGGCCTCGGCCGCTGCGACGAGCGGCGCCGGCAGCTCGGCGGACCCCTCGGCGAGCGCGTCCCCCCGGCCGGCCGGACCGGCAGGCGACCTGCTCGGCGCGGACCAGCTCCCGGCCTTCGGCGCAGTGAGCACCTGGACGATCGGGAGCACCGCACCGGCAGGCCCCGCTCCCTTCGGCGCCTGCCAGGAGTACGACTTCGCCACGATCGGCGCGACCTCCGCCCTGGTGCGCAGCTACACCGCGGTCGACGGCCCGGACGCCACCGCCGCCGCGGAGCGCGTGGTGTCCTTCCCCGACGCGACCAACGCGGCCCGGGCCGCGAAGGTGCTCGAGAGCTTCCGCGCGACCTGCGCCAAGCGGCTGCGGGGCCAGCTGCCGCACCTCGCGGTCAGCACCGCCCGCGCGGTACCGGTCCCCAGCGGGACCGCGAGCAGCTACACCGTCAGCTGGTCCCCCGCGGACGGCTCCTCGGCGCACCACACCGAGGAGATCGGCACCGTGGTGCTCGGCTCGACGATCGCCGTGATCACCCTGGAGAGCGACACCGCGCCGGCGGGCGGTGGCTCCGACCCGATGCGTCATACCCTCGCCGCCGCTGCGCAGCTGCTCGGCTGACCTGTGCGGAGGACGCGATGACCGAACGCTGGCACCACCGCCCGTCACTGCCGGGCGCCGCCCACTTCGAGCGGATCGAGGCGGGCGTCGATCCCGCACGCCTGACCGAGGCGGCCGAGCGGACCGCCCGGGCGCTGGTGCGCGGCACCCGTGACGCCGAGCCCGCGCTGGTCGACCGGGTCGTGCACCTGGCCGAGGCCGAGGGGCTCGACACCCTGGCCGAGCTGTGGGCCGGGGCCCCTCCCCTGTCGCTGGCCGGTGCGCTGTGGCGGCTGTACCTGCTGCGCGCCTGGGTCCAGGCCGACCCGGCCGGCGCGGCGCGGGAGTTCGAGCACGGTCGCCGGCTGGCCCCGGTGAGCGAGGCGATCTCCGGCGTGCCCGACCCGCCGGCGCCCGAGGAGGTCCGGGCGATGCTCGACGCCGTGCTCGCCGGGGTCGTGACCGGTGACTTCGCAGATACCCTCTTCCGCGCCGCTGCGTTCGCGCGGGTGGCCGCCACCGGACGGTCCGGTCGCGACGAGTCGCGCGACGAGATGCTCTCCGCGGCTCGGCTGCTCACCCTCGCCGACCAGCTGCACCGGGCCGGTCGCCTCGAGCTCGAGGGCTCGCTGGAGTGAGCAGGCCCAGGATCTCCACAGGTCGGGTCGTTGCGGGCCCGGTCGTGCACTTCGGGTTGTAGGCTCGAACGTGGCGTCGGGTCGTGGCAGCCCCGGGTCCCAACACAAGCCGCTACGAGCGGCCACGCGCCGTGAGGCGCTCCCGGCCCGACGCCCCCACTCCGGCCGGCGCGTCCGTCCCCGCCGCGCTCAGGCCCGGTCCAGCGCCTTGCGCACGCGCGCCTCGCTGACGGGAGCGGCCGTGCCCAGCTGCTGGGCCCACAGGCTCACCCGCAGCTCCTCGAGCATCCAGCGGACCTCCTCCAGGGCCGCCGTCGGCGGGTGACCCGGGGGCAGCGCCTCCACGCGCTGCTGCCAGCCGTGCTGCAACGGGTCGACGCGGGCCTGCAGGTCGGCGTCGGCCACCGGGGCACCCTCGACCCTGTCCCGCCGGATCCGCATCGCGTGGAGGTAGCGCGGCAGGTGGACCAGCGCCGCGGCGCCCGCCTCGGCCACGAAGCCGGCGTGCACCAGGCGCGTGAGCTGCGCCTGGAGGTCCGTCATCGCGGGCAGGATCCGCAGGTCGACGCGGCCACGGAGCGCGGCGTCGGTCTCGCGCCACGCGGCGAGCACGCGGGCGGCCTGGTCGCGGACCGCTCGGGCCCGCGCGGGCAGCTCCGAGCGCCCGCGCGCGACGAGGGCGTCGAAGGCGGACGCGTCGCGCACATCCCACGCGTCGTGCTCGTCGACGAGCGCGCCGCAGGCCGCCAGCACGCAGTCCTCCAGCAGTGCCTGCACCGTGGGGTACGGCGAGCCCGCGAGGGCCAGCCGCCCGAGGTTGTCGAGGTCGTCGAGGAGGTCCGGCGTCGGCAGCGCGAGCCGCAGCAGCCGGCGTACGCCGAGCCGGTGACGCGCCCGGGCGGACGCCTCGTCGCCGGCGACCTCCAGCCCGACGGTGCGGCCCTCGTCGACCAGCCCCGGGTAGCCGGTGACCTCGTGACCGGCGCGGCTGGTGGTGAACGAGACGGGGACCGCCCCGAAGGTCCAGCGGGTCGCCCCGGACGCCGCGAGGTCGGAGTCGGCCGCGACCTGGCGCACCGTCGCCTCGAAGGCCGGTCGCAGCGGCTCCTTGAGCCGCTCCAGGTCCTTGCCCTGGCCCACCACCTCGCCGGTCTCGTCGAGGATGCGGAAGGTCGGCCGCAGGTGGTCGGGCACCTTCGCCCAGTCCCAGGCGTCCTCGGGCACGTGCATCCCGGTGCGGGCCCGGAGGTGCCGCGCCAGGGCGCGCGTGAGCGGCTCCTCCCCCGGCGGCACGTCGGCGAGGAAGGCCCGCGCGACGTCGGGGACCGGCACGAAGTGCACGCGCAGCTGCTTGGGGAGGCTGCGGATCAGCGCCACCACCAGGTCGTGGCGCAGGCCGGGCACCTGCCAGCCGAACGGGGCGGCGTCGACGGTGTTCAGGGTCGCGAGCGGCACGTCGACGGTGACGCCGTCGGTCGCGCTGCCCGGTTCGAAGTGGTAGCGCAGCGGGAAGGTCAGCCGCTCCTCCGCCCAGGTGTCGGGAAAGGCCCGGTGGAGGTCCTCGACGCCGTCGTCGTGGACGAGCATCGCGGGGTCGAAGGTCAGCAGGTCCGGCGTCGTGCGGCGGGCCTGCTTCCACCAGGTGTCGAAGTGCGCACCCGAGACGACCTCGGCCGGGACCCGGGCGTCGTAGAAGTCGAAGAGCGTCTCCTCGTCGACGACGATGTCGCGGCGTCGCGCCCGGTGCTCGAGCTCCTCGGCCTCCTCCAGCAGTCGCCGGTTGTCCTCGAGGAACCGGTGACCGCCTCGACGGGGTCCCTCCGCGCGGGCCCACTCGCCCTGGACCAGGGCATGCCGGATGAACAGCTCCCGCGCGACGTCGGGTTGCAGGCCGCCCAGGAGCACCAGCCGGTCCGCGACCAGTGGCACGCCGTACAGCGTGACCCGCTCGTGCGCCACCGCGGCCGCGCGCTTGCGCGACCAGTGCGGCTCGCTGTGCGTACGACGGACCAGGTGCGCGCCCAGCCGCTCCGCCCACGCCGGGTCGATGGCTGCGTTCTGGCGGCCCCACAGCCGCGACGTCTCGACCAGCTCGGCGGCCACCACGAGGTCCGGCGGCTTCTTGAACACGGCCGAGCCGGGGAAGATCGCGAACCGTGCGCCCCGCGCGCCCAGATACTCGCCCCGTCGCCGGGCGCCGTCCTTCGCGACCTCCCGCAGGCCGATGTGGGAGAGCAGGCCGGACAGGATCGCCTGATGGACGGCGTCGGCGTCGGTCTCCTCGCCGCCCGAGCGGGGGACGCTCAGCCCCATCTCGCGCGCGATCTGGCGCAGCTGGCGCTCGAGGTCCTGCCACTCCCGCACCCGCAGGTGGTTGAGCAGCTCCTCGCGGCACATCCGCCGGAACGCGCTCGACCCCCGCTCGCGCTGCTGCTCCTGCAGGTGGCGCCACAGGTTCAGCCACGTCAGGAAGTCCGAGGTCGGGTCCCGGAAGCGGGCGTGCAGCTGGTCGGCCCTGGCCTCCTGGTCCGCGGGACGCTCGCGGGGGTCCTGCACCGACAGCGCGGCGGTGAGCACGAGCACCTCGCGCAGGCACCCGAGCCGATCGGCCTCGAGGATCATCCGGCCCAGCCGGGGGTCGACCGGGAGCCGCGCGAGCCGGCGGCCGATGCCGGTGAGCCTGCGCTGGTCCCCGCCCCGGCCGCCACGGCCGGGAGCGAGCGCCGCGAGCTCCTCGAGCAGCTGCACGCCGTCGCGGACGGCGCGCTGGTCGGGCGGGTCGAGGACCGGGAAGCGCGCCACGTGGCCGAGACGCAGCGAGGCCATCTGCAGGATCACGCTGGCGAGGTTGGTGCGCAGGATCTCCGGCTCGGTGAACATCGGCCGGGCCTCGAAGTCCTCCTCGCTGTAGAGGCGGACGGCCACACCGGCCGCGACCCGGCCGCACCGGCCCGAGCGCTGCCGGGCCGAGGCCTGGCTGATCGGCTCGACCGGCAGCCGCTGGACCTTCGTGCGGGCCGACCAGCGGCTGATCCGCGCCAGGCCGGTGTCGACGACCCCGGTGATGCCCGGCACCGTCAGGGAGGTCTCCGCCACGTTGGTGGAGAGCACCACCCGACGCCGGCTGTGGGCCGCGAAGACCCGGTGCTGCTCGGCGGCGGAGAGCCGGGAGAACAACGGCAGCACGTCGAATCCCGTGCGCGGGTCGGCCGCCCGCTTGGCGAGCGCGTCGGCGGTGTCGCGGATCTCGCGCTCACCGGGCAGGAACACCAGGACGTCGCCCGTGGTGTCGCGCATCAGCTCCGCGACGGCGGCCTCCACCGCCTCGGTCTGGTCCCGGACGACGACCTCCCCCTCCTCGTCGTACCCCTCCTCGACCAGGGGCCGGTAGCGCACCTCGACGGGGTAGGTGCGCCCGGAGACCTCGATCACGGGTGCGCCGCCGAAGGCGTCGGCGAAGCGCTGGGGGTCGATCGTCGCCGAGGTGATGATCACCTTGAGGTCGGGCCGGCGCGGAAGCAGCCGGCGCAGGTAGCCGAGGAGGAAGTCGATGTTGAGGCTGCGCTCGTGCGCCTCGTCGATGATGATCGTGTCGTAGCGGCGCAGGTCGCGGTCGTGCTGGAGCTCGGCGAGCAGGATGCCGTCGGTCATCACCTTGATCCGGCTGCTCGCCGAGGTCCGGTCGGTGAACCGCACCTGGTAGCCCACGGTCGTGCCGAGCTCGACGCCGAGCTCCTCCGCGATCCGCTCCGCGACACTGCGCGCGGCGATGCGGCGCGGCTGGGTGTGCCCGATCAACCCCTCGGTCCCGCGGCCGAGCGCGAGGCAGATCTTCGGGAGCTGGGTGGTCTTGCCCGAGCCGGTCTCTCCGGCGACGACGACGACCTGGTGGTCCCGGATCGCGGCCGCGATGTCGTCGCGGCGAGCCGACACGGGCAGCTCCGCGGGGAAGGTCAGGCGGATCTGCTGCTCCCCGGGTCCCTCGGTCACGCTCCCATCCTTCCCCGACCGCCGTCACGCCGCGAAACCGCCACCGGGTGCTCGCTCACAGGATCGGCACAGGATGCGCACAGCCGGGGCGATCGATGGAGGTGCGAGAGTGCGGGGGTGACCCCCTCGGCCCCTGCGCTCACCCGCGCCGACGGCAGCCCGCTGCGGGTGCTCGTCGTCGACGACGAACCCAACATCGCCGAGCTGCTGCGGATGGCCCTGCGCTACGAGGGCTGGGAGGTCGACGTGGCGCTGGACGGGACGCGTGCGGTCTCCGCGGCCCGGTCGCGCCAGCCCGACGCGGTGGTGCTCGACATGATGCTGCCCGACCTCGACGGGATGCAGGTGCTGGCCAAGCTCCGCGACCGGGATCCCGACGTGCCGGTGCTGTTCCTGACCGCGCGCGACTCGGTCGAGGACCGGGTCGCCGGCCTGACGGCCGGGGGGGACGACTACGTCACCAAGCCGTTCTCGCTCGAGGAGGTGGTCGCACGGGTGCGTGCGCTGATGCGGCGCTCCGGTGCCCAGCAGACCGAGTCCAGCTCCGTGCTCGTCGTCGGCGACCTCAGCCTCGACGAGGACAGCCACGAGGTGACGCGGGACGGCGACGCGATCAGCCTGACCGCGACCGAGTTCGAGCTGCTGCGGTTCCTGATGCGCAACCACCGCCGGGTGCTGTCGAAGGCGCAGATCCTCGACCGGGTCTGGAACTACGACTTCGGCGGGCAGGCCAACGTCGTGGAGCTCTACATCTCCTACCTGCGCAAGAAGATCGACGCGGGCCGGGAGCCGATGATCCACACCATGCGCGGTGCCGGCTATGTCCTCAAGCCGACCGGCTGAGGCCGTCCGTCGGGTCGCGCCGACGACGCTCACCGGACGGCTGGTGGTCGTCGTGGTGCTCCTCGTCGCGCTCTGCGGCGTCCTGGTGGCGACCGTGACCGCCCTGGCGATGCGCTCCTATCTGACCGGCCAGGTCGACGACCAGCTGCGCCAGGCGGTCGCTCGGGACGCCGACGGAGGGCCGGGCGCGGACCCCGACGACGCGCGCGCGCGCCTGTGCCCGCTCGATGCCGGCGCGCAGCCGTTCGGCCACGGCCTGCCGATCGGCCAGAGCGCCGGCACCCTCACTGTCCGGCCCGGATGCTCCTTCATCGTCGACGACCACACCCTGCAGGCGCTCAGCGCGTCGGTGCAGCTCTCGGTCTCCCGGGTCCCCGCCGACGGAGTGCCGCACACGACCGACCTGCCCGGCCTCGGCAGCTACCGCGTCGTCTCGACCGGCTCCCGGGCCACGGGCCTGCCGATGCGCGCCGTCGACCACGCCGTGGGAAGCCTCGTGTGGTGGGAGCTCGCGCTCACCGGAGCCGGCGTGCTGCTCGCCGGGCTCGGCGGTGCCGAGCTCGTCCGTCGCACGCTGCGACCGTTGCGTGCTGTGGCGGCGACGGCCCACGAGGTGGCCACCCAGCCGCTCGACACCGGCGACCCGTCCATCCGCACCCGGGTGCCGGCACCGCTGACGGACCCGGCGACCGAGGTCGGCCAGGTCGGCGCGGCGCTGAACACGCTGCTCGACCACGTCGGGGCGGCGCTGACCGCCCGCCACCGCAGCGAGGAGCAGGTACGCCAGTTCGTCGCGGACGCATCCCACGAGCTGCGCACGCCGCTGTCCACGATCCAGGGGTACGCCGAGCTGTCGCGCCGCACGCCCGAGGACGCGGCGGCGCTGGCCGCGGCGATGCGACGCGTCGAGGGCGAGTCGGAGCGGATGGCCGCGCTCGTCGAGGACCTGCTGCTGCTCGCGCGCCTCGACGCCGGCCGGCCGCTGGCGAGCGAGCCGGTCGACGTCACCCACCTGCTGCTCGAGACCGTCTCCGACGCCCGCGTGGTGGCCCCGGAGCACCGGTGGCGCCTGGAGCTGCCCGACGAGCCGGTGACGATGACCGGTGACGGCGCACGGCTGCGGCAGGTGGTGGTCAACCTGCTGGCCAACGCCCGGGTGCACACCCCGGCGGGCACCACCGTGACGGTCCGCGCCCGGCAGGACGACGGCCGGGTGCGGGTCGAGGTGCACGACGACGGTCCGGGCCTGCCCCCGGGGTTGGTCCCGCGCGCCTTCGAGCGGTTCGCCCGCGGCGACTCCTCCCGCACCCGAGCCTCGGGCGGCACCGGGCTCGGGCTGTCCCTGGTCGCCGCGATCACCGAGGCGCTCGGTGGCAGCGTCGGCGTGGCCTCCGTGCCCGGGGACACCACCTTCACGGTGCTGCTCCCGCGTCGCTGAAAGCGCTCGCGCGCCGACGGCGCGCGGACCACACCGCTCCGGTGCCCTCCGCCAGCCCGATGCTCGGCTTCGTGGGCGCCTCCATGCTGTTCCTCCAGGTGCCCCGGGCTGACCGACGCGGCGCCGCTTCACATCCACCGCACAGCGACGTCACATGGCCCGCGCAGCGCGGCTCGCGAAGGTCTGCGACATGGACCTCCTCCGAACGACCACGCTGACCACACCACCCGAGGCGACGGTGCCGGGACCGCCCCGGCCCAGCGGCACCAACGCGTCCCGGACGCGGAGGCCGGACCGTGCCCTGGCCGGCCGGCTGCTCCGGGGCCGCTCAGCGGATCCGGCCTGGGCGCGCGCGGGCCTCGCCGTGCTCCTGCTCGCCACCGCGCTGCTCTACCTGTGGGACCTCGGTGCGTCGGGATGGGCCAACTCCTTCTACGCCGCTGCGGCGCAGGCCGGCTCGGTGTCGTGGAAGGCCTTCCTCTTCGGTGCCTCCGACGCCGCCGGCTCGATCACCGTGGACAAGTCGCCGCTCGCCCTGTGGCCGATGGACCTCTCGGTGCGGATCTTCGGACTCTCCTCCTGGAGCATCCTGGTGCCCCAGGCGCTCGAGGGCGTCGCCACGGTCGCGATCCTCCACCGGGCGGTACGGCGGGCGACGGGGTCGGCCGGCGCCGGGCTGCTCGCCGGGGCCGCGATGGCGCTGACGCCGGTCGCCGTCCTGATGTTCCGCTTCGACAACCCCGACGCGATGCTGGTCCTGCTGCTCACCGGGGCGGCCTCGGCCACGCTGCGGGCGGTCGAGGAGGCCCGGGCGGCGGGCGCCCCCCGCCGGTGGCTGGTCCTGGCCGGGGCGCTCGTCGGGCTGGCCTTCCTGGCCAAGATGCTGCAGGCCTTCCTGGTCCTGCCGGCACTGGTGCTGGTCTATCTGCTCTGCGCCGGGACACCGGTCCTGCGCCGGCTGGCAGACCTGCTGGTGGCCTTCGCCGCCATGCTGGTGGCCGGCGGCTGGTGGGTCGCGCTGGTCGAGGCATGGCCCGCCTCGGACCGGCCCTGGATCGGCGGCTCCCAGCACAACTCGGTCCTGGAGCTGATCGTCGGCTACAACGGCGTCGGCCGGCTCGACGGCAACGAGACCGGCTCGGTCGGCGGGGGCGGTGGGCCTGGTGGCTCGATGTGGGGCCGGACCGGGCTGACCCGGCTGTTCTCGGGTGAGATCGGCGGCCAGGCGTCCTGGCTCCTGCCGGCGGCCCTGGTGCTCGGCGTCGCGGCCCTGTGGTGGGCGCGCCGCGACGGTCGGCTCCGTGCCGCCCTCGGGGTCTGGCTCGGCTGGCTGGTCGTCACCGGCCTCACCTTCAGCCTGATGGCGGGCATCTTCCACGCCTACTACACCGTCGCCCTGACCCCGGCGCTCGGCGCGCTCGTCGGGATCGGTGGGCACGTGCTCTGGCAGCACCGCGCCGGCCTGGCCGCCCGAATGGTGCTGGCCGCGACCGCCGGCGGCACGGCGGTGTGGGCGATCGTCCTGCTGGGCCGGTCCTCGGAGTTCCTGCCCTGGCTGCGGCCGCTGCTGCTCGTCGGCGGGCTGCTCGTCAGCGCCGCACTCGTGCTCAGCCACGTCGCGCCGCGTCGGTGGGCGCTCGTCATCGCCGCAGCCGCCGTGCTGGTCGGTCTCGCCGGTCCGGCGTCGTACGCGGTGGACACGGCGCTCACCCCGCACACCGGCTCGATCCCCTCGGCCGGGCCGTCGGTGCAGGGCGGCTCGGGGCCCGGTGGCTTCGGCGGGACGCCGCCCGGGCGCCTCCCGGCACGCGCCGGCGCCACCACCGGTGGCGGACCCACCGGCCGCGGATCCACCGGTGGCATGGGCGGCCTGCTGGACGGCAGCACCTCGACGCCCGCGCTCACCAGGGTGCTCTCGGCGGACGCGGGCAGCTACACCTGGGTCGCCGCGGCGATCGGCTCCAACAACGCCTCCGGCTACCAGCTCGCCACCGAGCTGCCGGTGATGGCGATCGGCGGCTTCAACGGCAGCGATCCGAGCCCGACGCTGGCTCAGTTCGAGCAGTACGTGGCGGCAGGACGGATCCACTGGTTCATCGGTGGCGGCCAGGGTGGTCCGGGGGGCGGACCGGGCGGCTCGACCAGCACCGCGATCACGCAGTGGGTCCAGGCCCACTTCGCCGCCACCACCGTCGACGGCGTCACGCTCTACGACCTCTCCGGCGGCGCGTCGTGACGGCCGCCCGCACCGCAGTCGGAGCGGTGACGGCCGGGATGACGGTTGGGTCGGCGGCTGGGTCGACCGCTGGGGAGGCCGCGACCGCGCCGGTCCTCGACATCGTGATCCCGGTGTACAACGAGGAGCGGCAGCTGGCGGCGTCGGTCGAGCGGGTCCTCGCCCACCTGGGCACGCTCCCGTGGACCGCACGGATCACCATCGCCGACAACGCCAGCACCGACGGCACCGCGGCGGTGGCCCGGGAGCTGGCGGACCGCTTCGACCGCGTCCGCGTCGTGCACCTGGCCCAGAAGGGCCGGGGGCGGGCGCTGCGGGAGGTGTGGAGCCGGTCGGGCAGCGCCGTGCTGGTCTACATGGACGTCGATCTGTCCACCGACCTCAACGCACTGCTCCCCCTGGTGGCGCCGCTGCTCAGCGGACACTCCGACCTGAGCATCGGCACCCGCCTGGGACGCGGTTCGAGGGTGGTGCGCGGACCCCGCCGGGAGATCGTCTCGCGGTGCTACAACGTGCTCCTGCGCGGAGTGCTGGGCGCCCGGTTCAGCGACGCCCAGTGCGGCTTCAAGGCGATCACCGCCGAGGCCGCCCGGGCGCTGCTGCCCCTGGTCTCCGACGGCGCCTGGTTCTTCGACACCGAGCTGCTCGTGCTCGCCGAGCGGTCGGGGCTGCGGATCCACGAGGTGCCGGTGGATTGGGTCGACGACCCCGACAGCCGTGTGGACGTGCTGCGCACCGCCCTCGACGACCTGCGGGGGATCGCTCGGCTGGGGGCGTCGCTGGTCCGCGGCCGGGTGCCGCTCGAGGAGGTCACCACCGCACTGGGGCGGACCAGCCTGCGCGCGGCCACCGGAGCCACGGGGCACCAGGTCGCCCTCTTCGCGCTGGTGGGCGCGTGCAGCACCGTGGCGTACGCGGTGCTGTTCCTGCTCGCCGCGTTGGTGGTGCCGGCCGGTCTCGCCAACGTGCTCGCGCTGCTGGTGACCGGCGTGCTGAACACCGCCGCCAACCGCCGGCTCACCTTCGGCGTGCGCTCGGCGCGGGGCCGGCTGCGCGACCACGCCCAGGGGTTGGTGGTGTTCGCGGCCGGTGTCGCCGTCACCAGCGGGTCGCTGGCGCTGCTGCACGCGACCGGACCGGTCGGGCGGGGCGCGGAGGTGGCCGTGCTCACCGCCGCGAACCTGGTGGTCACCGTGGGGCGGTTCGTCGCCCTGCGGTGGATCTTCGGTCGCTCCACCGGCCGATCCACCGGCCGATCCACCGGCGCGGCGGCCGGCTAGGCCGGGGCGATCAGCGCGACCAGCGCGCCGGCGAGCCGGTCGAGCAGCGCCTCCCGCGGCACGCCGGCGTGCTCGCCCGGCTCGGCCCGGTCCGCGACCCACGCGAGCACGGCGTCCTCGACCAGCGCGGCCCAGCTGCGGGCGAGCAGCCGGGTGCCGGCCGAGTCCTCGACACCCAGCGCGTCGAGTCCGTCGACGCGGTGGAAGACGCGGTCGACCAGGGCGTCGCGGGCCTCGGCGTAGATCCGGCGCAGCTCCTCGTTGGGGCCGTGGGCGGCGCGCACGAGGGACAGGTAGCCGACGTGGTGGTCGCGCACGTAGTCGAGGTAGGCCCCCAGCGAGGCGACGAGCTGGGCAAGCGGGTCCTCGAGGTCCTGCGGCGCGGTGATGGCGTAGACGTCGCCGACGGCGCGTCGCACGACCGCTACGTGGAAGTCCTGCTTGTTGCCGAAGTAGTGGTAGAGCAGGCCGCGGGAGATGCCGGCCTCGTCGGAGAGCAGCTCGATGGAGAGCTCCTCCAACGGCCGGGTGGCGAGCAGCCGCACGCCGATGTCCAACAGCTGCTCACGACGGCCCTCGCGGCTCATCCGGACCCGCGGCGGTCCGGACGGGGCGGTCCCAGCGGCGGCGGTCATGTGGCCGATATTACTGAACGTGGTTCAACAGCGCTATTGACGGCTGTTCAACGCGATTCGTAGGGTCGGTCCCATGGCTGCCACCACCTCTCTGCCGGCCCGGGTGCACACCCTCGTGGTCGGCGCCGGCTTCGCCGGCCTCGGCATGGCGATCAAGCTCCAGGAGTCCGGGGACCGCGACTTCCTCGTGATCGACAAGGGCGACGAGGTCGGTGGCACCTGGCGTGACAACACCTATCCCGGTGCGGCCTGCGACGTGCCCTCGCAGCTCTACTCCTACTCGTTCGCGCTGAACCCCGACTGGTCCCAGACCTACTCCCCGCAGCCGGAGATCCAGCAGTACATCCGCGACGTGGCCCAGGGTGCCGGCGTGCTGGACCGGTTCGCCTTCCGCACGGCGCTCGAGGACGCGTGCTGGGACGAGCAGCAGGGTCACTGGCGGGTGCGCACCTCGGCCGGCGAGGTCGACGCCGACGTGCTGGTGGTCGCGGCGGGCGCGCTCTCGGAGCCGAAGCTGCCCGACATCGACGGCATCGGCGACTTCGGCGGAGCGCTGTTCCACTCGGCGCAGTGGGACCACGACGTCGACCTCGCCGGCAAGCGCGTCGCGGTGATCGGCACCGGAGCCTCCGCGATCCAGATCGTGCCGGAGGTGGCCAGGACCGCCGCGCGCCTCGACGTCTACCAGCGGACGGCGCCCTGGATCATGCCGCGGATGCAGCGGCCCTACAGCAGGCTCGAGAAGGCGGTCTTCCGCCATGTCCCCGGCGCGCAGCGGCTCCAGCGCACCGCGATCTACTGGCTGATGGAGGGCCTCGTCGGCCCACCGCTGCACCACAACCCCCGCTTCGGCTTCCACCTCGCGCGGCTGTGCCGGGCCAACATCGCCCGCGCGATCAAGGACCCCGAGCTGCGCCGCCGGGTCACCCCTCACTTCACCGTCGGCTGCAAGCGGATCCTGTTCTCCAACGCCTGGTATCCGGCGCTGGCCCGCGACAACGTCGACCTGGTCACCGACCCGATCGCCCGGGTGACCAGCACGGGCGTCGTGACCGCGGACGGCACCGAGCGCGAGGTCGACGCGCTGGTCATCGCGACCGGCTTCCACACCACCGACCTGCCCATCGCCGAGCACGTCACCGGCCGCGACGGCGTGACCCTGGCCGACTACTTCGACGCCCACGGCATGCAGGCCTACAAGGGCTCGACGGTGGCCGGGTTCCCGAACATGTTCTTCCTCGTCGGGCCCAACACCGGCCTGGGTCACTCCAGCATGGTGTTCATGATCGAGGCGCAGGTCGCCTACGTCATCGACGCGCTGCGCACCATGCGCGAGCGCGGCTATGCCGCCGTCGAGCCCCGACCTGAGGTCCAGCAGGAGTGGAACGCCGATCTCCAGGAGCGCATGCAGCGCACCGTGTGGACCACCGGCGGCTGCTCGAGCTGGTATCTGGACCGCCACGGTCGCAACACCACGCTGTGGCCGCGCACCACCTTCGCCTTCCGTGAGCTGCTCAAGAGCTTCGACCCCGAGCAGTACGTCGTCACCGCCACGTCGCCCACCACCGCACAGGAGCAGGTCGCATGACATCACCCCACCGGACCACGCGCAGGCTCACGACCCGGCGGTGGTCGCGATGAAGACCCTCGAGGACAAGGTCGTCGTCGTCACCGGCGCCGGCTCGGGCATCGGCCGCGCCGTGGCCCTCAACGTGGCCGCGAAGGGCGCACTGGTCGCCGTCTCGGACTGGAACGAGGACGGTCTGGGCGAGACCGTGGAGCTGCTCAAGAACGCCGGCGCCCGCGAGATCAAGGCCGACCGCCTCGACGTCAGCGACCGGGACGCCTTCGCCGCCTACGCACGTGACGTCGCCGAGCACTTCGGCCGGGTCAACGTCGTGGTCAACAACGCGGGCGTGTCCCACACCGGCCCGGTCACGGAGATGGAGTACGCCGACTTCGACTGGATCGTCGGCATCAACTTCTGGGGCGTCGTCCACGGCACCAAGGAGTTCCTCCCCCACCTGATCGCCTCCGGCGACGGGCACGTGGTCAACATCTCCTCGCTCTTCGGGCTGGTCGCGATGCCGGGCCAGAGCACCTACAACGCCACGAAGTTCGCCGTACGAGGGTTCACCGAGTCGGTGCGCGAGGACATGATCGTCGGTCGTCACCCGGTCGGCGTCACCTGCGTCCACCCCGGCGGCATCAAGACCGGCATCGCCCGCAACGGCCGCGTCACCGCCGGCGAGAACAAGGCCGCCGTGGCGGGCCTGTTCGACAAGAAGCTCGCCAAGACCACCCCGGAGAAGGCCGCCGAGGTGATCGTCGACGCCGTGCTGGGCGCCAAGCCGCGGGTCCTGATCGGCTCCGACGCCCACGCCATCCACTGGGTCGGCAAGCTCCTCGGCGCCCGCTACGAGGACGTCTTCGCCCGCGTCGCCGGCCGCATCCTGCCCTCCTGAGGGGACCGGGGCTGGCGGACGCAGCGCCGGCCCTAGCCGCGCAGTACGTCGATCCAGCCGGCCGCCGTCCCGCGGTGGAACGGCGGCTCGTCGGCCTCGACGAGCCGTTGCACCTGCTCGCACGACGCGACGGCGGCCGCGACGACCTCCCTGGGGTAGGCGTACTCCACCCGGTGCGCGGCGAACTCGTCCTCGTCGTCGACCCAGACCCGCCCGTGCACGCCGCGGATGACGTCCAGGTCGAGGTCGATGCAGCGGACGGTGTCGCCGTCCCAGGTCGAGGGCGTCGCCATGTCGACGTAGGTGTCCACCGGGCGGGCCGGGTCGTCGTCGTAGAACGTCGCCACCCACCAGGCGTCGTGCGGCACCAGCACGACGTGGTCGGCACTCGCGTGGAAGCCGGCGCCCGGGCGTGACAGCCACGTCCCGCTCGGTACGCCGAGCCACTGGCCGGCCGCGTCGGTCCCGAGCCAGACGGCGTCGTACTCCCAGTGCGGACGGTCCGGCCACTTGCGCATCAGGAACCGGACGGTGCGGCCCGCCGGCGCTGGGACACTCTCGCGTGGGCTCTCCACGCCGACACAGTACGGGCGGCAGGGCGACTCCGTGCCGCGGCACCGTCGGGAGCGCGGTGCCCAGCGGTGTGGAACGATCAGGTGATGGCGATCGCGTTCGCGGAGTCGGCCCGCCCGCACACCCTCGGGGTCGAGTGGGAGTTCGCGCTCGTCGACCGGGACACCCGCGACCTGGTCAACCGTGCCGACGACCTGTTCGCGCTGCACGCCGAACGCCACGGCGAGGACCCACACCTGCATCGCGAGCTGCTGCGCAACTCCGTGGAGCTCACCTCCGGGGTCTGCCGCACCACGACCGAGGCCATCGCCGACCTGCGCACGCTGGTCGACCGCGTGCGGCCGCTCGCCCAGGAGGTGGGCGCCGACCTGTACTGCGCCGGCACCCACCCCTTCGCGGTCTGGTCACATCAGCAGCTCACACCCGGGCAGCGCTACGAGGAGCTGATGGCCCGCACCCAGTGGTGGGGCCGGCAGATGCTGATCTGGGGCGTGCACGTCCACGTGGGCGTGCCCCAGCACCAGGTGATGCCGATCGTCTCGGCCGTGCTCAACCAGTTCCCCCATCTCCAGGCGCTCAGCGCCTCCTCGCCCATCTGGTCCGGCCAGGACACCAGCTACGCCAGCAACCGGGCGATGATGTTCCAGCAGCTGCCGACGGCGGGCCTGCCGTTCCAGTTCGAGACCTGGGAGCAGTTCGAGCGCTACGCCGAGGACCTGCTCACCACCGGCGTGATCGAGAAGGTCGACGAGATCCGCTGGGACGTCCGCCCGGCGCCCCGGCTGGGCACCGTCGAGGTGCGCATCTGCGACGGCGTCTCGACGTACGACGAGCTGCGCGCGCTGGTCGCCCTGACGCACTGCCTGGTGGTGGATCTCAGCGACCGGCTGAGCGCCGGTGAGGCGATCGCGACGCTGCCGCCCTGGCACGTGCAGGAGAACAAGTGGCGCGCCGCCCGCTACGGCCTGGATGCCTGGATCATCCTCGACGCGGACTCACGGGAGCGGCTGCTGCTCGACGACCTGCACGACCTGCTCGAGCGGCTGGAGCCGGTCGCTCGCCGACTGGACTGCGTCGACGACCTGCGGCTGGTCGCCGAGATCCCCCGCCTCGGCGCGTCGTACCAGCGGCAGCGGCGGGTCGCCGCCGAGACCGGTGGCGACCTGGTCGCCGTGGTCGACTCGGTCGTCCGGGAGCTGGGCTGAACAACCACGAGCGACGACTCGTGCCACCACAACCGGCGACTCAACGGTGGCGGAGGGCGGGGAGGGCGTCGGTCGCGGCGACCGGGTCGAGGCCGGTCAGGGCGAGCAGGTCGGCGATGATCGAGCGGGTCTGGGCCAGGATCACCTCCGCGGACAGCTCCGGGGAGTGCTCGAGCTGGCTGGAGCGCCGGGCGAGCTCCAGCAGGTGGGGGCGCACCGCGACCGGCATCCGGCGCGCGGCGAGCTCGGCGGCGATCTCGTCCACCGCCCCGGCGAGCCGGTCGAGCAGGTCGGCGTAGGAGTCGGGCACCGACTCGCCCCGATAGGTCGCCACGGCGACGCGGCGGGCGAGGACCCGGGTGTTGCGCAGGGCGAAGTCAAGCGGCTCGACCAGGTCGATCAGCCGGCGCAGCGGCTCCTTGTGGCGGCGCCGGAACGGCGACGAGGCGACCACGGAGAGGCCCTCCTCGGCGGCGGTGCGCAGCTCGCCCACCAGCGCCTCGGTGGCCCGGGCGTCGCGAAGCCGGGCGCGGGAGCGCTCGACGCCGCCGTCGCGGATGGAGTCCGCCGAGGCCCGCAGCACCTCGGCCAGCTTGCGGACCACCACCGCCGCCTGCTGGCGGGGACGGCGCAGGGGCGCACGCGGCACCACCGCGGCGGCGACCAGCGCCACCGCACCGCCGACGAGCGCGTCGGTCCAGCGCAGGAAGGCGGCGCCGGACCCGGGCAGCACCGTGACCACGACCAGCGACTGGATCGCCACCTGGTTGACCAGCAGCGGACTGGCGTCGAGCAACAGCGCCAGGGCCATCGCCACGCCGATCATCACCGTGATCTGCCACGGACCCCGGCCGAGCACATGGGTGTAGAGGTCGCCGAGGAAGACGCCGAGGGCGACACCGATCGTCACCTCGAGCACCCGGCGCAGCCGTTGGCCATACGAGGTGCCGAGGCTGACCAGCGCCACGATCGGGGCGAAGAACGGCTGCGGGTGCCCGACCAGGTCGTGCGCCACGAGCCACGCCAGACCGGCCGCGACCGCGCACTGACCGACCTGCCACGACTTCGCCCGCAGCCGCGCCACCCGCGCCCGCAGCGAGGTGCGGCCCCGCTCGACGAAGAGGTCGACGTCGGGCCGCCCCCACCGCAGCTCCGAGGGGTGCGTCCACCGGGGTCTCTGCTCGGCGCTCACCGCCCCAGCATCGCCCCTCCCGGTCACTTCTCCATCGTGCCGGTGCGTCCGTGCAGCAGCGTGAGCACCTGCACGAACTGCTTGTCCTGCTTCGGGGTCCGCTCGAAGGTGGTGAGGTTCAGCGGCGCCGCGAAGCGGGCGCGGGCGACCGCGTGCGCGTAGGTGAACTCCTTGAGGCCGTCGGGGCCGTGGATCCGGCCGAAGCCCGACTCCCCGATGCCGCCGAACGGCAGCGACGGGATCGCGGCGAAGGAGATCACCGAGTTGATCGCGGTCATGCCCGAGCGGATCCGGGCGGCGATCTCCTCGCCGTGCGCCTTGGAGAACACCGTGGACCCCAGGCCGTACGACGTCGCGTTCGCGAGCTGGACGGCCTCGTCCATGTCGCGCACCTTGCGCACCGTCATCGTCGGCCCGAAGGTCTCCTCGCGGACCGCCGCACTGTCCTCGGGGACGTCGACCAGCACGGTGGGGCGCACGTAGCGCTCCCCCACCGCGTCGGGTCCGCCCACCACGGCCCGGCCGCCGCGGTCGACGGCGTCCTGGACGTGGCGGCGGATGATGTCGATCTGGCCCGGCATCGTGATGGGCCCGATCTGCGAGTCGTCGGTGTCGTCGACCCGGATCCGGCTGGCCCGGTCGACGATGCGCGCGAGGAAGTCGTCGTACACGCGCTCGTGGACGTAGACCCGCTCGACACCGGTGCAGGTCTGACCCGCGTTGCTGCAGGCCCCCCACACGGTCGCGTCGGCGGCCGCGTCGAGGTCGGCGTCGGCGTCGACGAGCAGCGCGTCCTTGCCGCCCGCCTCGATCAGCACCGGGGTCAGGTTCTCCGCGCACGCCGCCATCACCCGTCGCCCGGTGCGCGGGGAGCCGGTGAAGGCGAGCTTGTCGACGCCGGAGCGGCACAGCGCGTTGCCGGTGTCCCCCAGGCCGGTGACGACCTGGAACACCGGACGGTCGCAGACCTCGGCGAAGGTGGCGGCCAGCCACACGCCGACCCCGGGGGTGTACTCACTGGGCTTGAACACGACCGCGTTGCCCGCGGCGAGTGCGTACCCGATCGAGCCCATCGGGGTGAAGATCGGGTAGTTCCACGGCCCGATCACCCCGACGACGCCGAGCGGCTTGTACTCCACCGTGGCCGCCATGTTGGCCATCAGCATCCCTGCCGCGCGCCGGCGCCGCTTGAGCACCTTCTCGGCGTGCGCGGCGGCCCAGCCGAGGTGGTCGATCGCCAGACCCGCCTCGAGGGCGGCGTCGGCGTGCGGCTTCCCTGTCTCGTCGTGGGCGACCTGCGCCAGCTGAGCGATCCTGCGGGTGATCACGCCCTTCCACTGGTCGAGGACCCTCTTGCGGCCGTCCCAGCCCAGGTCGGCCCACCACGCCGCGGCCTCGCGGGCGCGGGCGACGGCCTCGCGCACGTCGTCCTCGGTGTGCACCGGGTAGGTGGCCACCACATCGCCGTTGCGGGGGTCGAGGGAGTCGAAAGTCCGCCGCGGCCCGCCCTCGAAGGAGTCGGGACGGTCGGTGAGCATGTCGGTCGCAGCGTCGGTCACTGGGCACTCCTGATCAGGTCGGCCGCCTTCTCGGCGACCATGATGGTCGGCGCGTTCGTGTTGCCCCGGGGGACGACCGGCATCACCGAGGCGTCGACGACGCGGAGGCCCTCGACCCCCCGCACGCGCAGGTCGGGGTCGACCACCGCGTCCTCGCCGGTGCCCATCGCGCACGTCGCCACGGGGTGGTAGAGCGTCTGGGTCTGGTTGCGGATGTGCTCGACGAGCTCGTCGTCGCTCGGGTTGGCCGAGAGGTGGAACGGCGTGGTCAGGTGCCGCGCCAGCGGTCCCTGGCCGGCGATCTCCCAGGCGATCCGGGCGCCGGCGAGCATCGTGTCGAGGTCCGCGGGGTCGTCGTAGTAGCCGGCGTCGATGGCCGGGTGCCACGTCGGGTCGGTGGAGCGCAGCCGCAGCGACCCGCGGCTGCGCACGTCGACCAGCGTCGGGGCGATCGTGAACATCCGGCGCTTGGGCTCGTGGAAGCCGTTGTCCCAGAAGCCCGACGGTGCGACGTGGAACTGCATGTCCGGAGCCGGGAGCCCGTCGCGGGTGTGCACGAAGCCGCCGGCCTCACCGACGTTGGAGGTCAGCGGACCGGTGCCGCGGGCCTTCCAGCGCAGCAGGTTGCGGACGTTGTTGAAGTCGGCGAGGTCGGAGGCGTCCCGGGTGTGGAAGACCAGCGGGAGCGCCGGGTGGTCCTGCAGGTTCTGGCCCACGCCGGGAAGGTCGACGCGGACGTCGATGCCGTGCTCGCGCAGGTGCGCCGCCGGACCGATGCCGGAGAGCATCAGCAGCTGCGGGCTGTTGACGGCGCCGCCGCACAGGAGCACCTCGTGGCGTGGCGACACCGTCTGCTCGACGCCGTCCCTGCGGAACCGGACGGCCGTCGCCCGGCCGTCACTGATCTCGATCGCGGTGGTCAGCGCACCGGTGACCACCTGGAGGTTCGGCCGGCCCAGGGCGGGCGCGAGGTAGGCGTCGTAGGTGGACCAGCGCCGCCCGCGCCTGCAGGTCACCTGGTAGGACCCGGCGCCCTCCTGCTCGGCTCCGTTGAAGTCGTCGGTGCGCTTCATCCCCCAGCTGACCGCGCTCTCGACCCACTCCTCGCACAACGGGTGGGTGTAGCGGCGGTCCTCGACGTGCAGCGGTCCGTCCTGGCCGTGGAAGGGCGCGCCGAGGCGCTGGTTGCCCTCCGCCTTGATGAAGTACGGCAGCACGTCGTCGTAGCCCCAGCCGGTGGCGCCGTACTGGTCGCGCCAGCTGTCGTAGTCGGCGCGGTTGCCGCGGATGTAGATCATCGCGTTCATCGAGGAGCAGCCCCCGAGCGCCTTCATCCGCGGCCAGTACGTCGACCGGCCGTGCAGCTGCTTCTGCCCGGTGGTGTCGTAGGCCCAGTCCCACCGGGTCCGGAACAGGCTCGAGAACGCGGCCGGGATCGAGATCTCGTCCGCCTCCGGGACCGGCCCGGCCTCGAGCAGCACCACCCGCACGCCCGGGTCCTCGGTGAGCCGTGCGGCGAGCACGGCGCCGGCGCTGCCGCCGCCCACCACCACGTAGTCCGGAGTCTCCTGCACGTCCAACCTCCTCGGCACGGGCGGGCACGGCCCGCTGGTGTCGGCGAACCTACCCCTCGGTACGAGCGTTGGTCACGACGCGTCGCCCGATAGGCCGCATTCCGGACGATCCATCCGGTAGAACGGAGCAATGCCGATCCGCGTCTTCCTCCTCGACGACCACGAGCTGGTCCGTACCGGTCTGGTGCAGCTGCTGCGCCGCGAGGAGGACATCGAGGTCGTCGGCGAGGCCGGCACCGCGGCGGAGGCCCTCGCGAGGATCCCCCAGCTGCGCCCCGACGTCGCGATCCTCGACGCCCGGCTCCCCGACGGCAGCGGCATCGAGGTGTGCCGCCAGGTCCGCTCCGACCACCCCGAGGTGCGCGCGCTGGTGCTCACCAGCTACGACGACGACGAGGCCCTCTTCTCGGCGATCCTCGCCGGCGCGGCCGGCTACCTGCTCAAGCAGATCAGCAACACCGACCTCGTCGACGCCGTACGACGCGTCGCGACCGGCCAGTCGCTGCTCGACCCGGCCCTGACGGTGCGGGTCCTCGAGCGGGTCCGGCAGGGCCAGCAGGACGACTCCTCCCACGACGCGCTGTCGACGCTGACCAAGCAGGAGCGCAAGATCCTGGAGCTCATCGCCGAGGGCCTGACCAACCGGCAGATCGGCCTGCGGATGTTCCTCGCCGAGAAGACGGTGAAGAACTACGTCTCCAGCATCCTGGCCAAGCTCGGCCTCGAGAGCCGCACGCAGGCGGCCGTGCTGGCCACCCGGCTGCTGCACTGAGCGCCGGGCCCGGCGTCGGCCGGGCTCAGGGCAGCGGCACGTCCCAGACCAGCCGGGTGCCGCCGGTGTCCGGCGAGGTCACCGCGAGCGTGCCCCCGCGGGCTGCGGCGCGCTCATGGAGGTTGCGCAGCCCGCTGCGCCGCCCGGTCTCCGGAGGCACCCCCACCCCGTCGTCGGCCACGGTCAGCGTGAGGCGGTGCCCGCGCACCGCCACGGTGACGGTCGCGGAGCGCGCCCGCGCGTGCCGCGCGATGTTGGACAGTGCCTCGCGCAGCACCGCCGCCACCTCGTCGGCGAGGTCGCGCGGCACGACGGAGTCGACCGGACCCTCGATGCGCACCTGCGGGCGGTGCCCGAGCGGCTCGGCGTACTCGGCCACCAGCGCGCCGACGTCGGCGCGCAGCGACGGTCCGGCGGCGTGCCGCAGGTCGAAGATCGCGCCGCGGATGTCGCGGATCGTGGTGTCGAGGGCGTCGGTCGCCGCGGCGACCCGCTCCAGCACCTCGGCGTCCTCGGTGATCCGGTGCAGCACCTGCAGTTGGAGGCCGGTGGCGAACAGCCGCTGGATCACCACGTCGTGCAGGTCGCGGGCGATCCGCTCCCGGTCGGCGACCACCAGCAGCTCCTGGCGCTGCCGGTCGGCGTTGAGCCGGTCGAAGGCCAGCGCCACCTGGTCGGCGAAGGAGGTCAGCAGCTCGACGTCGTCGGGCTCGAAGGCGTCGTCGGAGACCACGACCACGGCGCCGCCGGCCCCGAAGTGCTCCCGCAGCGGCAGCAGCAGCAGCTCGTTGACGCCGAAGGTGACGTGGCGGACCTCGCCGTCACGTCCCACGACCGGGTCGAGCCGGCGCTGGAGCGCGGGCATCAGCACTGTCAGGAAGTCGGTGCGCGGACCGTCGAGGGCGACCGGCTCCGCGGCTTCCTCGGAGAGCCGGACCACCGCGGCGGCGCTGGCGCGGGTGAGCCGGCGCGCGGTGATCGCCACCTGCCGGGCCGCCGCCTCGGCACCGCCGACGCCCTGCACCAGCTCGTTGATCTGGGCGACCGCCTCCAGCCAGACCCGGCGCCGCTCGCTGCGGTCGTAGGCGCGCGCGTTCTCGATCACGTGGGCGGCCCCGGCCGCCAGCACCTCCACGACCCGCTCGTCCTCGGCCGTGAACGGCTCGCCGTCCGCGCGGTCGCACAGGTAGAGGTTGCCGAAGACGGTGCCCCGCACGTGCACGGGCACCCCGAGGAAGCGCTCCATCCGGGGGTGGTTGGCGGGGAAGCCCACCGACGCCGGGTGGTCCTGGAGCCGGTCGACCCGGACCGGGCGCGGGTCCTCGAGCAGCAGCCCGAGCAGCCCGTGGCCCTGCGGCAGCGGCCCCAGGGCCTCGATCTCCTCGGCGCTCAGGCCGTGCACCACGAAGCGCGACAGGGTCGCCGCCCCGTCCTCACGGCGCTCGTTGACCACGCCCAGCACGCCGTACCGGGCGCCGGTCACCTCGCAGGCCGCCTCGACGAGCCGGTCCAGGATGCTGGGCAGGTCGAGGTCGGAGCTGACCGCGACCAGCGCCTCGACCAGCCCGGCCGCGCGCAGGCTGCGGGCGGTCTCGGTCACGCCCGCCGGCTCTCCGCCACCTGCTCACCGAGCAGGAAGCCGCCACCGAGGCGTCGCCCGCTCACCTGCTGCCACGGCAGCCGCAGGTGCAGGGTGCGCATCCCGGGCGCCCACGGAGCGGGGTCCCACGCGGCGCGCAGTCGGGCGAGCTCGTCGGCGTCGTCGATCCTGCTGGCCCGGCCGCGAACCACCACGCTCCACCCCTCGCGCAGGTCGGCGTCGAAGTCGTCGACCTCGAAGGCGATCAGCGAGCCCACGCCGTAGCTGCCCAGCTCGCTGTACGGCGAGGTGCGCAGCACGATCGAGTCGTCGTGGACGGTGTAGTGGACCGGCAGGATCCTCGGTCCGTCGGGCAGCGCGAGGCCGACCCGCCCCACCACGCCGGCGTTGAGGCCGCGCACGCACTCCTCGAAGGTGAGCTCGATCGGCATGTGGCCCACTGCGGTCTCCTCCTCCAGGGCGCCGACCGGGACCGTTCCCGGCGCGGACCGCCCGTCCCATCCTGCCCGCTCGACGCGGGCCGGACACGGGCCGAAAGGCCCTCTCGGGCCGTCGGCGACGCCACGCGCCCGTGCTCGCCGGGCGCGGGACTCAGGCGGCGCTGGCCACCACGTCGCCGCGCGGCACGGCCACCAGGCCGGCCAGCTCCTCGGCGACCGCGACCTCGTCGCTGACCTCGCGCAGCACCGAGGACAGCGGCAGCTCGAGCGCCTCGCACAGCGAGGACAGCAGCTCCGAGGACGCCTCCTTCTGGCCCCGCTCGACCTCTGAGATGTAGCCGAGGCTGATCCGGGCGCGTGCGGACAGCTCGCGCAGCGTCATCGCGCGGCGCATCCGCTCCGCGCGCAGCACCGAGCCGAGCGACTCCCTGAACAGCACCTGCGACGGCATCGGCGCGCACCCCACTTCCTTCTCGGTCGTTCCAACGCTACCGGGCGGGTCCCTCTTCCCGGCCCGTACCCGCTGATCCGTATCGGCCGTGGCGGTGCACCAGCCACGCCCCGTCACCCACCTCGAGCCGTCCCACCGCGGCGGTGACCAGCATGGACCAGCCCACCGACACCGCGCTCTCCCAGGTGACCTCGGCCCAGGTGGTGGCGCCGGCCAGCCGTGGTCCCGACCCGGTCGCGACGAAGTCGGCCGCGCGGAACGCCCCACCGGGCGCCGGTGCGGTGCCGGCGAAGACGTCGGCCAGCGCACGATCGGACCAGGTCAGCAGCTGCACCACGGCACGGCCGCTGTCCTCGAAGCGCTCGTACAGGTCCGCATCGGGGTCGAGGGCCGCGACCAGGCGCCCCGGCTCGCCGGCGACGACCAGCCAGGAGGAGACCGTCAGCCCGGCGGCGTCATCGCCGAGCATGCCGCTGGTCCACAGCGAGACGGTCGCACCGACCCGACCGCGCAGGCGCCGCAGCGCGTCGGGCCGCGGGTCGAGGAAGGGGTGCTCGGAGTGGATGGTCAGCGCGGGTCCGTCCGTCGCGGGCGCCGCGGGATCACGAGGCCTTCTGCTCCTCGGGAGCCTCACGACCGGCGCGCTTGGCGTCCTCCTTGGCCCGGGTCGCGTACACGTCGACGTACTCCTGCCCCGAGAGCCGCATGATCTCGTACATGATCTCGTCGGTGATCGAGCGCAGGATGAACCGGTCGTTCTCCATGCCCTCGTAGCGCGAGAAGTCCAGGGGCCGCCCGAAGCGGACCACCGGTCGGGTCAGCCGGCCGAACTTCTTGCCGGGCGGCGCCACCACGTCGGTGCCCACCACCGCGACCGGGACCACCGGCGCCCCGGTCTCCAGCGCCAGGCGCGCGACGCCTGTCTTGCCCCGGTAGAGCCTGCCGTCGTGGGAGCGGGTCCCCTCGGGGTAGATGCCGAAGAGCTCGCCGCGCTCGAGCACCCGCTTGGCCGAGATCAGCGCGCCCTCGGCGGCGTTGGCGCCCGACCGGTCGATCGGGATCTGGCCGGAGCCGCTGAAGAAGGTCTTCTGCAGCCAGCCCTTGAGCCCGGGACTGGTGAAGTACTCGGCCTTGGCGACGAAGCTCACCCGGCGCGGCAGCGTCAGAGGCATGAACAGCCAGTCGGCGTAGGAGAGGTGGTTGCTCGCCAGGATCGCAGGCCCGTCCTCGGGCACGTTCTCCAGACCGGAGGCGCGGGGCCGGAAGACCACGCGCAGCATCGGCCCCAGGGCGATCCACTTCAGGAACCAGTAGAACAACCGGCTCTCCCTCCTCGGCCCGACCGGAAGACCTCACCCTAGCCCGTCGTGGAGGTGCGTGGAACGATGGAGATCCCCGCATCGTCCCGCCCCTTGCCGAGGAGTGCCGTGCCCCCCGACGTGCTCGTCCCGCCGTACTCCGCGCAGGGCCGGCCCGGGCCCGACGGCCGCCGGGTCGGCGTCCTGCTCAGCCACGGCTTCACCGGCTCGCCGGCGTCGATGCGCCCGTGGGGCGAGCACCTCGCGGCGCAGGGCTACGCCGTCGAGGTGCCGCGGCTCCCGGGTCACGGCACCACCTGGCAGGACATGGTCGGCACCCGCTGGGAGGACTGGCGCGGCGAGATCGAGCGGGCCTACGCCGCTCTCCAGGCGCGGGTCGACACCGTGGTGGTCGGCGGCCTGTCGATGGGAGGCACGCTCGCGCTCGCCCTGGCCGCACGCCACCCCGAGATCGCCGGCCTGGTGCTGGTCAACCCGGCGGTGGCGAGCACCAACAAGCAGCTGCTCGCGGTGCCGGTGCTCCAGCACGTCGTGCGCTCGATGCCGGCCATCGGGGACGACATCAAGAAGCCGGGGGTGAGCGAGGGTGCCTATCCCCGGACGCCGCTCAAGCCGCTGGCCTCCATGACGTCGGCGTGGAAGCAGGTGCGCGCGGACCTGGCACGGATCACCTGCCCGCTGCTGCTGTTCCGCTCCCTCGAGGACCACGTGGTGGACCCGTCCTCGGCGCGGATCATCCTCGGCGGGGTGTCGTCGCGCGATGCCCACGAGCGGGTGCTGGCCGACAGCTACCACGTCGCCACCCTCGACAACGACGCCCCGGTGATCTTCGAGGAGTCCGAGGCGTTCGTCCGCCGGGTGACGACGCCATGAGCCCGCCCGACGGCGGCTCGCCGCACGACCGGGACCCCGACCGCGACGCCCGCAACGCCCGGGCCGAGGACGATGCGTGGCGCGACATCGTCGCCCACTACGGCGAGCGGGCGGATCTCCCCGAGGCGCCGCCGGATCCGGCGCCGCCCGCAGGCCGGTGGTACGCCGCGCCGTCGGAGCACGCCGTCGTGCCCGAGGAGGGGCGCCGGCCCGACCCCGCGCCGGACGAGGAGCGCTACCTGCCGCCGCCCGTCCCTCCCGCACCGCTCCCCCGTGGCCCCCGCGCGCTCGCCTGGGCGGGGCTCTTCGGATCCCCCGTGGTGATGCTCGTCTTCCTCGTCGTGGGGTGGACGATCCCCCAGTGGCTCGGGGTGCTGCTCTTCATGGCGTTCGTCGGGGGCTTCGGCTACCTCGTCGCCACGATGCGCAAGCACGACGACTCCGACCCCTGGGACGACGGCGCGGTCGTCTGACCCGGTCCGGACGCGTCAGCGGGCGGCGAGGTCGGCGGCGCCGAGCGCTCCGGCCTCGGGCCCGAGCTCACCGGCGACCACTGGGGCCGCCTGCCGGAAGGGACCCGCGAGCAGGGAGGCCTCGTAGGCCGCGCGTGCCGGCCCCAGCAGCAGCTCGCCCGCCGCCGAGACGCCCCCGGCCACCACCACCAGCTCCGGGTCGAGCGCGGCCACCAGGCCGGCGATCCCGACACCGAGCCACCGGCCGACCTCCGCGAAGGCACTCAGGGCGACCGGGTCCCCGGCCGCCGCCGCGGCAGTGAGGCCGCTCCCCTCCCGAGGTACGCCGGCCTCGGCGGTGAACCGCGCCAGCGCCCGTCCCGAGCAGTACTGCTCCCAGCAGCCGGACCGACCGCAGGGGCACGGGCGGCCGCCCGGCACGACCTGCGCGTGCCCGAACTCCCCGGCCATCCCGTTGCGCCCGCGCACCAGCCGGCCGTCGCGGAGCAGGGCACCGCCGATCCCCGTGCCGAGGGCGACCAGGACCACGTCGTCGTGGTCGCGGGCGGCACCGAAGCGGTGCTCGGCCCACAGCGCGGCGTTCGCGTCGTTGTCGAGCACCACCCGCACGCCCAGCCGCTCCTCGAGCCGGTCGGCGAGCGGCTCGTCGCGCCAGGACAGGTGCGGCGCGAACCGCACCACGCGCCGGTCGCGGTCGACGAGGCCGGCCGCGCCGACGCCGACCGCGCGGATCCGGTGGCCGGCGCCGACGCTGCGCACCGCCTCGACCAGGACGTCCTCGACCACGCCCGGCGCGGTGCTGCGCTCGGGCGTGATCCGCTCGGCCCGGTCCAGCACCCGGCCGTCCTCGACGAGCAGCGCCAGCACCTTGCTGCCGCCGATGTCGACGCCGACGGTCGGGCCGGCCGGGGCCGCGCCCGCGGACACTCAGCCCGCCGGGGAGCGTGCGAGGTCGGCGGCGCCGAGCATGCCGGCGCGGTTGCCCAACGTCGCCAGCCGGATCTCGGCCATCGGCCGGTGCCCGCGACCGGTGAGCGTGCGCGCGAAGGTCTCCCGCATCGGCGTGAGCAGCAGGTCCCCGGCCTCGCTCACGCCGCCGCCGACGACGACCAGGGTCGGGTCGAGAACCGCTGCGAGCGAGGCCACCCCGGCGCCCAGCCAGTCGCCGAGCATCTCCAGCTGCGCCACGGCGAAGGGGTCGCCCTCGGCGGCGAGCGCACTGATCATCGGCCCGTCGATGCGCTCGGGATCGCCACCGGCGCGCTCCAGCAGCGGCGCGGCGAGCAGGGACGCCTCCGCCTCCGCGCGCGCGGAGCGGACCAGCGCGGTGCCCGAGCCGTACTGCTCCCAGCACCCGTGGTTGCCACAGCCGCACAGCTGCCCGTCGGGCACCACCCGCAGGTGGCCGACCTCGGCGCCAATGCCGAAGCCACCACGGAGCAGCTTCCCGTCGATCACCACGCCACCGCCGATGCCGGTGCCGACCGTGATCATCAGCAGGTCCTCGACCTCGGCGCCGGCACCGAACCGGAACTCGCCCCAGGCGGCCGCGTTGGCGTCGTTCTCGATGACCACGGGCAGCTGCACCCGGCGCTCGAGGTCGGCCCGCAGCGGCTCGTCGCGCCAGGCGAGGTTCGGGGCGAACAGCACCGTCGAGCGCCGGCGGTCCACGAATCCGGCCGCGGCGACGCCCACCGCACTCACCGGCGCCGGCGCATCGCTGCGCAGCTCCGCGACGAGGTCGGCGAGGGAGGCGACGATCGCCGCCGAGTCCGTGGCGGGCGACTCCCGGCGCGAGGACCGCACCACCGAGCCGTCGGCCGTCACCAGGGCACCGGAGATCTTCGTGCCGCCGACGTCGAGTCCGATCGCGAGCGCGTCCGCGGGTGCTCCCGCAGGTGCGCCCGTGGGCGCTCCGGCCGGTTCAGCGGGGCTCATGGCTGCCATCGGCTCGTTCCTCCTGGTCGTCGTCGAGGTCGATGCGCTGCACCGGACCGCTGCGGTCCTGCTCCTGGGCGCGGCGCGAGGGCACGTCGGTGGCGAGCAGGCCCGCCGCGGCCTGGGCGAGCGCGCCGGCGGCGACCGCCAGCTGCTGCCGGACCTCGGGGCTGGTCTGGCGCACCGCGTGGACGACCCGGCACACCGGGCACCAGCTGCACGCGGCCGTCGTCCCGCACGTCCCGCTCGGCCCCGTCGTCCCCGTCGTCTCATTCGCCCCGGCTGCGAGGTGCTCGCGGACGCCGTGGAGGACCGAGGACACACCGGCTGCCGCGTCGCCGTACGGGCCGTCCTGGTCACGTGCCGCTCCGGTGAGCGCGGCGAACAGCTTCGCCGCCTCCTCGCCGACCGATCCCACCGTCTCCCCGGCGGGATCGCCGGCAGCGTCCGGCCCGACCGGTCCCTCGGGATCCGCCGGGCCCGGTCCGGGCCCCTCGTCAGTCATCGGTGTCCGCCTCCTCGAGGCTGAACCGTACCCGGAGGCTGCCCTGCTCGATCCGGGCGCCCACGACCTCCTGACGGGCCAGGGCGGCGGGCAGCGCCAGCAGCCGGCGGTGCGACCCGACCGTGAGCACGAGCTCGTCGCCGCGCCGGCCCAGGTGGACCTCCGAGCGGTCCGCGAACGGCAGGGCGAGGCAGAGCAGCGCACCGGTCGCGGTGCGCTCGACCGAGAGCGGGGCAGGACCGGTCGGCAGGGCGAACGGGTCGTCCTCGCCGTAGACCTCCGCGGCGAGGTCGGCGAGGCGATCAGGACCGACCGGCTCCTCCGGGCGGTAGGTCGAGCGCCACACCGGCAGCCCGCGGAAGGACTCCCGCACCTCCTCGAGCACCACCGACTGCGCGGCCACCCAGCCTGCGATCCAGGGGTCCTCGCCCGGGGGGAAGATCCGGTTGGCGACGACGCCGTCGACCCGGTAGCCGTGCAGTGACAGCGACGTCAACGAGCGGCGCGCCTCGGCGACGACCACCGCCTCCGGGGTCAGCACCAGGCGGACGCTCGCCCGCTCGCCGGTGAGCAGGGCGCGCACCTCGGAGAGGTCGGCGTGCAGCCGCTCGACGGCGGCGAACACGGAGTCCTCGGGCATCGGCACGCCGGCGGCGCGGCTCAGCACCGGCCGCAGCGCGCGCACCATCGTGCGCTGAACCCCGAACAGGCGGTCCATGTACCACCCCAGCGCCTCGGGGAGCGCGAGCAGCCGCAGCGTCTCCCCCGTCGGCGCGCAGTCGACGACGACGACGTCCCAGCGCCCGCTGGTGACCTGGGCCCGCAGCTCGAGCAGCGCGAGCACCTCCTCCGCGCCCGGCAGCACGGTGAGCTCCTCGGCGGTGATCGGATCGACGCCCGCGGCGTCCAGGACGGTGCGCAGGTAGCCCTGGATCTCGCCCCAGGACTCCTCGAAGCGCTGCTGCACGTCGACCTGCTGCGCCCAGAGCCGCTGGCCGACGACGGTCGGCTCACTGCCGATCGATGCGCCGAGGGCGTCGGCCAGCGAGTGGGCGGCGTCGGTGGAGAGGACCAGGGCCCGCAGTCCCCGCCGCGCCGCGAGAGCACCCACTCCGGCCGCGGCCGTGGTCTTGCCGACACCGCCCTTGCCGGTCAGCAGCAGGATCCGCGGACCCGCGGCACCGGCCCCGGAGCCGGTGACGCTCACCCGAGCGACTCGACGCGCTTCTTCAGTCCCTTGAGCGCCGTGTCGATGATGACCTTCTCCGCCTTGCGGCGCAGCATGCCGATCATCGGGATGGACACCTCGACGCTGAGCCGGTAGGTCACCTCGGTGCTCCCGGCGCCGGCGGGCGCCAGCTCGTAGGCGCCCTTCATGGCCTTGAGCATGCGGCCCTCGACCAGGTGCCAGCGCACCGACCGGTCGCCGTCCCAGTCGTAGGCCAGGGTGTAGGAGTCCTTGATCGGCGCGGCGTCGAGCTCGAAGCGCACCTGTTCCCCGCGACCCTCGGGCGTGGTCGCCAGCACCTCGACCTGCTTCATGCCCTGGGCCCACTGCGGATAGGCGGGGAAGTCGGCGATCACGGCCATCACCTGGTCGGCAGGTGCGTCGACGACGATGCTGGACGTGGTCTGCTCGGCCATGGGCTCCCCGGGTCCTGCGCGTGTCGTCGGCTCCGCCGGCCGGTCGCCGACGTCGCGGTCAGGCTAGCCCACCCCGACCTCCTGCGCGCCGCCCGAGACCCGCGATCCCCCGGGGCCGCCGGGCACGGCGGTACGGTGCTCCGGCAGCAGCCGCCGACCAGCAGGCACCGACGCCGACCCCCCGGAGACGAAGCGTGCGCGAATACTCAACGCCCCTGGCCGTGGTGGTCCCGACGGCGGGGAACCTGACCGACGACGTCGTGCGCAACGCCGCGGACGTGCCCGGGAAGGCCCTGTTCAGCCGCCGGGGCTCCGGCGGGGACGCCGACTGGGCGGACGTCAGCGCGGCAGCCTTCCTCGACGACGTGCGTGCCACGGCCAAGGGACTGGTCGCCGCGGGGCTGGAGACCGGTGACCGGGTCGCGGTGATGTCGCGGACGCGGTACGAGTGGACGGTCCTCGACTACGCGATCTGGTTCGCCGGGGCGGTGACGGTGCCCGTCTACGAGACCTCGAGCGCCGAGCAGCTCGGCTGGATCCTGGGCGACTCGGGCGCCCGGGCCGTCCTGGTCGAGAGCGCCGAACACCTGCACCGCCTCCAGGAAGTGCGCGGGGAGCTGGCCGAGCTGCACCACGTCTGGTCGCTCGAGGACGGCGCGCTCGAGGTGCTGCGGACCCTGGGCGAGGACATCGACGACGCGCTGTTGGAGTCCCGTCGTACCGCTGCGGGCGCCGGCGACCTGGCCACGCTCATCTACACCTCCGGCACCACGGGCCGCCCCAAGGGCTGCGCGCTCACCCATGGCAACGTGATGACCGAGGTCGCGGTCGCCGTCGACGAGCTCGAGGACGTCTTCGGCGGCGAGGACGCGGCGACCCTGCTGTTCCTGCCGCTGGCTCACGTGTTCGCACGGGTCGTCCAGGTCGGGTGCGTGCACGCCCGGGTGCGGCTGGGGCACTCCGCCGACATCCGGAACCTGCTCGAGGACCTCGCCGCGTTCCGGCCGACGTTCGTGCTCGCGGTCCCCCGGGTCTTCGAGAAGGTGTTCAACACGGCGTCGCAGACCGCGGTCGCGGACGGTCGCGGCCGGATGTTCCAGCGCGCGGCCGAGGTCGCGATCGCCACGTCGCGCGCCCGGGACGGCGGCGGACCGGGCCTCGCCGTCCGCGCGCAGCACGCGGTCTTCGACCGGCTCGTCTACGGGCGCCTGCGGGCGGCGCTCGGAGGCGCGTGCACCTACGCCGTCTCCGGGGGCGCGCCGCTCGGGGAGCGGCTCGGGCACTTCTACCGCGGCATCGGCATCACCGTGCTGGAGGGCTACGGGCTCACCGAGACCACGGCAGCGGTCACGGTGAACCTGCCCGAGGCCCAACGGATCGGTAGTGTCGGACGGCCGCTCCAGGGAACGTCGGTCCGGGTCGCCGAGGACGGCGAGCTGCTGGTGCGCGGCGGTCAGGTGTTCTCCGGCTACTGGCGTGACCAGGAGGCGACCGCCGCGGTGCTCGACGCCGGCGGCTGGCTGCACACCGGCGACGTCGGCGAGATCGACGACGAGGGCTTCGTCCGCGTCACCGGGCGCAAGAAGGAGATCCTGGTGACCGCCGGCGGCAAGAACGTCGCCCCGGCGGTGCTCGAGGACCGCATCCGCAGCCACGCCCTGGTCGACCAGTGCATGGTCGTCGGCGACGGACGACCCTTCGTCGCGGCGCTGGTGACCCTCGACCCCGATGCCTTCGCGGCGTGGTGCGCCCAGCACGGGAGGACCGGGACGGTCGCGGACCATCTGGGGGACCCGGACCTGCGCGCCACGGTGCAGGAGGCGGTCGAGGAGGCCAACAAGGCGGTCTCGCAGGCGGAGGCCGTACGCCGGTTCGCGATCCTGCCGCAGCAGTGGACCGAGGAGGGCGGACAGCTGACCCCCAGTCTGAAGCTGCGGCGCACGGCCGTGCTGGCCGCCTGCGTCGACGACATCGCGGCGCTCTACGCGGGATAGCTCCTCCCAAAGCAGACGAGTTCCCCTATTCCGGTCACGGAAAGACCCCTGATCCGGCAACCTGGAGCGCGGACCGGTGACGGGAGGGATCCGGTCCCGCCTGCTGCGCGCAGCAGGCTCGTGAGGGAGGGAACGCATGTCCATCGATCGACGCAAGGTGCTCCTCGTCGTCGCCGCCGTGATCGCCGCACTCGGGACGCTGCTGGTCTTCGTCTACGTGAGCGGTGCGGACACCCGGGCGGCGACGCGGTACAAGGCGGTGCGCGTGCTGGTCGCCGTGAAGCAGATCGACGCCGGCGAGACGGTCGCCGCGGCCCAGGCCGCCGGCAAGATCCAGATGGGAAGCGTCGGCCAGGGCCAGGTGCTGCCGGGCGCACTGACCGACCTGACGTCGGTCACCAGCGACGTCGCACTGACGACCATCTATCCCGGCGAGGAGATCCTGTCGACCAAGCTGGGCACCACCGCCAGCTCGAGCGGTCTCACGATCCCGGCGGGCAAGATGGCGGTCTCGGTCAACCTGACCGACCCCGCTCGCGTGGCCGGCTTCGTGAACCCCGGCGACGAGGTCGCGGTGTTCATGCAGGGCACCGGCGCCGGCGCGGGCGCCTCCGGCCCGTTCTCCCGGCTGCTGCTGCCCAAGGTGCAGGTCATCGGCGTGGGGACGACGACCGTCGTCTCGACCACCACGACCAGCAGCAGCGGGCAGCAGACCACCGAGCAGCTGCCGCGCACCCTGCTCACGCTGGCGCTGGATCAGAGCGAGGCCGAGCGGGTGCTGTTCGCCAGCGGGAACGGCGAGCTCGCACTGGGACTGCTCAACGACAAGTCCAAGGTCAGCACCGACCAGGGCGTGTCCGGACAGAACCTGTTCCGCTAGGCCGTCCCACCCGGGCCACCGGCCCATGGCTCCACCCCGGCCGTCCCCGGCCGGTCCGATCGCATCGAGGGAGGAAACGATGCCGGTCCTCATCGAACAGGACGCGCGCCGCGCGGCCGCCATCACCGCACTGCTGCCCGACGGCGCCCATGTCGTCGCCGACGCCGCGGAGCTCGCGGCCTGGCTGCAGGGGCGCCCGGACGAGTACGTCGTGCTCATCGGACCCGACGTGACGCTGCGGGAGGCCGCGGCGACGGCCGATGCGCTGCGGCGCAGCCACCCCTCGGCGAGCGTCGTGCTCGTGCGCCGGGCACTCGACGCCGAGACGTACCGCCAGGTGATGGCTGCAGGCATCCCCGCCGCCGTCGGCGAGGGCGACGCCACCACGTTGCTGGCCTCGGTGCAGCGGGCCCGGACGACCTGGGAGGCGATCCACGGCCCGACCCCCGACCTCGGCGGCGCGGGCGGCCGGGTGATCACGGTCTTCAGCCCCAAGGGTGGTGTCGGCAAGACCACGATGGCGGTCAGCCTCGCGCTCGCGCTCGGCACCGGTCGGACCCGGGTGTGCGTGGTCGACCTCGACCTGGCGTTCGGCGACGTAGCGATCACCCTCCAGCTGATCCCCGAGCGCACCATCCTCGAGGCGGTCGACGCCGACTCGGGCCTCGACTTCGCCCTGCTGCAGGACCTGCTCACCCGTCACTCGGAGACCCTGTCGATCCTGGCCGCGCCGACCAGCCCGGACGCCCGCGACCGGATCCCGGCCGCGACGGTGCAGCGCATCCTCAGCACGCTGCGGCGCCACTTCGACTACGTGGTGGTCGACACCTCGCCGGGCTTCGACGAGCCGGTGCTGCAGGCGCTCGACGTGACCGACGAGCTCGTCCTGGTCGCGACGCTCGACGTGCCGACGATCAAGAACACCAAGATGGCGCTGGAGACCCTCGACCTGCTCGACCTGCTCAAGAACAACCGTCACCTGGTGCTGAACCGCGCCGACGACGAGGTCGGGCTGTCCGCGCACAACGTGGAGTCGATCCTCAAGCTCCCGGTCACCGTGGCGATCCCCTCCGACATCGCGGTCGCCACCGCCACCAACCACGGCCGGCCGATCGTCGCCGCACTGCCGGACCACCGGGTCTCCCAGGCCGTCCGGCGGCTCGCCTCCCAGCTCGCGGGCCGGGCGGTCGAGGGCGACGACGCACCCGCCCCAGCACGCCGCGGCCGCTTCGGCCGGGGCCGGCGCAAGGAGAACCAGTGAGCTCCACGACGCACCGCTCCCCCGCGCTCCCGCGCACCGGGGAGGGACGGCGATGAGCAGCCTGAGCGACCGGTTGGCCGCACTGTCCCGCGACGGAGCCCCGGCCACGTCCGCCTCGCCGCCGGCACCACCGCGCCATGCCGGAGGACCGCCGGCCCCACCGGCCGCCCCGGCCGCCCCGGAGCCCGCGTCCCCGGCCGCCCCCCGGGGACGCCACGCCGAGCACACGGCAACGGCGTCGACCGCACCCCAGGCTGCACCCCCAGCCGCACCCCCAGGCGCACCCGCAGGCGCACCCGCAGGCGCATCGTCTCCCGCACCGTCCGCCACCGCACCGTCCTCAGGGGCGGCGGCCCCCGCCGCGGCCGGAGCTCTGGTCCCGCAGTCCGAGACCCGCCGCGCCGGCGCGGGCGGCGAGCGCCGCTTCGACGACCTCAAGGCCGGAGTGCACAACCAGCTGCTGATCCAGCTCGGCCCGCAGCTCTACGACGCCAACCTCAGCCAGCAGGAGCTGGAGAGCAAGGTGCGCGCCGCGCTTGTCGACGTGATGGCCGCGGACAACCGCCCGCTCACGGCCCACGACCGGCAGCGGATCACCCAGGAGATCGCCGACGACATCCTCGGCTACGGGCCGATCGAGCCCTACCTGCGCGATCCTGACGTGGCCGAGGTGATGGTCAACGGGCCCTTCGACATCTGGCTGGAGCGCCGGGGCAAGCTCGTCCGCGTCGACGGCCGGTTCAAGGACGAGGCGCACCTGCGGCGCACGATCGACAAGATCGTCTCCCGCATCGGGCGCCGCGTCGACGAGTCCTCGCCCATGGTGGACGCCCGCCTGCCCGACGGCAGCCGGGTGAACGCCGTGGTTCCGCCGCTGGCCATCGACGGCAGCTCGCTCACGATCCGCAAGTTCGCCGCCGACCCGTTCACGGTCGAGGACCTGATCACCTTCGGGTCGCTGTCACCGAAGACCGCCGAGTTCCTCTCCGCCTGCGTGCGGGGCCGGCTCAACGTGGTGGTCTCCGGCGGCACCGGCGCCGGGAAGACGACCACGCTGAACGTGCTGTCGTCCTTCATCCCCAGCGACGAGCGGATCGTCACCATCGAGGACGCGGCCGAGCTGCAGCTGAAGCAGGATCACGTGGTGCGCCTCGAGTCCCGCCCGGCGAACATCGAGGGCAAGGGCCAGGTCACCATCCGCGACCTGGTCCGCAACAGCCTGCGGATGCGGCCCGACCGGATCATCGTCGGCGAGGTCCGCGACGCCTCGGCCCTGGACATGCTCCAGGCGATGAACACCGGTCACGACGGGTCCATCTGCACGGTGCACTCCAACGGCCCCCGCGACACGCTGTCGCGGGTCGAGACGATGGTGCTGATGGCCGGCATGGATCTCCCGATGCGCGCCATCCGGGAGCAGATCGCCTCCGCGGTCGACCTGATCGTGCACCAGAGCCGGCTCAAGGACGGCACCCGCCGGATCACCCACATCACCGAAGTGGAGCGGATGGAGGGCGACATCATCACCCTCCAGGACATCTTCGTCTTCGACACCGGCGCGGGCTTCGACGCCGACGGGCACAGCCTGGGAGCGCTGCGCGCCACCGGCCTGCGCCCGAAGTTCCTCGAGAAGATGTCCCACTCCAACGTCACGGTCGATCCCCGGGTCTTCGCGACCGAGGGCGGCTTCCGGTGAGGCCGACGCGGCGGCGGGTCCTCCGCGGAATGCTGCGGGCGACCGCCGCCATCGCCCTGGGCCTGCCGGTCGCCGCGGCCACGGTCGCACCCGCGCTCGCCGAGGGCGCGGGCACCGGCGCGACCATCGACCACGTCGAACGCCACGGCGACACCGTGCAGCTGCTCGTCTCCGTGCCCGGGTCCGCCCCCGTCGACCTCACCCACGTCACCGCCACCGTGGGCGGCGCCGATGCGGGGGCGACCGCCCAGCGTGCCTCCGGCTCCGGCCAGGTCGCCCGCACCACGGTGCTGGCCATCGACACCAGCGACAGCATGCGCGGTGCGCGGATCCAGGCAGCACGCGACGCCGCGCGGGCCTACCTCGACACCGTCCCCGCCGACGTCCTCGTCGGCATGGTCACCTTCGCCGACGGCGTGGACACCGTCCTCGCACCGACCACCGACCGCGCCGCCGCCCGCCGCGCGCTCGACGGGCTCTCGCTGTCGCTGCACACCTCGCTCTACGCCGGCGTCGCATCCGCGGTCGACGCGACCGGCGCCGACGGGCAGCGCGGCGTGCTCCTGCTCTCCGACGGCAAGGACACCACCGGCGCGTCGCTGACCCCGCTGCTGGCCACGGTGAGGAGGTCCGGCGCCAAGGTCGACGCCGTCTCCCTGGCGCAGGGCGACGCCACCAACCCGGCCCTCCGCCGGATCGCCGCCGCCGGCCACGGAACCGTGCTCAGCGCCCAGGGCACGACGGAGCTGACGGCGGCCTACGCCTCGGAGGCGGCGGTCCTCGCGCGGCAGGTGCTCGTCGACGTGACGCTCCCCGCCGCGCAGACCTCCCCCGACGCCAGTGTCGCGGTGACGCTCGACGCCGGCGGCACGTCGTACCTGGCCTCGGCCTACGTCCAGGTCCGGGACGCCGCGACGCCGCGGACCGCTCCGGCGGCGGCACCGGAGCCGGTGCGGGCCGGTGGTCTCGCCCTGCCCCAGCCGGTGATGCTCGGCGCGGTCGTCGCAGTCGGCGCTGCCCTGCTGGTGCTGGTCGTCGCCCTCCTGGGCCCGGGCGCCGCCTCGGAGCGCACCACCGGCGTGGCGGAGCAGATCGCGTCGTACGGCGTGACGGCGCGACCCCGTCGTCGCACGGCGGAGGTGGCCACGGCCTCGCTCGGAGACCAGGCCCGTGGCGTCGCCCAGCGCGCCCTCGCCAGCAACAAGGGCCTCGAGGCGCGCGTCGAGGCCCGCCTGGAGGCGGCCGGGATGGCGCTGAAGCCGGCGGAGTGGGTGCTGCTGCATGCGGGCATCGCCCTGGGGGCCGGAGCGGTCGGCGGACTGCTCGGGGCGGGCAACCCCGTCCTGATCGTGCTGTTCCTGGCCTTCGGCGCGGTCGGCCCCTGGCTCTACCTGGGCGTCAAGCGCAGCCGCCGGACGGCCGCCTTCGACGAGAACCTCGCCGACACCCTGCAGCTGATCTCGGGCAGCCTCTCCGCGGGCCTCTCACTCGCCCAGTCCCTGGACACCATCGTGCGCGAGGGCAGCGAGCCGGTGTCCTCGGAGTTCCGCCGGGTGATCGTCGAGAGCCGCCTGGGCGTCGACCTCGAGGACGCCCTGGAGGGTGTCGCCTCCCGGATGGAGAGCAAGGACTTCGCCTGGGTGGTGATGGCGATCCGGATCCAGCGCCAGGTCGGTGGCAACCTCGCCGAGCTGCTGCTCACGGTCGCCGCGACCCTGCGTGAGCGCGCCTACCTGCGCCGGCACGTCAAGGCGCTCTCGGCCGAGGGGCGGCTCTCCTGCTGGATCCTCGGGGGGCTGCCCCCGGTGTTCCTGGTCTACCTGGTCCTGACGCGTCCGGACTACGTGCACCCGATGTTCACCACGCCGCTCGGCCTGCTGATGTGCGTCGGCATGGCGGTGCTCCTGGGCGTCGGCATCTTCTGGATGTCGAAGGTCGCGACGGTGAAGCTGTGAGACATCCGATGACGAACCGGAGGAGGGCTCCATGGTCGGCCTGATGCTGCTCGGCGTGGCGCTGATCTTCGCCGCGCTGTTCCTGGTGCTCGCGAGCGTGGGCGGCCTGACCGCCGAGCGCTCCGGGGTGAGCCGCTCCCTGGCGGTGCTCGAGGCGCTCACCAGCGCACCGCAGGAGATGAAGGAGGAGCTCGACCAGCCCTTCACCGAACGCGTGCTGTTCCCCCTGCTCGCCCGCGCGCAGGGCCTGGGCCGGCGCTTCACGCCCGACGACGCAGGCGAGCGGATCCGCGCCAAGCTCGACCGGGCCGGCAACCCTCCGGGTTGGACCGTCGAGCGCGTCGTCGCGGGCAAGGTCGTCGGGTTCGGCGCCGCCCTGGTCGTCTCGCTGTTGCTCTCGCTCGCGATGGGCCTGACCTTCCTGCCGACGCTCGGCTTCGTCGTGCTCGCATCGCTCGCGGGGTACATGGCACCGAACATGTACCTCTACCAGCGCTCCTACGACCGCAGCGAGCGGCTCCAGCGCGAGCTGCCCGACTCCGTCGACCTGCTCACGATCTCGGTCGAGTCCGGTCTCGGGTTCGACGCCGCGGTCGCCCAGGTGGCGCGCAACAGCGAGGGCCCGCTCGGTGAGGAGTTCGCGCGGCTGCTGCAGGAGATGCAGATCGGCCGGGGGCGCTCGGAGGCCCTGCGCTCCATGGGCGACCGGTGCGACCTGCCCGACCTGCGCTCGTTCGTGAGCGCGATGGTCCAGGCCGACGCCTTCGGCGTGCCGGTCGGCCAGGTCCTCCGGGTGCAGTCCGGCGAGATGCGGCTCAAGCGGCGGCAGTGGGCGGAGGAGAAGGCCCAGAAGGTGCCGATCAAGATCCTCGTGCCGATGATCTTCTGCATCCTGCCGTGCCTGTTCATCGCGGTGCTCGGGCCAGCCGGCATCTCGATCATGAACAACCTGACGAGTCGAGTGGGGTGACCTCGGGGTGAGCCAGGTGAGGCGGGTCGCCGTCGCGGCGCGGGTCTTCACCCTCGCCGCCCTGCTCGCCACCGCCTCACTGCTCGGCTGGACGGTGCTGCGCGGCACGCTGCTCGTGCTCGCCGTCGCCGTCGCGGCCCAGCTGGTGTCCTGGTCGCGCCGGGCTCCGGAGGGCTGGCTGGCCGTCGCGGAGGGCGCCGCCGTGGCCGCACTCGCCGTCGCCCTGGCGCCTGCCGATGACGGGGTGCTGCCCTATCTGGTGGTGCCGTCGCTGATCGGTGGCCTGTCCCGCCGGCTGCGCGGCGCGGTCCGGGTCCTCGGCGCCGAGGCCGTCGTCCTGGTCGTCGGCACCCTCGCGCTGACCCACGACGCCTCCCGCGGCGTGGCGGCACGCGACCTGCTCTGGCTGGTGACCGGTGCCGGCCTCGGAGCGCTCGGCGCCTCGCTGCACGGCCTGTTCGTGCGCTCGGCAGCCGAGTCGTCCTACCGCAGCGCCGTCGAGCTGATCCGGCAGCTGCGCCAGCTGTCGGGGCAGCTGGCCGACGGGCTCGACGTCATCACCCTGGCGGACAACCTGCTCGCCGAGGCCGACGCGCTGCTGGGCCTGCGCACAGCAGGGCTCTTCGTTCCCGGCGCCGGCGGCGCGATGGTCCCGTTGCGCTACTTCCCGGGCAGCACCGGCGACGACCTGCGGTCGGCGTCGAGTCGGGCGCGGGAGGTCCTCGGCACCCGCCGGCCGCGACTGCACGGCCGCAGCGTGGTGCTGCCGCTGACGCGCGAGCGCGAGGTGGTCGCTGTCCTCGTCGCGGAGTGCGCCCACCCGCCTGACGTCGACGAGGTCGCCGCCCTGGACGCGCGCCTCTCGGCCGAGACCCTCAAGCTCTCCGCGGGGCTGCTCTTCGGTGAGGTGCGCGCCAGGGCGACCGAGGCCGAGCGGCAGCGGCTCGCCCGCGAGATCCACGACGGCATCGCCCAGGACATCGCCTCGCTCGGCTACGTCGTCGACGGGGTCGAGCCCGCCGACGCCGAGCAGGCCGAGGCGCTCGACGCCGTGCGCCGTGAGGTGAGCCGCGTGGTCGGCGAGCTGCGGCACTCCGTCGACGACCTGCGCCACGACGTCGGCACCGGTCGTGGCCTCGGCGAGGGACTGGCCACCCTCGCCCGGCGGATCGGGTCGCGCTCGCCCCTGACCGTCCACGTCACCCTCGACGAAGCACCCGCACGCCTGCCCGGCCGGGTGGAGAGCGAGCTGCTGCGCATCGCCCAGGAGGCGATGAACAACGCGCGCAAGCACTCCGGTGGCCACAACCTGTGGCTGACCTGCCGGGTGGAGCCGCCCTACGCCGAGGTGGTGGTGCGCGACGACGGCTCGGGTCTCGGGCCGCCCCGTCCCGACTCGCACGGCGTGCGGATCATGCAGGAGCGTGCCGCGGTGATCGGGGCGGAGCTGCACATCGACTCCCCTGTGACCGAGGGCCGCGGCACCCGGGTGACCGTGCGCGTCGACGTGCGGCAGCCCGCGCGGCGCACCGCCCCCGCGCGCTAGTTTGCTGCCTACCGATCACGGGCAGGAGTGGTGGCATGGCGACCGTCGTGCTCGTCGACGACCACGAGCTGATCCGGCACGGCCTGGCTCAGGCGTTCGCCCGCGCGGGCGGGTTCGACGTGGTCGCCGAGGCGGCCACCGTCACCGAAGGCCTGGCGCGCGCCGAGGAGCACCTGCCCGACGTGGTCGTGACCGATGTGCGGCTGCCGGACGGCTCGGGCCTCGACATCGTGCGTCGGCTGCGCGGCCAGCGCGCCGACGTCGGGCTGGTCGTGCTGACCATGTACGCCGGCGACGAGCAGATCTTCGCCGCCCTGGACGCGGGAGCCTCCGCCTTCGTCGGGAAGGACGCCCCGAGCAGCGAGGTCGTCGCCGCGGCCCGCCAGGCGACGGTGGCGCCCCGCAGCTTCGCCTGCGCCGGTCTCGCCGACGCGGTCGTGCGCCGGATGGCCTCGCCGGGCCCGCGCCTCTCCGACCGCGAGCGCCAGGTGCTGGAGCTGCTCTCCCAGGGCCTGGGCATCGGCGTCATCGCACGTCGGCTCTTCGTCAGCGAGTCCACCGCCAAGGCGCATCTGGGCAGGATCTACGAGAAGCTGGGCGCGACCAACCGGGTGCAGGCGGTGATGGCCGCGATCCGGGCCGGGCTGCTGGAGGAGTCCGCGCCGCCGGAGTAGTCCGTTCGGACTACTGCGCGTGCCCCGAGCCGACCCCCTGGATCCAACCGGTCGGGGAATGTCCGATTCGCCGGAATAGTCGATGATGGTTCTCGAGGGCCCGAGGGCCTTCGCGAAGTTCGGCAAAAGTCCGAATTTCCCGAAATCACCGCATAGCCTGGTCACGTGAGGTTGAGGGATCTCACGTCCATCGTTCCTGGGGAGGGACCACCACCATGATGCAGTTCATCCGTTCCATCACCTCGCGCCGCAACGACACCGGCGCGTCCGCTGTCGAGTACGGCCTTCTGGTCGCCGGCATCGCCGCGCTGATCGTCGCCGTCGTGTTCCTCTTCGGCGGCTTCATCAAGGGCATCTTCAACAACACCTGCGCGACCGTGAACGCCGACGGCACCGCAACGGCCGGCGCCGACACCTCGTGCACCACCGCCACGCCGTGATCTGACGCGTGTCCCGGCCGTGGCCGGGTCGGGGCGGTCGGGAACGACGCGCAGTGCCTCGGCGATGCCGATCCGCTGCAGTGCGGTGGGATGGGTGCCGAACCAGAACTGGCTCCACGCCGGCGGGGTCGGATCGGCCAGCGACGTCACGGCCAGGCGACGCTGCAGGGCGATGAAGGCTGCCGGGTCGTGGGTCGCCTCCAGCGAGGACCGGTCGGCGCGCGCCTCGATCGCCCTGCTGATCGTGTTCTCCACCGGGCTGGCGAGGAAGGTGCCGGCCGCGACGAGTGCGAGCACCAGCGCGACCGCCCTCGGGTCCTGGGCACCGGCGACGCCGGCGCGTCGCCGCAGGCGTGACGAGGACAGCACCAGGCCGAGCAGGCCGACGCCCGCCGCTCCCCCGGCCGCTCCCAGCAGCGTGCCGGTCAGCACGTCGCGGTGCGCCGCGTGCCCGAGCTCGTGGGCCACGACCGCCAGCACCTGCGGTCGCGGCGTCGAGCGCAGGAGCGTGTCGTAGAGCACCACCCGGCGGGTGCCGCCGAAGCCCGACACGTAGGCGTTCAGCGTCGTCGTCCGCCGGGATGCGTCGGCGACCATGACGTCGGACACGTGCACCCCCTCGACGTCGGCCAGGTGCAGCACCTGGGCGCGCAGCGATCCGTCGGGGAGCCGGTGGAAGTCGTTGAACAGCGGCTCCACGAGCACCGGCCACACGAACGAGCCGGCCACCGCGAGCACCGCCGCGAGGATCGCACCCCACAGCGGCCAGCGGCGAGGGGAGCGTCGGGCCAGCGCCACCAGCACCAGCACGCCGATCACCGTCCCCACCCAGGACACCAGCCACGAGACGCCGAGGTCGCGGAACCATGCCGCGACGCCCTGGGTGCTCAGGCCGGCCGCCCGCGCATGCTGGTGGATCAGCCAGGAGAAGGGCAGCGCCACCAGCTCGCCCAGGACCGCGAGCACCGCCGTCGCGACCAGCGCGCGCCACCACCAGAACCCGCGCACCCTGCCGAGCAGCCGGCTGCCGAGCGGGGACAGGCCGAGCACCAGCGCGAGCATGAGCGACAACCCGTAGCCCGCCCACGACAGGTGCCGCTGCGCCGAGGCGTACGCCTGCGCACGGGCGATCTGCGCAGCGGTGAAGACATCGCGGGCGTGCACCGCCGCCGGGTGACCGCCGGGCACCCACGACCAGGGCACGAACAGCACGGCGAGCACCACGAAGACCGCCCCGGCCACGAGGACGACGCCCGCCGCGACCCGCCGGTCGGGCCCGGTGGGCGTGGTCGTCCTCACGGGAGTCAGCCTGCCAGGCGGGCCAGGTCCGCCCGCCAGCCCTGCACGAACCGGTGCTGGCTGATGCCGAGCACCTCGCGGAAGGCGGCGTCGAGCGACGTGCCGGCGCGGACGGTGTCGTAGAAGCGCACCAGCGCGGCCTCGCCGTAGGTGCGGCCGAGGTAGCGGCACGCCAGCCAGGCCTCCTCGTAGGTCGCGCCGAGCCCGCTCGCCGTCGGCTGCAGGTCGCTCGCCGAGGGCAGGTGGCGGGGCAGCCCGTGGGCGCGGATCCGCGCGAGCACCTGGGACGCGGCGGTGCCGACCGGGACGCCGGCGTGGTCGAGGGCGACGTAGTCGGCGAAGCCCTCCAGCAGCCAGGTGGGCATGTCGGAGAAGGGCCCGTCCGTCGCCACGTGCGTCGCCTCGTGGCTGATGACGACCTGTGCCCCCTGCCGTCGCAGGCCGGCGAACACCGCCGGGTTGACGAACACGTGCACCGGGGACCCCGTATCGAGGCTGCCGTCGACCGTCGTGGTGACCGCCGCGATGTCGGCGTAGGTCCGCTGGTCGGCGTCCAGGACGGCGTCGAGCTCGGCCTCGTCGCGCGGCACGTCGAGCACCAGCGACCCGGTCCACCGCGGCAGCACCGCGTGCACGTCGGCGAGCGCCCGTCGGCCGAGCGCGACGAAGCGAGCGGCGTCGTCCCGCGCGCCGGCGCCCGTGGCGACGACCGTGACCCGGCCGGAACGTCGCACCGCGGCCGGGCCGCGCATCCACAACGGGCTGCGCTCGCCGTACCCGCCGACCGCGACGATCCGTGCAGCGCCGCCGTCCGCCACGAACGTGACGGCGGTGGTCATCCGGGTCACACCCGTGTCGACCGGCAACCGGTAGGCCACCTGCACGCTCGCCACCCAGGCCGCGGGTCCGAAGCGGGCGCGGGCCGCCACGGACGGCGCACCGAGGTTCTCGTCGACGTAGCGCAGACGCACGTCTCGAGCGCCGAGGGCCCGCCCGTTGTCGGCTACGGCGTGCGACAGGCCCGTGGCCGCCGCGGCGTGCCCGCCCCCGAGGGCGGCGGCCAGGGCGGCGAGGGAGCGCTGGGCCGCGCCCGCCCGGGCAGCGGAGTCGTCGCGCGCCGGCGTCGGCGGCGCGATCGAGACGTCGCCGCCGCACCCGGCCACCAGGGCCAGCAGCACGCCGACGAGTACGGCACGCAGTCCGGCCGACGCGGCCGGGGATCGACCCCCGTCAGTGCACGCGGACGGCACCGGCGTACGGCATCGAGTGCAGCCCGGTCACCTTCACCCCGACCGAGGGGTTCTCCGCGTTGACGATCAGGCCGTTGCCGATGTACATGCCGACGTGGCTGATGGGGCTGTAGTAGAAGACCAGGTCACCCGGCTGCAGCTCGCTCTCCGAGACATGGGTGCCCATGTTGTACTGCGCCGCGGAGCTGTGGGGCAGGCCGATGCCGGCCGCCCCCCACGCACGCATGGTCAGGCCCGAGCAGTCGAACGCGCTCGGCCCTGCGGCGCCGTAGACGTAGGCCTTGCCGACCTGTGCCATCGCGTAGTGGACCGCGGCCGCCGCGCTCCCGGAGACGCTGACGTCGACAGGGGCGGGAGCCGCGGTCGACTGGCTGGCCAGGTAGCGCTGGCGCTCCTCGGCCTTCATCGCGTCGAGCTGCTTCTTGGCCTCGGCGGCCTTCGCGTCGATCGCGGCCTTGTCGTGGGCGAGCCGGTCCTCGACGGTGCCGAGTGCCGACGCCTCCTGGCGCACGGCCTTCGCGCGCAGCTCCAGCCGCGACAGCTCGACGCCGTAGGAGCGCATCACGTCGCCGCGCTGGCTGTTGTAGGCCGAGACGGCACTGACGTTGTCGAGGAAGTCCGAGGGGTTCGTCGACAGCACCAGCTGCGAGGCGGTGGAGATGCCCTGGCCCTGGTACTGGTCGACCACCAGCGAGGCGACCTGGCCGCGCAACGAGGAGACCACGCCCTGCTGCCGCGCGAGATCGGCGCGCAGCGCCGAGAGCACGGTGCGGCTGTGCTGCAGCTGCTCGTGCGCCGCGTTGTAGTGCTCCGAGGCCTGCTCGGCCTGGTGGAAGAGCTGGTCGACCTTCTCCTGCTGCGAGGAGACGGTCGGCTTCGGCTTCGCGAGCGCACCAGGCGCCCCGGAGATCAGCGTCGCCCCCAGCGACGTCGCGAAGACAGCAGCAACGATGGCGCGTGCCCGGGCACGCCTCCGGCCGTCGATCAAGAGCGGTCGGTCTCCTCTTTGTCTCAACGCCTACCAGGTGAGCTGACGGATTCGGACCCAAAGACGCCCTACCAGCGCGCGGGAGCACAGGCCCCCGCGTGCCGGATTCACCCCAAGAGTTGGTTCCCCGGCTCCGGTCGCACACCCTCTCCCCCGAGGGCGTGTCTCCGGACTCAGCGCGGCTGCCGGGCGGACCCGTTGGACCACTGGTCCGGCAGCCATCGGCTCCTGAGACTAGTCGCGGTCGACGGGTGCCGCAAAGCCGCCTCGGCGTGTCGAACCGCCTGTGTGCGTGGGCGAAACGGTGGTATCCCTCACATCCTTCCCACCAGGCCCATGGGCATCGTCGGTCACGCGGACTCGACCGTGGGGTCCGGTAGCGGGGTGACCATCCGCAACGGCGGCACCAGTCCCCCGTCGGCGAGCACGGCCAGGGCGCGTCGCTCGTCGTCGTCGAAGCCGCGCTCGGGCGGCGGGCCCAGCAGTGCGGTCACCACGCAGTCGTGACAGGCCAGGCCCCGCACCAGGCAGCTGTCGCAGTCGATGCGGACGGCGCGATGACCGGACGGTGACGTGAAGCTGGACATGGGTCCTCCTACGGGTACGGACCGGGGGAAGTCGGTCGCCACGGAGCCTGGCACCGCCCACCGACACAGCCCGGCCCGGCGCGTCACGGCCCGGTGATGTCGGCGCCTCGGCCTACCGTCCCCGACATGGTCTCCGCTCCGCTCCCGCCCGGCGCCGACCCGGCGGCGGTCCCGACGGTCGCGGCGCGCCGGCCCACAGCACCCCCGACCGCACGCCCCGCAGCGTCGGGCCGCAGCGTGCAGATGAGCTTCGACGAGCTCGGCCGCCCGTTGCGCGACCTGACGTTCTGCGTCGTCGACCTCGAGACGACGGGCGGGTCGGCCGCGGCCGGCTCGATGATCACCGAGATCGGTGCGGTCAAGGTGCGCGGCGGCGAGGTGCTGGCCGAGTTCCAGACGCTGGTCAACCCGCGCACGAGCATCCCGGCCTTCATCGCCGTCCTGACCGGCATCAGCAACCAGATGGTCGCCTCGGCACCGCCGATCGAGTCCGTGCTGCCGGCCTTCCTCGAGTTTGCCCAGGGCTGCGTGCTGGTCGCCCACAACGCCCCGTTCGACATGGGCTTCCTGCGCCACTTCTGCGAGCAGCAGGGACGGCCCTGGCCACGGGCGGAGGTCGTCGACACCGCCCGCCTCGCGCGCCGGGTGATCACCCGCGACGACGCGCCCAACTGCAAGCTGTCGTCGCTCGCGGTGGCGTTCGGGGCCACCACCACGCCCAACCACCGGGCGCTCTCGGACGCCCGTGCCACCGTCGACGTGCTGCACGGCCTGTTCGAGCGCCTCGGCCCCCTCGGGGTCCATACGTTGGAGGAGCTGCAGACGTTCAGCTCCCGGGTGAGCACCGCCCAGCGGCGCAAGCGGCACCTCGCCGAGCACCTGCCCCACGCGCCGGGCGTGTACCTGTTCCGCGACGCCCGCGAGCGGGTGCTCTACGTCGGGACCTCCCGAGACCTGCGCACCCGGGTGCGCTCCTACTTCACCGCGTCGGAGACCCGCTCCCGGATGGGCGAGATGGTCGGCCTGGCCACCTCGGTCACCGGTGTCGAGTGCGCCACCGTCCTGGAGGCGCAGATCCGTGAGATCCGGCTGATCGCCGAGCACCGACCGCCCTACAACCGGCGCAGTCGCGACCCCCACAAGGTGCACTGGCTCAAGCTCACCCGGGAGGCGTGGCCGCGCCTGTCACTGGTGCGACGGGTCCTCGACGACGACGCCGACTACCTGGGGCCGTTCGCCTCCCGCCGTGCGGCGGAGAAGTGCCTGGCCACGCTCCACGAGGTCTTCCCCGTCCGCCAGTGCACCGATCGCCTCCCGCTCGCGCCCCGCCGGTCCCCGTGCGTGCTGGCCGAGATGGGACGCTGCCTCGCCCCCTGCACCGGCGAGGTGTCGGTGGAGCGCTACGCGGCCGTGGTGCGGCAGGTGCGCACCACGCTGCTCGAGTGTGCCGACGAGGTGGTCGAGACCGTGCAGGAGCGAATGGCGCAGCTGGCGGCCGAGGAGCGGTTCGAGGACGCCGCCCTCCACCGGGACCGGCTGGCCGCCTTCGTGCGTGCCGCGTCCCGGCGCCAGCGTCTCGGCGCTCTGACCGGGTGCCCGGAGCTGGTCGCCGCCCGCCGCGAGGAGGATCCGGCGACCGGCGTGCCCCGGTGGTCGGTCCACGTCGTCCGGCACGGGCGGCTCGCCGCGTCGGGCACCATCCCGCCCGACGCGCACGCGGGCCGGTGGGTGCAGCAGCTGCGCGCCTCGGCGGAGACGGTGGTGCCCGGCCCCGGGCCGGCCCCGGCCACCTCGGCCGAGGAGAGCGAGCTGGTGCTGCGCTGGCTCGAGCAGGACGGCGTCCGCCTGGTGGAGGTCGAGGGTGAGTGGTCGTGCCCCGTCCAGGGCGCCGGCCGCCACCTCGCGGTGCACGACGCGGTCGAGCAGTCCCGGCGCGCCCTGGTGCCCTTCGACGAGCGCCGCCTCCGCGGCACGGTGCACCGCCCCGCGCGCTGACGCCGGTCGCGCCACGACCTCACTAGGCTGCGGCCATGATCACCGCCATCGTGTTCGTGAAGGCCGACGTCGCCCGCATCCCGGAGGTGGCCGAGACGATCGCCGCGCTCGACGGGGTCAGCGAGGTCTACTCCGTCACCGGGCAGGTGGACCTGATCGCCCTGGTGCGGGTGCGCAGCCACGACGACGTGGCCGAGGTGGTCGCCGACCGGCTCAACAAGGTGCCCGGCGTCCAGGCGACCGAGACGCACATCGCCTTCCGCACCTACTCCCGACACGACCTGGAGTCGGCCTTCTCCCTCGGCCTCGACTGACGCTCGGCGAACCTCCGCTGACCCTGCGCCGAGCCTGGGCAGCGCCTCCGCGCAGCCCTCGTCAGGCGCTGGCGGCGACCCAGGCGTCGAGCTTGGCCGCTGCGGCACCGGAGTCGACCGCCTCGGCGGCCCGGTCGAGACCGGCGCGGAGGCGCTCCTCGAGCCCGCCGTCGGAGGGCTGATAGACGGCCAGGGCCGCACCGGCATTGAGCAGCACGGCGTCGCGCACCGGTCCGCGCTCGCCGGCGAGGAGCCGGCGGACGACCTCGGCGTTGTGCTCCGGCTCGCCGCCGCGCAGGTCCTCGGCCGTGCCGAGCGGGAGGCCGAGGGCGACCGGGTCCACCCGGTGCTCGAGGACCGTGCCGTCACGGACCTCCCACAGCCGGGAGGTCGTGGTGGTGGTGAGCTCGTCGAGCCCGTCGTCGCCGCGGAAGACGAAGGCGTCCACCCCGCGGCGGGCGAAGACGCCCGCCATCAGCGGGGCCATCCGCGGGTCGGCGCAGCCGATCGCCTGCGCGGCCGGCTTGGCGGGGTTGGCCAGCGGCCCCAGCACGTTGAACGTCGTCGCGACCCCGAGCTCGCCGCGCGCGACCGCGGCGTGGCGCAGGGCCGGGTGGAACGCCGCGGCGAAGCAGAAGGTGATGCCGACCTGCTCGGCCAGCCGCCGCACGTCGGCGGGCGCCAGGTCCAGCCGTACGCCGAGCTTCTCGAGCACGTCGGCGGTCCCCGCCTTCGAGGACGCGGACCGGTTGCCGTGCTTGATGACGGTCGCGCCGGCACCTGCGGCGACGATCGCCGCCATCGTGGAGATGTTCACCGAGAACGACCGGTCGCCGCCGGTGCCCACCACGTCCAGGGCGCGTCCGTCGAAGGGCAGCGGCCGGGCGTGCTCGTACATCGCCGCGACGAGCCCCTCGAGCTCGTCGACCGTCTCGCCCTTGGCCCGCAGCGCCACCGCGAAGCCGGCGATCTGCACGGGCGTCGCGGCGCCGGCGAGGATCTCGCCCATGGCCCAGGCGCTCTGCTCGCCCGAGAGGTCCTGCCCGGCGATCAGGCCGGTGAGCAGCTCGGCCCAGCTGTGCGCGGCAGGAGCACCGGTCACGGTCACCGGGTGGCCGGCACCCGCGGCCGCAGCAGCGCGGTCACGGTCTCGGCGAGCTCGATCGGGTCGAGGGGGTGGGCCACCGCGGCGTCGGCGCGCGACCAGGTGGCCAGCCAGTTGTCCTGCACCCGCCCGGTCAGCACCAGCAGCGGCGGGCACTGGTAGATCTCGTCCTTGAGCTGGCGCGCGACGCCCATCCCCCCGGCGGGCGCGGCCTCGCCGTCGAGGATGGCCAGGTCCAGCCGGCGCCCCCGGGCGTGGGCGTCCATGTGCTGGATGACGACCGGCTCGGTCGCCACCTCGACGTACTCCACCTCGGGCAGGTCCGGGTGCGGGCGCCGTCCGAGCGCCAGCACGACCTGCTGCCGGACGTCGGCGTCGTCGCTGTAGACCAGGACGCGCAGCGGCGCGGCGGAGGGGCTGGACGGCGTCGAGGCACTCACGGCGGCGATGCTAGTGGACGCCTCGGCGCGCGACGTGGCGAACACCACCGGCGAAACGCCGCCCCCGGGTACGGATCACTTCGGAGGGCGGACATAATGACGACGTGGCGACTGCATCGGCTATCCCCGCGTCCCGCCTGCACGGGCATCACGACCGTCCGAGCATGGTCAGCGTCGGGACCATCATCTGGCTCGCGAGCGAGCTCATGTTCTTCGCGGCGCTGTTCGCGGCCTACTTCACGATCCGGTCGGTCAGTCCGGAGCTGTGGGCGCAGTCGACCCAGCACCTCGAGGTCCCGTTCGCCTCGGTCAACACCACGATCCTGGTGCTGTCGTCGCTGACCTGCCAGCTGGGCGTCTTCGCCGCCGAGCGCGGTCAGGTCAGCCGCACCGGGAGCCTGTTCAAGGTCAAGGGCTGGGGCCTGCGCGAGTGGTTCGTGCTGACGTACCTGATGGGCGCGGTGTTCGTGGCCGGCCAGGGCGTCGAGTACACCAACCTCATCCACGAGGGCATCACGATCCCGTCCTCGGCCTACGGCACGGTCTTCTATCTGACGACCGGCTTCCACGCCCTGCACGTCAGCGGCGGCCTCGTGGCCTTCCTCTTCGTGCTCGGCCGGACCTTCCTGGCCCGCCGGTTCACCCACGAGCAAGCCGTCACCGCCATCGTGGTCTCCTACTACTGGCACTTCGTGGACGTGGTCTGGGTCGGCCTGTTCGCGACGATCTACCTCCTGCAGTGACCCCCAGCACCGTCCGAACCAGCACCGGACACTGACGACGAAGGACAACGTGGTGCGTCTCCCCCGCAAGCTCACTCACCAGGTCGCCGCCGGCCTGTCCACCAAGCGTCGCAGCCGCTTCGCCGGTCCGGCACTGATGCTCGTCGCCCTGCTCCTGACGGGCGGCATCTACGCGATGTTCGCGCCGGCCAACGCCGACGAGCAGGGCAGCCAGGCCGACGACGTCGCTGCGGGACGCACGCTGTTCCTCGTCGGGTGCGCGTCCTGCCACGGCAAGAACGCCGAGGGCATCCTGACCCAGCGCGGCAACAACTACGGCCCCTCGCTGATCGGCGTGGGCGCTGCGGCTGTCGACTTCCAGGTCGGCACCGGCCGGATGCCGCTCGCACAGCCCGGCCAGCAGGCCGCACGCAAGCCCCCGGTCTACAACGAGAAGGAGATCCGCCAGCTCGGCGCGTTCGTCGCCTCGTTGGGCCCCGGTCCCGCCGTACCGTCCGCGAGCGACACCGACATCAACGGGATGAGCGCTGACGAGATCGCCCGAGGCGGCGAGTTCTTCCGCACCAACTGCACCGCGTGCCACAACTTCGCCGGTCACGGCGGGGCGATGCCGCAGGGCAAGTACGCGCCGAAGATCTACTCCGACACCCCGCGGCAGATCTTCGAGGCGATGCTCACCGGCCCCCAGCAGATGCCGGTGTTCTCCAACGAGGTGCTCAGCCCCAAGGACAAGGCGCAGATCATCGCCTACGTCAAGCAGCTGAACTCCCAGCCCGAGTACGGCGGCTTCGGGCTCGGCGGCATCGGCCCGGTCTCCGAGGGCATGTTCGCCTGGCTCGTCGGCATCGGCGGCCTCGTCCTCGCCGCGATCTGGATCGCGGCGCACACCGCGAAGAGCAAGAAGAAGGTGCAGGCATGACCGTCGAGGGACCCCACGGGCCCGACACCGCCACCAGCTCCGAGATCGTCACCCTGACCGGTGACCCGATCCCGGACCCGGGCCTCCCGGCCCACGAGCCGCGGCCGACCGACGTCGACCCGCGCCTCGAGCGCCGCGCCGAGCGCCAGGTGTCCGCGCTGTTCGGACTCTCGGTCGTGTTCACGCTGCTGTTCTGCGTGTCGTACTTCGTCTTCGACATCGGCGACAACCCCTCGGTCTTCCTCGGTCTGGGCGCCTCCACGCTGTTCCTGGGCCTGTGCCTGGGCCTGGCGCTCCTGTGCATCGGCATCGGCGCGATCCAGTGGGCGCGCAAGCTGATGGGCGACCACGAGATCGTCGAGATGCGCCACCCCGCCGCCTCCTCAGAGGAGGACCGGACCGCGGCGATCTCGGCGTTCAACACCGGCGTCGAGGAGTCGGGCATCGGACGGCGCCCGATGATCCGCAACTCGCTGCTCGTGGCGATGGGCGCCCTCGGGCTGCCGGCGATCGTCGCGCTGCGCGACCTGGGCCCGCTGCCGGGCGACAAGCTCTACCACACGGTGTGGAAGAAGGGCATGCGCGTCGTGCAGGACGTCGGGTTCAACCCGATCCGGCCCGCCGACGTGGTGGTGGGCCAGCTGGTCAATGCCGAGCCGGCCATCTTCGACCCGTCCCGGACGGGCCCCGACGGCGAGCCGCTGGTGCACGGCACCGAGCTGCTGCAGCAGACCGCGAAGGCGGCGGTGATCCTGGTCCGGATGGACCCGCACGACATCACGCCGGCCAAGGGCCGCGAGGACTGGGGCGTCGAGGGCATCCTGTGCTACTCGAAGATCTGCACCCACGTCGGCTGCCCGATCTCGCTGTGGGAGCAGCAGGTGCACCACCTGCTCTGCCCCTGCCACCAGTCGACGTTCGACCTGGCCGACAACGGCAAGGTCGTCTTCGGTCCGGCCGCCCGGCCGCTCCCCCAGCTCCCCATCACGTTGGATGCCGAGGGGTACATTGTGGCGCAGAGCGACTTCACCGAACCGGTCGGCCCGAGCTTCTGGGAACGAGGGTGATTCAGAGATGAGTACGACTACCTCCGACGTCGCTGCTGCTCGCTCGGCGGGGACGCCGACGCGCGTGGGCGGCGCGGCCACCTGGCTGGACGATCGCCTCGGCCTCGCCGGTCTCGCGAAGAAGAACCTCCGCAAGGTCTTTCCCGACCACTGGTCGTTCATGCTCGGCGAGATCGCGCTGTGGAGCTTCGTCACGCTGCTGCTGACCGGCATCTTCCTGTCGCTGTGGTTCCAGCCGAGCATGGCCGAGACGACCTACAACGGCTCCTACGCCCCACTGCGCGGCATCGAGATGTCCGAGGCCTACGCCTCCACGCTGCACATCTCCTTCGACATCCGCGCCGGACTGCTGATGCGGCAGATGCACCACTGGGCCGCGATGCTGTTCATCGCCGCGATGCTCGTGCACATGATGCGCGTCTTCGTCACCGGCGCCTTCCGCAAGCCGCGTGAGCTCAACTGGATCATCGGCGGCGTGCTGATCCTGATGGGCATCATCGAGGGCTTCGCCGGCTACTCGCTGCCCGACGACCTGCTCTCGGGCACCGGTCTCCGCATCGCCGACGGTCTGATCAAGGCGACCCCGGTGGTCGGCTCGTACATGTCGTTCTTCATGTTCGGCGGCGAGTTCCCCGGCAACGAGATCATCTCCCGGCTCTACATCGCCCACGTGCTGCTCATCCCGGGCCTGCTGCTCGGTCTGATCGGCGCCCACATGCTGCTGCTCGTCTACCACAAGCACACCCAGTGGCCTGGTCCCGGCCGCACGGAGCAGAACGTCGTCGGCTACCCGATGCTGCCCGTGTACGCCGCGAAGGCCGGTGGCTTCTTCTTCATCGTGTTCGGCACCGTCGCCCTGATGGGTGCGCTGATGACGATCAACCCGGTGTGGAAGTTCGGTCCCTACACCCCCAACCAGGTCACCGCCGGCTCCCAGCCGGACTGGTACATGGGCCTGGCCGAGGGTCTGCTGCGGATCATGCCCGGATGGGAGACCCACATCTGGGGTGTCACGTTCAGCTGGAACGTGCTGATCCCGGGCCAGATCATGCCGATCGTGCTCCTCAGCGTCGTGCTGGCCTACCCGTTCATCGAGCAGTGGGTCACCGGTGACAAGCGCGAGCACCACCTGCTCGACCGCCCGCGCAACGCGCCGACCAGGACCGCGTTCCTGGCCGCGATGGTCACCCTGTACGGCCTGCTCTGGGCCGAGGGCGGCAACGACATCCTGGCGACGCAGTTCAAGCTGAACCTGAACGACATCACCTACTTCATGCGGGTGGCGGTCTTCGTCATCCCGGTGCTGGTGTTCATCCTCGCCAAGCGCTGGTGCATCTCGCTGCAGCGTCACGACAACGAGATGCTGCTGCACGGCTACGAGTCGGGTGTCCTCATGCGCTCCCCCGAGGGCGGCTACAGCGAGAAGCACCTGCCTCTCCCCCTCGACAAGGCGTACACGCTCACGGCCCGCCCGCGCGACGTCGTGTACGAGCTCGACGGTGACACCGACGCCAACGGTGTCAGTGCCCCCGACGGCAAGGTCCGGGAGCTGCGCTCGCGCCTCTCCCACGCCTTCTACGCCAACACGGTGCAGAAGCCCACGACCGCGGAGCTCGAGGCGGCCCACCACCACGCCGACGAGGAGGCGACCGCCCAGGCCGCCCTCGTGGGCCAGCCCGCCGACGGCCACCAGTACGACGGCACCTACGACGTCGACGGGGACGACCTGACCCACAAGCACTGACGGCGCCGGAAGGCGGTTTCACGGGTTCACCCGCGAAACCCCCTCTTCCCTCACCAGGCACGGTGGAGGAAGAGGGGGTTTCGTGCATCTAGCGGCGACTGCTGTGACTCGGAGCGGCCTCCTTCCGCCAAGCGGGCAGTCGGTGCGTGTGGACCCGCGACCGACCGTCAGCAACCCACAAGGTGCTTCCACGGCACGCAGTCCACAAGTGCCCGGCTCACGCCTGCCAGGCGACGCCGTGCTTCTGCACGATCGGCGGCATGTATGACGATCCGCTGCGCATCATCGCCCAGGCCGAAGGTGTCTTCCTCTACCGAGAGGCGATCGCGGCGGGCTATCGCGACCACCAGATCAGCACCAAGCGGCGACGCGGCGAATGGCACCGTGTCCGGCACGGCGCCTACTGCTTCGGGGACGTATGGGCCACCCTCTCCCCCGAGGAGCGTCACCTCCTGCGGGCACACGCCGTACGGCGCACGACGCCGGGACCGGTGGCGTTCAGCCACATCACCTCTCTCGTCGCTCATGGCATCTCCGTGTGGAACGTCGATCTCGCCACGGTCCACGTCACACGCCTCGACGGCAACGTCGGACGGACGCTCGGCAGCACCCGTCACCACACCGGGCATTGCGAGGACGACGAGGTCACCGAGGCGGCGGGTCTACGCGTGACGACGCCGCCCAGGGCAGTGCTGGAGTCCACCACCCTGCTGGGCGTCGAGGAGGCACTGGTCAGCGTCGACAGCGCCATCTGGAACGGCCATTGCACTCTTGAGGAGCTGCTCGAGCGGTTCCGCGACCGCTACAGCCGCTGGCCCGGGTCGCAGCGGCTCCACATCGTGACGCGCCTGGCCACCGGCAGGTCGCAGACACCGGGCGAGTCACGCTGCATGTACGCCTTCTGGCGCGGCGGACTCCCCCGCCCCGAGCAGCAGTGGGACGTCCATGACGGGAGCGGCCGGCTCGTCGCGTCGCTCGACTTCGCATGGCCCGAGCACGGTCACTTCGGGGAGTTCGACGGCATGCGCAAGTACCTGCGCGACCTCAAGCGCAGTCAGAGCATCGAGGACGTCGTGATCGCTGAGAAGCGTCGAGAGGACACGGTGCGCAGCCTCACCGGTTGGACGTGCTCACGCATCATGTGGACCGACTTGGAGCGGCCGGGTCTTCTGATCAGCCGTCTCGCCGCAGCCTTGGACGTCCGGTCGCGTCGCAGCGCATGACGGACCACTCCAGCATCAGCTCCGTGCAGGAAACCTGCTCCCCCAGCACCAGACCCGGTGAGGGAAGTGAGGGTTTCGCGGGTGAACCCGTGAAACCCCACCGCCCGACGCCCCCTCAGAGGGCGGAGCCGTCCTTGTACTGCGCGAAGCTCTCGTTCCAGTCGCCGTAGCCGTTGGTGAGAGTCATCGGGCGGTTGGTGCCGGTGAACTCGACGGGGTCGCCGATCAGGGAGTTGTTGTAGAGCCAGGCGGCGTTGGCGGTGCTCATCCCGGTGCAGCCGTGGCTGACGTTCTCGTGCCCCTGGGAGGCGACCGACCAGGGGGCGGCGTGGAGGAACTCGCCGGAGTAGGTCAGCCGCATGGCGTACTCGACGCCCTTGAGGTTGTAGCCGTCGGCGCTGTTGGGGTCGATGCCGATGGTCTCGGAGTTCATGTCGTGGCGCCTGTCCTTCTCCACGATCACCTTGATCCCCGAGCGGGTGGTGTACTTCGGCTGGGCGCCGGTGGTCACCGGGATCGTCCGGACGGTCTTGCCGTCGCGCACCACGCTGAGCTGGTCGGTGTCGACGTTGACGCGGGTGATCTGCGAGCGACCGATGTGGAAGGTCTCTCCGCGGTCGAGCTGACCGTAGATCCCGTTGCCCGCAGGGACGCCGCCGATGTCGGCCTTCACCGTGACGGTGGTGCCGCCCTTCCAGTAGTGCTCGGGACGCCAGTGCACCTCGTTGTCGCTGATCCAGTGGAACGCGCCGGGCTGGGCCGGCTGGCTGGTCACCGTCAGGTGCCGCTCGATGTTGGCCTTGTCGGTGACCGGGACGTCGAAGCGGATGATCACCGGCATCGCGATGCCGACGGTCTGGCCGGCGGTGGGCACGAAGCTGGGGTAGGTCTGCTGGTCCAGGGTCAGCTTCTGGGTATGGAAGGCCCGGCGCACCCTCGTCCGCAGCCCGTGGTCGTCGACGGCCAGGGCGGTCACGACGTACTGGGAGTCGGGACGCAGCAGCCCGGTGGCGTGCCAGGAGGCGGCGTTGTTGGCCATCGTGCCCACGACCTTGCCGCCGGGGCCCTTGAGGGACACCGACTGCAGGTCACCGTGCTTGACGCGGACCTTGACGACCCGGTCGACGTGGACCGCCTTCGCGCCGTGAGCGACGTTGACGTGCACCTGGGCGACCGGCTTCGGCGCCGGGCTCGAGCTTTGCGAGGGGCCGGCATCGGCGCCCGTCTGCAGCATCTTGCCCGCGCTGCAGCCGGAGACCGCCAGCGCGGCGGAGGCCGCCAGGGCGAGCGCAGCGAGGCGCGGTCGACGGGTGGCAGAACGCATGAGGCTCAACGGATCCTTCCGGACGACACGAGGCGTACGCCGCCCAGCCTAACAACGAGTCCCCGCAGGACCGCATTGCCGCGCGGGTGGGCCTGCTCACGGGGCCGTGACGCAGACGTGGGGCGGATGCGTCAGTGCGCGTGCTCGCCGCGGTAGTACTCGAAGATGAGGCCCTGCAGCGCGAGGACGCCCAGCACGGCACCGATCACGAAGAGCCACCAGCCGAACACCACTCCCAGCACGATCGTGCCGAGGGCGGCGCCGCACCACAGCGGCCACCAGCTGTACGGCGGGAAGAAGCCCAGCTCCCCCGCGCCGTCGGCGATCTCGGCGTCCTTGCGGTCCTCGGGCCGGGGCGCCATCCGCGAGGCGTGGAAGCCCAGGTAGAACGAGATCAGCAGGGTGAGCAGCCCGGTCATCGTCAGCGCGCTCGTGCCGGTGGGGTCGTAGGTGATGAACCAGTACGCCGGCGTGACGATCGCGAGGAACACCGTGCAGATCACGAAGATCCAGGTCTCGGCCTTCATCGGACGTCATCTCCCTTGATGTGCTCCTCGCGGCCTTCCATCTGCGGAGCGTCCTGGAACCCGCCCTGCCCGAGGTTGTCGTTGTCGGCGTACTCCAGCGCCGCGATCTCGGGGTGGTGCAGGTCGAAAGCCGGCGACTCCGAGCGGATCCGCGGCAGCGAGTTGAAGTTGTGGCGCGGCGGCGGGCAGCTGGTGGCCCACTCCAGCGAACGGCCCCAGCCCCACGGGTCGTCGACGGGAACCTGCGGTGCGCGCATCGTCTTGTAGACGTTCATGAACCACGGGATCATCGAGGACGCCAGCAGGAACGCTCCCACCGTCGAGATCTGGTTCAGCGTGGTGAAGCCGTCGAAGGGGCTGTAGTCGGCGTACCGCCGCGGCATGCCCTCGACACCCAGCCAGTGCTGGACCAGGAACGTGGTGTGGAAGCCGACGAAGAGGATCCAGAAGTGGATCTTGCCGAGCCGCTCGTCGAGCATCTTGCCGGTCATCTTGGGCCACCAGTAGTAGAAGCCCGCGAACATCGCGAAGACGACGGTGCCGAAGACCACGTAGTGGAAGTGGGCGACCACGAAGTAGGAGTCCGAGACGTGGAAGTCCAGCGGCGGCGAGGCCAGGATGATGCCGGTCAGACCGCCGAAGAGGAAGGTGACCAGGAAGCCGACCGACCACAGCATGGGGGTGTCCATGGATATGGATCCCCCCCACATCGTGCCGATCCAGTTGAAGAACTTCACTCCTGTGGGGACCGCGATCAGGAAGGTCATGCCGGAGAAGAACGGCAGGTCGACGGCGCCGGTGACGAACATGTGGTGGGCCCACACGGCCACCGACAGCACCGCGATGCCGATCGTGGCGCCGACGAGGCCGACGTAGCCGAAGACCGGCTTGCGGCTGAACACCGGGAAGATCTCGGTCACGATGCCGAAGAACGGCAGCGCGATGATGTAGACCTCCGGGTGCCCGAAGAACCAGAACAGGTGCTGCCAGAGGATCGCGCCGCCGTGGTTGGCGTCGAAGACGTGTGCCCCGAGCTTGCGGTCGGCCTCCAGCGAGAGCAGCGCGCCGGCGAGGATCGGGAACGCGATCAGCACCAGCAGGCTGGTGACCAGGGTGTTCCACACGAAGATCGGCATCCGGAACAGGGTCATGCCCGGCGCGCGCATGCAGATGATCGTGGTGATGAAGTTGACCGCGCCGAGGATCGTGCCCAGGCCGGCCATCCACAGGCCCATCACCCACAGGTCGCCACCGATGCCGGGCGAGCGGACCGCGTCCGAGAGCGGCGTGTACGCCGTCCAGCCGAAGTCGGCGGCGCCCTCGGGGGTGAGGAACCCGGAGGCGGCGATCAGGCCGCCGAAGAGGAACAGCCAGTAGCTGAACATGTTCAGCCGCGGGAACGCCACGTCGGGCGCTCCGATCTGCAGCGGCATGATCGCGTTGCCGAAGCCGAAGAACAGCGGCGTCGCGAACAGCAGCAGCATGATCGTGCCGTGCATCGTGAACAGCTGGTTGTAGGTCTCGTCGCTGACGATCTGCTCACCCGGGAACGCCAGCTCCGAGCGGATGATCAGCGCCATGATGCCGCCGATGAGGAACCAGGCGAACGAGGTGCCCAGGTAGAGCTTGCCGATCAGCTTGTGGTCGGTCGTGGTGAGCACCCGCACGACCTGCTGCCCCAGGCTGGGCCGGGGAGCGACGGCGGTGGGGGCGTCGGAGACGGCGGTCACTTCGTTCCTCCGTTGTCGATCTGGGTGTCGAGTCCCGGCTGGTCGTTGACCTCGGAACCGCCGAGCGCCGGGCCGGTCTGCTTGTCCTGCACCAGCGACTGCATGTGCTGGTCGAACTGCGACCGGGTGACGACCTTGACGTTGAAGAGCATCTTGGAGTGGTAGAGACCGCACAGCTCGGCGCAGCGGCCCTCGAACGTCCCGAGCCGGGTCGGGACGACGCCGAAGTGGTTGTCACGGCCCGGGATGACGTCCATCTTGAAGAGGAAGTCCGGCACCCAGAACGAGTGGATGACGTCGGGCGAGTACAGGTGGAACTCGGTGCGCTCGCCCTTGACCAGCCACAGCGTGGGCCGGTCGGCCGTCGTGCCGGCGTCGTGCACGACCGGCCCCTGGCCGGTGGGCTCGAACTCGTGCTTGCCGTCGTTGTAGGTCAGGTTGTAGTTGAACGCCCACGACCATTGCTCGCCGACGACCGTGATGGTCCGGTCCGGCTGGTCGAACTGGTGCAGCGAGGCGTTCTGGGTCTTGATCGTGAAGAAGAAGAAGACGATGACCATCATGACCGGGGCCATGGTGTAGAAGATCTCGATCGGGAGGTTGTATCGGGTCTGCACCGGGATCTCGTCGGCGTGACGGCGCCGGAACCGGAAGACGGCGTAGAAGATCAGGCCCCACACCACCACGCCGGTGATCAGCGCGGTGATCCACGCCGACTGCCACAGGCTGAGGATGTGGGTGGCTTCCTCGGTCTTGGGGACCGGCATCGCGAAGCGGCTCCACGTGTCCTCGTTGACGGTCGAGCAGCCGCTCAGGAGCAGCAGCCCCGAGACGCCGAGCGACGCGACCGCGACCCGACGGACGCGCTTGGGGAGTTCCAGACTCACGAACGAGCCCTTTCTCTTCAGTCTTCTTCTCACAGCAGACGCTGTGAACATTACTACCGGGCAACGGCATGACCGCCGTCAGGTCGCCCTAGAGTTCCCCGTTGTGACGCACACCCCAGCCGCCGGTCACGAGGGGTACCTCGACGCGGCCTCGGGTGAGCCGCTGCACCCGGCGGCGCTGGAGATGCTCGAGCGCGCCCGCCCCCTCGCGTACGCCGACCCGCGGCGCCTGCACCAGGCCGGGCGCCGGGCGCGTCTGGTGCTCGACAACGCCCGAGCCTCGATCGCCGAGACCCTCGACGTGGCGCCCGCCGAGGTGACCTTCACCGCCTCCGGCACCCACGCGGTGCACCAGGGCCTGCTGGGCCTGGTCGCTGCGACGCCCGGCGCCCGCATCGTCGCCTCCGCGGTCGAGCACAGCGCGGTGCTGCACGCCGGGCGCTGGCACGCCGCCCGGGGCGGCACCTTCGACACCCTGCCGGTCGACCGCCTCGGCAGGCTGCTGCCGCGCACGGTCGCGGACGCCGGACCGGCCGACGTGCTCGCCCTGCAGGCCGCCAACCACGAGGTGGGCACCCGCCAGCACGTCGACGAGGTGGCCGAGGGGTTCGCCGGAGGCGTGTTCGTGGACGCGAGCGCGGCGGGCGGGCGGCTGCCGCTGCCCGGGCGCTGGGACGCCCTCGCCCTGTCCGCGCACAAGTGGGGCGGGCCGGCCGGCCTCGGCGTCCTGGTCGTACGGCGGGCCGCGGTGTGGCACCCGCCCTTCCCCTCCGACGAGCGCAGCGAGCCCCGCGCGGTCGGCTTCGAGGACGCCGCGGCCGCCCTCGCCGCGGCCGCCGCCCTGCGCGAGGTCGTCCCCGACGAGGCCACCCGCGCGCGCCAGCACGCCCTGGTCGCCCGGATCCGGGAGCGCGTGGCGCAGCTCCCCGACGTCGAGGTGGTCGGTGACCCCGACGACCGGCTGCCCCACCTGGTGACCTTCTCCTGCCTCTACGTCGACGGCGAGGCGCTGGTGACGGCGCTCGACAGGCTCGGCTTCGCGGTCGCCTCCGGCTCGGCCTGCACCGCGAGCACGCTGGAGCCCAGCCACGTGCTGGCCGCGATGGGCGTGCTCACCCACGGCAACGTCCGGGTCTCGCTCACCCGGGACACGACCGAGGAAGAGGTCGACCGCTTCCTGGCCGTCCTTCCCGACGTGGTGGCCGACCTCCGAGCGGAGGTCGGGATGTGAGAGAACCCCACGCCGTTCTGCTCCCCCGCTTCGCTCCTCCGCACAACGCCGCGGGGACCCCCGATGAGCGGTGAGACGCCTGCACGCGCCGACCTCGAGCTCGACTGCCGCGGGATGCCGTGCCCGCGGCCGGTGATCGAGCTCGGCCGTCACCTGGGCGACGTGCCCGTCGGCGGGACGCTGTCGGTGGTCGCCGACGACGTGGCGGCGGCCGTCGACGTGCCGGCGTGGTGCCGGATGCGCGGCCAGGAGTACCTCGGCGCCGACGCGGCGGCCGACGGCACTCCGCGCTACCGGGTCCGCCGGAGCAGCTGAGCCGGGCTCAGACCAGCTGGCCGGCGACCTC
>JBQCHZ010000067.1:0-30415 GCA_051954195.1 Marmoricola sp.
CCCGGGGGGGGGCCTAAACCCCCCCCGGCGCCCTCACCCCCCCCCGCCCTTCCCGCCTCCGGGGGGGGGCCCGCGGCCCCCCCCCCCACCCCCCCCCGCAACCGGGGCCTTGGGGGGGGTCGTCGCCGACCGAGGTGTTCCTCAGCCCCGGGCGTCGCGGGCGAGCCCGTTGAGCGCGACGTGGCCGGTACGCCCCGCGGATGGGCGGCTGGTCCGGGCGCTGCGCTCCGCCGAACGCCTGAGCGGAAGCGCCGACGTGAGAGCGACGAGGGCGGCGAGAGCGAGCACGAGCTCCAGGCCACGGTGCCCGTGGCCAGGCGCATCACCACCCCGGCGACGCCGCTCCCCCTGCCGTGCATCGTGCCGCCGGCCATCGCGGTGCCGGCGCCCGACCGGAGGCCTGCGTCGCCCTTCATCAGCAGGGGGTGCAGGGCGAGCATCACCGACCCCAGGGCAGCCATCACGGCGGCTCCGCGACCGGTCGGCCGTCGCCAGAGCGTGACGGCGCAGGATGCGCACCCGGCGGACAGGCCGAGCATCGGCACCGCCGGTTGCGGGCCAGGGAGCACTTCTCGGGGCGGGCACGCCCGCGACCTACATCATCGCGGGCATCCTCTTCGGCGCGAAGATCACCGGCGTCGGCAGACGACACGGCGGGGTCCTGGGGTCGGGGGCGGACCGCCCCACGGAGGGGCGCGGGCGCCGGGCGAACCGCCCCGGCACACCGCGGAAGAGCCGGCGAGAGCGGCACCGGCTCGCGCAGGCATCGGTCACCGCGCACGGAGCCGCCTGTCGGAATCGAACCGACGACCTTCTCATTACGAGTGAGACGCTCTACCGACTGAGCTAAGGCGGCGCAGTGCCCGGCCGCTGAGCCGGGCACGCCGGACGAGTATAGGGGAGCCCGTACGGCCGCTCCCAATCGAGCAGGGTGGCGCCGGCAGCTCAGCAGGAGGTGCCGTTGCGTGGCACCTTGCCCGCCACCAGGTAGGACTCCACGAGGGCGTCGATGCAGCCGTTGCCCCGGTGGTACGCGGTGTGGCCGTCGCCGTCGCGGGTGACGAGCACACCGGAGTCCAGCTCGGAGGCGAGGCCCTGCGCCCAGGCGAGCGGGGTCGCCGGGTCGCGCGTGGTGCCGAGCACCAGGATCGGCGGAGCGCCCGGGGCGTGCAACGCCTGCGAGTGCTGCCCGGACCGCACCGGCCAGGTCGAGCAGGTCGACAGGCTGAAGGCGAAGTCCTTGCCGAAGGTCGGCGACGCCTTCTCGAACTCCCCGAAGTAGCGCGGCACCTGCGCGGTGGGGATGTAGTCGTCGTGGTCGAGGCAGTTGACGTCGTAGAGGGCGTTGAGCGAGTTGTCGGTGTAGCCGTCCGGGCCCCGGGAGATGTAGGCGTCGGCCAGCGAGAGCAGGGTCGCTCCCCGGTGCTCGCGGATGGCCTCGGTGAGGCCCTTGGTCAGCAACGGCCACCACGTCTTGACGTAGAGCGGGCTCCAGATGCCGAGGGTCGCCAGTCCGACGGTCAGCGGCCGATCCGTGCCGGTGGGCAGCGGCGAGCGCTCGATGTCGGCCAACAGTCGCTGCACCCGTCCCACCGCGGCGTCGACGGTGTCGCCGAGGACGCAGTTCCCGGCGTCGACGCAGGAGGCGACGTAGGACTGGAGGGCCACCTCGAAGCCGTGCGCCTGCGCCAACGACAGCTGCAGGTTGGACAGGGCCGGGTCGATGGCCCCGTCGAGGACCATCCGCCCGACGTGGCGCGGGAACAGGTTGGCGTAGGTGGCGCCGATGAAGGTGCCGTAGGACGCTCCGAAGTAGTCCAGCTTCGGCTGCCGCAGCGCCCCCCGCAGGATGTCCATGTCGCGGGCGACCTCCTGCGTCGACATGTGCCGGGCCAGGCCGGCGTCGTGGCGCACGCAGCCGGCACCGAAGCGGTGCACGAGCTCATCGAGGTGGTCGCGCTCCGCGGCGGTGTCGGGGTCGGGGTCGTAGGAGACCAACGCGTCGAGCTGCGCGGTCCCGACGCACTGCAGCGGCGTGCTCGCGCCCACGCCCCGCGGGTCGAAGCCGACGACGTCGTAGTGGTCGAGCACCGGCTCGCCGAAGACCGCGGTGGCGGCCTGGGCATACTGCACGCCGGAACCGCCGGGGCCGCCGGGGTTGATCACCAGCGCACCGATCCGGTGCGCCTGGTCGCGAGCCGGGACGCGCAGCACCTTCAGCGAGATCGCCCGGCCGTCGGGGTGGTCGTAGTCCAGCGGCACCTGCAACCGCGCGCACTGACCGCCCGGGCACGAGGACCAGTGCAGCCTCTGGGTGGAGAAGCGCCGCAGGTCGGGCGCCACCGTCGGCAGCGGCCCGGCGGGCCGGGTCGGCGTCGCCACCGGCGAGGGACCCGCGCTGCGCACGTCGTCGTGACCCACCGCCTGCCAGGTGAGCACGCCGGCCAGGCCGACCACGAGGACCAGCACGCCGACGACGACCGAGGTCAGCGTGCGGCGCCGTCCGCCGCTGCGTCCGGGATCCGTGGTCATGGCGGTCAGCCTAGGCGGGGGCCGCGGGACCGAGCCGGAGCGCCACCATCAGCGACTCCAGGGCGAGCAGCGGCGGCACGTTGAACTCCAGCATCTGCTCGCGCGCCTCGAACACCGCGTCGATGCGCCGCAGCTGCGCCTCCGGCGGAGCCCCCTCTGCCAGGGCACGCAGGTCGTCGTGACGGTCGGCGTTGACGAGCTCGGCGCGCCCGCCCAGCTGCAGCGTCAGCACGTCGCGGTAGACCGACACCAGCTCCATCAGGCTGCGGTCGACGACGTCGAGCACGCGCCGCTTGGCCCTGGTCCTCTGCCCCTTCTCGAGGTCGCGCAGGGCGGGGGCGTACTCCCGGGGCCGACGTCCCCGCTCCACGACGCCGTAGGCGCGGTCCAGATCGGTGCGCTCGCGCTCGTCGGCGACCGTGGTGAGCGCCGAGGCCTCCTCGGTGGCCAGCTCGTGCAACCGGGCCGCAGCCCGCATCGCCTCGCCGATCCCGGTGAGACGGGCGGGGATGCCCACGACCTCGGTGCGGCGGGACCGGGTCGCGTCGTCGCGGGCCAGCGCGCGAGCCCGGCCGATGTGGCCCTGGCTGGCGCGCGCGGCGTACGTCGCGACCTCCGCGCTGACGCCGTCGGTGCGGCGCAGGAACGCGGCGACGTCGTCGGTCGCGGGCGTGGCGAGCACGACCAGCCGGGTGCGCGAGCGGATCGTGGGCAGCACGTCCTCGACCGTCGGGGCGCACAGCAGCCACACGGTGCGCGGGGTGGGCTCCTCGATCGCCTTGAGCAGCGCGTTGGCCGCCTGCTCGGTCAGCCGGTCGGCGTCCTCGACGACGAGGATCTGCCAGCCCCGGCCCACCGGGGCCAGCGCGGAGCGACGCACCAGCTCCCGCACCTCGTCGACGCCGATCGAGAGCTTCTCGGTGCGCGTCACCGAGACGTCGGGGTGCGCGCCGATGTCGACCTGGTGGCACGACGCGCAGCGTCCGCAGCCGCCGCCGGCACACTGCAGCGCCGCGGCGAACGCGAGCGCGGCGTTGGACCGGCCGCTGCCCGGCGGCCCGGTGAACAGCCACGCGTGCGTCATCCCGGCATCGGCCCGGCCCGACGCCGCCCGCTGGAGCCGGCCCACGACGTCGCGCTGGCCGACCAGCCGCTCCCAGACCGAGTCGTCCGGGCCACTCACCGCGTCACTCACCGGCCTCCTCACCGGCCCGCTCATCGGCCCATTTCCTCGAGGCGCTGCCGCACGGCGTCGGCGACCTGCTCGCGCGGCGCCCGGGCGTCGAGGACCAGGTAGTGCTCGGGGTCCCGGCCAGCGAGCTCGAGGAAGCCCTGGCGCACCCGACGGTGGAAGTCCAGCGGCTCGCCCTCGATGCGGTCCCGGCCCGCGAAGCGCCCCAGCCCCGCCTCCGGCTCCAGGTCCAGCAGCACCGTCAGGTGCGGGCGCAGGTCACCGGTGGCCCAGCGCACGACCGGCTCGAGGTCCTCCAGCGCCAGGTCGCGGCCCGAGCCCTGGTAGGCCAGGGTGGAGTCGACGTAGCGGTCGGTCACCACGACGGCGTCCCGGCGCAGCGCCGGCCACACCACCTCGTGCAGGTGCTCGGCCTTGTCCGCGGCGTAGAGCAGCGCCTCCGCGCGCGGCGCCAGGTCGCCGGTCGCCGGGTCGAGCAGGATCCGGCGCAGGTCCTTCCCGACACGGGTGTCGCCCGGCTCGTGGGTGAGGACCACCTCGCGGCCCGCTGCGGTGAGCCGGTGCTCGAGCAGGCGTGCCTGCGTCGACTTCCCGGCCCCCTCGCCGCCCTCGAAGCACACGAAGAGCCCGCGCTCGGCGTACACGCCCGGCCAGCTGGTCACGGCCGCCAGCCTAGGCGAGGGCACCGACGCGGCCGCCGGCGGCGGCCCGGTGGCGGCCCGGTGGCGGCCCGGTGGCTCAGCCCTTCTTCGCAGCCGCCTTCTTCGTGGTCTTCCTGGCCGTCTTCTTGGCTGCCCCCTTGGCCGGGGCCTTCTTGGCGGCGCCCTTCTTGGCGCCCTTCGCCGGGCCCTTGGCCCGCCGCTCGGCGAGGAGCTCGGCGGCGCGGGTGAGCGTGATGCCCTCCACCGTGTCGTCCTTACGCAAGGTGGCGTTGTACTCGCCGTCGGTGACGTACTCGCCGAAGCGCCCCGCCTTGACCACCACCGGCTTGCCGGACACCGGGTCGTCGCCGAGCTCCTTGAGCGGGGCCGTCGCCGCGGCACGACCGCGGGCCTTGGGCTGGGCGTAGACGGCCAGCGCCTGGTCGAGGGTGATGTCGAAGATCTGCTCCTCGGTCTCCAGCGACCGGGAGTCGGTGCCCTTCTTCAGGTAGGGGCCGTAGCGACCGTTCTGCGCGGTGATCTCCTCGCCGCTCTCGGGGTCGGCGCCGACCACCCGCGGCAGGGACATCAACCGCAGAGCCTGCTCCAGCGTCACCGTGTCGAGCGTCATCGACTTGAACAGCGACCCGGTGCGGGGCTTGGCCTTCTTGGGTGCGTCCTCGGGAAGCACCTCGGTGACGTAGGGCCCGTAGCGGCCGTTCTTGGCCACGATCCGGTGACCGGAGTCGGGGTCGGTGCCGAGCTCGGTCTCCGCGCCGGCCGGGTTCGCGAGCAGCTCCCGCGCGACCTCGAGGGTCAGCTCGTCGGGCGGCAGGTCGTCGGGGACGTTGGCCCGCGGGCGCGCTCCGTCGGCGTCGCCGCCCTCGGCCGGGCCCTCGATGTAGGGCCCGTAGCGCCCGACGCGCAGGTCGATGCCGCTCGGCTCGCCCTCGGGCGTGCGCACCGGGAACGTCGCGAGCTCCCGGGCGTCGATCTCCCCGAGATCGGTGACCAGCTTCTTGAGGCCCTCGACGTCACCGTCGCCGAAGTAGAAGGCCGCGAGCTCGGAGTTGCGGTCCTTGCGACCGGCGGCGATCTCGTCGAGGACGTCCTCGAGGCCGGCGGTGAACTCATACGACACCAACCGGGAGAAGTGCTCCTCCAGCAGGCGGATCACCGAGAACGCCAGCCAGGCCGGCACCAGCGCCGTGCCCTTCTTGTAGACGTAGCCGCGGTTGAGGATCGTGCCGATGATCGAGGCGTACGTCGAGGGCCGCCCGATCTCGCGGTCCTCCAGCTCCTTGATCAGCGTCGCCTCGGTGTAGCGCGCGGGCGGCTTGGTCTCGTGACCGCTCGCCTCCAGCCGGGCGGCGCTCACGGTGTCGCCCTGGGAGACGTCGGGAAGGCGCGTCTCCTGGTCGTCGGCGGACCCCTCGTCGTCGCGGCCCTCGACGTAGGCCTTGAGGAAGCCGTGGAAGGTGATCACCCGGCCGCTCGCCCCGAAGACGACGTCCTCGCCGGCCGCCGTGGCGCCGCCGAGGCGGATCGAGACCGACTGGCCGGTCGCGTCCTTCATCTGCGAGGCGATGGTGCGCATCCAGATCAGCTCGTACAGCCGGAACTCGTCACCGGTCAGGCCCGTCTGTGCCGGGGTGCGGAAGGCGTCCCCGGCGGGCCGGATCGCCTCGTGCGCCTCCTGGGCGTTCTTGACCTTGGAGGCGTAGACCCGGGGGGCGTCGGGGATGTACTCGGCGCCGTAGAGCTGGCGGGCCTGCTCGCGCGCCGCGGCGATCGCCGTCTCCGACAGGGTCGTGGAGTCGGTGCGCATGTAGGTGATGAAGCCGTTCTCGTACAGCCGCTGCGCCACCGACATGGTCCGTGACGCGGCGAAGCCGAGCTTGCGCCCCGCCTCCTGCTGCATCGTGGTGGTGCGGAAGGGCGCGTACGGCGAGCGCTTGTACGGCTTGGCCTCGACCGAGCGGATCTCGAACGTCGTGTCGTGCAGCCCCTCGACGAGCGCCTCCGCCCGTGCCCTCTCGACGTGGACGACGTCCTTGCCGCTCAACCGCCCGAGCGCGTCGAAGTCGCGACCGCTGGCGACCCGCTTGCCGTCGAGGGAGTGCAGCTTGGCCGGGAACATCCGCTGCTCGTGCGCCTGGCCGGCGTCGAAGGTCCCCTCCAGGTCCCAGTACGACGCGCTGCGGAACGCGATCCGCTCCCGCTCCCGCGCCACCACCAGCCGGGTCGCCACCGACTGCACGCGGCCGGCGGAGAGGCCGGACATGACCTTCTTCCACAGCACCGGCGAGACCTCGTAGCCGTAGAGCCGGTCGAGGATCCGGCGCGCCTCCTGGGCCTCGACGAGGTCCATGTCCAGCTCGCGGGGCGTCTCCACGGCGGCCCGGATCGCCGCGGGCGTGATCTCGTGGAACACCATCCGGTGCACCGGCACCTTCGGCTTGAGCTCGTCGAGGAGGTGCCAGGCGATCGCCTCGCCCTCGCGGTCCTCGTCGGTGGCGAGGTAGAGCTCGTCGGCGTCCTTGAGGAGGCCCTTGAGCTTGGTGATGTGGGCCTTCTTGTCACGGGCCACGACGTAGACCGGCTCGAAGCCGTTGTCGATGTCGACGCCCAGGCGGGCCCACGGCTCGCCCTTGATCTTCGCGGGGATCTCCGCAGCCGTGTGCGGCAGGTCGCGGATGTGGCCGATCGAGGACTCGACCACGTAGCCCGTGCCGAGGTAGCCCTCGATCGTGCGGGCCTTGGCCGGCGACTCGACGATCACGAGCTTGTGTGCCACGGCGGGGAGGTGTCCTTCGCGAAAGGGGGAACGGAGGGCCGGTCCGAGGTCCGACCGCACACAAGGTAGCGCGAGTCGTCAACGACGGTCGGTGCCGACCGGGCCGGCTCACGATGGGGCGAGCGGCTCCAGCCAGCCCTCGGCGACCAGCGCGCGGACCGTGGCGAGGTCGAGGTCGGCGCCGACGAGGTCGGTGACCGCGGCGATCAGCCGGCCCACCGGGAGGTCGCCGTCGCAGGCGCCGAGGAGGGCCGCCTCGGCGGTGGAGACCTGCCGGGCGCGGCGCATCCCGGTCTGCTGGCGCAGCACGATCACACCCGGGTCCTCCGCGCCGACGGGACCGTGGGTGTCCTGCACGACGTCGGGCCGCAACCGCAGCGCCGTCGCGGCCAGGCGGTCGTCGTCGGCGGCCCGCAGCCAGTCGACCCGGTCCAGGTGCGCGGCCACCTCCGGTCCCAGCGGCTGGGCGACCTCGTAGGGCCACTGCTCGATCCGTACGGCGGGCTCGCTCGCGCCGGTCGCCCGCAGGACCAGCCAGCCGAACCCGACCGCCACGGCGCCCTGGTCGGCGAACCACGACAGCCAGGTGTCGTAGCGCCGGCGGTAGTCCTCGGCCTCGCCGCCTGTCGAGGGGTGCAGGCCGGCGTCCTTGAGCCAGAGCTCGACGTAGGTCGGCAGGTCCACCCGCTCCCGCTCGACCACCCAGGCATCGCACCCGGCGAGCCAGCCCTCGATCCGCTCGTCCCAGGGCTGGCCCTCGAGCACCATCCAGTTGCCGAGGACCTCGCAGACGCCGCCCGGGGCCAGGTGACGCGGCGCGGTGCGGACCAGCTGCTCGACCACCCGGTCGCCGGGCAGGCCTGAGTCGCGGTACACCAGCCGCTCGCCCAGGGCGGGGCTGATCACGAACGGCGGGTTGGTGACGACCAGGTCGAACGGCTCGTCGTCGCGGACCGGGTCCCAGTAGCTGCCCTCGCGCACGTCGAGCGCGACGTCGTTGAGGGCAGCGTTGACCCGGGTCAGCCACAGGGCGCGACGGTTCACGTCCGTCGCGACGACGTGTGCGGCGTGCGCGGACAGGTGCAGCGCCTGCACCCCGCAGCCGGTGCCGAGGTCGAGGGCGCGGCCCACCGGGCGGCGCACGGTCAGCTCGGCCAGCGAGGTGGCCGCGGGGCTGATCCCGAGCACGTGGTCGGCACCGACGCGCTGGGCCGTGCCGTCGAGACCGGGCGTCAGGTCGCTGGCGACGAACAGGTCGCGTCCGGGCGCGGGAGTGTCGACGGCGTAGGGCCGCACGTCGACGCGGGCGGCGACCTCGCCGACCGACCGCTCGAGGACGCCGGCCGCGCACAGCGGGTCGAGCAGTCCGGGCAGCGCCTGCTCCACCGATGCCGCGGGGACGACGGCCTGCAGCAGCCAGAGCCGGGTCAGGGTGTCGATCGGGGCGCCGCCGGCGGTGGCCCGCAGCCCCGGGACCGTCTCGTTGCGCGAGAGCGCCGCATGCGCCGCCGGACCGAGCAGCTCCGCCACGACGTCGTAGCGGTAGTCGGCGCCGCGCAGGGCGTCCCGCAGCGGCGCCACCCACGCGAGGTCGTCGGCCGCCACGGGATCGACGGGAGTGTCGCGCTGGAGGTCGGCCACCGGGTCAGGCTACGCAGCAGGGGCCCCCACCGTGGTGGTGGGAGCCCCTGCGCGTGGGTGCGACCTCAGAGCTGCATCGGCCTCGTCGGGTCGTCCGGCATACCGTCACCGGGGTCGGTCGCCGGCGGGACCGTCGGCGGCGCGGCCGGAGGTGGCTGCGGTGCCGCCTGCGGGGCCGCCGGTGGGGCAGCCGGTGGGGCAGCCGGGGCCATGGGTGCTGCCGGAGGTGCTGCCGGGGCTGCCGGCCGGGCGGCGCCGACGCCCGCCGGGACGGCCTCGTAGGCCTCCGTGCCGGCCGGCGTCGATGGGCCGTCGGAGTCCATGGCGTTCGGACGACGCTTGGAGATGTAGACCGCCGCCACGATGATCGCCAGCGCCACCAGCGCGATGACGATCCGCAGCCCGACGTTGGCGTGCTGGCCGACGGAGAGCTTCACCACCGCCGCCGCGATCAGCAGCGAGACCAGGTTCATCACCTTCAGCAGCGGGTTGATCGCCGGACCCGCGGTGTCCTTGAACGGGTCGCCGACCGTGTCGCCGATGACGGTGGCCGCGTGCGCCTCGGACCCCTTGCCGCCGTGGTTGCCGTCCTCGACCAGCTTCTTCGCGTTGTCCCAGGCACCGCCCGCGTTCGCGAGGAAGACCGCCATCAGCGTGCCCGACCCGATCGCACCGGCGAGGAAGCCCGCCAGCGGACCGACGCCGAGCCCGAAGCCGACCGCGACCGGTGCGAGCACCGCGAGCAGGCCCGGGGTGATCAGCTCCCGCTGGCTGCCCCGGGTGGCCAGGTCGACGACCTTGCCGTACTCCGGGCGTCCGGTGCCCTCCATGATCCCCGGGATCTCGCGGAACTGGCGGCGCACCTCGTAGACGACCTCACCGGCCGCCCGGCCGACCGCGTTGATCGCGAGACCCGAGAACAGGAAGACGACCGCGACCCCGAGCAGCAGGCCGACGAGCACGTTGGGGGCCGCCACGGCGAACTCGAAGGAGTTCTGGGTGAGGGCACCACCGCTGAGGCCCCCGGCGTCGCGCACGGCGTCGGAGATCGAGCTGACGTAGGAGCCGAAGAGCGCGCTCGCGGCGAGCACCGCGGTGGCGATCGCGATGCCCTTGGTGATCGCCTTGGTGGTGTTGCCGACCGCGTCGAGCTCGGTGAGGATCTGCGCGCCCTCGCCGTGCACGTCGCCGGACATCTCCGCGATGCCCTGGGCGTTGTCGGAGACCGGCCCGAAGGTGTCCATCGCGACGATGACCCCGACGGTGGTGAGCAGACCGCACCCGGCCAGCGCCACGGCGAAGAGCGCCACGGACACCGACCCGGCGCCGAGCAGGAACGCTCCGAAGACCGCCGCACCGATGACCAGCGTGGTGTAGACGGCCGACTCGAAGCCGACGCCCAGGCCCGACAGGATCACCGTGGCGGACCCGGTGAGCGAGGTCCGCGCGACGTCCTGCACCGGACGGTGCTCGGTGCCGGTGAAGTAGCCGGTGAGGGACAGGATCACCGCGGCGAGCACGATGCCGATCAGCACCGCGATCAGCGCGATCACCTTCGGGTTGCCGTCGGCCTGGAGCGGCAGGTCGGCGAAGCTGCTGGGCAGGAACGCCAGCGCGGCGATCACGCACGCCACCGCCGAGACGGCAGCGGAGATGTAGAACGCGCGGTTGATCGTGACCAGCCCGCCCTCGCTCGGCCGCGGCTTGCACAGGTAGACGCCGAGCACGGCGGTCAGCGCGCCGATCGCGGGGACGATGAGGGGGAAGACCAGGCCCTTCTCGCCGAACACCTGGGAGCCGAGGATGAGCGCGGCGACCAGCGTCACGGCGTAGGACTCGAAGAGGTCGGCGGCCATGCCGGCGCAGTCGCCCACGTTGTCGCCCACGTTGTCGGCGATGGTGGCCGCGTTGCGCGGGTCGTCCTCGGGGATGCCCTGCTCGACCTTGCCGACCAGGTCGGCGCCGACGTCGGCGGCCTTGGTGAAGATGCCGCCGCCCACGCGCATGAACATCGCGAGCAGCGCGGCGCCGAAGCCGAAGCCCTCGAGCACGTGCGGCGCCTCGCTGCCGAAGGCCAGCACCACGATCGAGGCACCGATCAGGCCGAGGCCGACCGTGGCCATGCCGACCACGGCGCCGGTGCGGAAGGCGACGTTCATCGCGGGGTCACGGCCGCCGTCGCGGGCCGCCGCGGCGACCCGCAGGTTGGCGCGGACGGCCAAGGACATGCCGAGGTAGCCGATGGCGGCCGAGAACCCGGCGCCGAGCAGGAAGAAGATCGAGCGGAAGATCCGCACGGTGGTGTCGTCGGCGGGCAGCACGAGCAGCACCACGAACGCGACCGCGGCGAAGATGCCCAGCGTGCGGAACTGCCGGGTCAAGAAGGCGTTGGCGCCCTCCTGGACGGCATGGGCGATGTTCCGCATGTTCTCGGTGCCCTCGGGCGCCGCGAGCACCTCGGCACGGAACATCGCGGCCATGCCGAGCGCGGCGATGCCGATCAGGGCGACGATGATGACAAGGGCGAGGTTGCCGCCGTCGAGGTGGTTCACGATCTCGGGGGTAGGCCCGTTCATGCTGCTCCTCTGCGATGGAAGGTAACAACGTGGCGCGGAGTCTATAGACACGTGACCGGCATCACGCCAGCCCCGGTCCGCGCGGGCGCGCCGCGACGAGCCGCGGACCGACGGCCGGAGCCGGATGCGCTCGGGGCGGCATCACAGGCCCGCCGCGACGCAGCGGGTTCAAGAGGAAGCAGGACGAGCCGGAGGCTCAGTCGGCGAGGGCGTCGGCCTCGCTGGGGTAGATCGTGAAGACCTTGGCGAGACCGGTGATGCGGAAGATCTTCAGGAGCCGGTCCTGGCCGCAGATCAGCTCCATGGAGCCGTCGTGCGCCCGCACCTTCTTCAGGCCGCCGACCAGCACGCCGAGCCCGGTGGAGTCGAGGAAGTCGACCTTCTCCATGTCGATGATCAGCCGGTGCCGGCCCTGGCCGACGAGGTCACTGATCTCGTCGCGCAGCCGGGGTGCGGTGTAGACGTCGATCTCCCCGCCGACGGTCACGATCGTGCGCCCGTCGACGTCTCGGGTCTCGAGGGACAGATCCACCGCTTCTCCCTGTCTGGCGGGCACTGGAACCGAGAGCGGGTCAGCCCTCAGCCGCCATTCAACCACGCGCGCAGCGCTTCCGGCCGCGACCACGACGGCAGCGCCGGGTACGGGCTGCCAGAATCGGCCCGGTGCCCCTGCCCGATCCCGCTGCTCTCGTCCAGCGGTTGTGCGCGCGACCGGGGCGCGAGGAGTGCGCGGCGCACGTGCGCGTCGTCGCCGGGAGCAGCGGGCAGCGCGCCCCGTGGCCGTCGTGGACCGACCCCCGTCTGGTCGCCGCGCTGGAGGGTGCCGGCATCGCCGCCCCCTGGACGCACCAGGTCGCCGCCGCCGAGAGTGCGTACGCCGGGCGGCACGTCGTGATCGCCACCGGGACGGCCTCGGGGAAGTCGCTGGGCTACCTGCTGCCGGCCCTGACCCGGATCGCCGCGGCCCGCGGGGAGCGGGGACGTCGGGGCGCCACGGCGTTGTACCTGGCCCCGACCAAGGCGCTGGCCCACGACCAGGCGGACGCCGTACGCCGCCTCGGGCTGCCGGACCTGCGCGTGGCCACCCACGACGGGGACGCGAGCCGGGAGGAGCGCGCCTGGACCCGCGACCACGGCGAGTACGTGCTGAGCAACCCCGACATGCTGCACCGCTCCCTGCTGCCGCGCCACGAGGAGTGGGCCAGGTTCTTCGCCGCGCTCGACCTCGTGGTCGTCGACGAGATGCACCACTACCGCGGGGTGTTCGGCGCGCACGTCTCCCACGTGCTGCGCCGACTGCGCCGGGTCTGCCTGGCGCACGGCGCCGAGCCGACCTTCGTGCTGGCGAGCGCGACCGTCGCCGACCCGGCGGCGGCCGCCGCCCGCCTGACCGGCCTGGACGTCGCCGCGGTCACCGAGGACGCCTCCGCCCACGGCCGCCGCACGCTGGTGCTCTGGGAGCCGCCCTTCACCGGCGCGGTCGGGGAGAACGCGGCGCCGGTACGGCGGTCGGCGGTGGCGGAGTCGGCGGACCTGCTCACCGAGCTCGTCCTCGACGGCGTCCGCACGCTCGCCTTCGTGCCCTCGCGTCGCGGCACCGAGACCGTCGCGGCGGCCACCCGCCGCCATCTCGCCGAGGTCGACCCGGCCCTGCAGGACCGGGTCGCGGCCTACCGCGGCGGCTACCTGCCCGAGGAGCGCCGCGCGATCGAGCAGGACCTGCGCACCGGCCGCCTCGCCGGCCTCGCCGCGACCCAGGCCCTCGAGCTCGGCATCGACGTCAGCGGGCTCGACGCGGTCCTCCTCAGCGGCTTCCCCGGCACCCGCGCGGCGATGTGGCAGCAGCTCGGGCGCGCCGGCCGCGGCACCGACGACGCCCTCGGGGTGCTCGTCGCCCGGGACGACCCGCTCGACACCTACCTGGTGCACCATCCCGACGCACTGCTCGGGGCGCCGGTCGAGGCGTTCGTCTTCGACCCCGCCAACCCCTACGTCCTCGGGCCGCAGCTGTGCGCTGCCGCGGCGGAGGTCCCGATCGCGCCCGAGGGCCCGCTGGGGCCGGACCTGTTCGGCCCCGGCGCGCGGCCGGCCCTCGACGCCCTCACGGCGGGCGGGGTCCTGCGCCGCCGGCCCCGCGGCTGGTTCTGGACCGACCGGCGCCGGGCCAGCGACCTGGCCGACATCCGCTCGATCGGCGGGCCGGCGGTGCGCCTGGTCGAGCAGGGCACCGGCACCGTGATCGGCACCGTCGACGCGGCGCGCGCACCGGCGAGCGTGCACCCCGGCGCGATCTACCTGCACCAGGGCGGCACCTGGCTGGTCACCGACCTCGACCTCGAGGGTGGGGTGGCCTCGCTGGTCCCCGACGAGCCGGACCACACCACCGCGGCCCGCTCGGTCACCGACATCACCATCGAGACGACCGACCGCTCCCGCACGCTCCCGGGCGGCCGGCTCTTCGCCGGCACCGTGTGCGTCACCCAGCAGGTGGTGTCCTACCTGCAGCGTCGCCTCACCGACGGCTCGGTGATCGGCGAGGTGCCGCTCGACCTGCCGGCCCAGGTGCTCACCACCCAGGCGGTGTGGTGGACGCTCGAGGACGACCTGCTGGCCGGGTCCGGCGTGGAGCCGCTGGACCTGCCGGGGGCCGCCCACGCCGCCGAGCACGCCTCGATCGGGCTGCTGCCGCTCTACGCCACCTGCGACCGCTGGGACATCGGAGGCGTCTCCACCCGCCGGCACGCCGACACCGGGATGCTGACGGTCTTCGTGCACGACGGCCATCCCGGCGGCGCGGGCTTCGCGGCGCGCGGCTACGACGCGGCCGCCGGCTGGCTGAGCGCCACCCGCGACGCGATCACGGCGTGCGGGTGCGCCTCCGGATGCCCCTCGTGCGTGCAGTCGCCCAAGTGCGGCAACCAGAACCAGCCGCTGGACAAGGCCGGCGCGGTGCGGCTCCTCGAGCTGCTCCTGGGCGGCGCCTAGCCCCGGCTCAGCGCGCCGGGCCGGCCCGGGCCCGGGCCGGCAGGGCCGGGACGGCGCCGGGACCGAGCAGCCGACCGACGCCGGGCAGGAGGACATGGACCTCGACGACGACGTCGGTGCCCTCGAGCGCACAGTCGTCGAGGCGGGCGCCGTTGGCGGTAGCGACCTGCGCGGCCGCCCCACAGGCGTCGTCGGCGCGCTGCAGCGCCTGGGCGGCCGCCAGCGCGGCCAGATCGGCGGCCGCCTCGGCGTGCCGATGCCCGGCGAGGGCGGCGACCGCCACGGCGCAGGCCAGGGCGACCACGACGAGCAGCGCCAGCAGGGCCAGCGCGAACACCGTGGCCGCGCCCGCCTCCCCCGGCGTGCGCCGGTCGCTCACGGCGCCTCCTCGCGGGCCGCCACCGACCGGGCGGTGACCGAGGGGTGCCCCACGAAGGCGAAGACGCCGCCCGGGCCGCGCAGCGGTGCCTCGACCTCGACGACCACCCGCCCGCCGTCGACCTGGACCGACACGGTGGCCCGGGGGGCCACCCGCCGGGCGAGCGCCCGCGCACGGGCGGGCGCGTCGCCCCGGGCCACGACACGAGCGGCCTCACGCGCCGCGTCCTGGGCCCGTCCCTGGGCGACCCCGAGACCCACCATCCAGGCCAGACCCATCGCGACGACGGCCAGCAGCGGCAGCACCATCGCCGCCTCGGCCGTCACCGCGCCTGCATCGTCGGTCTCCCGACGACCACCGAACCGTTCCATCGCTCGTCCTTCCTCCTGCTCGAGCAGGCGGTGGGAGCCCCGACGAACGGGGCCCCCACCGTCCCCGGCTGCCTGCGCTCAGAAGGGCAGCAGCGACTTGATGCCGGCCCAGACGAGCTTGAGGAAGCCCTGACCGAGGTCGCTGGTGAGGAACTTGAACAGCACGCCGGCGAACCCCACTCCGGCGCCGGTGCACACGGCGTACTCCGCGGTGGTGGCTCCCCGCTCGTCGCGCCGGGCGGCCGGGCCCGTGGGCGCGGTGGGGCCGGTGGTGGCGGGCAGCGTGGTGACCGCCCGGATCGCAGTGCTCGTGGTCATGATCTCTCCTATCGGTCGGCCCCCGAGACCGGCTCGACGGCGCTTGGTCCGTGAAGGTTCGACCGAGCGCGCGACGCCCGCCACCGGCTCGATGGCCGGTCGTGGACAACCGCGGGAGACCGCTGCCTGTGGACCCGGGACGGTCAGCCGAAGAGGGCCATGGTGGTGAACAGCCCTGCCACCATCGGCACCACGCCGAGCAGCAGGAAGGCCGGCAGCAGGCACACCCCGAGCGGTGCGGCGGCGCGCACGTCGACACTGCGGGCCCGCTCCTCGACCTCCGCCCGGGCACGCTCCCGGAGGTCCTCGGCCAGGGCGGCCACCACGGCGACGACCGCGGCACCGCTGTCGTGGGCGCGGGACAGCGCCCTGCCCAGCGGGGCGAGCTCGGCATGCTGCTGCAGCTCCCCCCACACCAGCGCGGGATCCACCCCGAGCTCGAGCCGGTGGTGGACGGCGGCGAGCTCGTCGCCGAGCGGACCGGGCAGCGCCTCGGCGACGAGGCCGAACGCGGTGACCGCCGCCCCTCCGGCCGCCAGGCTGGCACCGATCAGCTCCACGGCGACCGGGAGCTCGGCACGCACCTGCTCGCGCCGCCGGGCGACGGCGGGACTCTCGACGCCGCTCAGCACCCGCCAGGTGAGGACGGCGCCGAGCAGACCTGCCAGCACTCCCACGGCGCCGCCCACGAACGCCCAGCCCGCCACGAAGCCCAATGCGGCGAGCGGGCCGCGCAGCCGGCCGAGCAGCGCCCGGTCGTCCCCCTGCTGCACGGCGCCGCCACGCGGGGGTCGGCGCACCGGGGACCGCAGGGCGAGCAGGGCCGCCGTGGCCGCCAGCAGCGCTGCAGCGAGCAGGTCGAGGACCGCCGTCGACCTCATCCGCGCCCCAGCACGCCGTCGGCGACGCGTTCCAGCCAGGCCAGGCCGAGGTGGGTCAGCGCCAGACCGGCCGCGAGGCAGCCCAGCCCGAACGGCGTGCCGGTCAGGAAGCCGACCGGGTCACCCCCGATGCCGGCGCCCAGCAGCAGCACCAGGACGGGGAGTGCCGCCATCATCCGGGCGGTGGCGCGCGCGGCGGCGAGCTCGGTCGCGACCAGGCGGCCGGTGCGCTGCTCCTCCCGGAGCACGGCCGCCACCCGCGCCAGCGTCGCGGCCAGGCCGGCGCCGGACCGGTGCGCGACCTGCCAGGAGGCGGCGACGGTCCGCAGCTGGCCGGCGCCCGGCAGGGTCGCCAGCCGGCGCAGCGCCGCCGGGACGTCGGCGTCGAGGTCGGCCGCCACGGCCACCGGCGTGAGCTCGGGCCACTCCTGCGCAGCCCGGCGCAACGCCGCGCGGGGCGGTTGGCCGGCGGCGAGATCGGCGGCCATGCCGTCGCACGCCGCCAGGATGCAGCCGGCGCGTGCCTCGGCCAGGCGGGCGGAGCGCTGGTGGGCGAGCAGCCTGCCCACGCTGAGGACCACCGCCACCGCGATGGCCACGAGCACCAGATGGGCGGCGCCCAACGCCCACCACGCGCCGACGACGACGGCGCCCCCGGCGGCCGGCAGCAGCCGCGACCCGAGGGCACCGGACCGGGCCCGGCCCACCAGGACCGGCAGCCATGCATCCACGACCGGACGGCCGGCGACGAGCAGCGCTGCCGCGAGCGCCGCGAGGACCGCTCCGGTCACCGCCGCCACGGGGTGGCCGGTCGTGTCGCCGACGAGGTGGTTCACCGCAGCACCCCGGCCAGGTCCGTCGCGCCCTCGCCCTCCGACGCCGTGCCGTCGGCGGCGAAGGACACCGCCGGCAGCACCTCCACCAGCCCGTCGCGCCCGCGGCGCAGCACGCCGATCTCGGCCAGGCGGCGGACCCCGCCGGAGCGATCGAGGTGGACGACGAGGTCGACCGCCGAGGCGAGCTGGCTGTGCACCGCCGCCCGGCCCAGCCCGGCCGCCAGGGCGAGACCCTCGATCCGGCTCGGCACGTCGCGGGCGGAGTTGGCGTGCACGGTGCCGCAGCCGCCCTCGTGGCCGGTGTTCATCGCGGCGAGCAGGTCCACGACCTCCGCCCCCCGCACCTCTCCCACCACCAGCCGGTCCGGCCGCATCCGCAGCGCCTGGCGCACCAGCTGCTGCACGGTCACCTCCCCTGCCCCCTCGAGGTTCGCGGGCCGCGCCTCCAGCCCCACCACGTGCGGATGCTCGGGGCGCAGCTCGCTGGCGTCCTCGACGAGCACCAGGCGCTCCGCGGCGGGCACCAGACTGAGCAGGGCGTTGAGCACGGTCGTCTTGCCGGTGCCGGTCCCGCCGCTGACCAGGAAAGCCCGTCGACGCTCCACCATCCGGCGCAGCAGCGTCGCCCCGTCGGCGGTGAGGGCGCGCGCGTCGACCAGCTCCTCGAGGGTGAAGACCCGGCGGCGCGGGACCCGGAGGCTGAGCACGGTCCCGGGTCGCGACAGCGGGGCGAGGACCGCGTGGAAGCGGGTGCCGTCGGCCAGCCGCAGGTCGACGTAGGGGGAGGCGTCGTCGAGACGGCGGCCCACGGAGGCGGCGAGGCGCTGCGCCAACCGGCGTACGGCATCGTCGCCCGGGAAGCGCAGATCGGCCCGCTCGAGGCCGTTGCCGCGGTCCAGCCAGACCTCGGCGGCACCGTTGACCAGCACATCGGTCACCTCGGGGAGGCGCAGCAGCGGCTCGAGCGGGCCGGCGCCGACCACGTCGCGGCACAGCGCCGCGTGGACGGCGAGCACGGCGCGGTCGCCGACGGGGCGGCCCCGTGCCCGCAGCGCCCGCGCGACCTGCTCGGGGTCCAACCGCGCCCCGTCGTGGGCCAGCCGGGCCCGGACCTCCTCGACGACGGCCGGATCGGCCTCCGAGTCTCCGGGATGCGCCGGTGCCGAGGCGCTCATGCCGGGCGCGCCCACAGGTCCTCCACGCACACCCGCGCGGCCCGGCCGAGCACGCCGCGTCGCGCCCGCAGCGGCCCCGCACCGAGGTTGATGCCCTCGTCGAGGTGGCGCTGGTCGCCCATCGCGTGCAGCAGGGGAACGCCCACCAGGCGGCTCACCTCGGCCGGGCTCACGCCGGCCGCGCCTCCCCGGGTGACGAGCGCGACGGGGACGCCGGCGGGAAGCCGCGCCGCGACGCGAGCCGTCGCCGCGACTCCGGGCACGGTCAGGGTGGAGACGAGCACCACCCGGTCGCAGCGGGTCAGCGTCTCCTCGATCACGGGCGAGCGGTGGCGCGGCAGGTCCACGACCACGCAGCCGAAGGCGCGCCGGGCGGCCGAGAGCACCTCGCGCACCGCGAACGGGGGGAGCTCCTCGGGGCGCTCGCGCCCGAAGGCGAGGACGTGCAGGTCCTCGACCCGGGGAAGCGCCTCCCGCAGCGACCGGGCGCTGAGCCGACCGGTGGCAGCCGTGAGCGCGTCCCAGCGCACCCCCGGGCGGTCCTCGGCACCCAGCACGCGCTCGACGCCGGCACCGAGCACGTCGGCATCGACCAGGAGCGTGGGCCGGCGTCGCGCGGCCCGGTGGGCCAGCGCGCAGGCCAGGACCGTGGCACCGGCTCCGCCGCTGCCCCCCATCACGCCGAGGGTGACCGCGGGCTCGGCCGGCTGCTCGCCCGCGTCGGTGAGGAGCTCCACGAGCCAGTCGGAGGAGGCCGGCAGCTCGGCCACGGTCTCCGCGCCCAGGCGGACCGCGTCGCGGAACGCCTCGTCGGGCACCGGGGCGGCGCCGATCACGTGCACGTCCGCGCGGCGGACCGGCCCGTGGCGCGCCAGCGCCGCGGCGAGGTCGACCCCGACGAGCACGACCGCGGCGCCGGCCCAGCGCCGCAGGGCCGCCACCGGGTCGGCCACGACCCTCGGGGTGCTGCCAGCAGCCGCCCCCAGCCGGCGTACCTCCTCGGCGAGCGTGGCGTCGGAGGTCACGAGCAGGGGTGCCGCCACCTCGGCGTCGCGCTGGTCCGGTGCCGGTGGGTCGTCGGTGGAGAGTGTCATGGGCCGACGCTCGCCGAGCGCCCCGGGGAGCGGAAGCTGGTCCGCGACGCCTGTGGACGACCGCACCCGAGGACGCCCTGTGGACCCGGAACGGTCGGCCGTGGCGGGACGGCACCGTCCCCGGCGTTCTCTAGGGTGTGGCCATGTCCCCCGTGGTGTCCCCCGTGACCCGGCCGACGGCAGCGTTCTTCGACCTCGACAAGACCATCATCGCCAAGTCGAGCACGCTGGCGTTCTCCCGGCCGTTCCAGGCGGGCGGCCTGATCTCCCGGGGCGCGGTGCTGCGCAGCGCCTACGCCCAGTTCGTCTACCTGGTGGGCGGAGCCGACCACGACCAGATGGAGAAGATGCGGCAGTTCATGTCGCAGCTGTGCGCCGGGTGGGACGTGCAGACGGTGCGCGACATCGTCGCCGACACCCTCCACAACGTCGTCGACCCACTGGTCTACGACGAGGCGGTGCACCTGATCGAGGAGCACCACGCCGCGGGGCGTGACGTCATCATCGTGTCGACCTCAGGCGCCGAGGTGGTCGAGCCCATCGGCGAGATGCTGGGGGCCGATCACGTCGTGGCCACCCGGATGGCGGTCGAGGACGGCCGCTACACCGGCGACATCCGCTTCTACGCCTACGCGGAGAACAAGGCCAAGGCCGTCACCGACCTGGCCCGCAAGCGCGGTTACGACCTCGACGGCAGCTACGCCTACAGCGACTCGGTGACCGACGTGAGCATGCTGGAGGCGGTGGGGCACCCGCACGCGGTCAACCCGGACAAGGACCTGCGCCGGATCGCCCGGGAGCGGGGCTGGCCGGTGCTGGTCTTCGAGAAGCCGGTGGCGCTGCGCTCGCGCATGCACCTGCCGCCGGCCCGCCCGACCCTCGCGGCGCTGGCCGTCGGCGGCGTGGCGGCGATCGCGACGGCGCTGTGGATGCGGACACGCCGATCCCGCGTCCCGGCGTGAAGTCAAGTCTTGCCCGGGCCGCGCGGGAGTCGTAGAAAGGAACCGACAACTCCAGACCAGCACACCGGGTCAGGTACCCACGCGGCGATCCACCCTTCTTGAGGGCGCCGGTCGACGGGAGTCTCTCGTCACGGCATTCGAGGCTGCACGCTTGGTAGCCCGACAGGTGTGTGGGAGCGGCATCGACGGTTCTTCAAGCATGAGCCCTCGATGCCGCTCGTCTGTGCGGGCTCGCCGCGGGAGCGTGGCTCTCCGAGGTCACCCGTTGAGGGGACTGAGCTCGGCGCCCTTCGTGTACGCCTCCGGCGCGTAGAGGAGCCAGGCGTGCAGGCCGGCGCGTCCGCCGGCGCGGTAGCCGCGCAGGTTCGACTCGTACGCCGCACGCAGCGCCAGGTGACCCGCCTCCGGGACCGTCAGCGACGCCGGGTCGACGCCGCGGGCCACCAGCACGAGCCGCTCGGCCGCCCGGGCGACGATGCCGTTGCGGTTCGCGAACGGCGCCACCGTGGCCAGCTCGGCGTGCACCAGCGCCGCCAGCTGGAGAGCCGGCGCCGTCGTGGCGAGCGCGGTGCGGCCCAGGGTGCCCAGGCGCTCGGCCGCCTCGGCCGAGACGGGTCGGCCGAGCTGGTCCTCGGGCACCTCCGGGCCGGCGGCCAGGGTGTGCAGCCGGGCGAAGGCCTGCCCGGGCGCCCGCTCCAGCACCGGCACCAGCCCGAGCAGCTCGGTGCTGACCCGCACCGCAGCCGCCGCCGGGCCGTCCCCGGCACCGGCGCGCACCTCCTCGAGCGAGGAGGTCGAGCCCTCCAGGACCGCGCTGGCGAAGGCGCCGCGGAGCAGCGACTCACCGGTCTGCTCGGGCGTCGAGCGACGCAGCCCGCGGTCCCGCAGGAGCGCGTCGACGGCGTCGCGGGCGCCGGCGAAGCCGGACGGGACGCCTTCGAAGGAGCTCAACCAGGCAAGGGGATCCGCGTCGGGCACGGGGTCAGGCTAGTTGGCCCGCCACCGCCCGCGACCACGCACCCGGCACGGTAGTTTCGACCCGATGAGCGACCACGCCCCCGGCTCCCCCGACCACGCGCTGTCCTTCGGCGGCGTGGCCGACGCCTACGACCGTGCGCGCCCGTCGTACCCGGTCGAGGCGGCCCGCTGGCTGACCGGGTCCGGCAAGCTCACCGTGCTCGAGCTCGGTGCCGGCACCGGCAAGCTCACCGAGGTCCTGGTCACCGCGGGCCACCGGGTGATCGCGACCGACCCGTCGCCGGAGATGCTCGCCCGGCTGCGCGCGCGGGTCGTCCCCTTCGCGGTGGGCGTCGCCGGGGCCGAGGCGATCCCCGCGCCCAGCCGGTCCGTCGACGTCGTCGTGGGCGCCCAGGCGTTCCACTGGTTCGACCACCGGCGGGCCCTGCCGGAGATCGCCCGCGTGCTGCGTCCGGGCGGGACGCTCGCCCTGGTGTGGAACCAGCGCGACGAGTCGATCCCGTGGGTGCGGCGGCTCGGTGCGCTGATGGGCACCGAGGGGCAGGACCAGGACCTCGTGGCACCGCTGCGGGACTCCCCGCTGTTCGGGTGGGTCGAGGAGCAGACGTTCCGCAGCTGGCAGCGGCTCGACCGCGAGGGCCTGCTCGACCTGGCCAGCTCGCGCTCCTCGGTGTCCGTGCTTGCCGAGCCCGAGCGCCAGGAGGTGCTGCGGCGCGTCCTGGCCCTCTACGACGACTACGGCCGTGGCCACGAGGGGATGCTGCTGCCCTACCTCACCCGGTGCTACCGCGCTGTCGTGCAGCATCCGCCGGAGCCGCCCGCGCCGGTCCCGCCGCCCCAGGACGGCGTCCTGGAGACCACCGGCGCCGAGGAGCGGGAGCCACCGGAGCCACCGGAGCCGCCGGAGGATCCGGGCACCACGCTGATCGACTTCCGCTGAGACCCAGCGGCTCTAGTACACGGGCGGTCCGGCGGCGGGGCCGGGCCCGTAGGCCGGCTGCTTCGGCGACGGGCCCCACTGGTTCGGGCCGGTCGAGTCCTGCACGGCGAACACGATCATCACGATCGCACCGACGAGCGGGACCAGCACGATCAGGTACCACCACCCGGTCCTGCCCGTGTCGTGGAGCCGACGGACCGCCACGGCGATGCTCGGCAGGAGCATCGCCACGACCAGTGCGAAGACGATCACCGGGGTGTTCAACGCGGCGTCGATGACGTCGGCGACGACGTAGACGATCACCGCGAACAGCGTGAACCACCAGTACTCCGAGCGACGGGCACGGCCGCCGAACTCGGCGTACTTGCTGAACACGGACCTGACGGCTTCGGCGAAGCTCATGGTGCCCCCTTCGGATCGCGAGCTGCGAGGCCCCGATCATGGCGGCGCCCGGCCCCGTTGTCACCGATGCGCACCGGACGCGGACCGGCGGCCGTAGTCTGCGGCCCATGCGGTGGCGACTCCGGCCGGGACACCTGGGCAGCCAGGCGGACCGGGCGAGCTTCGAGACGCTGCACACCGCCTCGTTGATGACCGTGCCGCTGCGCACCGGGCTCACCCAGGCCAGCGCGGAGCGGTGTGTGCGGCACCTGCGCTCGCTGCTCGCCACGCCGGCGGTCGCGCTCACCGGCACCGAGGTGCTGCTCGCCTGGGAGGGCCGGTACGACGGGCACCGGCAGTTCACCGCCGGCCTGGCCCGCGCCGGCATCGACGACGGCGCGACCACCGTGCACGACCACCGCGAGTTCGACTGCGGCGAGCCGATGTGCCCGCTGCGAGCGGTCGTGGTCAGCCCGCTGACCGTCGAGGAGCGCACGGTCGGCACCCTCCAGGTCTTCGCCGGCCACGCGTCCGCCGCCCTGGTGCGGGCCACCGACGAGCTGGCCAACTGGGTCTCGGGCCAGCTCGAGCTCGCCGAGCTCGACGCCTCGCGCAACCGGCTGATGCAGGCCGAGGTGCGCGCGCTCCGGGCGCAGATCTCCCCCCACTTCATCTACAACGCGCTGAACGCGATCGCGTCGTTCGTGCGCACCGACCCCGACCGGGCGCGCGAGCTCCTCCTCGACTTCGCCGACTTCACCCGCTACTCCTTCCAGCGGCACGGCGAGTACACGACCCTGGAGGAGGAGCTGCGCTCGATCGAGCGCTACCTCGTGCTCGAGCAGGCCCGCTTCGGCGACCGGCTGCAGGTGACGCTGCGGGTGGCGCCGGAGGTGCTGCCGGTGACCGTGCCGGTGCTGTCGCTGCAACCGCTGGTCGAGAACGCGGTGCGGCACGGCTTGGCACAGAAGGCCGGTGCCGGGAGGATCACGATCCTGGCCGAGGACCACGACCGGGAGGCGGTGATCTCGGTGGAGGACGACGGTGTCGGGGAGGACCCCGAGCGGATCCGCCGCGCGCTCGCCGGCGACGAGACGCTCGACAGCGTCGGCCTGGGCAACGTCGACGCCCGGCTGCGCTCGGCCTACGGCGACGACCACGGCCTCGTCGTCGAGACGGCGCCGGGCGCCGGCACCCGGGTCGTCGTACGCATCCCGAAGTTCGCCGCCGGGGTCCGACCGTGACCGAGCGGCTCTCGGTGCTCGTGGTCGACGACGAGCGGCCTGCCCTCGACGAGCTGGCCTACCTGCTCGGCCGCGACGACCGCATCGGCGTGGTGCGGTGCTGCGGCTCGGCCACGGCCGCGCTACGGGTGCTGCGCGAGGAGCCGGTCGACGTCGTCTTCGTCGACATCGAGATGCCGGGGCTGACCGGGCTCGAGCTGGCGGAGGTGCTGGCGCGGTTCAAGGAGCAGCCGCGCGTGGTGTTCGTGACCGCGCACAGCGAGCACGCGGTCGAGGCCTTCGACCTCCAGGCCGTCGACTACGTCCTCAAGCCGGTGCGGGAGGCCCGGCTGCGCGAGGCCGTCCGCCGGGTGACCGACGCCCCCGCGACCGCTGCCGCCGACGACACCATCCCGGTCGAGCTCGGCGGGGTGACGCGGTTCGTCGCGCGCTCGGAGGTCCGCTACGTCGAGGCCCAGGGCGACTACAGCCGGCTGCACACCGCGTCGGGCAGCCACCTGGTGCGGTTGCCGATCAGCACGTTGGAGGAGCGCTGGGGCGAGGCGGGGTTCGTGCGCATCCACCGCTCGCTGCTGGTCGCGCTGCCCCACGTCGAGGAGGTCCGCACCGACAACGGCCGCTGCTCGGTCCTGGTCGCCGGCCGGGAGCTCCAGGTCAGCCGCCGCCACACCCCGGCGCTGCGGGAGCTGCTGCGGAGCCGGCGTCAGGGCGGACCGGCGGGGGCCGGCCCATGACCGAGCCGGCCACGCGCCCGGCCCGGGTCCGCGTCACCGCCCCACGCACCGGTCACCCCCGGCGCACCACCGTCGCCTCGGAGATCGACGCGCAGACGCAGGTGGGCGAGATCTTCATGCGCTCGCTGATGCGCAGCCAGCTGCGCCTGGCGTTCTCCACCGTGCTCCTGGTCGCCGGCACGGTGGGGCTGCTGCCGGTGCTGTTCCTGGCCGTGCCCGGCAGCCGGACGGTGCACGTGCTCGGCATCCCGCTGCCGTGGCTGCTGCTCGGCTTCGCCGTGCACCCCTTCCTGCTCGCCGTCGCCTGGCTGCACGTGCGCCGGGCCGAGCGCAACGAGGCCGCCTTCCTCGAGCTGGCGCGCACCACCGGGGGCGGTCCTTCGTGAGCGACCGCTCCCGGCGACGCGGGGCGTCGCGATGAGCTCGGGTCTGCTGCCGGTCGTCGCCGTCGTGCTGGTCTCGCTGTCCACACTGGTGGTCGGCGTGGTCGGCCTGCGGATCTCGCGCACCACCAGCGACTTCTACGTCGCCTCGCGTGCCGTCGGGACGGCCGCGAACGCCTCGGCCATCAGCGGCGAGTACCTCTCCGCCGCGTCGTTCCTCGGCGTCGCCGGACTGGTGCTGCTCCGCGGCGCGGACATGCTGTGGTACCCCGTGGGCTGGACGGCCGGCTACCTGCTGCTGCTGGTCTTCGTCGCGGCACCACTGCGCCGCTCCCGCGCCTACACCCTGCCCGACTTCGCGGAGTTCCGGCTGGAGTCGCTGCTGGTGCGCCGGGCGGCGAGCTTCCTGGTGGTGCTGATCGGGATCCTCTACCTGGTCCCGCAGTTCCAGGGGGCCGGGCTGACGCTGGGCACGCTGACCGGTGCGCCGACCTGGGTCGGGGAGGTCGTCGTCGCGGTGGTGGTGCTGGCCAACGTGGCCTCGGGCGGCATGCGCAGCATCACGATCGCCCAGGCGTTCCAGTACTGGCTCAAGCTCACCGCCCTGCTGGTGCCGATCGCGCTGCTGCTCGGGCACTGGCACCACCAGGGCTCGCCCGCCACCCGGCTCTCGACCCACGACTGGGTCGAGCCGATGCAGGGTCCCTACGCCGGCTACCTGACCTACTCGCTCATCCTGGCCACGGTCCTCGGCACGATGGGCCTGCCGCACGTGGTGGTGCGGTTCTACACCAACCGCGACGGCCACGCCGCCCGCCGTACGACGCTGGCGGTGCTGGCGATGCTCAGCGCGTTCTACCTGTTGCCGCCCCTGTACGGCGTGCTCGGGCGGGTCTACGCCTGGGACCTGGTCCGCCACGGCAGGACCGACTCGGTGGTGCTCGAGCTGCCCGGCCGGGTGCTCGGCGGTGGCGCGGGCGACCTGCTCACCGCGCTGCTCGGGGCCGGGGCGTTCGCGGCGTTCCTGTCCACGTCCTCGGGCCTGGTGCTCTCGGTCGGCGGGGTGATCGGACAGGACCTGCGGCTCCCGCGGCTGAGCCCGGTGGCCTCCTTCCGGATCGCCACGCTCGGCACCGCCGTGGTGGCGCTGCTGGCGACGGTGCTCACCACGGGACTGGCGGTGGCGCACGCCGTCGAGCTCGCCTTCGCGGTCGCCGCCTCGACGTTCTGCCCGTTGCTGCTGCTCGGCATCTGGTGGCGCGGCCTCACCGCGGCCGGCGCGCTCGCGGGCCTGGTCGTCGGCGGCGGCACGTCGCTCGCCGCGGTGCTCACGGTGATGCTGGGCGCCGAGCCGTCCGGCGGGCTCGGCGCGGTCGTCACCCAGCCGGCCCTGTGCACGGTGCCGCTCGCCTTCGCCACCATGGTGGTGGTCTCGGTGCTGACCGTCGACCGGCTGCCCGCGCACCTGGCCCGCACCATGGTCCGGCTGCACGCGCCCGAGGCCATCGAGCTGGACCGTGGCAGCTACCACCCCGAGCGCTCGCGGCGCTGAGCGCGCGCCGCTCGTCGTGCCGCCGGCACCGCTCGTCGTGCTGTGACCCGGCGCACACCGCGTCCCCGGAGCCGCTCATCGACCGCCGGCGCGTCTCCCCTGTCGTGCGGGGCCGGCGGCTCCCTACGGTCCCAGCACGGCCCGGTCGTCGGGTCGACCGTGTTCGAGAGCAGCCCCAGAGGAGCACTCATGAGTCACCCCGAAACGCCGGCCTACGACCCGGCGGCGCACGCGACGCCCGCGGCCGTCTCGTCCGGCATCGCGCCCGGCTCCTTCATCGCCGACCCCGCACCCCTCGGACTGGCCGCGTTCGCGCTGACCACGTTCGTGCTGAGCTTCGTCAACACCGGCGTCTTCAAGGTCGAGCCGGTCGTGTTCGGGCTCGCGCTCGCCTACGGCGGCATCGCCCAGCTGCTCGCCGGCATGTGGGAGTTCGCCAAGGGCAACACCTTCGGAGCCACCGCGTTCACCTCCTACGGCGCCTTCTGGCTGTCGTTCTGGTACCTGACCGGCCACACCGACCTCAGTGGCGCGTCGTCGCCGTCGGACCTCGACCACAGCATCGGGCTCTACCTGCTCGGCTGGACGATCTTCACCGCCTACATGACGGTCGCGGCGAGCAGGACCAGTGGCGCCGTGTTCGCGGTGTTCGCGGTGTTGACCGTGACGTTCGCGTTCCTGGCCCTGGCGGACCTGACCACCACCTCCTCGCTGGGCAAGATCGGCGGCTGGCTGGGCATCCTCACCGCGCTGCTCGCCTGGTACACCTCGTTCGCCGGCGTCACCGCCTTCACCCACAAGCGCTCGCTGGTCCCCACGGGTCCTCGCGAGTGACCGCCTGAGCACTCCACTCACGCCAGCCCGACCCTTGCCGAACCGGGGTCGGGCTGGTGGAGTGGCGGGACCTGGACCCCGACCGAGACGCCCCCACCCACGGACGAGGAAGAAGACGAGATGACCGACCAGACCAGCAACGAGGCGCTGTCGAACCTGCTCCACGAGAACCGCCGCTTCGAGCCGCCGGCCGACCTGGCGGCGAACGCCAACGTGACCGCCGCGGCCTACGAGGAAGCCGCCGCCGACCGCCTGGGCTTCTGGGAGAAGGCCGCCGAGCGGCTCGACTGGGACACCAGGTGGAGCGAGGTGCTCGACTGGAGCGACGCGCCCTTCGCCAAGTGGTTCGTCGGCGGGAGGATCAACGCCGCCTACAACTGCCTGGACCGCCACGTCGAGGCGGGCCGGGGCGACAAGGTCGCCTACCACTGGGTCGGCGAGCCGGCCGACGAGGCGCGGGACATCACCTACAGCCAGCTCAAGGACGAGGTCTGCCAGGCGGCCAACGCGCTGACCGCGATGGGCGTCAAGGCCGGTGACCGGGTCGCGATCTACATGCCGATGATCCCCGAGACGGTCGTGGCGATGCTCGCCTGCGCCCGCCTCGGCGCCCCGCACACGGTGGTCTTCGGCGGCTTCTCCGCCCAGGCGCTGGTCGACCGGATCACCGACTGCGAGGCCTCGGTCGTGATCACCTCCGACGGTGGCTACCGCCGTGGGGCGCCCTCGGCGCTGAAGCCCGCCGTCGACGAGGCCGTGGCCAAGTGCGTGGACCAGGGCTACGCCGGGGTGCGCAACGTGCTCGTGGTCCGTCGTACCGGGCAGGACGTCGCCTGGAACGACGACATCGACGTCTGGTGGCACGACGCCGTCGGCGGTGCGAGCACCGAGCACGCCTGCGAGTTCTTCGACGCCGAGCACCCGCTCTACGTCATGTACACCTCGGGCACGACCGGCAAGCCCAAGGGCATCCTGCACACCACCGGCGGCTACATGACCGGCGTCTCCTGGACGCAGTGGGCGGTCTTCGACTTGCACGCCGACACCGACGTCTACTGGACCGCCGCCGACATCGGCTGGGTCACCGGCCACAGCTACATCGTCTACGGGCCGCTCGCCAACGGCACCACCTCGGTGATGTACGAGGGCACGCCGGACACCCCGCACAAGGGGCGCTGGTGGGAGATCATCGAGAAGTACGGCGTGACGATCCTCTACTGCGCGCCGACCGCGATCCGCACCTTCATGAAGTGGGGTCAGGAGATCCCCGAGAAGTTCGACATGTCCTCGCTGCGGGTCATCGGGTCGGTCGGCGAGCCGATCAACCCCGAGGCGTACGTCTGGTACCGCGAGGTCATCGGTGGCGGCCGCTGCCCGGTCGTCGACACCTGGTGGCAGACCGAGACCGGCCAGATGATGATCAGCCCGCTGCCCGGCGTCACGGCCGGCAAGCCCGGCTCGGCGATGACCGCGCTGCCCGGCATCGTCGCCGACGTCGTCAACGACGAGGGCCAGTCGGTGCCCGACGGGTCGGGTGGCTACCTGGTGCTCAAGGAGCCGTGGCCCGCGATGCTGCGCACGATCTGGGGCGACCCGGACCGCTACAAGGAGACCTACTGGTCGCGGTTCCCCGGCATGTACTTCGCCGGCGACGGCGCCAAGAAGGACGAGGACGGCGACATCTGGGTCCTCGGCCGGGTCGACGACGTGATGAACGTGTCGGGTCACCGGCTCTCCACCACCGAGATCGAGTCGGCCCTGGTCTCCCACCCCAAGGTCGCCGAGGCGGCCGTGGTCGGCGCCACCGACGCCGACACCGGCCAGGCCGTGTGCGCCTACGTGATCCTGCGCGAGTCGGCGGGCGACGGCGGCGCCGACATCGTCCAGGAGCTGCGCAACCACGTGGCCAAGGAGATCGGCCCCATCGCGAAGCCTCGCCAGATCATGATCGTGGCCGAGCTGCCCAAGACCCGGTCGGGCAAGATCATGCGCCGCCTGCTCCGCGACGTGGCCGAGAACCGCGAGGTCGGCGACGTCACCACGCTCGCCGACTCCACGGTGATGGACCTGATCAAGCAGGGCCAGGAGTCGGGCGCCGGCGACGAGGCCTGAGGGCTTCCCGTCTCGATCAACGGGTGGATCTGCCGTCTCGTGTTGACTGCAGATCCACCCGTTGTGTCGTATCGGGGCACTCTCGTTCGTGGAGTGACTGGTGGAGTGACTGTGAGAGGAGAGCCGAGACGTGCCGAACTACCTGATCGCCTTCAACGACGAGTGGGTGCCCGAGCAGACGGAGGAGGACCTGCGCACCAAGAGCGCCGCCTCGCACGCCGTCCTCGATGAGATGAGGGCGGCCGGCGTCTTCGTCTTCAGCGACGGCGGGATCGACGCCTCGACGGCGATCTGCAGCGTCGAGCTGCACGACGGTCGTCCGGTCTTCACCGACGGGCCCTACACCGAGACCAAGGAGCACCTCGGCGGCTTCTGCGTCATCGACGTGCCCGACGACGAGACCGCGCGTGAGTGGGCCGGCAGGCTGGCGCTCTGCCTGGACTGGCCTCAGGAGGTGCACCGGTTCCCCTCCGGTGTCGCCGAGATCATCGACCGCCAGGCGACCTGAGAGGAGGCAGCTCGGTCGACGCAGCGCCGGATCCAGGCGGGTGGCTGCTCGGACCGAGCCGAGCTGCCTACCCGGAGGTCCGGTCGGACAGGACGGGCTCGGGGTCGGCTCCCTGCGAGGCGAGCAGGCTCGCGACGGTCGTGACGCCGAGCGTCACCACGATCACCGCCAGCGAGAGCCAGGTGGGCACCTCGGGTGCCCAGCCGACGCCGTCACCGCCGTTGACGAACGGCAGCTCGTTGGTGTGCAGGGCGTGGATCACCAGCTTCGCCCCGATCAAGCCGAGGATCACCGCCAGCCCGTAGGCGAGGTGGACCAGCCGGTCGAGCAGACCGTCGAGCAGGAAGAACAGCTGCCGCAGGCCGAGCA
>JBQCHZ010000068.1:0-52893 GCA_051954195.1 Marmoricola sp.
CCCCCGACTGATCCCCCCGACTGATCCCCCCGGCCGACCCACTCGGCTGAGCCGGTGCGCCACCGCGGCGCGGCTCAGGCCAGCGGGTCGTGCCCCCAGTTCATCAGCGAGAACCGCCACGGCGTGTCCGTCACGTCGCCGTCCGGCCGTTGCGCCAGGTGACGGTGGACGTAGCCCACGACCTTGCGCATGTGTGCGGCGTCGTCGTCGGTGAGGTCGCCCTTGCGCGACCGCAGGATCTGCACGATCCGCCGGCCCGAGCGGTGACCGGTGGACTCCCCGCCCGAGCCCTTGTCGCCGACCGACCGGGAGGCGTCGGTGTCGAGGAAGTCCTCGATCTGCCCGGCCGTCATGTTGACCGCCTCCTGCCAGTCCTCCCAGACCTCCTGGACGGCGTCGTTGGTCCGATCGCCCACCGGGTCAGCCCTTCTTGGTCAGGGCGGACGGCTTGTGCACCGCCTCCCCGCCGCTCTTCTCGCTGCGCACGAGGTACTGCGGCTCCTCGGCGCTCGCCCGCACCTGACGGCCCGCGACGTGCCCGTCCTCGGTGATCTTGCGGACCACCTCCCCCTCGCCCTTCCCACCGTGGCTGTTCCAGGTGACGTGGTCGCCCTTCGTGAAGTCCTGGCTCATCGGCGCTGCGCTCCTCGACCCTCTCGGCTGCATGTCAGCCACACCGGTACCCCGGAGTCCGCGAGACGCACGTCGCCGGTCGGGTGCTCAGGGCGCCGCGGAGCCGCGGGCCTCCTCCTGGGCCACCAGCTCCTCGAGGTCGCGCAGCCGGTCCAGGCCCGCGAGCGGCTGCCGCATCCGGTGGTTGCCCTCGAGCGCGGGCCGGGTGCGCTGCAGGAACCACCAGTACCCCGCGGTGTAGGGCAGGCGTCCTCGCCGACGCGCCGGTCGGGTCGGTAGCGGCAGTCGCCGCAGAAGTCGCTCATCCGGTTGATGTACGCACCGCCCGCGGCGTACGGCTTGGTCGCCATCCGCCCGCCGTCGGCGTGCTGCGACATCCCGAGCACGTTGGGCAGCATCACCCAGTCGTAGCCGTCGACGAAGCTGTGGTGGAACCACTCCACGAGCGAGCGCGGGCTCCAGCCTCGCTGGAGGGCGTAGTTGCCCAGCACCATCAGGCGCGGGATGTGGTGGGTCCAGCCCTCGTCGCGCACCTGCGCGAGCACCGTCCGCAGGCACCGTGCCTCCACCGCGTCGGCATCGAGGTCGACGAACCACGCGGGGAGCCGGCCGCCGGCGCCCAGGGCGTTGTGGCGCCGGTATCCCGCGCCCTGGTGCCAGTAGGTGTGCCACACGTAGTCGCGCCAGCCCATCACCTGGCGGACGAAGCCCTCGACGCTGTTGAGCGGCGCCGTGCCGCGCGCGTACGCCGCCTCCGCAGCGCGCACGCACTCCATCGGGTCCAGCAGGCCGAGGTTCATCGGGGCCGACAGCATCGAGTGGGCGAGCACCGGGTCGTGGGCGAGCATCGCGTCCTCGTGCGGTCCGAACGCCCCCAGCCGGTGGTCGACGAAGTGCTCCAGGGCCGCCAGCGCCTCGCTGCGGGTGGCCGCGAAGCGCCGGGGGCCGTCGCGGCCGACGGTGCTGATCAGCCCGTCGCGCTCCCAGGCGTCGAGGTCGCCGCGGACCTCCTCGTCGATCGCGTCCTCCTCCGGGAGCCACGGGCCGGTCACGTCCAGCCGGTCGACCCCGCGCGGCGGGGGCTCGCGGTTGTCGGCGTCGAGGTTCCACCGGCCGCCGACCGGCTCGACGCCCGTCATCAGCACGTCCTCGCGACGGCGCTGCTCGCGGTAGAAGTCCTCGAGCAGCAGCCGGGAGCGGCCGTCGGCCCAACGGGCGAACTCCTCGCGCGGCATCACGAAGCCGCGCTCGGGCAGCACGGTGACACCCGCGAGGCCGCGCACGAAGTGGTCCGCCGCGCGGCTGGTCGGGGCGCACACCGACACCGGCTCGCGGCAGGCCTCCAGCCCCTCGCGGTACGTCGTACCGCGGTGCAGCACCGCCTGCTCGCCGAGCTCGGCGGCCCGGTGGCGCAGCGCGGAGAGCACCAGGTGCGCCTTCTGGCGGTGGAACCGCCGGCGGGCCAGCACCGACCGGGCCTCGACCAGCAGCACCGGCTGGTCCTCGGCGTCGAGGAAGTGCGGCCCGAGCTGGTCGGCGAAGAGCCAGCGGCGGTCGACGGGTCCCATGCGACGCCTCTCGTCGGACGAACGATCCGTCGCCAACCTAGCCAGCCGCCGGGCGGCGCCGGTGGTCCGGGAGACTGGGGTGGTGTCCTACTTCCAGCGCACGGGCCCGCACACCTTCGTCCCGACCGAGCACGTCGGGGGAGCGTGGAGGGCCGACGAGCAGCACATCGCCCCCGCCCTGGGGGTGCTGGCGCACGCCGTCGAGCAGGACCGGGACGCCCGCCGCGACGACGGCCCGGTGCTGACCCGCCTGAGCTACGACATCCTCGGCGTGCTGCCGATGGAGGAGGTCGAGGTCGCGACCCGGGTGGTCCGGCCGGGGCGGACCATCGAGCTGGCCGAGGCGGTGCTCAGCCACGCCGGCCGGCCCGCGGTGGTGCTGCGCGCGTGGCTCCAGGGCGGTCGCGACACCGCCGGCATCGCCGGCAGCGGCCTGCCGGGGATCCCTCCGCCGGAGGCCCTCGAGCCCTGGGACCCGACCACCGTCTGGGCGGGCGGGTTCATCGCGGCGGCCCGGGTGCGCCGGCGACAGCAGGCTCCCGGTCGCGCGTGCTTCTGGGTGCGCAGCGACGTCCCGCTCCTCGAGGAGCCGGTCAGCCCCACGGCCCGCGCGCTCGGGCTGGTGGACATCGCCAACGGGATGACGGTCCGCGCCGACCCCGGCGCGGTCGCCTTCCCCAACCTCGACCTGACCGCGCACCTGTTCCGCGCCGCCGAGCCGGGGTGGCTGGGCTTCGACACCACCGTGAGCTTCGGACCCGGCGGTCACGGGCTGACCAGCACGGTGCTCCACGACGAGAGCGGCCCGCTCGGGACGCTCGCGCAGACGCTCACTGTGAGGCCCTGAGGCGGGCGAGAAGGTGTGACCCCCGGTACGGCGGGCACGGTGAGGCAACGCCGTCGCCGTGGAGGAGCACAGCAGTGAAGGACCGGATCAAGCACCTGCTGGCCAGGGTCGACCGCTACCAGCAGCAGCATCGGTGGCTCGGCATCCCCTTCGCGGTGAGCAAGAAGTTCGGCGAGGACCAGGCCGGCAACCTGGCCGCGCTGATCGCCTACTACACCTTCTCCTCGATCTTCCCGCTGCTCCTGGTGCTGACCACGGTGCTCGGCTTCGTGCTGTCCAGCCACCCGGGCGCCCGCGACGCCGTGCTGGGCTCCGCCCTCGACCAGTTCCCGATCGTCGGGGCGCAGATCGGCAAGCAGGTCCACGGACTGCACGGCAGCGTGCTCGCGCTGGTCATCGGCATCGCGGGCGCGATCTGGGGCGGCCTGGGAGCGGCCAACGCCGCGCAGACCGCCTTCAACTCCGTCTACGAGGTGCCGATGGTGCACCGCCCCAACATCGTCTTCCGGACGCTGCGCAGCCTGCTGCTGCTCCTGGTGGTCGTGCTCGCGGTCGTGGTCAGCACGGTGCTCAACGGCATCTCCACCGGCGGCTCGACGTACGGCCTGGACGTCCTCGGCCCCGGCCTGCGGATCCTGGCGGCGGTGCTCGCGCTCGCGGCGAACATCGCGATCTTCTCCCTCGCGTTCCGGGTGCTCACCGTCAAGGACGTCACCTTCAAGGAGGTCCTGCCGGGAGCCGTCTTCGCGGCGATCTGCTGGCAGGTGCTCCAGCTCGTCGGTGGCTACTACGTCGGCCACACCCTCAGCGGCGCGGGCCAGACCTACGGCACGTTCGCCGTCGTCATCGCGCTGCTGGCCTGGCTCTACCTGGAGTCCCAGCTCGTCCTGGTCGCCGCGGAGCTCAACACCGTGCTGCGGATGAAGCTCTACCCGCGCGGCCTGGTCGACCCGCCGGAGACCGACGCGGACCGGCGCGCCTACGAGGCGCACGCGGAGACCCAGCGCTTCCAGGAGGAGGAGAGCGTGGACAGCGACTTCTCCGGCTCGGTCCCCGAGCAGGGCCGCGGACCCCACGACGACGCCGAGCAGTCCACCGAGCAGTCCATCGGGCGGCCGTCGCAGCGGTCCTGAGCCGCACCGCCTCTCCCGCTCCTCGGCACCGGGGACGGAACGGGTGGTTCCGCTCCCCGCCCGTGGCCCCCACAATGAGCCCAGCCGTATCCACCCCGTGCGCGACGCGGGCCGGCGCCGAGCTCCCCCGACCCGAGGAGGCCATCCGATGGCACGCCGCCTGAGCCCGCTGGATGCGTTGTTCGTCTACGGCGACACGCCCTCCACCCGCATGCACGTCGCCGGGCTGCTGCCGTTCACCCCGCCGGCCGACGCGGGCGAGGAGTGGTTCCGCGAGCTGGAGGCCGACATCCGCTCCGGGCCGGTGCACGCGCCGTGGAACCTCAAGCTCGCGCTGCCGCAGCTGAGGTACCGGCCGATGCTGTCGTGGATCGAGGACGAGCACTTCGACATCGACTACCACGTACGGCGCTCCGCGCTGCCCGCGCCGGGCGACGAGCGGGAGCTCGGCACGCTGGTCTCCCGGCTGCACAGCAACCCGCTGGACCTGAGCCGTCCGCCATGGGAGGTGCACATCATCGAGGGCCTGGAGGGCGGCCGGTTTGCGCTCTACGTCAAGGTCCACCACGCCCTCGTCGACGGCTACACCGCCGCGCAGAACCTGATTCGCAGCCTCTCCACCTCACCGGAGGACACCAGCACCAAGCTGTTCTTCCAGCTCGAGGAGCCGAAGCGCCGGCCGCGCACCCCCGCCCGTGTCCAGGGGGGTCCCCGCGTGCCCGGACTGCCGGAGGCCGTGGCAGCGGTGCGTGGGGGCGCCGATGTCGTCGCCAGCGGTGTCGGCGCGGCGACCCGGCTCGGCAAGCGCCTGGTGGAGACCAACCTGACCGGCATCGGCGCCCACGGGGAGGTGGTCGGGTCGCTGGAGGCGCCGGCCTCGGTGCTCAACAGGCGGATCGGCCGCAACCGCCGCTTCGCGACCCAGCGCTTCGACCTCGACGACCTGAAGGCCGTCGGCAAGAAGCACGACGCGACGCTCAACGACGTCGTCCTCAGCGTGCTGGGCGGCGGCCTGCGCCGGTTCCTCCTCGAGCTCGACGCGCTCCCCTCGCGTCCGCTGGTGGCCTTCATGCCGGTCAACGTGCGACCCAAGGGGGACGCCGGCGGCGGCAACGCCGTCGGGGCGATCCTGGCCAGCATGGGCACCGACGTCGAGGATCCGCTCGCGCGGCTGCGGGCGGTGCGCTCGTCCACGATCGCGGCGAAGGGCCAGCTGGAGGGGATGACCCAGGAGCAGATGATGGCCTACAGCGCCGCGCTGATGGCGCCCGCCGGGCTCCAGGTCGCCCGGGCGTTCACCGGCGGCTTCCGCACGCCGCTGCCGCTGACCTTCAACCTCTGCGTCAGCAACGTGCCCGGTCCCAAGGAGCCGTTGTACTTCCGCGGTGCGCGGCTCGAGGCGTCCTATCCCGTCTCGATCCCTGTGCACGGCATGGCGCTGAACATCACCCTGCAGAGCTACGCCGAGTGCATCGACGTCGGCTTCATCGGCTGCCGCGACACCCTGCCCCACCTCCAGCACCTCGCCGTCCACACCGGCGACGCCGCGAAGGAGCTGCTGGAGGCGGCCGGCTGACCGCGGACGGTCACGAGCGGGCGTACTCGATCTCGGGGCGGCCGGTGGTGCCGTAACGGGCGCGGCGGGTGGCGACGCCGGTGTCCGCGAGGTGCTCGAGGTAGCGGCGGGTGGTCACCCGGGAGGCGCCGACCGCCTCGGCGACCTCGCTGGCCGACATCGGCCCGGCGGCCGAGCGCAGGCACGCGCTGACCAGCCGCAGCGTCTCCACGCTCATCCCCTTGGGCAGCGTCTCGCCCGGCGCGGAGGTGCGCAGCCGCCCGAGCATCTCGTCGACCTCGTGCTGGGCCACCTCCTCGGCCCCGGCGCCGGGTCCGGAGCGGTAGGCGGCGTACTGCTCGAGCTTGGCGCGGAAGCCGGTGTAGGTGAACGGCTTGAGCAGGTACTGCACGACGCCCTGGGTCACCGCGCGGCGCACCACGTCGAGGTCGCGGGCCGAGGTCACCGCGATCACGTCGCAGCGGTGCCCCTCGCTGCGCACCCGTTGCAGCAGGTCCAGGCCGTGGCCGTCGGGCAGGTGCATGTCCAGCAGCAGCAGGCCGATGTCGGGGTCGCGACGCAGCTGCCGCAGGGCGTCGTGCCCCGAGTGCGCGACCCCGGCCAGCACGAAGCCGGGCGTCCGCTCGACGTAGGCCGCGTGCGCGCCGGCGGCGATCTGCTCGTCCTCGACGACCAGCACCCGGATGGCGGCGGTGCCGGGGTCAGCCATCGGTCGCCTCCGTGCCGATCCGCACCCGGAACCGGGCACCGCCGAGGACCGAGGCGTCGACCTCGACCGTCCCGCCGTGGCGGCGCACCACCTGTGCCACCAGGGCGAGACCCAGCCCGCGCCCGAGGGCGTCGTCCCCGCGCTTGGTGCTCCAGCCCCGCTCGAAGGCCCGCTCCGCCAGCTGCAGGTCGAGTCCCGGTCCGCTGTCCTCGACGTCGAGGGCCAGCATCGTGGTCGTCGCGACCAGGCCGAGGACCACCTCCCGACGCGCTGACTCCTGCACGGCGTCGAAGGCGTTGTCGACGAGGTTGCCCAGCACCGTGACGAGCTCGCGCTGGTCCAGGGGCGAGCCGGTGACCGACGAGCCGTCCGCGAGCCGCAGCTCGATGCCGCGCTCGTCGGCCTGCGCCGACTTGCCCAGGACCAGCGCCGCCACCACCGGCTCCCCCAGCGCACCCACCACCTGGTCGGTGAGGGCCTGGGCCGCGTGCAGCTCGTCGGTGGCGAAGGCGAGGGCGTCCGCGGGCCGGTCGAGCTCGATCAGGGAGACCACCGTGTGCAGCCGGTTCGCGGCCTCGTGGGTCTGGGAGCGCAGCGTGTCGGCGAGCCCGCGCACGGTGTCGAGCTCGCCGGAGACGGCTTGCAGCTCGGTGTGGTCGCGCAGCGTCACGACGGACCCGACGCGGCGCTCGGCCAGCCGGGCCGCCTCCTGGTTGACCACCAGCACATGGTCCCCGACCAGGTGCAGCGCGTCCGGACCGGTGACGCCGTCGCGCAGGTCCTCCAGCAGCACCGCGGGCAACGGCAGCTCGCCGACGGGGCGGCCCGCGACGTCGGCGGCCAGGCCCAGCAACCGCAGCGCCTCGTCGTTGGCGAGCACCACCCTGCCGTGCTCGTCGAGCAGCAGCAGGCCCTCGCGCACGGCGTGCAGCACCGCGTCGTAGTAGTCGTACATCCGGGTCAGCTCGGCGGCGTCGAGGCCACGGGTCTGGCGGCGCAGCCGGCGCCCGATGAACCAGCTGCCGGCCGCGCCGGCGAGCAGCACCAGCAGGCCGCCGACCACGATCTGCAGCAGCTGGCGCTGCAGGGCCGCGCCGATCCGCGACAGCGTGATGCCCACCGAGACGAGCGCGACCACACGGTGACCGCTGCCGAACACCGGCACGACCGCGCGCATGGAGGGGCCCAGGCTGCCGACGTGCTCCTGGGTGAACACCCGGCCCTGCGGTGCGCCGCCGAGGTCACCGACGAAGCGACCGCCGATCAGGGCGGGGTTCGGGTGGGAGTAGCGCGTGCGGTCGAGCGCCATCACCACGACGAAGTCGGTGCCGGTGTCACGCCGCACCCGCTCGGCGTAGGACTCGATGAGGTGCGCCGGGTCCGGGGTGCCCAGCGCCCGCAGCACCGTGGGGGAGTCGGCGACCGCCCGGGCCACGTCTACCGAGCGCGTGCGGGCGGTGGCGAGCTGGCTCTCCCGGGCGTCGACGAAGGCCAGCGCCGCGGCGCCGAGGACGACCACCACGACGACCAGGACCTGCAGCAGCAGCACCTGCCGTGCCACCGACCAGCCCGCCCGGCCTCTGCCCACCCGCCCTCCTCCCGCCTCGGACCGGATCGTGCGCACGCCGTCGTGCGAACTCAACGACCACAAGGGTGAGCCAGGTCACCCTCGCGCCCAGCATGGTCCCACGACCACGCATCCGGTCCCTTCGACGAGGAGAGTCCCCCATGACCCAGACCCGCACGGCGCGGCGTCCCGACAGCCCGGTACGCCGCGACCGCACCCACTACCTCTACGTCGCGGTGATCGCCGCGGTCGCCCTCGGCATCGTCGTCGGCCTGGCGGCGCCCAGCGTCGGCGTCGCCCTCAAGCCCCTCGGTACGGCGTTCGTCGGGCTGATCAAGATGATGATCGCCCCGGTCATCTTCTGCACGATCGTGCTCGGTGTCGGCTCGGTCCGCAGTGCCGCCAAGGTGGGCCGGGTCGGCGGACTCGCGTTGGTCTACTTCCTGGTGATGTCGACCTTCGCGCTGGCGGTCGGCCTCGTCGTCGGCAACATCCTGCACCCCGGCTCGGGACTGCACCTCACGCACGCGATCGCCGGCGTCGGCCAGTCGCAGGCCGGTGAGCCCACGAGCACCAGCGACTTCCTGCTGAGCATCATCCCGACGACGCTGTTCTCCTCCGTCACCGACGGCCAGGTGCTGCAGACCCTGCTCGTCGCGCTGCTGGTCGGCTTCGCGCTGCAAGCGATGGGCACCGCGGGACAGCCGGTGCTCCGCGGCATCGGACACGTGCAGCGGCTGGTCTTCCGGGTGCTGGCGATGATCATGTGGGCCGCACCGGTCGGGGCCTTCGGCGCCATCGCCGCGGTGGTCGGCGAGACCGGCGTCGACGCGCTGAAGAGCCTGGCCGTGCTCATGCTCGGCTTCTACCTGACCTGCGCGATCTTCGTGTTCGGCGTGCTGGGTGTCGTGCTCAAGGCCACCACCGGCGTCAACATCTTCTCGCTGCTGCGCTACCTGGCGCGGGAGTTCCTGCTGATCCTCTCGACGTCGTCCTCGGAGTCGGCGCTGCCGCGGCTGATCGCGAAGATGGAGCACGCGGGCGTGGAGCGCACCACCGTGGGCGTCGTCGTGCCGGCGGGCTACTCCTTCAACCTCGACGGCACCGCGATCTACCTGACGATGGCCTCGCTGTTCATCGCCAGCGCGCTGGGCCAGCCGCTGCACCTGGGTGCGCAGATCTCGCTGCTGGTCTTCATGATCATCGCCTCCAAGGGCGCCGCCGGGGTCACCGGCGCCGGCCTGGCGACGCTCGCCGGCGGCCTGGCCTCGCACCGGCCCGCCCTGCTCGACGGCGTCGGCCTGATCGTCGGCATCGACCGGTTCATGTCCGAGGCGCGTGCGCTGACGAACTTCGCCGGCAACGCCGTCGCCACCGTGGTGATCGGCTCCTTCACCGGCTCGCTGGACCGCGACCGGCTGGCGCTGGTGCTCGCCGGCGGCGAGCCGTTCGACGAGGACACCATGCTCGCCGACGACGACGGCACCACCGACGTCCCGGACCAGGAAGCGGGCCAGACGTCGGGCCAGGCGTCGGGCCAGGTGTCGGGCCAGGTGTCGGGTCAGGGTCCTGCCGAGGACCCGGCGGCGCCGGTGGGCGCGCCGGTGCCCGCGACCGTCTGACCCCACCGGTCAGGGGGCGTCCCCGCTGCCCGTCGTACGCGCTGCCGGCGCGTGCGGCGGGCAGCGTCGTGCGGCTGCTGCTCAGGCCACCTCGACGCCGCGCCAGAACGCCACCCGGTCGCGGATCTCGGCGGCCGCGTCCTTGGGCTCGGGGTAGAACCAGGCCGCGTCGGTGTTGTCCTCGCCGTCGACGGTGACGGTCAGGTAGGAGGCGGTGCCCTTCCACGGGCACACCGAGTGGGTCTCGCTCGGGCGGAAGTGCTCCTCGCGCAGCGCCGACCGCGGGAAGTAGTGGTTGCCCTCGACGACGACGGTGTCGTCGGACTCGGCCAGCACGGTGCCGTTCCAGGTAGCTCGCATGCCCTCAGCATCCGTCGGGCGGACCGCCGGGACAAGGCGAGCCGGCCGAAGACGAGCCGTACGAAGACGAGATTGGGCGGCGTCGCGGATGGGTAGGTATAGACCGTGGCTCGTTCCAGAGGGGAACGAGCAGGCAGAGGGAGCGACCATGCACTTCATCCTGTGGCTGATCGCGGTGATCCTGGTGATCGCCGGGATCGTCTCACTCGTCCGTGGACAGATCCTGTGGGGGATCGTCCTGATCATCATCGGCCTGCTCGTCGGCCCCGGTGGTGTGAGCATCTTCAGCTAGCCGAGCCGGCTTCGAGAACCAAGGGCCCCGGGGACACGCTCCCCGGGGCTCTTCTCGCTCCTCAGGAGCCGGCGGCACCGGCCGCCGGCTCGGTGAGGCGCTTGCGGCCACCGACCGCACGCACCGCCGGGGTGTTGCCGGCGTGGACCTGCTGCTCCAGCTGGGCGTGGTGCTCGGGGTGGTGCATCCGGTGCCGTGCGAGGTAGAGGAGCGCGCCGGCGGCCAGGACCGCGATCCCGATCACGACCGGGACCCAGTCGAGGAAGAAAAGCTGGCTGATCGCGGTGATCAGGCCGAGCACGGGCAGCACCGGACCGCCCGGGAGGCGCACCCCGACGCCGTCGTGGCGACGCATCGCCACGAACGCGGCCACGTTGATCACCGCCATCGCGGCGATGGCGGCGACGTTCGAGAGCGCGACCACGGCGTTCGTGCTGCCGGTGAGCAGCAGGACGATGTAGAGCACCGCGCCGCCGAGCACGCTGACCGCCGGGTGGCCGCGCCACATCCGGCCCAGCACCGTCGGCACGTCGTTCTTGGCCGCGAGCCGCACCATGATCTCGGAGGACCCGAGGATGTTCGCGTTGGCGGCCGACAGCGTGGAGACCAGCGCGGCGATCGGGATCAGCACGCCGCCCCAGCTGCCCATCAGGTGCTCGGCGGCCCTGCCGACGCTCGCCTCGTCGTAGGTGTGGATGCCGCCGGCGAGCAGCGCGACGACGACGCCGAGGTAGACCACGACGACGATGCCCATGCTCATCACGATGGCGCGCGGGATGGTGCGGCTCGCGTCGCGCACCTCGGGGGCCATGCTGCAGACCACGTTGAACCCGAGGTAGGCCACGAACAGCAGGCCGCTGGTGGTCAGCACCGAGGAGGCCCCGTGCGGGACGAACGGCGTGAAGTGCGCGCGGCCGAGGTGGATGAAGGCGAAGACGATGAGCAGCACCAGGATGCTCACCTTCAGGGCGACGAGGAACATCTCGGCGTGCCCGATCACGTCGGAGGGTCCGAGGTTGAGCAGCGTCATCAGGACAGCGGCCGCGATCGCCCAGACCAGGGACGGCACCCCGCCGAGGAAGAAGTCGTGCAGGTAGGAGCCGAACGCGCCGAGGACGAAGGCCACTCCGATGATCCCGCCGATGTAGAAGGCCCACAGGGCGAAGAAGCGCCAGAAGCCGCCGAGGCTCTCCCCGAGGTAGGAGTAGCCCGACTCGCCCGCCTTCGCGCGGCTCGCCACGACCGTGAACGACAGGGCCGAGAGCAGCACCAGCACGCCGGCGAGCACGAACGAGACCAGCGCCGCGGGGCCCGCCTGCTGCACCGCGAGGCCGGACAGCACGAAGACGCCGGCCCCGACCATGGTGCCCACGGCGAAGGCGACGCAGGCCCACAGGCCGATGCCGCCGTCGTGGTGGGCGTTGGTGGGCCCGCTCACAGGTTGCCGGGAAGAGGTCGAGGGGCGCGTCGTCACGAGGGAGCGGCGTACCCGGCGCGCGGCACCTCACGCTTGGGCCGGCCGCCGCTCCGGTGTCCGGTGCCGGTCCTCCTCCATGAACGGCGGCTCATCGGGTACGCCGCCCTGCGTGATCGAGACACTGCAATCCATCCACCGGTGTCCGCCTCCCGCCGCGGCCGCCGAGCTGTGCACCCTCGAGGAGGTCGACGACAGCGACGCCTGGCTGGTCGGCACGTCCGAGCAGCAGCCCGCCCTCGACTGGCTCCACCAGACCTACGACGACGCGCCCGCGGTGCTGCGGACCCCGATCCTGCTCGGCTGGCGGATCTTCGGCGCCGAGCTCGGTCCGCTCAGCGCCCCCGACCGGGTGCTGGGGTGGACCGTCGACCTCGCCGAGAAGGACCGAGCACGGATCCGCGTCCGGTGGCGGATCGGCCTCGACGCCGAGGTCGTGGCCCTCACCCGCGCCGGCGGCTTCACGCTCGCCTCGTTCGTGCGCTCCCGGAGCCGCCTCGGCGCGACCGTGTGGGCGCTGCTCAGCCCGGTGCACCGCGTGGTCACCCGCGTGATGCTGGCCCTGGCCGTCCGCAGGGTGGCGCACGCCTGAGCGGATGGCCGCGCGAGCACGGGGTCACGGGGTATCGGTGCCGCGGTCCTCGCCGCCCGCAGCCGGAACGGTGCCCGCCCCTTCCTGGTGGTCGGCGGGCTCGTCTACTTCCTGCTGTTCGTCTACGGGCTCTTCTTCCACGACGGCGAGGACGCCAACGTCGTCCCGCTGGACTGGACCGACAACTGGCTGCACCTGGTGCTATCGGTCGCGATGGTCGCGCTCGGGCTGCTCCTGGGCGCACCGGGTCCACCGGGTCCACCGGGGCCGTCCGCGGCGACGGCCGCGCCACGACTGCCGGCTGAGCGCCCCGCGACCGGCCCGCGCCGCGGCGTGACTCCCGCGCCGCTGCTCCGTTGTGCCTCGACATGGGGACGACGCGGGTGCGGGTGGTGGCCGGAGTGGCGGCCCTGGGTCTGCTGCCGGTGCTGGCCGCGGTGCAGGGGCGGGCCGATGCCGGGGTGATGCCCGCGGCGCGCACGGCAGCGGTCGCGTCGGTGGGTTCGTCGGCGGCTCCGTCGGGGCGCACGCCGTACCGGGCCACGATCGTGCGCACGCCGCACGGCATCCCGCACATCACCGCCGGCGACTTCGGCTCGCTCGGCTTCGGGTCCGGCTACGCCACCATGAGGACCTCGGCGTGCACGCTCGCCGACGTGCTGATCACCGCCCGCGGCGCGCGCTCGCGGTGGCTCGGTGCCGACAAGCGGTACGACGACCGGGTGTCGATGGCCGGCACCAACCTGCAGTCCGACGCCCTGGTCACCGATCTGCACGACCGCCGCGTCGTCGAGCACCTGCTCGCCGATCCGGTCGCCGGCCCGGGGCGTGAGGCGCGGGCGATGGTGCGCGGCTACGCGGCCGGGGTGGACGCCTACCTCCGCGACATCGGCGGAGCCGGTCACCTCCACGACCGGGCCTGCCGCGGCAAGCCGTGGATCCGTCCCGACGTCCGTCCGATCGACATCTGGTATGGCGTCTACCTGGCCAACATCCTCGCCTCCGCCGGACACTTCCTGCCGCAGATCGTGGACGCGACCCCGCCCTCGCCGACCGACCCCGGCCTGCCCGCGCTCGCCTCGTCGGCGCGCTTCGCCCGGCCGCCCGCGGTGCTGCCCTCACGCGACGCGCTGCTCAAGGGGCTCGGCAAGGACCCCGCGTCGCCGTTCGGCTCCAACGCGACCGCCGTCGGCCGCGATGTCACCTCGACCCACCGCGGGATGCTGCTGGGCAACCCGCACTTCCCCTGGGTCGGCCGCTACCGGTTCACCCAGCAGCAGCTGACGATCCCGGGCCGCTACGACGTCGCAGGCGCGAGCCTGATCGGCTCGCCGGTGGTCAACATCGGCTGGAACTCCCAGGTGGCGTGGAGCCACACGGTGTCGACCGCCTACCGCTTCACGCCGTACGAGTACCGCACGGTCGGCAGCCCGACCACCTACCTGACCACCGACGGGCTGCAGCAGCTCGACCACCGGATCGTGCACGTGAAGGTGCTGCGACCGGGCGGGCGCGTCGGGACCGTCACCGAGGACATGTACCGCACCCCGCAGGGCTACGTGATCGACGACCCGGCCGAGCTGATGGGCTGGACGCCGGTCAGCTTCTTCGCCCTCCGCGACGCCAACGGCGAGCAGCTGCGCACGATCGACACGTTCCTGCAGATGGGCAGGGCGCGCTCGGTGCGCGACCTGCTGCACCAGCAGGACGCCGGCGGCGGCATGCCGTGGGTCAACACGATCGCCGCGGACCGGACCGGCCACGTCATGTATGCCGACCACTCGGTGGTGCCCGACGTCTCCGACGACCTCGCCGACCGGTGCATGACGCCGATCGGCCGGGTGCTCCAACAGGTGGCCGGGCTGCCCGGCCTCGACGGCACCCGCGCCACCGCCGACTGCGCGTGGGGCAACGACGTCGACGCCGAGCGGCCGGGCATCTTCGGCCCGGCGCACCTGCCCGTCGCGTTCCGGGACGACTGGGTCGTCAACGCCAACGACTCCTACTGGCTGCCGAACCCCAAGCAGCCGCTGGAGGGCTACGCGCGCATCATCGGCTGCGAGCGGTGCGTGCGCACGCTGCGGACGCGGATGGTCTACCACTACGTGCTCGACCGGATCGCCCACGGCCGGGTCACGCCCGCGAGCCTGCGCGGGACCGAGCACCAGAACCGGGTCTTCGGTGGTGAGCTGATGAGCCAGGGCGGGGCACTGGTGCAGCTGTGCCGCAACGCCGTGGCCGCTGCCGACCAGGGCGCCTGCACGGCGCTCGCCCGGTGGGACCGGCACTCCGACGTGGGGAGCCGGGGCAACCAGGTCTTCGAGGCGTTCGTCTCGCATCTGAGCACCAACGGCCTGCTCGGCATCGTGCCCGGTCCTTCGATCTGGAAGGTCCCCTTCGACGCGGCCGACCCGGTGGGCACCCCGCGCGAGCTCGACCCGTCGAGCAGCGCCGCCCAGGATGCGATGAGGGCGGGGGTCGCCGACCTGCGCGCGCACCACGTGGCCTTCGACGCCACCTGGGGCTCGCTCCAGGTCGCCGGCGACCGCGGTGCGCCGCTGATCCCGCTCGGCGGCGGTCTGGGTGACCAGGCCGGCAACGCCAACGCGCTCGCCTCCGCCGACCCGCTCTCCCACCGCGACCACTACAAGCCGGTCAGCTTCGGCTCCTCCCACATTCAGGCGATCAGCTTCCTGGACCACGGTCGGGTCGACGCCCGGACGATCCTCACCTACGGCCAGTCCGAGGACCCGCGCTCGCCCTGGTCGAGCGACCAGACCCGGATGTTCGCGCACAAGCGCTGGGTGCACTTCCCGTTCACGGCGCGCGAGATCCGCCGGCAGGCGGTCTCACGTGAGGTGGTCACGGCGCCGCGGTGAGTGCCGGGGGCTGGTTGAATCGAGAGCGATGACCTCACTCCCGCTCGACCCCCAGCCCGCCCTGCCCGACTCCTACACCGCCCGGCCGCCGGGGCCCACGGACGTGGGAGCGGTGGCCGCACTGGTGGCCGAGCACCGGCGCCGGGTGCGGGGCCAGGGCACGGTCGACGCCGACGCGCTCACCCAGGAGCTCGTCGGCACCGGCTCCTGGACGCGCCGGCAGCTGCTCGTGCTCGACGACGACGAGCACGTGGTGGCCTGGGTCGGGGTCCACGACCGCGCGGCCGGTCGTACCGAGGTCCGGCTCGTCCTCGCTCCGGGGCACGACGCGCTCGCACCGGCGCTGCTCGGCTGGATCACCGAGGCCGCCGGGCTGATCGCCGCGGCGCGCGGCGTCGCGACGACCCAGCTCGACGCGCTCGTCGACGAGGGCGACCGGGAGCTCGCCGAGTGGTACGCCACCGCGGGCTACGCGCACACCCGCACCTGGCTGAACATGACGCGGCCGGTGACTCGCGACGAGGTCTTCCCCGAGCCGCGACGCGGTGTCGTCGTGCGCCGGGTCCGCGTGCACCGACTCGAGGACGGCACCACCCTGCCGGTGGCCGAGGACCTGCAGGCCGTGCACCGGGTGCTCGAGGAGTCGTTCGAGGACCACTTCAACTCCTACCGGGAGAGCTTCGCGGAGTTCGCCCAGCGCCTCCGCGAGGACCCCGGCCACCGGTGGGACCACTGGTGGCTCGCCACGGTGGAGCCGCTCGAGGGCGACGCCGCCGCGTTCGTCGGCGGCGCGCTGGTCAGCTCGGTGTCACCGCCCGACGACGACGGTGTCCCGGGCAGCTACGTCGACTACATCGGCGTGCACCGCGCCGCACGCGGCCGCGGCGTCGCGAAGGCACTGCTGCACACCGTGCTCGCCGATGCCGCGGGCCGCGACCGCAACCGGGTCGGGCTCGAGGTCGACGCCGACAGCCCCACCGGCGCCGACGGCCTCTACCGCTCGATGGGCTGGGGCACCTCCTACGTGACCGAGTCCTGGCAGCGCGACCTCCCTCTCTGACGCCGAGCGGGCGGAAACGGTGCGCTGGGGAGCGCCGAGCGGGCGGAGACAGCGCGCTGGGGAGCGCCGAGCGGGCGGAGACGGCGCGCTCCCGTGTGCGCAACTGCCCGGTGAGCGTTCTCCGGCGTGCGCAACCCGCTTCGCGGAGGTCGAGGGCGGATGCGGCCGAAAAGAGTGCATCGTGCCGCACATGCGGCTAGAGTGCGCGCTGTGGCGACGTACCGGGTCCGTGAGGCGGCGCAGCTGCTCGGGGTCAGCGACGACACTGTGCGGCGGTGGGCCGAGGCCGGCGAGCTGGGCGAGATCGGCAGCGACGAGGTGGGCCGGCGGGTGCTCGACGGGCCTACGCTGGCGGCGTTCGCCCAGGACCGCGCCGACCGCCAGCACGCCGAGCGCCTCGACCCCCGGGCCGGAGCGCAGGGAGCCCGGGTCGCCCAGTCGGCGCGCAACCGGCTCGTCGGCCTGGTCACCCGGGTCACCCGCGACACCGTGATGGCGCAGGTCGAGCTCCAGTGCGGCCCCCACCGCGTCGTCTCTCTGATGAGCCGCGAGGCCGCCGACGACCTGGCCCTCGAGCCCGGCGTGCTCGCGGTCGCCGCGATCAAGTCGACGAACGTCGTCGTGGAGGTGCCGCGCTCGTGAGGAGGCCGATCGTCGTCGCCGTCGCGCTCGCCCTCGCCGCCGGTACGGCGGGCTGCGGCAGCGACCCCTCGGGATCGGGCGACCAGACCCTGACGGTCTTCGCCGCCGCCTCGCTGACCGAGCCGTTCACCGACCTCGGCAAGGAGTTCGAGGCCGCACACCCGGGCGTGCACGTGGTGTTCAGCTTCGGGGCGAGCTCCGACCTCGCCACCCAGGTCGGCCAGGGCGCTCCGGCGGACGTCCTCGCCACCGCGAGCACGAGCACGATGCAGCAGGTGGGGGACCAGGCCGAGGACATCCACGAGATCGCCACGAACTCGATGGAGATCGCCGTGCCCGCTGACAACCCCGCGCACGTGCGGGGCTTGCCGGACCTCGCCCGCAAGGACGTGAAGGTGGCGGTGTGCCAGGCGGAGGTGCCCTGCGGAGTGGTCGCAGCGAAGGTGTTCGACAACGCCCACCTCCACGTCACGCCGGCGACGGAGGAGAACGACGTGAAGTCGGTGCTCACCAAGGTCGCGCTGGGCGAGGTCGACGCGGGCGTCGTCTACGTCAGCGACGTCCACACCGGTCCGGACACCGTCCGCGGCATCGCGATCCCGGCCGCGGTCAACGCCGTCACCACCTACCCGATCAGCGTGCTGGGAAGTACGACCCACCAGCAGCTCGCGGACGCCTTCGTCGCCCTGGTGACAGGTCCCGACGGCCGGAGTGCACTCAACGATGCCGGCTTCGCGGCGCTGCGCGGCTGAGCGCTCGGTCGCGGGGGTCCCGTGGCCGCTCGCCGTGCCGGCATGGCTCGGTGTCGCCTTCCTCGTCGTCCCGCTGGTCGGCCTGCTCGCCAACGCCCCGTGGACCGACCTGGGCGGGCTTCTCGGCACCGCGACCGCTCTCGACGCCCTGCGGCTCTCGCTGATCACCGCGTCGCTGGCCACCGTTGTCGCCGGCGTGCTGGGCATCCCGCTGGCTTGGCTGCTGGCCCGCTCGCGTCACCGCGCGATCGGCCTGCTGCGCGCCCTGGTCACGCTGCCGCTGGTGATGCCGCCCGTCGCCGGCGGTGTCGCCCTGCTCTACGCGCTCGGACGCAACGGACTGGTCGGCCGGTGGCTCGACGAGTGGTTCGGGATCACGCTGCCGTTCACCACCGCCGGCGTCGTCGTCGCCGAGGCCTTCGTGGCGATGCCGTTCCTGGTGCTGACCGTCGAGGGCGCCTTCCGCGCCGCGGACGCGGGGTACGACGAGGCGGCCGCGACGCTGGGCGCCTCCCCGCTGCTGCGGTTCTGGCGGGTGACGCTCCCGCTGGTGCGGCCCTCTCTCGTCGCCGGCGCCGTGCTGTGCTGGGCGCGGGCGCTGGGCGAGTTCGGCGCCACGATCACCTTCGCCGGCAGCTTCCCGGGCACCACGCGCACGATGCCGATCGAGATCTACCTGCAGATGCAGACCGATCCCCGCGCCGCGACCGCGCTCGCGCTGGTGCTCGTGGTGGTGTCCGTGGTCGTGCTGGTCGCGCTTCGGGAGCGGTGGTGGGGCGCGAGCCGGTCGCGCGCGGTCGCCACGGGGCCGCTGCGATGAGCCTCGTCGTCGACGCCCGCGTGCGACGGGGCACCTTCGAGCTCGCCGCCGCGCTCCGGGTCGAGCCGGGTGAGCGGCTGGCGGTGCTCGGTCCGAACGGCGCCGGCAAGTCCACCCTGCTGCGCGTGGTCGCCGGGCTGCAGCCGGTCCACGAGGGCCGCGTCGAGATCGGCGGACGGGTGGTTGCCGACGAGCGCCTGCACGTACCCGCGGAGCGGCGCAGCGTGGGCGTGGTGTTCCAGGACTACCGGCTCTTCCCCCACCTGAGCGTGCGCGACAACGTCGCGTTCGGTCCCCGCAGTGGAGGCATCGGTCGCGCCGCCGCCCGCCGGCGGGCCGAGCAGTGGCTCGAGCGTCTCGACCTCGCCGGACTCGCCGATCGCCGTCCGGAGGCGCTGTCCGGGGGCCAGGCCCAACGGGTCGCACTCGCCCGCGCGCTGGCCCGGGAGCCGGACGTCCTGCTGCTCGACGAGCCCACCGCGGCGCTCGACGCCGACCGCCGCGCCACGGTCCGCGCCGAGCTGCGGGGCCACCTCGCAGCCCAGCGCGGCCCCACCCTGATCGTCACCCACGACCCGATCGAGGCGATGGTCCTCGCCGACCGCCTCGTGGTGGTCGAGGACGGCCGGATCACCCAGCACGGCGCGCCCGCCGAGGTCGCGCGCCGCCCGGCCACGCCGTACGTCGCCCGACTGATGGGCCTGAACCTGTACGCCGGCACCGCGGCGCCCGACGGCGTCCACCTGGTCGGCGGGGGCCTGCTGCACGCCGCGGACGCCCCCTCCACCGGGGACGTGCTCGTCGCGATGCGGCCGGCGGCGGTGACCGTGCACGCCGGCCGACCCGACGCGGCGAGCCACCGCAACGCCTGGCCCGGCACCGTGCGCCACGTCGAGACCCTGGGCGACCGGGTCCGGCTCGACGTCGCGGGCAGCCCGGACGCGCTGGTCGACGTGACGCCCGCGGCCGTCGCCGAGCTCGACCTCGTGCCCGGGCGGGCGGTGTGGCTGACCGCCAAGGCGACCGACCTGGACGCCTACACGGTTCCGGGGATCGCCTCGGACCGACCCACTACGCTCGGCCCATGACGACGATCTCCGACTTCAGCGCGACCACGCTCGCCGGCGAGGAGAAGAGCCTCGCCGACTACGCGGGCAACGTGGTGCTGGTGGTCAACACCGCCTCGCAGTGCGGCTTCACGCCGCAGTACGAGGGCCTGGAGAAGCTGCACGAGACCTACGCCGACCAGGGCCTGGTCGTGCTGGGCTTCCCCTGCAACCAGTTCGGGGGCCAGGAGCCGGGCGACGCCGAGCAGATCGGCGCGTTCTGCCAGAAGAACTACGGCGTCTCGTTCCCCATGTTCGCCAAGGTCGAGGTCAACGGCGACGGGGCGCACCCGCTCTACCAGTGGCTGCGCACCGAGAAGAGCGGCTTGCTCGGCGACAAGATCAAGTGGAACTTCACCAAGTTCCTGATCGGCCGCGACGGACGGGTGCTCAAGCGCTACGGCTCGACGACCAAGCCCGAGAAGATCAGCGGCGACATCGAGGCCGCTCTCCGGGGCTGATCGTGCCGCTCCTGCTCGGGAGGATGCTCGCCCTGGCCTGCGTCGGAACCCTCGGCGCCGGCGCGCTCGCGGCCTGCTCCGGCGACGACACCGCCGCGGTCCGCACCGCCGCGAGGACCGCCGCCCACCAGCTGGCCTCGGGCACGCTCACCGACGCCGGCTTCGCCGACGCGGCCGCCGCCCGGCGCGGCTACCACGCGGTCGTGGCGGGGATGGCCGGCCTGAGTCCCTCGGTCACGGTCACGGGCACCACCGTGACCGACGGCACCGCCACGGCCGACCTGCTCTGGTCGTGGCCGATCGCCCCCGGCAAGACCTGGAGCTACCGCACCGAGCTCCCGCTGCGTCGCTCCGGGGACGGCTCCGCCGCGACGTGGCACGCCCGCTGGCGGGCCGCCGACGTGGTCACCGGCATGCCCGACGGCGCCACCCTCGCGCTGAGCCGCCAGCCCGCCCGGCGCGGCCGGATCCTCGGCGCCCACGGCCGGGCGCTCGTCGCCGAGCGGCCCGTCGTACGGGTCGGCATCGACAAGGAGCAGGTCCCGGCCGGCGACGCCGCCGCCGCGGCACGAGCGGTGGCCCAGCTCGCCGGGATCGACGCCGCCTCCTACGCCAAGCAGGTGCGCTCGGCCGGTCCCCGGGCGTTCGTGCCGGCGGTCGTCTACCGCCGAGCAGAGCTGCCCGCCTGGGCGCGCGGCAACCGGCCGGCCGGCCTACGGACCGTGGCCGGCACGCTGCCCCTGGCGCCGACCCGCGACTTCGCCGACGAGCTGCTCGGCCGGGTGGGTGCGGCGACGGCGGAGATCGTCACGAAGAGCAAGGGCCGCGTCCGGGCCGGCGACCAGGTCGGCGTCTCGGGCTTGCAGCAGCGGTACGACGCACAGCTCGCCGGCACCACCGGCGTGCGGATCGTGGAGCACGACCCCAACGACACCACGCGCACGCTGTTCTCCCTGCCGGCGCAGGACGGCCACGACCTGGTGCTCACCCTCGACCGCGGCCTTCAGACGCTGGCCGACCGGGTCCTCGCCGACGTCGGCCCGGCGAGCGGCCTGGTGGCGATCCGGCCCTCGACCGGTGCGGTCCTCGCCGTCGCGAGCGGGCCGGGCGCGAAGGGCTACGACGCCGCCACCTTCGGCCGGTACGCCCCCGGCTCGACGTTCAAGATCATCAGCTCGCTCGCCCTGCTGCGGTCGGGACTGACGCCGCACTCCACCGTGCCCTGCACACCGGGGACCACCGTGCGCGGCAAGCACTTCGGCAACGACTCCTACTACCCGCCCAGCGGTCTCGGCGACATCCCGCTGACCCTGGCGCTGGCCGACTCCTGCAACACCGCCTACGTCTCCCGGCACGGCCGGCTGCACGACGGCGACCTGGCGGGCGCCGCCGCGGCGCTCGGCTTCGGCGTCGACCACGACGTCGGCTTCCCGGCCTACTTCGGGCAGGTGCCCCAGCCCGGCAGCGAGGTCGTCGCGGCCGCCGACATGATCGGGCAGGGCACAGTGCTGGCCTCGCCGCTGGCGATGGCGACCGTGGTGTCCTCGGTCGTCGCCGGGCATGCCGTCGTGCCGCACCTGGTCCAGGGTCACACGGCGCGAGCCGATCCGCCGCGCGCCCTCACCGCGCCCGAGGCCGGCGAGCTCCGCTCGATGATGCGCGCGGTGGTCACCACGCCCTCGGGCACCGGCGCCGGGCTGGCCGACGTGCCGGGGCCACCGGTGATCGCGAAGACCGGCACCGCGGAGTTCGGCAGCACCCCGCCGCTGGCCACCCATGCCTGGATGGTGGCCGGTCAGGGCGACCTCGCGGTCGCCGTGTTCGTGGACCGGGGCAAGACCGGCGCCGGGACGGCCGGGCCGCTGCTGGAGGCCTTCCTGCGCGGGGCCCGAAGAGCCCGTTGAGCCCTTCCGAGCCGATCGTGACAGTGTTACTGTCACGGTCATGCTGGGACGTCACCGTCTGCGCGAGCGCCACGAGCGGCGCGATCCCGTCGTCGACCACCGCGAGATCGCCGTCGACCTGAGCACGCGCGAGTTCCCCTGGGACACCCTCAATGCGCTGTCGTTCGCGCTGTTCCGCACCTTCGCCGTGCCCTCGATCGGCGTGCTGCTGCACGACACGGCGGAGTTCACGCTGAGCGTGCAGAAGCGCTACGACGACACCGGCATCCTGCTCGAGGAGGTGCTCGAGCACGGCCTGGGCAGCGCCCGCGGTCGGTCGGCGGTCCGCCGCATCAACCAGATGCACGCCCGCTACGACATCAGCAACGACGACATGCGCTACGTGCTCGCCACCTTCGTCGTGGTGCCGGCCCGCTGGATCGACCGTTGGGGCTACCGCCCCTACAGCGACGTCGAGCGCCGGGCCGTCGTGGAGTACTACCGCGAGCTCGGCCGGCACATGGGCATCCGGGACGTCCCGGAGGACTACGCCGGCTTCGCCGCGCTCCTCGACTCCTACGAGGCCGACCACTTCGCCTACGACGAGCGGTCCCGCGAGGTGGCCGACGCGACGCTGGAGCTGATGACGACGTTCCCGCCGACGAGCCTGGCGCCGGCCTGGGTCGCGAAGCGGTTCGCCTACACGCTGATGGACGACCCACTGCGCGAGGCGATGGGCTACCCGGCCACCACCCGGCTCGAGCACGCGGTGTTCCTCGGGGCGATGCAGCTGCGTCGGCGGCTGCTGCGCCTGGCGCCGCCGCGCCGGCGGCCCAAGTGGGTCCGGGAGTTCGGCTACTTCCGCAGCTACCCCGGCGGCCACCGCGTGGAGCAGCTGGGGACCTTCCCCGGCGCCGTGCCGATCGGCTGCCCGGTGCACGGCGATCGCCAGGTGGCGCGGCACGCGTCCCGCCGCGGTGCCGGCGAGGCGGCCGCTCAGCCGGCGTCGTAGTTCAGCCGGCGTCGTAGACGTCGCTGCCGAACGGGTGCACCTGCGGCAGGCGGGCGTACCCGATCCGGCTCACGCCGAAGGTGTCCTCCAGGGTGGCCAGCAGGCCGTAGTGGTTGTAGGCACGGGTGCTCGTCGAGCCCGGCCGGGTCCACTGGGAGATCACCAGCGCGCCGATGCGGCCGCCGCCGGGACCCTCGAGCCCCGGCGCCGCGACGTTGGGCGTGCGGCCCTCCCCGCAGCAGGCCGAGGCGTCGTCGTCGGCCTCGTCCGCGGTGATCACCAGCATCCCGTCCTGGCCGAAGGCGGGCGAGGCGAGGATGCGCGGGATCCACCGCCGCATCCAGGTGTCGACCTGGGCGAGGCCGCCGGCGCGCCCGTCCACGCAGGGCGAGTCGTGCGCGTCGTTGCAGAGATCGGGCGTGATGTAGCTCAGCGCCCGGGTGGTGCTCACCGAGGCGAGGTCGCGGGTCAGCTCGCCCAGCCCGACGACGTGGCTGCGGCAGTACGACGGCCGGGACGTGACCGAGCGGAAGTAGACGAAGGGGTCGTGCCGCGCGGCGTACTCGTGGCCCGGCCGCGCGCCCTGGGTGGTGTCGATCGCGCCGAGCGCGGGATGCTCGCAGCGGCGCGTCATGCCCTGCATGTAGCCGCGCCACGACACGTGGGCCCGGTCGAGCTGCTTCATCAGGGTCGGGGTGGCCGCGTCGTACACGCAGCCGTCGCCGACGCGCTGCTGGTAGGCGGCGACGCGCACGGTGCGCAGCGCGGTGTAGCGGCGGCAGTCGGCCTGCACCTGCCGGGTGGGTCCCTGGCCGGACACCTGGGCGAGGTAGTTGCTTAGGGAGTGGTGGGCGGTGCCGTGGTAGCGGGTCAGCAGGACGCCGCGGGACCGCAGCGTGTGCGCGAGGTACGGCGCTGCCGAGCGGGAGCCCCAGGTGGTGGCGAAGTCCTCGTTCTCGATGTTCACCACGAAGACGTGCCGCGGTCCGGAGGGTGCCGCCGACCCGCTGGTGCCGACAGCGGCAGCCGGCCGCGAGGCATGGGCGGCGTCCGTGGTGCTGCACCCGAGCAGCGGCAGCAGCAGCGCGACGAGGACGGCCGCGACCCGCAGAGGTCTCATGCGCACCAGGGTCGCACAGCGGCGGTCGGCCGTCGGGTGAACGGTCAGCCGAGCCGGCCCGACCACCGCTCCTCGATGCGTGCCACCCGCCACACGGCGAGCGAGACGGCCCAGGCGAGGATGAAGAGGCCGACGATGCCGTAGCCGACGTAGGCCAGGTCGAGCCCGGCGAGCCAGGCCAGCGGGCCGGACTCGACCCCGAGGGTGTCGGCCAGCATGCTGCCCAGCGTGGTCACGCCGATGCTGAGCGCGACCGCGACGGAGAGCGCGGTGACGGTGAGGTTGTAGTAGACCTTGCGCACCGGGCGTGAGAACGCCCAGCCGTAGGCGATGTTCATGAAGGCACCGTCGAGGGTGTCCAGCAGCGCCATCCCGGCCGCGAACAGGACCGGCAGGGTGAGCACCGCCCACCACGGCAGGCTCGCGGCGACCGCGCCGCCGGCGATGACCAGCAGCCCGATCTCGGTGACGGTGTCGAAGCCCAGGCCGAAGAGGAAGCCGATCGGGTACATGTGCCAGGGCGCGCGCACCGCGCGGTTCACCCGGCCCAGGATGCGGTTGAGGAAGCCGCGGCTGTCGAGGTGCCGCTCGAGCTCGGCCTCGTCGTAGTCGCCGCGGCGCATCGCGCGGAACACCCGCAGGATGCCGACCAGCGCGACCGTGTTGATCACCGCGATCAACAGCAGGAACACCCCGCTGATGGTCGGTCCCCAGACCCGGGCGACGTGACGCAGCGTCGAGTCGTCGTTCTCGACGCCCGAGGCGAGGGCCCGCACGCCCAGCGCGATGCCCATCACCATCACGAACACCACGGTCGAGTGGCCCAGGCTGAACCAGAAGCCGACGCTCATCGGCCGCTGACCATCGGTCATCAGCTTGCGCGTGGTGTTGTCGATCGCGGCGATGTGGTCGGCGTCGAAGGCGTGCCGCATGCCCAGCGCGTAGGCCGTCAGGCCGAGACCGACCCCCAGCAGCTGCCCGCCGACCTCGAAGTGCCGCGGAGCGACCACCCCGGCGAGCAGTCCCCAGCCGAGGACGTGCAGGAACGTCACGAACGCCAGGCACCGCCACAACGAGCGCCGTTGGCCGGCATCGAGCCGTCGGCGCGGGGCCCCGACCTCCCGGGCGGGGGCGGCGGTGAGGGTCGCGGGCACGCGCTCGACCCTACGAGCAGGCTCTCGTTGTTGCAAACGTCTCGCAACAAGGCGGCTCAGCGGGCTGCGACGAGCGTGAGCGCGCGCTCGGCCGAGGCGGCGGTGGCCGCGCGGTCGGCCGGAACCAGACCGGTCCGGGTCCGCCGGTCGAGCAGGTCGCCGACCTCGCAGGCGGCCTCGTGCGTGACGCCGAAGACCAGCTCCGCCAGGGTCGTGGGCACCTGCGGAGAGGCCGCGGCGAGCAGCACCTCGTCGGCCAGCCCGGTGGCCGCTCGCGCCGCCTCCAGCACGGTGGCCGCCGAGGCGCCGTAGCGCCGTACCAGCCGCGGCGGCAGCCCGGGTGGCACCGGACCGGCGCCCAGCAGCGGCAGGTCACGCGTGCGGCACGGCCCGGCGCCCCAGCCGGCGGTCGCGGTGTCGACGGCGTCCTCGGCCATGCGCCGGTAGGTGGTCAGCTTGCCGCCGACGACGGTGACCACGCCGGTGTGGGAGACGAGCACGGCGTGGCGACGGGAGAGGTCCGCGGTGGTGCCGCCGGCGTCGAGCAGCGGCCGCAGCCCGGCGTAGGCACCGACGACGTCGTCGGGCGTCAGCGCGGTCGCGAGCACCCGGTTGAGGGTGTCGAGGAGGAACGCGACGTCGCTCTCCGGCACCTCCGGTACGTCGGGCAGCGGGCCGTCCACCTCCTCGTCGGTCAGGCCGAGGTAGAACAGCCCGTCGGGCTGGGGGAGCGCGAACACGAACCGGTTGGCGTGCCCGGGAACCGGCGCCATCACCGCGCACCGCACCTGCGGCAGCCGGTCGGCGCGCACCACGAGGTGGCTGCCGCGGGAGGGCCGCAGCCGGATCGCCGGATCGAGCGTGCCCGCCCAGACCCCGGTCGCGTTGACGACCGCGCGCGCCCGGACCGTCCGGGTGGTGCCCGTGCGCTCGTCACGCAGCGTCGCGCTGCTACCGGTCGCCGCGAGCACCCGGACGCGGGTGCGGACGAGCGCACCGTGCGCGGCCGCGGTCCGGGCGAGGTCGAGCACCAGGCGGGCGTCGTCCTCGAGCTGGCCGTCCCACGACAGCAGCGCGCCGCGGAGGCCCTCGGTCCGCAGCGCCGGGGCGAGGGCCAGCGCCTCGGTCGTGCCGAGCCGGCGAGGCCGGGGAAGGGTCTCGCGGCCGGTCCGCGCGCCCAGCCGGAGCAGGTCGCCGGCGCGCAGTCCCGCCCGCGCGAGCAGCTCGGCACGCCGGTCGGTCGCCGCGGTCAGCGGCATCAGCATGGGCAGGGCCCGGATCAGGTGCGGTGCCGTGCGCTCCATCAGGATCCCGCGCTCGACCGCGCTCTCGTGGGCCACGCCGACCCGGCCGTTGGCCAGGTAGCGCAGCCCGCCGTGGACCAGCTTCGAGCTCCAGCGCGAGGTGCCCCAGGCGACGTCGTTGGCGTCGACGGCGACCACGGCGAGGCCGCGAGCGGCAGCATCCAGGGCGACCCCGGCGCCGGTCACTCCCAAGCCGACGACCAGCACGTCGGTCTCCTCGGGGAGGTCGGCGGCACCGGTGCCCAGCCGGGCGTCGCGGTCGGCGAGCCGTTCAGGCGGCGTCGCGGTGGCCCGGGTCACGGGACGACCTCCAGGTGCCGCTCGACGAGCCGGCGCAGCTCGGCGTCGAGCGCGGCGACCGTCTTGTCGGGGCCGTCCGTCCCCGCGGCGACGGTGTGGGCCGAGAGCACGAAGCCGTGCGCGGCGAGCAGCAGCGTCCGGGCGAGCAGTCCCGGGTCGCCGGCTCGCAGCCGCCCGGCCTGCTGCCCGGACTGCAGCCCAGCCTGCTGCCCGGCCTGTTGCCCGGTGCGGATCTCGGTCTCCAGCAGCGCGAGCAGCGACTGCTGGGCACGTCCGGGCCGCTCCAGGAGGTAGGGCAGCAGCAGCTGCGGGTCGAGCTCCACAATGCGCCGGAACACGGCGTTGTCGCGGATCGCCGCCACCGTGGCGACCACGCCGTCGGCCAGCCGCGCGACCGGGTCCGGCTCCATGCGGTCCAGGCGGAGCAGGCCCGCCCACTCCCGGGTCATCAGGTCGGCGAGGAGTGTGCGCATGTCGGGCCACGTCCGGTACAGCGTCATCCTGCTCACCCCCGCCCGACGGGCGATGTCGGTGAGCGTCGTACGGCTCCAGCCGTGGGCCAGCAGTGCCTCGCGTGCCGCGTCGAGGTAGGCGTCGCGGGGATCGGCGACGGCCCGGTCCGGCGCACCGATGTGACAGAGCGACGTCATGTGTCACACTGTAACGCATGCCGCGAGAGATGCACTGGTCACGCTGGGGCGACCCCGCCGCCGCAGGGGCGCTCCCCCCAGCGGCTCACGAGCTCGTCGATGCCTTCCTCGGCACCCGGGACACCCTGGCGGTCGAGCCGGCCACGGTGCGGCTCAGCGAGCCCTTGGCCGCTCCGCTCCTCGAGGAGCTCGCCGCGCTGGTAGGAAGCGAGCACGTCCTGGTCGACCACGACACGCGGCTGCACCGCACCCGCGGCAAGTCGACCCCCGACCTGCTGCGGCTGCGCGCCGGCGACGGCTCGGAGTCACCCGACGCGGTGGTCCGTCCGGGCGACGCGGCACAGGTCGCCGCGGTGCTCGACTGGGCGGTGCGCCGCCACGTCGCCGTCGTGCCGTTCGGCGGCGGGACGTCCGTCGTCGGCGGCCTGGTCGCCGACCGCGACGGCTACACCGGCGTGGTGAGCCTGGACCTGCTCCGCCTCGACCGGCTGCTCGAGGTGGACCGCACCTCGATGACCGCGGTCCTCGAGCCCGGCCTGCGCGGCCCGGAGGCCGAGGACCTGCTCGCGGCCCACGGGCTCACCCTCGGGCACTTCCCGCAGTCCTTCGAGCACGCGACCGTCGGCGGGTTCGCGGTCACCCGCTCCTCGGGGCAGTCCTCGGCCGGCTACGGCCGCTTCGACGCGCTCGTGGTCGGTCTGAGCGTCGTCACCCCGATCGGCGTGCTCGAGCTGGGCTCCTCGCCCGCCAACGCCGCAGGTCCGGACCTGCGCGAGCTGGTGATGGGATCCGAGGGCACGTTCGGGGTGGTCACCGCGGTGCGGGTGCGGGTCCGGCCGGTGCCCGAGGTGACGCACTACGAGACGTGGCGCTTCGCCTCCTTCGCCGACGGGACGGTCGCGCTGCGCACGCTCGCCCAGGCCCAGCTGCTGCCCACGGTGCTGCGCCTCTCCGACGAGGCCGAGACGGCGCTCAACCTCGCGCGGCCCGACGAGGTCGGCTCGGCCGCGCCCGGCGGCTGCCTCGCGGTGGTGGGCCACGAGGGCGACGCCGCCACGGTCGCCGCCAAGCAGACCGCCCTCGCCGCGGTCCTCACCGGCCTCGGCGGCGAGCCGCTGGGCACCGAGGGGGGCGAGGCGTGGGCCCGCGGACGGTTCCACGGTCCCTACCTGCGCGACGCGCTGCTCGACGTGGGCGTGCTGGTCGAGACCCTCGAGACCGTCGCCTTCTGGTCGCGGCTGCCCGCGGTGTACGACGCGGTGCGCCAGGCCCTCACCGACAGCCTCGGGGAGAGGACGCTGGTGCTCTGCCACGTCTCACACGTCTACGAGACCGGCGCCTCGCTCTACTTCACCGTGGCCGCGCCACAGGCCGACGACCCGGTCGCCCAATGGCTGGCCGCCAAGGCCGCCGCCTCCGACGCGCTGCTCGCCGCCGGCGCCTCCATCACCCACCACCACGCCGTCGGCCGCGACCACCGCCCCTGGCTCGCCCGCGAGATCGGCCCCGTGGGCGTCGAGATCCTCCGCGCCGTCAAGGCTCGGCTCGACCCCACCGGCATCCTCAACCCCGGCGTCCTCATCCCCTGACCGGCCCCCGCCCCGTCGAGTTGCCGGTTGTGGTGGCGTGAGTGGTCACGTGTGGTGGCGTGCGTCGCCGGCGATGGAGGTCGGGGCGGGGTGCTTGCGCGCCGTTTCCGCCCGCTCGGTGCGTTCTCGCGCGCCGTCTCCGCCCGCTCAGCGCGTTTCCGCGCGCCGTTTCTACCCGCTCGGTGTCAGGGGAGGAGCCAGGCGAGCACGTGGGGGGCGCCGCTCCTCCGGCTCACCTCCAGCTCGTACGGCGCCGTGGCGCGCAGCTCGTCACCATCCCCGAGCAGCTCGCTGGCGACGGCGACCTCGCCACCCACCACGAACAGCTGGCAGCGCGGCCCGGCGGGCACGCCCAGACCCGTGGCGTCCGGCACCCCGAGGAGCAATCGCGCGCCCGGGGTGACGAGCGGGAGCACGTCGTCGCCGGCGAGCACCGACCAGCCGCCGACCACCGACGCCGCCGGCCGGGTGGCGTACGTCGGCTCCGGCACCTCGACGCCCGGCAGCAGCCACGACTGCACGAACCGCGTCGGCCCGCCGGCGGCCGCCACCTCGCTGTGCACCACCCCGGCACCGGCGCGGAGCACCTGCACCGAGCCGGCAGCCACCACCGCGGTGTGGCCGCGGTCGTCGTGGTGGCGCAGGGCGCCGGAGACCACCCAGGTGACGATCTCGGTGTCGACGTGCCGGTGGTCCGGGTAGCCGGCGCCCGGCTCGAGCCGCTCGTCGTTGTGGGCCACGAGCGGGCCGAAGGCGACGTTCAGCGGGTCGTAGTGGGAGCCGAAGGACAGTCCGTGCCGGGTCGTCCGGCCGGCCCCGTCGGTGCGTGAGCGTTGCGCCGCCCGGCGTACCTCGAGGGGCATCAGGCGGCCCGGGTGCCGAAGGGGAAGGTCTCCCGGACGTTGAAGCCGTTCTCGTCGTGGTGCAGCAGCGCCGCCACCCGGGCGTGGCAGGGGAGCGGCAGCGCCGGCAGCTCGACCTCGCTCGGCACGGTGAGGTGCGGAACGACGACGTCGAAGGAGCCGGCGTAGGGCGGGTACTCCGGGAAGAGCCGATGCAGCCGGTGGGTGAGCCGGCTGAAGGTGGCCGCCGGCGCCGGGCACAGGTAGCGCGAGCCCGACGGGAAGGCAGCCAGCTCGGTGAGGGCGAAGTCGAAGGGCGTCACGTCGGCGCAGAACCGCGCGACCTCCGCGATCTCGTCGGCACTCGGCTCGGCGTCGCGGCCGAACGGTGTCAGCAGGGTGATGTGCGCCCACGGCACGAACCCCTCCAGCTCGGGCACCGGCACCACGATCCCGGCGATCACCGGCAGGAAGGTCTCGGCCACGGCGCCACCCTAGGGCCGCCGCCGCAACGTCGGTCGATCGTCGCGACATGGCCGTCGCCCTACGCTCACCGGCATGGGCCACGAGCACGACCACGCAGCGGGGCGGGCCGAGGACCGTGGTCGGCTGCGCCTGGTCCTGCTGGTCAGCGTCACCGTCGTCGTGGTCGAGCTCGTCGGGGCCTGGGTCAGTCACTCGCTGGCCCTGGTCGCCGACGCGGGGCACCTGGCCACGGACGCCACGTCGGTGGTGCTCGCGCTCTCGGCGTCGTACGTCGCCACGCTCGCGCCGAGCCCCCGGCGGACCTGGGGCTACCACCGCGCGGAGGTGCTCGCGGCCCTGGTGAACGCGGTCGTCCTCCTCGGCGTGTGCGGCGTGCTGGTCTGGCTCGGCTTGCGACGGCTGGTGCACCCCGGGCACGTGGACGCCGGGTCGATGGTGCTCTTCGCGGGCATCGGCCTGGCCGCCAACGTGGCCGGCCTCGCACTGCTCGCGGGTCGCCGGACCTCGTCGCTGACGATGCGGGCGGTCTACCTCGAGGTCGCCTCGGACGCGCTGGGCTCCTTCGCCGCGCTGGTGGCGGGCGTGCTGGTGGCGACGACCGGGTTCGCGCGGGCGGACCCGATCGCCTCCCTGCTGATCGCGCTGCTCGTGCTGCCGCGCTCCGCGGTGCTGCTGGGCCAGACCGTCGCGGTCCTGCTCGAGGCGACGCCACCGGACCTCGACGTGGAGGAGGTGCGCACGCACCTGTGCGCGATGGACGGCGTCGTGGAGGTGCACGACCTGCACGCGTGGTTGATCACGAGCGGCATGCCCGCCCTCTCCGCGCACGTCACCGTCACCGACGCGGCGCTGGCGAGCCGCGGGGTGGGTGCGATCCTCGACGAGCTCTGCGCCTGTGCCCGCAGCGACTTCGGCATCGAGCATGCGACGTTCCAGGTCGAGCCCGACGGCCACCGCGGGCACGAGGACCTGGGCCAGCAGGAGCACCCCTGACCGAGCCACGACCGTGACAGTGGATCTGTCATGATCCGCGCATGAGTATCGAGCTGGGGCAGGGCACCGGCCCGCTGCGAGGCGTCAAGGTCGTCGAGCTGGCCGGCATCGGACCGGGCCCGCACGCCTGCATGATCCTGGCGGACCTCGGTGCGGACGTGATCCGGATCGACCGGCCCACCGGCGCCTCCATCGGCGGTGGCAGCACCGACCTGCTCAACCGGGGGCGGCCCAGCGTCGCGCTCGACCTGAAGAGCCCCGACGCGCTGGAGACCGTGCTCGGCCTGGTCGAGCAGGCCGACCTGCTTGTCGAGGGCATGCGGCCCGGGGTCACCGAGCGGCTCGGCCTGGGCCCCGAGGACTGCCACGCGCGCAACCCGCGGCTGGTCTACGGGCGGATGACCGGCTGGGGTCAGGACGGTCCGTGGGCGCAGGCGGCCGGCCATGACATGAACTACATCGCGATCACCGGGGCGCTGTTCGGCCTCGGCCAGGACACCGCGCGCCCGCACTTCCCCATGAACCTCGTCGGCGACTTCGGCGGCGGCTCGACCTACCTCGTGATCGGCCTGCTCGCGGGTCTGTTGGAGGCCCGGATCTCGGGACGGGGACAGGTCGTCGACGCCGCCATCGTGGACGGGACCGCGCACCTCAACGCGATGGGCGCCGCGTTCCTGGCCAGCGGGCTGCAGGGCGAGGGCCGGATGTCGGGCCTGCTCGACGGCGGCACGCCGTACTACGACCTCTACGAGACCTCCGACGGACGGCACGTCTCCGTCGGGGCGCTGGAGCCGCAGTTCTACGCCGAGCTCGTCGCGCGGCTCGGTATCGCCGAGCAGGCCCCGGACCGGTACGACCCGGCCAACTTCCCCGCCCTGCGCGAGCTGCTGACGACGACGTTCCGCTCGCGCACCCAGGCCGAGTGGGCGGAGGTCTTCGACGGCACCGACGCCTGCGTCGCGCCCGTCCTGCCGTTGCGCGAGGCGGTGCAGCACCCGCACATCGCGGCGCGCGAGGTGTTCGTGGAGCGCGACGGACTCGCGCAGCCGGCGCCGGCCCCCCGCTTCAGCCGGACCCGCCCGACCCTGACCACCGGTCCGGCGGTGGCCGGTCAGCACACCCGCGAGGCCCTGACCGCCTGGGGCGTCGAGGACGTCGACGGGCTGCTCGCCTCCGGCGCAGCCGTCCAGGCGGGCTGAGTCCCGGCCGAGCGAGCCCGGCGCCGCCACGGCCGCGAACCGGTGACCCAGACCACATCGCCGTCACCATTGACGTTGACAGTTCTACTGTCACAATGACGGGACACGCACCGGCGTGCCCGGACCACTGCTGCACCGAGGAAGTTGAGATCGAAGATGAGCCAAGAAGCCTTCGTGTACGACGCGATCCGCACCCCGCGAGGCAAGGGGAAGAAGGACGGCAGCCTCCACGAGGTCAAGCCCGTCGACCTCGTCATCGGCCTGCTCGACGCGGTCAAGGACCGCAACCCCGCGCTCGACGTCAACCGGGTCGACGACGTGGTCCTCGGGGTCGTCTCGCCGATCGGTGACCAGGGCGGCGACATCGCCAAGACGGCTGCGCTGGCCGCGGGCTACCCCGAGACGGTCGCCGGCGTGCAGCTCAACCGCTTCTGCGCCTCCGGCCTCGAGGCCGTAAACCAGGCGGCATCGCGCGTCCGTGGCGGCTTCGAGGACCTCATCCTCGCCGGCGGCGTCGAGTCGATGAGCCGCGTCGCGATGGGCTCCGACGGCGGCTCCTGGGCCGCGGACCCCACGACCGCCTTCGACACCTCCTTCGTGCCCCAGGGCATCGGGGCCGACCTGATCGCCACCCTCGAGGGCTGGGGTCGCGAGGACGTCGACACCTTCGCCGTGGAGTCCAACCACCGTGCCGCGAAGGCCTGGGCCGACGGCCGCTTCGCGAACTCCGTCGTCCCCGTCCGTGACCGCAACGGCGTGACCGTGCTCGACCACGACGAGTTCATCAAGCCCGAGTCCACCGTGGAGGGCATGGCCCGGCTGAAGCCGAGCTTCGCCGGCATCGGTGAGCAGGCCGGCTTCGACGAGGTGGCGCTGGAGAAGTACCACTGGGTCGAGCGCATCGACCACGTCCACCACGCCGGCAACAGCTCCGGCATCGTCGACGGCGCGGCACTTGTCGCGATCGGCAACGAGGCCGTCGGCAAGGACCTCGGCCTGACCCCGCGGGCACGGATCATCTCCGCGGCCGTCTCGGGCGCCGACCCCACGATCATGCTCACCGGCCCCGCGCCGGCGGCCCGCAAGGCTCTCGCCAAGGCCGGCCTGAAGACCGAGGACATCGACCTCTTCGAGATCAACGAGGCCTTCGCCGCCGTCGCGATGCGGTTCATGCGCGACATGGGCATCAGCCACGAGATCACCAACGTCAACGGCGGGGCGATCGCCATGGGCCACCCGTTGGGTGCGACCGGCGCGATGATCCTCGGCACGCTGATCGACGAGCTCGAGCGCCGCGACCTCAAGCGCGGTCTTGCCACGCTCTGCGTCGGCGGCGGCATGGGCATCGCCACGATCGTCGAGCTCGTCTGAGCGCCGGCCGACCGAGCGCGGACGAGACACAGGACCCGAAGGACCAGAGATGACCCAGACCCAGACCGACCAGCAGAGCGCCGTCCGCTACGACAAGGGCGAGGACGGCATCGTCGTGCTCACCCTCGACGACCCGACGGCCAGCGCCAACACCATGAACGACCTCTACCGGGAGTCGATGCACGCGGCGATCGAGCGGCTGTGCGCCGAGCGCGAGGACGTCACCGGCGTGGTGGTCACCAGTGCGAAGAAGACCTTCTTCGCCGGCGGCAACCTGCGCACCATGCTCCAGGCGGGCCCCGACGACGCCGACTCGGTGTTCGCGATGGCCGAGGCGATCAAGGCGGACCTGCGCCGGCTCGAGACGCTCGGCAAGCCCGTCGTCGCAGCGATCAACGGGGCGGCGCTCGGTGGCGGGCTCGAGATCGCGCTCGCCTGCCACCACCGGATCGTCGTCGACGACAACAAGGTCGAGCTCGGCCTGCCCGAGGTGACACTGGGCCTGCTGCCCGGCGGTGGCGGCGTGACCCGGACGGTGCGGATGTTCGGCATCCAGAAGGCGCTGATGGAGGTGCTGCTGCAGGGCCCGCGGATGAAGCCGGCCAAGGCGCAGGAGACCGGTCTGGTCGACGAGCTCGTGGCCACCCGCGAGGAGCTGGTGCCGGCGGCGAAGGCGTGGATCCAGGCGCACGCCGACGACGCCGAGGCCGCCACCCAGCCGTGGGACCGCGAGGGGTGGCGGATGCCCGGCGGCACGCCGTCGAGCCCGAAGCTCGCCGGCTTCCTGCCCGCCTTCCCCGCCATGCTGCGCAAGCAGACCAAGGGCGCGCTCTACCCGGCGCCCCGGGCGATCATGGCGTCGGCGGTCGAGGGCGCGCAGGTCGACTTCGCGACCGCGTCGCGGATCGAGTCGCGCTACCTGGCCGGCCTGATCACCGGCTCGAACAGCAAGAACATGATCCAGGCGTTCTTCTTCGATCTCTCCGCGATCAATGCCGGCGCGCGCCGCCCGAAGGACGTGCCGAAGTTCACCGCCACGAAGGTCGGTGTCCTGGGCGCCGGGATGATGGGTGCGGGCATCGCCTACTCCTGCGCCCGCAGCGGCATGGAGGTCGTGCTCAAGGACGTCGAGCAGGAGTCCGCCGAGCGCGGCAAGGCCTACTCGGAGAAGATCCTGGCCAAGGCGGTGCAGCGCGGGAAGATGGACGAGGCCGGCAAGGCCGAGATCCTCGACCGCATCACCGCGACCACCGAGGCGAACGACCTCAAGGGCTGCGACCTCGTCATCGAGGCCGTCTTCGAGGACCCCTCGCTCAAGCACAAGGTCTTCGCGGAGATCCAGGACGTCGTGAACCCCGACGCCCTGCTGTGCTCGAACACCTCGACGCTGCCGATCACCGGCCTCGCCGAGGGCGTGAGCCGTCCCGCGGACTTCATCGGCCTGCACTTCTTCAGCCCGGTCGACAAGATGCCGCTCGTCGAGATCATCAAGGGCGAGAAGACCTCCGACACCGCGGTGGCCCAGGCCATCGACGTGGTGCTCCAGCTGCGCAAGACCCCGATCGTGGTCAACGACAGCCGCGGCTTCTACACCTCGCGGGTCATCGGCACGATGGTCAACGAGGGCCTGGCGATGCTCGCCGAGGGCGTCCACCCGATGTCGGTCGAGCGGGCGGCCACCCAGGCCGGCTACCCCGTGGGCACCCTGCAGCTGTCCGATGAGCTCAACATGGAGCTGATGGCCAAGATCGCCAAGGCCACCCGCGACGCCGAGGGCGAGGCCTACGTCGAGCACCCCGGCACCCAGGTCGTGGAGAGGATGATCGAGCTGGGCCGGCCGGGACGCCTTCGTGGCAAGGGCTTCTACGAGTACGACGAGTCGGGCAAGCGCGGCAGCCTCTGGACGGGCCTCGCCGAGACCTTCCCCTCGGCAGCCGAGCCGGCCGACATCGACGACCTCAAGGACCGCTACCTCTTCGCCGAGGCCCTCGAGACCGCCAAGTGCTTCGAGGAGGGCGTGCTGGAGTCGGCGGCCGAGGCGAACATCGGCGCGATCATGGGGATCGGCTTCCCGCCGCTGACCGGCGGCACCGTGCAGTACATGCAGGGCTACGACGGTGCGACGGGCCGCGGCCTCCAGGGCTTCGTGGCCCGCGCGCAGCAGCTCGCCGAGAAGTACGGCGAGCGCTTCACCCCGACCGCCCGGTTGATCGAGATGGCGGAGAAGGGCGAGTCCTTCCCGGCCTGAGCAGCCACCACCGACGGGGCGGCGCGCGAGAGCGCGTCGCCCCGTCGGCGTTCCGGGCACCACGAGCTCGTCTCCGTCCGATTCGCCTGACTCCGCCCGGCGGTGTCGGGGAGGATGTCGCGGTGGGGACGGGAGTGGAGGCCGCGGTGCGGCTGCGCGACCTGCGGGTGCGCTTCGGGGAGGTCGAGGCGGTGCAGGGCCTGAGCCTGAGTGTCGCGCCGGGCGAGGCCGTCGCGCTGCTGGGCCGCAACGGCGCCGGGAAGTCCACCACGATGCGCGTCCTGGCCGGTGTCGTCCCGCCCACCGACGGGGAGGCGGCGGTCGTGGGCCTCGACGTCGTCCGCGACCTCCACCGGGTCAAGGAGCGCGTCGGCTACTGCCCGGACGTCGGTGGCCTGATCCCGCGGGCGACCCCTTGGGAGCACCTCCAGCTCGCCGCGACCCTGCGCCGGATGCCGCGGTGGGAGGACCGCGGTCGCCGGCTTCTCGAGCGCTTCGAGCTCGGCGGTGTGGCCGACCGCGTCACCGCCGGCTTCAGCCACGGGATGGGCCGCCGGCTCTCGGTCGTGCTCGCCTGCTTCCACCAGCCGGCGGTGCTGCTGCTCGACGAGCCCTTCGACGGCGTCGACCCGGTCGGTGTGGAGGCCACCGGCGAGGTCATCGCGGACGCCCGCGCCGCCGGCGCCGCCGTACTGGTCTCCACCCACCTCCGCGAGCTCGCGATGGAGTCGTGCGAGCGCGCCCTGGTGCTGCGCCGTGGTGCCCCCGTCGCCGAGCTCGACGCTCCCGCGCTGGCCGGGGAGGCGGGTGCCGGTGCCTACCGCGCCCTCCTGGGCTGAGCTGCGGGCGGCGCCGGCCCAGCTCGGCGCCCTGCTCCGCCTGCGCGCGGCGACCCTGCGGCGCACCGGTCGGCGCCGCGCCGTCGCCGGCCTGCTGCTGGTCGTGGTGGTGACGGTGCTCGCGGTCGCGCTGGCGGCCTACCTTCCCGGCCTCGACAGGACGCACGCCGGCGACGTGCTCGCGCTGCTCCCGACGTTGTGCGTGGGCTTCCTGGGCCTGTCGGTGCTCGCCTCCGTCGTCACCGGCGGCGGCCGCGAGCTGCTGCCGCGGGAGCAGGCGGTGGCCTTCCCGGTCTCCCACGCCACCGAGTACGCCGGATCGCTGCTGCTCGCGCAGCTCAACATCGCCTGGCTGCTGCAGGTGTGGACGCTGCTCGCTGCCGGCGCCTACGCGCTGCGGGGCCACGCCCTGGTGCCCACCGAGCTGGTCGTCCTCGCCTGGGTGGTCCTGGCCACCGTGCTGGGCCACGCGGTCGGCTGGTCCGTCGAGGCCGTACGGCGGGGTCCGCACGGAAGCGCCCTCGTCGGGAGCGCGGGACTGCTGACCGTCGCGGCCGGGACCGTCCTCGACGTGACCCACCGCGTCGGTGCGGCGCTCGACGGCCTTCCCACCGCGCCGGTCCTCGGCACCGTGCTCGCCGGTGGAGCCGGGCATGCCGGCCGCTGGGCGCTGGGGATGCTGGGCCTCGCGGTCGGCACCGCGGTGGCCCTCGCCGTCGGGGTCGTCGGTGCCGACACGGCACTGCGACGCCCCGAGCGCGCCGAGCTGCGGCAGGAGTCCGCGCGGGTCGCCCCTCGCGCCGACGCCCGCTCGCTGCTGGCGGCCGCGGTCCGCATCGACCGGGGGTCGGTGTGGCGCGCGGTCCCGTTGCGCCGCGGCCTGGCCGTGCTCGCGCTGGTCCCGGGTGCGCTCGCCCTCGTCGGCCGGATGCCCTGGACGACGCTGACCCTGCTGCCCGGCATGGTCGCCTCCGGTGCTGCGCTGCTCTTCGGCGTGAACGCGTGGTGCCTCGACGGGCGCGGCGGCCTGTGGCGCGAGAGCCTGCCGGTGCCGCCGCGGGTCGCCTACTGGGCCAAGGCGGTGGTCCTGGCCGAGGTGCTGTGCGGTGCGGCGGTCGTCACCGCTGGGCTCGGCGCTCTGCGCGCGGGCCGTCCGTCGTCGGCCGAGCTCGCGGCCCTGGCCAGCGCGGCGCTGGTGGTGTGCCTGCAGGTGGTCGCGGCGTCCCTGCGCTGGTCGGTGGCCCGGCCGTTCCACACCGACCTGCGCAGTGCCCGCGCCACCCCGGCGCCGCCGCTGTCCATGGTCGGCTACAGCGCCCGGCTGGCGCTGTCCACCACCGTGACGGGGCTGCTCTTCAGCGGTGCGGCCGGCGCGGGGGACTGGCGCACGCCGCTGGCCCTGGCCGTGGTGCTCGGAGCCTGGTCGGGCCGTCGGCTGTGGCGGGGAGCACGCGCGTGGGACGACCACGCGCTCCGCTCCCACGTGGTCACCACCGTCGCCGGTTGAGCGGGCCGGGGCGAACACGTGCCGCCCGGTGCCGGGTGGCGCTACCATGCTCGCGGGGAGCGGGTCCATTCACCGATCGGAGTGAGCTCGTGAAGAAGACCTGGCCCGTGCTGGCCGCGCTCGTCGGGCTGTTCACGGTGCTCGGGATCGGGCCCGTGCAGGCCTATCCGGACACCACCCCCACCATCCGCCTGACGGTCAGCGACTCCTCGCTCGTCGGCGGGAGCTCCTTCACCGCGAAGGCCACCTCCGACACCGACTGCACCTGGACGCTGACCTACCGCAGCCAGAGCGCCTCCGGCGCGGGCACCTCGCTCACCCACCGGTTCGGCACCCCGGTGGTGAAGAAGCGCACCCGGACCACCGTGACGGCGGTGTGCACCTACGCCACGAGCACCGGCACCGCCACCGTCAGCCGGACCGCCCCGGTCACCCTGCTGCCGCGGCAGGGCGGGGGCAACGGCGGCAACGGCAACGGCGGCAACGGGCATCACACCAGCGGTCCCGGCAACCCCAACACCGGTGGGCAGAGCCAGGCCGGGCCCGCTGACGACGGCGGCGTGCTGCCGAACACCGGTGGCTTCGACTGGTGGTGGCTGCTGATCGCGGCGGTCCTCGTGGGCGGAGGCGCCGCCGCGGTGACGCGCGGACGCGCCGGCCGAGCGGAGCACTGAGCACCGGGGACGTCGGCGGCACCGACGGCGCCCCGGCGTCCCGCGGACACCGCCGGCCCCGGCTGCGGCGGGCGCTGCAGCTCGCCGGCCTGGTGGTGCTCCTGGCCGTGCTGGTCTTCGGCTACCAGGCCTGGCGCGCCACGAGCGCGCTGGTCGGGGTCGAGGACCAGGGCCGGGAGCTGACCCAGCAGCTCGACTCCGGCGACCTCGCCGACGCCGACCGCAGCGTGGCGGCGCTGCAGCGCAGCACCGGGAGCGCGCACGACCACACCGACGGACCGCTGTGGAGCCTGGGCGCCCACCTGCCCCTGCTCGGCGACGACATCGACGCCGTCCGCCGCTCCGCCGCGGCGCTCGACTCCATCGCCGCCCGGAGCCTGCCCACGCTGCTGCGGCTCGCCCGCCAGGTGAGCACCGGCGACCTGCGACCCCGTGGCGGCCGCGTCGACCTGGCCGCCGTACGACGGGCCCAGCCGGCCGTGAGCGCTGCGGCGAGTGCCGTGGACCGGTCCGCCGCCCAGCTCGCCCAGGTCCGCCCGAGCGGCCTGGTCTTCCCGCTCAGCACGCTGGTGCCCGAGCTGCAGGACCGCGTCGCGGACGCGCAGGCCGCCGTCGACGCGACCCGCGACGCCGTGCGGCTCCTGCCGCGGATGCTGGGCGCCAACGGTCCGCGCAGCTACCTGCTCCTCATCCAGAACCCGGCCGAGCTGCGCTCCACCGGCGGCATCCCCGGCTCGTGGGCGATCCTGCACGCCCGGGACGGCCGCCTGCGGATGGGCAGGCAGGGCGATGCCGCCGACTTCGCCGCGCCCGGCATGAGACCGGTCCCGCTGCGCCCGGACGTCCGCGCCCTCTACGGGAGCGTGCTCGGGGTGGACCCGCGCGACCTGTCCATCGACCCCGACTTCCCGGACGTGGCGCGGATGGCCGCGGCGCTCGCCGCCGCGCACCGCCAACCGGTCGACGGCGTGTTCGCCGTCGACCCGGTCGCTCTCGCCGCGGTGCTCCGCGGCACCGGGCCGGTCGGGATCGGCGACGGACGCCAGCTCGACGCGGGCAACACCGGCCCCGAGCTCCTCAACGGCATCTACCGCACCATCTCCGACCCGTCCGCCCAGAACGACGTCTACGCCGTCGCGGCCCGGCGGGTCTTCGACGCCCTCGTCCACGGGACCGGCGACCAGGTGCTCGCCATCCGCGGCCTGGTGGAGGCGGCGCGGCAGCACCGGGTGCTCGCCTGGTCGCGGGATCCCGACGTCGCCGTGGCGATCGCCGGGCACGACCTCGCCGGCGGGCTGGCAGGTCCGCACGAGGCACCCACCGTCGGGGTGTACCTCAGCGACGCGATGGGCGGGAAGATGGGCTACTACCTGCGGCAGGCGAGCGCGGTCTCTCGCTCGACCTGCTCCGCGGGAGGGGTGCAACGCCTGGAGGTCACCACGACCCTGCGCTCGGTCACGCCGCCCGGCATCGCGTCCTACCCCTCCTTCGTCGTGGGTGCCGGGGTCGTCCCGCCGGGCCACCTCGCGCTGAAGGTGCGGGTGTACGCCCCCTGGCACGGCACCCTCGAGCGCCTGCGCGTCGACGGGCACGACGAGGGCGGTGCCAGCGCCACGCACGCCGGCCACCAGGTCGGCGTCGCCGACGTCGACCTGCCGCCCGACGGGGTGGTGAGCATCCACAGCACCGTCACCACCGCGCCGGGCCAGCGTGGCGCGGTCCGGATCCTCTCGACGCCCGGCATGGAGACCGCGCGGGACCCGGCGAGCTTCCCCTCCTCCTGCCGCTGACCGGTCAGCGGGACGACACACCTAGGGTGTCGGCCATGGATGCCGCCGCGGCCCTCGAGGGCGCCTGATGGGCCAGGTCCTGCTGGTCCGGCACGGGCAGGCCTCCTGGGGCGCCGCCGACTACGACGTGCTCTCCGACCTGGGGCACCGTCAGTCGGCGCTGCTCGGGACGTCCCTCGCCGCGCGCGGCATCGTCGCCGACCGCGTCGTCACCGGGACCCTGCGCCGGCACCGCGAGACCGCGCAGGGCTGCATCGCCGCCGCCGGCTGGACGGCACCGGTGACCGAGGACGGCGACTGGGACGAGTTCGACCACGTCGGCATGCTGGCGAGCCACGAGCCGCCGCACGACGGGGAGCTGAGCCGCTCGGAGTTCCAGACCTGGTTCGAGGCCGCCACCGACCGCTGGACCGGAGGCGACCACGACGAGGAGTACGACGAGTCCTTCACCGCGTTCACCGGCCGGGTCGACCGGGCGCTCGCCCGCCTCACCGGGAGCGGCGGCACCACCGTCGTGTTCAGCTCCGGTGGTCCCGTCGCGTGGGCGGCGGCGGTGCTGCTCGCCGGACCGGAGGCGGCCACCGGCCCGTGGCGCCGGCTCAACCCGGTGTGCGTGAACTCGGGGGTGACCAGGCTCGTCACCGGTCGGCGCGGCACGACGCTGGTTTCCTTCAACGACCACGCCCACCTCGACGGGGTCGAGGGCGCGCTCAGCTACCGCTGAGGGTCGGGCACACTTCGGCTCATGTCGACGATCCTGATCACCGGCGCCAGCTCGGGCCTCGGCGCCGAGATGGCGCGCCAGTTCGCCGCGCGCGGCGACGACCTCGCCCTCTGCGCCCGGCGCACCGAGCGGCTCGAGGAGCTCCGGGCACAGATCCTCCGTGCCCATCCCGAGCGCCGGGTCGAGGTGCGTGCCCTCGACGTGACCGACGACGACCAGGTCTTCGCGGTGTTCGGCGCGTTCCGCGAGACCTTCGGCCGGATCGACCGGGTGATCGTCAACGCGGGACTCGGCAAGGGTCAACCGCTCGGCACCGGGCGCTACGCCGCCAACCGGGAGACCGCGATGACGAACTTCGTCGCCGGGCTCGCCCAGGTGGAGGCGGCGATGGAGGTCTTTCGCGCCCAGGACGCCGGTCACCTCGTCGTGGTGAGCTCGATGTCGGCGGTGCGCGGGATGCCCCGCAACCTGGCGACGTACGCCGCGACGAAGGCGGGCCTGGCGCACCTCGCCGAGGGGCTGCGGGTCGAGCTCGCCGGCTCGCCGATCACGGTGACCGTCCTGTACCCCGGCTTCATCGAGTCGGAGATGAACGACCGCAACGCCGGCCCCACCCCGCCGCTGATGGTCTCCACGGAGAAGGGCGTGCGCGCAATGGTCGCGGCCATCGAGAAGGGGGTCGGCTCCGCCTGCGTGCCGCCGCTGCCGTGGGCGCCGCTGTCGGTGGTGATGCGGCACGCGCCGATGGCGCTCTACCGCCGGCTCGTCTGAGTCAGCGGGGCCGGGCGGAGAGGAACGGCGCCACCGGCTCGCCGCACACCTCGCCGACCAGCCGGGCCGCCGCCGCCTCCGGCACGTCGGGCAGCCGGTACCGCTGCCGGCCGGCCGCGGTGGTCGCGACCATCGTGACCAGGCCGGCCCGGCGCTGGAACGGGCTCTGGCGCAGGTTCCAGCCGATCACCGCCGAGCGGTCCAGCACCGTCCGGCAGCCGGCCAGCGAGTGCGTCCGCAGCACCAGGTGCTCGGGGGTCAGCGCATGGCCCAACCGGCGGGCGCGGTCGGCGGCGAGGCCGGCGCAGGCGGCGAGGGCGAGCACCACCCCGAGCACCGCGAGCAGGTGCAGCCCCAGCAGCCAGGCTCCCACCCCGTACGCCGCGGCCAACGGGACGCCGTACCCGTAGGCGCGGGTCCAGCGCCGGCGCGTCGCAGCCCGGCCGTGCCGGGTCGGGAGCAGCGTGAGCGGCTCCGCCGCGCCCAGCAGCATCGCCCCGACCTGCACGGAGGCGCCACGGGGAGCCGGCGGCACGACCAGGGCGCTCCCGCTCCCCGTGGTCGAGCGCTTGTCGAGCCCCGTGGCGACGGCGGCCAGCTCCGCCGCGCCGGCGAGGCGGAGCCCGAGCGGCTCGCGCAGCTCCACACCGCGCAGCCGGGCGGCGTCGAGGCTGGTCTCCCGCGTCGTGAGCAGCCCGCGGCGGACGTGGTAGCTGCGGCCCTGGAGGTCCCGGGACAGCACGAAGCCCCAGTTGACCAGGAGGTAGCCGACCATGCCGGCCACCGCGACGACCACGGCCGCGGCAGCCAGGCCCAGGAGCACGAGCAGCGAGGCGCTCGCCGAGCGCAGCACGCCGAGATCGGCCGCGTGGAACAGCCGGTCGAGGATGCTCCCGGCCGACTGCGAGGCCGCCGCGGCGGCGCCCAGGGCGACCAGGAACGTCGAGGTGCTCAACGGGGCGTAGCGCACCCAGGCCGGGTCGAGGCGGAGCAGCACCTCGTCGCGGGCCGCCTCCGCCGACCGGTCGGCGACCGGAGCGCCGTCCGGCCGCGCGGCCTCCCGGTGCAGCAGCTCCTGGCGCATCCGGTGCGCCTCGGCGCGACCGAGGGCGTCGAGCTTCAGCGCGTCGCCGTCCTGGGCCCCCGTGCGCAGCTCCACGGTGACCAGTCCGAGCAGCCGGTGGATCGGGGAGGCGCTGAGCTCGACGGTGCGGACGCGGTCGAGCCGGGTGGTGAGCAGGCGGCGCTGGACCAAGCCGTGCCGGAGCTCGAGCTGGTCCCCGACCACCCGGAACCGCGTGGTGGCGTAGCGCAGCAGCCCCAGCAGGACCGGAACGCCGACGCTGAGCAGCTGCCACCAGCCGTCGCCGTGGCCCACGACGCTGACGCCGATGATCGCGGGCAGGAAGCGCAGCAGCTCGTTGGCCGGGTGCACCAGGAGCATGCGCCGGTCGAGCCGGCGCCAGCCGGTTTCGAGGGCGAGCCTCGTGCTCACGTCGCTGGTCATGTCGCATCGCCGGGGATCGACCCGGCGCTGCGGGTGAGCTCCTCGACGAGCCGGACGGCCCGCGCCCGGTCGAGACCCTCGATGCGCAGCGGGCCCGCCGCCGATGCCGTGGTCACGCTCACCGTGGCCAGGCCCAGCAGCCGGGACACCGGCCCCTCCTCCAGGTCGACGGTCTGCACCCGCGACATCGGGGCCAGGCGCCGTTCGAGGCTGATCCAGCCCGACTGGGTGTAGACCGCCGTCGTCGTGGTCTCCCAGCGGTGCGTGAGGTAGCGCAGCCCCGGCATGGCAACGGTGTAGGCGGCGAGCACCACGCCCACGAGGACCCAGCCCCAGGCCGGCATCGCGAACCAGTCCCAGGGGCCGCTCGTCAGCACGAGCGCGGCCACCACCACGGCGTCGCGCACCAGTGCTCCCGCGGCCCACACCCACGGCGTGCGCGGGGAGACCCGCTGCGCGGGCGCGCGCAGCCGCTCGGCTCCTGGCCGGGGGTCCGCCGTCCGGGGGTCCACGGCCTCAGCGTAGGGCCGGGTGGGGCACACTGCCGCCATGGACGCTGCTCCCTCGCCCGTCGACGGCGGCGACGTCGACGCCCTCGTCGTCGGTGCCGGTCTGGCCGGACTGGTCGCTGCCCACGAGCTGGTCAAGGCGGGCAAGCGCGTGCTCGTGCTGGATCAGGAGAACCGCGCGAACCTCGGCGGTCAGGCGTTCTGGTCGCTGGGCGGCCTGTTCTTCGTCGACAGCCCCGAGCAGCGGCGGATGGGCATCTCCGACTCCCGGGAGCTGGCCTGGCAGGACTGGCTCAGCACGGCCGCCTTCGACCGGCTCGGCGACGGGAACGACGGCGAGGGCCGTGGCGAGGACTTCTGGGGACGGAGGTGGGCCGAGGCGTACGTCGACTTCGCCGCCGGCGAGAAGCGCGCGTATCTCCACGAGCTGGGCCTGCGCGTGATGCCGATCGTCGGCTGGGCCGAGCGCGGCGCAGGATCGGCCGACGGGCACGGCAACTCCGTTCCCCGCTTCCACCTCACCTGGGGCACCGGCCCGGAGGTGGTGCGCGTCTTCGCCGAGCCGGTGCTCGCCGCGGAGGAGCGGGGTCAGGTGGCCTTCGCGTTCCGGCACCGCGTCGACGAGCTCGTCGTGGAGGACGGCGCGGTGGTCGGCGTCCGTGGGGCGGTGCTGGAGCCGTCCGACGCCGCTCGCGGTGCGGCGTCCTCTCGTGAGGTCGTCGGCGACTTCGAGCTGCGGGCGCCCGCCGTGCTCGTGGCATCGGGCGGCATCGGTCACAACCACGACCTGATCCGGCAGATCTGGCCGACCGACCGGCTCGGTCCGGCGCCGAGGCACCTGATCTCCGGGGTGCCGGCGCACGTCGACGGCCGGATGCTCGGGATCACCGAGGAGGCCGGCGCCCACATCGTCAACCGCGACCGGCTCTGGGCCTACACCGAGGGCATCCACAACTGGGACCCGATCTGGCCCGACCATGCGATCCGGATCATCCCCGGCCCGTCCTCGCTCTGGCTGGACGCGACCGGTCGCCGCTTCCCGGCACCGAACTTCCCGGGCTTCGACTCCCTCGGCACCCTGCGGGCGATCCTCGCCACCGGCTACGACTACTCGTGGTTCCTGCTCACCCAGTCGATCATCGAGAAGGAGTTCGCGCTGTCGGGCTCCGAGCAGAACCCCGACATCACCGGCAAGGACCTCAAGGTCATGCTCAAGGCGCGGCTCGCCAAGGGCGCCCCGGGCCCGGTCGAGGCGTTCAAGGAGCACGGCGAGGACTTCGTCGTCGCCGACACGCTGCGCGAGCTCGTCGACGGGATGAACAAGCTCGCCCGGGACGGGGCGCACATCGACCACGAGGAGCTGCTGCGCCAGGTGGAGAACCGCGACCGCGAGGTCGACAACGCCTTCTCCAAGGACCTCCAGCTCATGGCGGTGCACAACGCCCGCCGGTCCCGCTCGGACCGGATCGTCCGCGTCGCCAAGCCGCACAAGATGCTCGACCCCGCGCACGGCCCGCTGATCGCCGTACGACTGAACATCCTGACCCGCAAGACACTCGGCGGTCTCGAGACCAATCTCGACTCCCAGGTGGTCCGTCCCGACGGCACCATCTTCCGCGGCCTGTACGCCGCCGGCGAGGTGGCGGGCTTCGGCGGCGGCGGCGTGCACGGCTACAACGCCCTGGAGGGCACGTTCCTCGGCGGCTGCATCTTCTCCGGCCGGGCCGCGGGCCGCGCCATCGCGCGCGATTGAGGACCCTCCCGGCGCGGAGGGAGAGGGAGGGCGCGAGGTGGAGGCGGTCGATCTTCGCGTCGCCGTGGACGCCAGGTTCGCGGCGACGACCACGGTGCCGCCGTGGCCCGACCCGCACGCCGTCGCAGGTGACCCGTTCGGGCGCAGCCCCGGCGAGGAGGAGTACTCGCGGGTGACCCATCCCGGCCGGTACGCCGTGCTGCACGAGCGGATCGACGCGTGGCTGGCCGAGCTCGTCGACCGCGGGCTCGCGGACGTCCGGCCCGTGGCGCCCGAGGGGGCCTGGCTCCTCGAGCACCACCATCATCCCGGCGAGCACCTGCGGCAGGCCGTGCCGCGCCGGCCGGGCGCTCTCGAGCTGACGGTGGAGACCTGGGCGCCGGGTCCCGATCTGCCGGCCGGTGTCGTCATCGGTGTCGGCACGCCGGCGGTGCTGCTCGAGAGGCTGCCGTTCTGCGGCTGCGACGCCTGCGACGACGGATCGGCGCTCCTGCTCGACCAGCTCGACGAGGTGGTGCTGCGGGTGCTGGACGGCTCCTTGCGGGTGGAGGTCGGTGCCGAGCGGATCCGGATCGCGTGGTCGAACGGCAGTAGCGCCGGAGGCGTCGTGGACGAGGAGGAGCGCCGGGCGGTGTTCGGCGTTCTCGGCGGGCGGATCCATCGCCTCTCCGGTGTGCCGTGGGACCGCGCCTGGCCGGCGAGGGAGCCGCACGGCTGAGGAGTCACGAGGGAATGCCCCCGCGCGACCATTGGTTGAAAAGTCAATGACAAACGGAGGCAGCATGCAGATCGGGATCTTCAGCGTCGGCGACGTGACCACCGACCCCACGACGGGGCGGACGCCGTCCGAGCACGAGCGGATCCGCGACACCGTCACGATCGCCCAGCACGCCGAGGACGTCGGCCTCGACGTCGTCGCGCTCGGCCAGCACCACAACCCGCCCTTCGCGGCGAGCTCGCCGACCACCACCCTGGCCTATATCGCGGCCCGGACCGAGCGGATCGTGCTGTCGACCGCGACCACGCTGATCACCACCACCGACCCCGTCCGGATTGCGGAGGACTACGCCCAGCTCCAGCACCTGGCCGAGGGCCGGGTCGACCTGACCCTGGGGCGCGGCAACACCGGGCCGGTCTACCCCTGGTTCGGCAAGGACATCCGCGAGGGGATCGGCCTGGCCGTCGAGAACTACGCGCTGCTGCACCGGCTCTGGACCGAGGAGGTCGTGGACTGGCAGGGCCGCTACCGGACCCCGCTGCAGGGATTCACCGCCACGCCCCGGCCGCTCGACGGCGTCGCGCCGTTCGTCTGGCACGGCTCGATCCGCTCGCCCGAGATCGCCGAGCAGGCCGCCTACTACGGCGACGGGTTCTTCTCCAACCACATCTTCTGGCCCGCCTCGCACACCGAGCAGATGGTGGCGCTCTACCGCCGCCGCTTCGAGCACTACGGGCACGGCAGCGCCGACCAGGCGATCGTGGGGCTCGGCGGCCAGTTCTTCATGCGCCGCAACAGCCAGGACGCGGTCGAGGAGTTCCGCCCCTACTTCGACAACGCTCCCGTCTACGGCCACGGGCCGTCGCTGGAGGACTTCACCGCCCAGACGCCGCTCACCGTCGGCTCGCCCCAGCAGGTCCTCGAGCGGACCCTGTCCTTCCGCGAGTACGTCGGCGACTACCAGCGCCAGCTGTTCCTCCTCGACCACGCCGGGCTGCCGCTGAAGACGGTGCTCGAGCAGCTCGACCTGCTCGGGGAGATCCTGCCGGCGATGCGCGCGGGGTTCGCCGAGGGCCGCCCGGCCGATGTTCCCGACGCGCCCACGCACGCCTCGCTCGTCGCCGCGAGGAGCACCGAGCTCGCGGGAGCCACCCGATGACCCGCCTCGTGGTGATCAGCGCCGGGCTCTCGGAGCCGTCCTCGACCCGGTTGCTCGCCGACCGGCTCACCGCTGCCGCCGTACGACGGCTCGAGAGCGCCGGCCGCCCGGTGGAGGTCGACGTCGTGGAGCTGCGACCGCTCGCGCACGCCCTCGCCGACGCGATGCTGACGGGGTTCCCCTCGGGCGACCTCGCCGCCGCGGTCGACTCCGTCCGTCGGGCCGATGCGGTGATCGCCGTGACACCGGTCTTCGCCGCGTCGTACGCGGGACTGTTCAAGACCTTCCTCGACGTGCTCGAGCCGGGCCTGCTGGAGGGGACGCCGGTGCTGATCGCGGCCACCGCGGGCACCGCACGGCACAGCCTGGTCCTCGACCACGCGCTGCGGCCGCTGTTCGCCTACCTCAAGGAGGTCGTCGTGCCCACCGGCGTCTTCGCCGCCACCGACGACTTCGCCTCCGCCGGCGAGGGCGCCCTGCAGCAGCGCGTCGAGCGCGCTGCCGCCGAGCTCGTCGCGCTGCTCGCCGGCGGCCCGCCACGGATCCCGGCAGCAGACCCCTTCGACGACACCTCGGCGAGCTTCGCCGACTTCACCGCCCTGCTGCGCCGCTGACACGGCGGGCCGAGGGTGTCGGCGCCAGCGCCTAGGGTGACCGCGTGGTGGTGAGGGTGCATCGGGCGGCGCGCGCCGACGGGCTGGCCGACGGGCTGGCCGCGCTGCTCGCCGACCCGCTGTCCGACCCCTTCGCCCGTGAGCTGGTGGTCGTGCCCGCCAAGGGCGTCGAGCGCTGGCTCAGCCAGCGGCTCTCGCACCGGCTGGGACCGGCAGCCGGTGCCGACGACGGCGTGTGCGCCGGTGTGGACTTCTGGTCCCCGGGCCGCCTGGTCGCCGCGCTCTCCGGCCGGCTCGACGACGACCCGTGGGCGCCTCAGCAGCTGACCTGGCCCCTGCTCGGGGTGATCGACGCCGCGGCCGACGAGGGCTGGTGCCATACCCTCAGCACGCACCTGGGCCACTTCGCGACCGGCGAGGAGCGTGAGCTGCGCCGGGGTCGCCGCTTCGCCGTGGCCCGGCGGCTGGCCCGCCTGTTCACCTCGTACGCCGAGCAGCGTCCCGCGCTGCTCGAGGCGTGGGAGTCCGGGGACGACACCGACGGCACGGGCGCGGTGCTCGCCGAGGACCTCTCCTGGCAGCCGGAGCTGTGGCGCCGCCTGGTCGCCGCGGTCGACGGGCCCAGCCCGGTGGTCCGGCACCGCGAGGTCGTCGCCGCTCTGCGCTCCGACGGGCCCCTGCCCTCCGCCGAGCTGCCTGCGCGGCTCTCCCTCTTCGGTCACACCCGGCTTCCCGTCACCGAGATCGCCCTGCTCGCGGCGCTCGGCGAGCACCGCGACGTGCACCTGTGGCTGCCGCACCCCTCACCCGAGCTATGGGCGGCCCTCGAGGGCACGTCCGGTGGCGCGTCGGTCCGGCGCACCGACGACACGAGCTACGAGGCCGTGCGGCACCCGCTGCTCGCCACGCTGGGCCGCGACGTGCGCGAGCTCCAGCGCGCGCTGCCCGGCACCGTCGTGGACGCGGGGGCGCTGGCGGGCGCAGCGCCCCCGGCGACGCTCCTGGGGCGACTGCAGGCCGACATCGCCGCCAACCGGCCGCCCTCCCGACTGCCCGCGGACCCCGCCGACCGCAGCGTCCAGGTGCACTCCTGCCACGGCCCGGCCCGGCAGGTCGAGGTGCTCCGCGAGGTGCTGCTCGGACTCCTCGCCGACGACCCCGGCCTCGAGCCGCGCGACATCGTGGTGATGTGCCCCGACATCGAGGCCTACGCGCCGCTGGTCAACGCCGCCTTCGGTCTCGGCGACCTGCTGCCCGACGCGCACCCGGGGCAGCAGCTGCGCGTCCGGCTCGCCGACCGTGCGCTGACCCAGACCAACCCGCTGCTCGGCGTCGCCGACCAGGTCCTCACCATCGCCGGGGGCCGCGCGGAGGCGAGCCGGGTGCTCGACCTCCTCGCGACCGACCCCGTCCGCCGGCGCTTCGGGTTCTCCGACGCCGACCTCGAGACGATCACCGGCTGGGTGGACAAGGCCGGCGTGCGGTGGGCCTTCGACGCCGAGCACCGTCGCGACTTCGGGCTCGCCGCCTACATGCAGAACACCTGGCGCTTCGGGCTCGACCGGGTGCTGGCCGGCGTCGCGATGTCGGAGGACGCCGAGCGGTGGATCGACACCACGCTGCCCCTGGACGACGTCGCGAGCACCGATATCGACCTCGCCGGCCGGCTGGCGGAATTCCTCGACCGCCTGCAGCACCTCAGCGACGCCCTCGTCGGGGCGCACCCCGTGGCCCACTGGCTCACCGCGCTGGCGGAGGGGATGGAGTCGCTCACCGCCGTCCGTGCCGGTGACGAGTGGCAGCTCGGACAGCTCCAGCGCGAGCTGGCCGGACTGCTCGAGGGCGCCGCACGCACCGGACGGGACACCACCACCCTCCGGCTGCCCGACGTCCGGGCGCTGCTCTCCGAGCAGCTCGCCGGCCGGCCCACCCGGGCCAACTTCCGCACCGGCACGCTCACCATCTGCACGATGGTGCCGATGCGCTCGGTCCCGCACCGCGTGGTCTGCCTGCTCGGGCTCGACGACGGCGTGTTCCCCCGCAACGCCGCGGTCGACGGCGACAACGCCCTCGCGCGGCACCCGCTGACCGGTGAGCGCGACCCGCGCAGCGAGGACCGCCAGCTGCTGCTCGACGCGGTGCTCGCCGCCACCGACCACCTCGTCATCACCTACTCCGGGCGCAACGAGGTCAACGGCGAGCCCCGTCCCCCCGCCGTCCCGCTGGGGGAGCTGATCGACACGCTAGCGGCGATGGACCCCGGCCACGACCCGGTGCAGCGCCAGCACCCCCTCCAGGCCTTCCACCCCGGCAACCTGACCGGCACACCGCCCTTCTGCTTCGACCGCACCGCGCTCGACGGCGCCCGCGCCGCCTCCTCGCCGCGCACCGTCCCCGAACGGCTCGCCGACCTGGTCCTGCCACCGGTCCCGTGCGGTGACGTCGAGCTCGACGACCTCGTCGGGTTCCTCAAGGACCCCGTCCGCACGTTCCTGCGCCGCCGCCTCGGCATCGCGCTGCTCGACGACGAGGAGGCGCCGGGGGACACCCTGCCCGTGGAGCTCGACGGGCTCGCCGAGTGGAACGCCGGCGAGCGGGTGCTGCGCGCACTGATCGCCGGTCGCGACCCCGACCACGCGCTCCAGGCGGAGTGGCGGCGCGGCACGCTGCCCCCGGGCCAGCTGGGCTGGGCGATCGCCAAGCGCATCCGCGACGGCGCCCGGCCCGTCGCCGACCTCGTCCAGGCCACCACGGGTGGGGTGCCGGCCAGCGCCCACGACGTCGACGTGGACCTCGGGGACCGGCGTCTGGTCGGCACAGTCACCGACCTGCACGACCGCCGCGTGGTCAAGGTCGGCTACTCCCGCCTGGGCCCGAAGAGCCTCCTCGAGGCATGGGTGTCCCTGCTCGCCCTCGAGGCGGCCGAGCCCGGCCGCGGCTGGACCGCCGGAGCCGTCGGCCGTGGGGAGCGCGGCGCAGCCACCGCGCGGCTGGCCTTCGCCCCACCGGAGGACCCGGCGGCCCTGCTGCGCGACCTGCTCGAGATCTACGACGCCGGCCTGTGCGAGCCGCTCCCGCTGCCGGTGCGCACCGCCCACGCGTGGGCGGACGGGCGTCGTCGCAACCCGGCGATGGCGCGCAAGCGGGCCGGCTGGAAGTGGACCTCCGACCGCTACCCGGGCGAGGACGCCGCGCCCGCGCACGTCCGCGTGTGGGGCGAGCGCTTCCCGCTGCGGGACCTGCTCGCGCTCCCGCCCCGCGACGGCGAGGACCGGCATCTGGTCGAGGGTGGCGAGGCCTCGCGCCTGGGCGCGCTCGCCTCCCGCATCTGGCTCCCCCTCCTGGGAGCGGCCCGATGAATCACCCCACCACGTTCTCCTCCTCCGCTTCGCTCCTCCGGACAACGCGTCGGGGACCCCGATGAGCCACCCCACCACGTTCTCCTCCTCCGCTTCGCTCCTCCGGACAACGCGTCGGGGACCCCGATGAATCACCCCGCCACGTCCGCCACGTCCGCCACGACCGGGCCGCCGGCGTTCGACCTGCTCGAGGAGCTGCCCACAGCTCCGGGCACGACCGTCCTCGAGGCGAGCGCGGGCACCGGCAAGACGTGGACGATCGGTGCGCTGGTGACCCGCCACGTCGCCGAGGGCCTCGCCACCCTCGACCAGATGCTGGTCATCACCTTCGGGCGCGCCGCGACACGCGAGCTGCGCCAGCGGGTGCGCGAGCAGCTCGTCGCAGCGTTGCACGGCCTGACCGGTGAGCCGGCCCCCGGCGGCGAGACCGATCCGCTGGTCGCGCACCTGTGCGCGGCCGACGACCGGGAGCGAGCGGCTCGGATCCGCCGTCTCCAAGCGGCCCTCGCGACCTACGACGCCGCGACCATCGCCACCACCCACGAGTTCTGCGGGATGGTGCTGCGCTCCCTGGGCGTGGCGGGCGACTCCGACGCCGGTGCCGTCCTCGTCGACGACCTCGACGACCTGGTATCCGAGGTAGTAGACGACCACAAAATACAACGCTAAGGCGGGCAGGCCGAGCCCCCGCTGTGGCCGGCCCAGGCGCGCACCCACGGCACCCA
>JBQCHZ010000069.1:0-35468 GCA_051954195.1 Marmoricola sp.
GCGCTCGGCTCGATCTGCTCCGGCGGTCGCTACGCCGCGCTGGCCGACGACGGCCGCACGACGGACCCCGGGGTGGGGCAAAAAAACAAAAGTAGGCCCCAGCACAGGGTGAATTTTTTGGGGCGGGGGGGGGGGCCCGCCACCCCCGGCGCCCAAAAATGGGCCTTCGTTGGGGTCTCTGGCGGTGTTTGTGGCCGACCCCGGGGTACGTCGTGCGGCCGTCGTCGGCCAGCGCGTCGTAGCGACCGCCGGAGCAGATCGAGCCGAGCGCCTCGTGACCGTCCAGGCGCGTCTCGAAGACCGTTCCGGTGTAGTAGTCCAGGCCCCGCGCGATCGACAGGTCGACCTCGACCCGCGCACGGTCGGTGGCGATCGGCGCGCAGCCCTCCACGACCGCCGCGAGCTCGGCGAGGCCCTCCTCGAGCAGCGGATGGCTGACACCCAGGGCACGCACCTGCTCCACGAACGCCGTACCGGGGCCGGTGATGGTGGCCAGGCGCAGACAGGCGTCGGCCTGCGTGCCGTCGAGGCCCGCCTCGTCCACGAGCAGACCGCGCACCGTCGCGACCGGGAGCTTGTCGAGCTTGTCGACCAGCCGCATCGGCTCGTCGGCGTCGTCGATGCCGAGCCCGGCGTAGAAGCCCTGCAGCACCTTGCGGTTGTTGACCTGGACCCGGAAGCCGGGCAGCCCGATGGAGCCCGGATCGGCGAGCCGGGAGAGGGCGTCGAGCATCACCCGGGCGACCTCGACGTCGTGGTGCACCGGCAGCGTGTCGCGGCCGACGATGTCGATGTCGGCCTGGGTGAACTCCCGGTAGCGACCCTCCTGCGGCCGCTCGCCCCGCCACGCCTTCTGGATCTGGTAGCGCCGGAAGGGGAACTCCAGCTTGCCGGCGTTCTCCAGCACGTAGCGCGCGAACGGCACGGTCAGGTCGAAGTGCAGCCCGATGCCGGCGTGGCCCTCCTCGGCGGTCTCGTGGAGCCGCCGCAGCAGGTAGACCTCCTTGGAGGTGTCGCCCTTGCGGAGCAGCTGGTCGAGCGGCTCGACGGCCCGGGTCTCGATGTTGACGAACCCGTGCAGCTCGAAGGTCGACGCGAGCGTGCGGAGCACCTCCTGCTCGACCAGTCGCTGGGCGGGCAGCAGCTCGGGGAACCCGCTAAGCGGGGTGGGCTTGGCCATTGCTCACAGACCTCGCGTGACCGCGGTCGTCGTGCCGGAGTCGTCCTGGAGCTCGAGCAGGAACGGGTTGGTGGCCCGCTCGCGCCCGATGCTGGTCTGCTCGCCGTGCCCGGGCAGCACCGCGATGTCGTCGGCCAGCGGCAGCACCTTGTCGCGCAGGGATCGCAGCATCGTGGGGTGGTCGCCGCCGGGGAGGTCGGTGCGCCCGATGGAGCCGGCGAAGAGCAGGTCGCCGGAGAACATCAGCTCCGAGACGCCCTGCTCGGCATAGGGCGTCCGGAAGGTCACCGAGCCCGCGGTGTGGCCGGGGGTGTGGTCGACGGTGAGGCTGAGCCCGGCCAGGTCGATGGCCTGTCCGTCGCCGAGCTCGCGCACCTCGTCGGGCTCGGTGAAGGTGTAGCTGCCCCCGAGCAGCATGCCCGCCGACTCAGCCGACATGCCGGCCAGCGGGTCGCTGAGCAGGTGCCGGTCGCGGGGGTGGATCCACGCGGTGGCGTCGTAGGCACCGGAGACCGGCGTGACCGACCACATGTGGTCGATGTGTCCGTGGGTGATCAGCACGGCGACCGGCTTGAGGCGGTGCTCGCGGACCACCTGCGCCACGCCGTCGGCGGCGTCCTTGCCGGGGTCGATCACGATGCACTCGTTGCCGGCGTCCGTGGCGACGACGTAGCAGTTGGTGCCCCACGGGCCTGCGGGGAAGCCGGCGATCAGCACGCTTCGCTCTCTCCTGGCGACGATGGACGGATCCGTGGACGTGGGCCGCGCCGGTGCGCGCCGACCGTCGACTCCACCCTACTCGTCCCGGTCGCGCGCGCTCGCATGCGTACGATGGGCGCTCACATGCCGTCGCCCGCCCCACCAGCGGCGACGGGAGCGACCACGTGGGGGATCCGTGACTTCCCAGAACGACGCGCCGGAGCAGGACCGGGCCGACGCTCGGCCCGCCGACGCCGCCTCTGATGGACCGCAGGCCGCGGAGCCGGTCGAGCAGCCGGTCGAGCAGCCGGTCGAGCAGCCGGCCGAGCAGCCGGTCGAGCAGCCGGCCGAGGCCGTCGTGGCGCCGGAGGCCGGGGGGCGGGCCGACGGTCCGGCGCCCGCCGTACCGCCTGCCGCCGTACCGCCTGCCGCCGTGCCCTCGCCGGCCGTGCCCTCGCCCGCCGTGGCCCTCCCCCGGGCACGGACCGTCGCGGTCCCCGCTGCCGAGGGCGCGGACCCGAAGCAGTGGGGACGCGTCGCCGAGGACGGCACGGTGTTCGTCCGCATCGGCGAGGAGGAGCACGCGGTCGGGCAGTACCCCGAGGGCACGGCCGAGGAGGCCCTGGCGTTCTTCGCCGGCCGCTACGAGCCGGTCGCCTTCGAGGTCCAGCTGCTCGAGCAGCGGGTCCGCGGCAGCAAGGTCGCGCCCGAGGAGGCCACCGCCGCCGTCGCGCAGCTCGAGGAGCAGCTCGCCACCCCGAACTTCGTCGGCGACGTCGCCGGCCTGCGTTCGCGGGTGGAGGCACTGCGGCCGCTGATCGCGACGCAGCGCGAGCAGCGCCGCGCGGAGCGGTCGCGGCGCATCGAGGCCGCCCGGGCCCGCAAGGAGCAGCTGGTCGCCACCGCCGAGACCATCGCCGGCAAGCAGGACTGGCGCAACGGCGCCAACCGGCTGCGCGACCTCCTCGAGGAGTGGAAGCAGCTGCCCCGCCTCGAGCGGTCCGCCGACGACGCACTGTGGCACCGCTTCAGCGCCGCCCGGACGGCGTACACGAAGGCACGCAAGGCGCACTTCGCCCAGATGGACTCCCAGCGCGCCGGCGCCCAGGTGGTCAAGGAGCGCCTGGTCCGCGAGGCCGAGGCGCTCGCGGACTCCACCGACTGGGGCCCCACGACGACGCGCTACCGCGCGCTCATGCAGGAGTGGAAGGCCGCCGGGCCGGCGCCTCGTGCCGTCGAGGAGGACCTGTGGCAGCGGTTCCGGGGCGCCCAGGACCGCTTCTTCGGCGCGCGCGACACCGCGAACTCCGCGATGGAGGAGGAGTTCGGAGCCAACGCCGAGGTCAAGCGCGCTCTGCTGGACGAGGCCGAGGCACTGCTCCCCCAGCTCCGCGCCGGGGGTGCCGAGCTCGAGGCCGCCAAGCGGGCCTTCCGCGCCATCGCCGAGCGGTGGGACGCAGCGGGCAAGGTACCGCGCGACCAGATCAAGATCCTCGAGGGCCGGATGCGCAAGGTCGAGCAGGCGATCCGCGGCGTCGAGGACGACCAGTGGCGTCGCAGCGACCCCGAGAAGTCCGCGCGCGCCGACGACATGGTGACCAAGCTCCGCGACGCCATCGCCAAGGCCGAGTCCGACCTGGAGGCGGCCCGCGCCCGCGGCGACCAGGGCGCCGTACGCCGCCTCGAGGACGACCTCGCCTCCCGGCGCGCGTTCCTCGAAATGGCCGAGCGCACCGCCGCCGAGTTCAGCCGGTAGAGGGGTGTGCGGGTGGGTTTTCGCGGGTGAACCCGCGAAACCCTCACTCCCCTCACCGTGCCTGGTGAAGCACGTGCAGTTTTCGCGGGTGAGCCCGTGAAAACTGCGACGGGTGGGACGCCTTGGGGGCCCGGCGAGCTCAGTGCGTGATGCGGTAGGCGTCGAAGACGCCGTCGACGGCGCGGACGGCCTTGAGGACGACGCCGAGGTGCTTGGGGTCGGCCATCTCGAAGGTGAAGCGGCTCTTGGCGACCCGGTCGCGGCCGGTGCTCAGGGAGGCCGAGAGGATGTTGACGTGCTGGTCGGACAGGGTCAGCGTCACGTCGGAGAGCAGCCGGGCACGGTCGAGGGCCTCGACCATGATCTGCACCAGGAACGTCGACTGCGCGGTCGGGGCCCACTCGACGTCGACCAGGCGCTCGGGCTGGGCCTTCAAGGATGCCGCGTTGGTGCAGTCGTCGCGGTGCACCGAGATGCCGGCACCGCGGGTGACGAAGCCGATGATCGCGTCGCCCGGCACCGGGGTGCAGCAGCGGGCCAGCTTCACCAGCACGTCGGAGACGTCCTTGACGATGACGCCGGAGTCCCCATGGGTCTGCGGTGCCCGCGCCACCCGGGTGATCGTGACCGCCTCGGCCAGGTCCTCCGCGGCGCCGTCCTGGCCACCGAAGAGGTCGATCACCTTGCGTACGACGGTCTGGGCGCCCAGGTTGCCCTCGCCCACGGCGGCGTAGAGGGAGGAGACGTCGGCCAGGCGCAGCTCGTGGGCCACCTGGGTGAGGGAGTCGTGGGTCATCACCCGCTTCAGCGGGACGCCCTCCTTGCGGATCAGCCGGGCGATCTGGTCCTTGCCGTGCTCGATCGCCTCCTCGCGCCGCTCCTTGGTGAACCACTGCCGGATCTTGCTGCGCGCGCGGGGGGAGCGGACGAAGTGGAGCCAGTCGCGGCTGGGGCCGGCGTTGGCCGCCTTGGAGGTGAAGACCTCGACCACGTCGCCGTGCTCCAGCGGTGACTCCAGCGGCACCAGCCGGCCGTTGACCCGCGCTCCGATCGTGTGGTGGCCGACCTCGGTGTGGATGGCGTAGGCGAAGTCGACCGGCGTCGAGCCCATCGGCAGCCCGACGACGTCGCCACGCGGGGTGAAGACGTAGACCTCGGCGGCGTTGATCTCGAATCGCAGCGACTCCAGGAACTCGCCGGGGTCCTCGACCTCGCTCTGCCAGTCCAGCAGCTGGCGCACCCACTGCATGTCGGACTGGCCCAGGGGACGCGCGGTGTCCTCGGCCTCGCCGTTGCGCACGTCCTCCTTGTACTTCCAGTGCGCGGCGACGCCGTACTCCGCCCGGCGGTGCATGGCGAAGGTGCGGATCTGCATCTCCACCGGCTTGCCCTGCGGGCCGATCACCGTGGTGTGCAGCGACTGGTACATGTTGAACTTCGGCATCGCGACGTAGTCCTTGAACCGGCCCGGGATCGGGTTCCACCGGTTGTGCAGCACGCCGAGGACGCCGTAGCACTCCTGGTCGGAGTCGACGAGGATGCGGATGCCGACCAGGTCGTAGATGTCGGAGAACTCGCGCCGACCGTGGATCATCTTCTGGTAGATCGAGTAGTAGTGCTTGGGCCGGCCGGTGACCCGGCACTTGATCCGGGCCGCCTTCAGGTCGCCCTCGACGCGCTCGATCACCTGACGCATGAACTGGTCGCGCGAGGGCGCGCGCTCGGCGACCATCCGCACGATCTCGTCGTAGATCTTGGGGTGCAGCGTGGCGAACGCGAGGTCCTCCAGCTCCCACTTCAGCGTGTTCATGCCGAGCCGGTGGGCGAGCGGGGCGTAGATGTCGAGCGACTCGGTGGCCTGCCGCTCCTGGGTGGACTGCTTGACGTAGCGGACCGTGCGCATGTTGTGCAGCCGGTCAGCGAGCTTGATGACCAGCACCCGGATGTCGCGGGCCATCGCCACGATCATCTTGCGGATCGTCTCGGCCTGCGCCGTCTCGCCGTACTGGACCTTGTCGAGCTTGGTGACCCCGTCGACCAGCAGCGCCACCTCGTCACCGAAGTCGCGCCGCAGGTCCTCCAGGCTGTACGGCGTGTCCTCGACCGTGTCGTGCAGCAGCGCGGCGACCAGGGTCGGCTCGGTCATGCCGATGTCGGCGAGGATCGTGGTGACCGCCAACGGGTGGGTGATGTAGGGGTCCCCGCTCTTGCGGGTCTGGCCGCGGTGCAGCCGCTCGGCGGTCTCGTAGGCCCGCTCGAGCAGCGCCAGGTCAGCCTTGGGGTGGTTGGCGCGCACCGCGCGGAAGAGCGGCTCGAGCACCGGGTTGCCGGCCTGCCGGCTGGTCCCGAGCCGCGCCAGCCGGGCGCGCATGCCGCGCCCGCCCTGCAGCGCCGTCCCGGACGGAGCGGGACGAGCGGGGGCCGCGACGGGCTCGCCCACGGACGCGCCCACCGTCGGGTCGACCGTCGGGCTCACCGTCTCGCGTGCCGCCTCAGCCACCGCCTCACGGCCCGGCTCCTCCACCATGGGCCAAGTCTAGGAGACGAAGCCGCAGCACCGGCGGGTTGCGGGCAGCCGGTGCATTGCGACGCACCCGTTCACAGGGTGCGCAGTGCGGTCACGTCGAGGTCGGAGACCTTCGCGCGGCCGTCGAGGAAGCCGAGCTCCATCAGCACCGCGAGCCCGGCGACGACCCCGCCGCACCGCCCGACCAGCTCGGCCGCGGCCGCGGCCGTGCCACCGGTGGCCAGCACGTCGTCCACCAGCAGCACCCGCTCCCCCGGCGCCACGGCGTCGACGTGCATCTGCAGCGTCTCCTCGCCGTACTCGAGCTGGTAGGCGACCTCATGGGTGTGCCAGGGCAGCTTGCCCGGCTTGCGCACCGGGATGAACCCGACGCCGAGCGCCAGCGCGACCGGCGCCGCCAAGATGAATCCGCGGGCCTCCATGCCGACGACCTTGTCGACCACCGTGGCGCCCGCAGCGTCTCGACCGGCGTCGGCCAGGCCCTGGACGACGGCGGTGAAGCCGTCGTGGTCGTCCAGCAGCGGCGTGATGTCCTTGAACAGCACGCCCGGCTTCGGGAAGTCCTCGACGTCGCGCACGAGCGCGTCGATCAGGGCCGCCAGGTCGGTGACCTGGGCTCCGGCGGCGCTCACCGGCGCTTGGAGCGCGGCTCGCGGCTGGGCTGGCTGCGCTTCGCCGAGCCCGACTGACGCACGGGCGCCTTGCTCTCGGGCAGCACACGGCCCGAGCCGGTGACCTCAGGACCCCGCGGCGGTGCGGTCCGCGGAGCCCCGCGGCCCACCCGCTCGCGGTCGTCGAGGCCGCCCGGGTCACCGCCCAGCTCGTCGTCGAGCTCCACACCCTCCAGCTCGGCCGGCGCACCCTGCAGGGCCGCGCGGTCCAGGCCCACCTCGCCCTGCCCCGTCGGCACGTCGGCGTAGCGGTCGGCGTCGCGGCGCTGGCGGGCGCGGGCACGCCGGTCCTGCTCGGTGATCGCCTTCTCGCGGGACTTCAGCTGCGCGACCAGCGGCGTGGCGATGAAGATCGAGGAGTACGCGCCCGCGGCCATGCCGACGAACAGCGCCAGCGAGAGGTCCTTGAGGTCGCCGGACCCGAGGACGACCGTGCCGACGATCAGCAGCGCCGCCACCGGCAGCAGGGCCACGATGGAGGTGTTCAGCGAGCGGACCAGGGTCTGGTTGACCGCGAGGTTGGCCTGCTGGGCGTACGTGCGCCGGCTCTGCCGGAGGTTGCGGGTGTTCTCGCGGACCTTGTCGAACACCACGACGGTGTCGTAGAGGGAGAAGCCGAGGATGGTCAGCACACCCGTCACCGTCGCCGGGGTCACCTCGAAGCCCGACAGGGCGTAGATGCCGACGGTGATGACGAGGTCGTGGGCGAGGGCGACGATCGCGCCCACCGACATCTTCCACTCGCGGAAGTACGCCCAGATGAACAGCATCACCACGACGAGGAACACGATCAGGCCGGTGATCGTCTTGTTGACGACCTGGCTGCCCCAGCTGGCCCCGACCACCTCCTCGCTGACGGCGTCGGGCTTGACGTGCAGGGCGTCGCTGATCGCCGTGATCACCCGGTCGCTCTGGTCCTGCGACATCTGCTCGACGGTGATCAGGATGCCGGTGCGCCCGTTGGTGACGCCGCGCGGCGAGGCGGCCGCCGGGACGCCGGTCGCGGCGGCGGCGCTGATGGCGGTGTCGACGTGCGCGCGGTCGACCTGGCTGCTCGGCAGGTCGATGCGGTACTCGGTGCCGCCCTTGAACTCGATGCCGAGGTTGAGCCCGCGCAGGGTCAGGCCCAGGATCGCCGCGAGGACGATCAGTCCGGAGATCGCGTACCAGAGCTTGGTCCGGCCGACGAAGTCGATCGACCGCCGTCCGCTGTAGAGCTCGTTGCCGAGCCGCGAGAACCTGCCCATCAGATCCGACCTCCCGCCACGCGCGGCTGCGCGTCGACGCCCAGTGTGTCGGCCGAGAGGCCCGAGAGCCGGTGGCCGGAGTTGAAGAAGCGCCGGTGCGAGAGCGCGGTCATCATCGGGTGGGTGAACCAGAAGAAGACCACCAGGTCGATCAGGGTGCTGACCCCGAGCGCGAACGCGAAGCCCCGGACCACGCCGATGCCGAAGATGTAGAGGACCACCGCCGCCAGCACCGAGACCGCGTCCGCTGCCAGGCAGGTGTTCCGGGCGCGCTTCCAGCCGGCTTGGACGGCCACCCGCATGGACTTGCCCGCGCGCATCTCGTCACGGATCCGCTCGAAGTACACGATGAAGGAGTCCGCGGTGATGCCGACCGCGACGATCAGGCCCGCGATGCCCGGCAGCGTCAGCGCGAAGCCGGCCGTCTTGCCCAGGATCAGCACGATCGCGTACGTCACCATCGCCGCCAGCACCAGGGAGGCGATCACGACCGTGCCGAGTCCGCGGTAGTAGAGCAGGCAGTAGATCATCACCACGAGCAGGCCCAGGCCGCCCGCGATGAGCCCGGCGCTGAGCTGGTTGCCGGCGAGCGAGGGGCCGATCGTCTGGGTGTAGACGTCGGGCTCGAACTTGACCGGCAGCGCACCGAACTTGAGCGCGTCGGCCAGCGTGCTGGCCGAGGTCTGGGTGAAGTTGCCGGTGATCTGCGCCGTGCCGTCGGGGATCACCCCGGTGAAGCCCGGCGCCGACAGGGTCTGGCCGTCGAGGACGATCGCGAACCGTCCGTCGGCGTACGGCGAGCTGGAGCTGGGCACCATCTTGCGGGAGAGGTCGGCGAAGGTGCCGACCGCGTCGCCCTTGAAGGTCAGCGAGACGACCCAGGAGCCCAGCGACTGCTGGTCCTGCACGGCTGCGGCGGTCTTGAGCTGGGTGCCGTTGATGACCGCCACCGAGAGCAGGTACTTCTCGTTGTCGTCGCCGCAGGAGATCAGCGGACGGCCCGGCTCGTCGACCATCCGGACCAGGTCGGCGCGCTTGAGGTTCTTCAGCTGCGCCTGGAGCTTCTTGCTGCTCGGCGGGTTGGCGACATCGAGGGTGTTGGCGATCTTCGGGACCAGCGCCACGTGGGACTGGGAGTCGCACTTCGACACGGCGTAGAGCAGCTGCCAGGCGGTGCCGGGGTCCTTGGTCCAGGCCAGGTAGTTGCTCGGCTTGGCGCCGGGGCTGTCGGCAGCGGCGGCCGGTGCGGTCGGGCTCGCGCCGGGTGTCGCGGTCGCAGTGGCCTTCGCAGTGGCCTTCGCAGTCGCCTTGGCAGCGGGCGTCTTGGTGGCCTTGGCGGAGGGCTGCTGGCTCTTCTTCTCCTGCGCCGACCCATCGGCGAAGGCGGGTGCCGGTCGCGGGTTGGAGCCGGCCGTCGGGCTGGCGTTCGAGCTCGCCTTGGGGCTGCTCGTGCTGCTCGGGGAGGCCGCGCTGCTCGGGGAGGCCGCGCTGCTCGGAGAGGCGGCGCCGCTCGGGGCGGCGCTGGAGCTGGGGCTGCTGCTCGGCGAGGGCGAGGAGCTGGGGCTGGCCGCCTGCGGCGGACCGCTGATGCAGAAGTCGCCGCCGAGCTGCGGGCAGTAGGCCACCACCCGGAACCGCAGCAGTGCGGTGCGCTTGACCGCGTCGACGAGGTCCTGGCGGTTCTGCCCGGGGATCTCCACCACGATGTTGCGGTTGCCCTGCGTCGAGACCGTCGCCTCGGTGACACCGGAGCCGTTGACCCGCTGGTTGATGATCTGCGTGGCCTGCTTGAGCTTGGTGGTGCTCGGCGTGCCCTGCGCGATCAGCGTGATCCGCGTGCCGCCCTCGAGGTCGAGGCCCAGGCGCGGCTTCCAGGAGCCGCCGAGCGCTGCGAGGCCGTAGAGCACGGCCACGGACAGCAGGAAGATGATCAGGGTGCGTCCGGCGTGGAACGACTTCTTGGCCACGCTACTCCTCGCGCTCGTTGTCAGCGGCGGTCGGCGCCGGGCCGTTCGCCGTCGTCTCCCCCACGGCCGCGTCCGCGGCGGGCAGGAGGTCGGCGGTCCGTCGTACGACGACCTGGCGGGCCACCGTGATCACCGTTCCCGGCGCGATCTCCAGCCGGACCCGGTCGTCCTCCACGGCCCGGACGATGCCGTGGATGCCGGCCGAGATGACGACCTCGTCGCCGGCCACGAGCTCGGTCTGCACCTGCTGCATCGACCGCTGCTGGTTGCGCGCGGGACGCATCACCAGCCGGTAGAACAACAACACGGCGGCGATGATGACCAACAGCTGCACGAGGGCAGGCACGACAGCGACACTCCGGGCGTCGGGGACAGGAGAGGCGGGCGACGCCCACCGAACCAGCAGTGTAACTGCCGTCACCGGCGTTCGCGGCCAGGACCGACCAGCACCGGCGCGGACCGAGCGACGGCTCCGCCGGCGGGCTCAGCCGGCGTCGTCGTCGAAGAGCGGCTCGTCCTCGCCCGGCCGGGCGAAGGGGGCCGCGGCGGGCACGGGCAGGCCGAGGTGGCGCCAGGCCGCGGGTGTGGCCACCCGGCCGCGAGGGGTGCGGGCGAGCATGCCCAGCCGGACCAGGAACGGCTCGGCGACCTCCTCCACGGTCTCGCGCTCCTCCCCCACCGCGACGGCGAGGGTGGCGACCCCGACGGGTCCGCCGCCGAATCGGCGGCACAGCGCGTCGAGCACGGCACGGTCGAGCCGGTCGAGGCCGGTCGCGTCGACCTCGTAGAGGTCCAACGCCCGTCGGGCCAGGTCGCGGCTGACCACACCGTCGGCACGGACCTGGGCGTAGTCGCGGACGCGGCGCAGCAGCCGGTTCGCGATACGAGGTGTGCCGCGGGACCGGGAGGCGATCTCGAGGCTGCCCTCGGGCTCGACGTCGACGGAGAGCAGTGCCGCCGAGCGGCGCACGATCAGGTCGAGCTCCAGCGGCTCGTAGAACTCCAGGTGGGCGGTGAAGCCGAACCGGTCCCGCAGCGGCGAGGGCAGCAGCCCCGCACGGGTGGTGGCACCGACCAGGGTGAAGCGCGGCACCTCGAGGGGGATCGCGGTCGCTCCGGGTCCCTTGCCCACCACGACGTCGACGCGGAAGTCCTCCATCGCCAGGTAGAGCATCTCCTCGGCCGAGCGCGAGGTGCGGTGGATCTCGTCGACGAAGAGGACGTCGCCCTCGTTGAGACCCGACAGGATCGCGGCCAGGTCACCGGCGTGGGTCAGCGCCGGACCGCTGGTCAGGCGCAGCGGCGCGCCCATCTCGGCGGCGATGATCATCGCCAGCGTGGTCTTGCCGAGGCCGGGCGGACCGGAGAGCAGCACGTGGTCGGGCACCCGGCGGCGGCCCCGGGCGGCCTCCAGCACCAGCGCGAGCTGCTCGCGGACCCGCTCCTGGCCGACCACCTCGTCGAGGGTGCGGGGCCGCAGCGCCGCCTCGACCGCACGCTCGTCGCCGGTGGCCTCGGCGGTGGTCACCGAGACCGCCTCGTCGCCGGCCCGCGGCGGCCGGTCGCCGAGGTAGGCCAGCTCCGCGGCCCGCAGCGCCGCCTCGGGGCCGGTGCTCTCGGCACCGCCGGAGATGCCCACCTCAGGCCCTGCTCAGCGTGCGCAGCGCCGCGCGCAGCAGCTGCGCCACATCGGGCGCGGCACCGGTCGCGGCCATCTCCTCGGCCTCGGGCACCACCGCGGCGACCGCCCGATCGGCGTCGCGCGCCGACCAGCCGAGCCCGACGAGCCCCAGGTGCACCTGGCCCTGCCACACCCCCGGCGCACCGCCTGGGTGGCCGGGCTCGGTGGCCGGCGAGCCGGCCGGCCCGAGGCGGTCCTTGAGCTCGAGGATCAGCCGCTGGGCGCCCTTCTGGCCGATGCCGGGCACGCGGGTGAGCGTCTTGACGTCCTCGCTCGCGACCGCGCGGCGCACGGTGTCGGGCCGGTGGCAGGCGAGGATGGCCTGGGCCAGCTTGGGCCCGACCCCGCTGGCGGTCTGCAGCAGCTCGAAGAGCTGGCGCTCGTCGTCGTCGGCGAAGCCGAACAGCGTCAGGGAGTCCTCACGCACCACCATGCTGGTCGGCAGCATCGCCGGGTGGCCGCGGCGCAGCCCGGCCAGGGTGTCGGGGGTGCACTGGACCTCGAGGCCGACACCGCCGACCTCGAGGACGGCGGTGGTGGGGCCGACGGCGTGCACCGTGCCGCTCACGAATGCGATCACCGGCCGATCACCTGTCCTTTCGCTGTCGCCGCGACGGCGGCGTGGAGTCGTCCCTGGGCTGCCCCGCGCCAGAGGTGGCAGATGGCGAGGGCCACGGCGTCGGCGGCGTCCGCCGGGCGCGGCGCCTCCTCCAGGCGCAGCACGCGCGCGACCATCGTGCCGACCTGCGCCTTGTCGGCGCGGCCGCTCCCGGTGACCGCCGCCTTGACCTCGCTGGGGGTGTGCAGCGCGACCGGGAGCGTCCGGCGGGCGGCGACCAGCAGCGCGATCCCGCTCGCCTGGGCGGTGCCCATCACGGTGCGGACGTTGTGCTGGCTGAAGACCCGCTCGACCGCCACGGCGTCCGGGGCGATCACGTCGAGCCACTCCTCCAGGCCGCGCTCGATGCCCAGCAGGCGCTCGGCGAGCGGCAGCGCCGCGTCGGTGCGCACCACGCCGGCGGCGACCAGCCGCAGGGGCCGGCCGGGTCCGCCCTCGACCACGCCCACCCCGCACCGGGTCAGCCCGGGGTCGATGCCGAGGACCCGCATGCCACCTCCCGGAGTCGACCGAACGTACGTTCGGTCCAACCTAAGCGACGAGGCGGACCGTCACGGCGTACGACACGCAGCGCCGAGGCGTGATCACTCCTCGTCGTCGAGCGCGGCGAGCACCTCGTCGGAGACGTCGAAGTTGGCGTAGACGTTCTGCACGTCGTCGAGGTCCTCCAGCGCCTCGACCAGCCGGAACACCTTCGTCGCGCCCTGCTCGTCGAGCTCGACGTGCATCGAGGGGACGAAGGAGGCGTCCGCGGAGTCGTAGTCGAGGCCGGCGTCCTGCAGGGCCGTCCGCACGGTGACCAGGTCGGTGGCCTCGCTGACGACCTCGAACGACTCGCCGAGCTCGTTGACCTCCTCCGCACCCGCGTCGAGGGCCGCCTCGAGGACGTCGTCCTCGGTGACGTCCTTGCCCTCCTGGTGGGTGGGCACCACGACGACGCCCTTGCGGTGGAAGAGGTAGGAGACCGAGCCCGGGTCGGCGAGCGAGCCGCCGTTGCGGGTCATCGCGGTGCGGACCTCCATCGCGGCCCGGTTGCGGTTGTCGGTCAGGCACTCCACCAGCATCGCCACGCCGTTGGGGCCGTAGCCCTCGTACATGATCGTCTGGTAGTCGGCCCCACCGGCCTCGGCGCCCGAACCGCGCTTGACAGCGCGGTCGATGTTGTCGTTGGGGACCGAGGACTTCTTCGCCTTCTGGATGGCGTCGTAGAGCGTCGGGTTGCCGGCCGGGTCACCGCCGCCCATCCGGGCCGCGACCTCGATGTTCTTGATCAGCTTGGCGAACATCTTGCCGCGGCGGGCGTCGATGACGGCCTTCTTGTGCTTGGTGGTGGCCCACTTGGAGTGCCCGGACATCAGGCGGTTCCTTCCGTACGAGTGCTCTGGAGGTCAGGCCGTCGGCCGCGACGCCGCTGTCGAAGCGGCGACCAGGTCGACGAAGGCACCGTGGATGCGGTCGTCGTCCCCGACCTCGGGGTGGAACGACGTCGCCATCAGCGGCCCCTGCCGGACGGCGACGATCCTACCGGCGGCCTCGCCCTCCGCCACCCGGGCGAGCACCTCGACCTCGGGACCCACCTCCTCCACCCACGGCGCGCGGATGAAGACGGCGTGGACCGGCTCTGCCAGCCCGGCGTACGGCACCGGGCCCTCGAAGCTGTGCACCTGGCGCCCGAAGGCGTTGCGCCGCACCGTGATGTCCAGGCCGCCGAGGGTCTCCTGGTCGGCGGTCCCGTCCAGCACCCGGTCGGCGAGCAGGATCATCCCGGCGCAGGTCCCGAACGTCGGCATCCCGTCCTTGATCCGCTGCTTCAGCGGCTCGAACAGGTCGAAGGTCCGCGCCAGCTTCGCCATCGTCGTCGACTCACCGCCGGGGAGGATGATCCCGTCGACCTCCGCCAACTCCCCCGGCCGCCGCACGGCGACCGGATCGGCCCCCAGCCGCCGCAGCGCCGCCAGGTGCTCACGGACGTCACCTTGCAGGGCGAAGACTCCGATGGTCGGCGTGGGCACCGGCCGAGTCTACGAAGAAGCATCGGCGCCTACTACTGACAGGTGCCGCCCGGGAGGTCGTAGGTCACGATGTTGGACGGGCCCGACACATCTGCACCCACGTGCGCCCTCACGGAGAAGGTGCCGCTGCCCGTGGAGTTGTTAGGAACGATCGTGAATGTCGTCGCGGTGACGTTGAGCGGCGTCGTCTTGGACGGGAAGTACAGGTCGTAGGACTGTGCTCCCGATACCGCGCTCCACGTAATGGTGATCGAGTTCTTCGTCGACGCACCGCACGTCACCTGCGGAGCCGGCACGGTTACCGTGGCGGTGTAACGAGCCGTCACAGAAGCTCCCACGTTCCCGGCGTTGTCGACGGCCCGGTAGGTCACCGTGTGGGAGCCCGACCCGGAGGCCCAGGAGACCGAGGTGCCGGTCTTCCAAGTCGTGCTGCCGTCGAGCAGATACTCGACACGGGCAACGCCACTCCGCTCATCATGGCCGGTGATCGTCACCGAGTCGGCGACGCTGCCCGCCACCGGATTCACGCTCGCTGTCGGCTTGACGGTGTCGATGCTGAGGTGTGCCGTCTTGTCGGCCTCGACGTTCCCGGCGTTGTCCACGGCGTGGTAGGTGACGGTGTGGATGCCGTCGGCCAGCGTGAACGGCGCCGTGTAGCTGCTCGCCGATCCGCCGTCGACCCGATAGCTGATCGAGGCCACCCCACTGCGGTCGTCGGACGCGCTCAGCGTCACGGTGTTCGTCGACCTCCAGGCGGTGGAGTCGGCAGGATCGATCGTCGTCGTCGGTGCGGTTCCGTCGTAGGTGAAGGGTGCCGTCGTGCTCTCGGTCGAGCGCCAGTTGGCGCCGATGCGCGCAACGACGCCGTAGGTCACCTGACCAGTGGCGGGCGATCCGTCCGTGCACGTCGTGGTCTTCAGGCCGCTGCACACCGGGGTCGACACACCGCCGGCGTACCGGACGACGTCGTAGCGGTCGACGTCGCCGCCGGTGCCGAGGTGCGCCGGATCCCACGAGATCCTGACGGCGCTGGTGCCCTGGACGGCGGTCGGCTGGCCGGCCGGCCCGATGGTCGTGGCGGTGGCCGTTCCCGTCCCGCTGCCGGAGCCGGTCCAGGCGGCGAAGGCGGCGACGGGCGTGAGGATCAGCGTGCCGGTGACGGCGGCCGCGGCGAGGCTGGTCCTCCTCATCACTTCACCGCCTGGGCGGTCACCGTGATGGTCCAGCTGGCCCTCTTGCAGTTGTCCGGTGCGTCGGGACTCATCGTGACGGTCAGACCCGTGTCGAGGCCCCGCTTGGCAGGGACGAGGAGACCGGGTGAGCCGTGATAGCCGTCCACCGTCAGATCGGAGGCGCGGCAGGTCCGCGGCGTGACGGGCGCCGCCTGGTCGACCGAGAGCAGCGCGACCGCGGCGCTGGCGTCCGTGACGCGGATGTCGAAGGCGTTCGGGTCGGTGTAGTGGACGGGCAGCGTCGTCCGCTTGCCGGGCCACAGGTCGGTGACCGCCCCGACCGTCACGCCGAAGGACTTCACGCAGTTGCCGCTGGTGTTGCAGCCCGTCGCCGGGTCGGTGTTGCCGTTTCCGGTGCCGTTGCCCACCGGCGCACCGCTGGTGCCGCTGGCGGTGAGCACCGTCGCCCCGGCCCGGGGCTGCGCGCCCCGGGTCAGTCCCAGCGTCAGCACGAGCGCCAGGGCGACCAGAAGGGAGCCGAGCGCGACGAGCACCGGCGCGACCCTGCTCGCGGCAGGTCGGCGCCACCGTGCTGTGCGCGGTGTGGTTGCTGTCGTCACGTCGGCTCCCCCGAGTTCGCTTGAGTCGGGCGTCAGTTGGTGCTGTCGGCCGAGGCGGTGTAGGTCACCGTGAACGTCGCACCCTTGCAGGCGTTGTCGGCGCTTGCCGCCATGTGGACGAGCAGGTCCCGGTGGATGGTCCCGCCGTTCTTGCTGATGTCGTCGGCGGACGTGCCGTAGGTGCCGGAGTCAGTCGTAACGGCGCTGTTGGCCACCGTGCAACCCGAGTGGTCGGAGTCCACCGCGAACGAGTCCGCGTGGATCGAGTTCAACTGCACGTTGTAAGGGTTGTCGTTCTCCACTGTGACGGTGACCGTCTGGTCACCCGTGGGGAACAGCCCGGTGGCATCGCTTCCGTGCACGCGCAGGTTGGTTGACGTGCCTGCCGTGGCGGTGCCCGAGCCGGTGCCCGTCGAGGTCCAGGCCGCGAAGGCGATGCCGCCGCCGAGCAGGGCCGCGACGGTGCCGCCGACGACTGCGACGCGCTTGGTGGTCCTCTTGCCGTTCTTCGAGCTGGTCATGCTGTCCCCCCGATTGGTGGTGGTCGTGGTCGACCGGAACGCCCGGCCGTCGACCCAGACCTTCGCCGCAGCCCGGGCCGCGGCGACAGCCGTTGTCGGCATCACCCCGCAATGTCGGATGTGTTGGTCTAGAGCCCACAGCGGACGAGCCCGACATTGCGCACGACCGCTCCCGAACCCGCACGCGACCGGCCCGGGTCGTGCTACCGGGGCGCGCTCAGACCTCGGGACCCAGCAGCTGCTCGAGCGGCACCGTGCGGTCGAGCTCCAGGCCCCGCGTGCGGGCGTGGCCGTCGATCTGGAACCAGATCGACTCGGTGAGGAAGCGCGCTAGGGCCGCGGCGTCGGGGACCATCGGGTCGCGGCGCAGCCACCGGCGCACCGAGCCGAAGGCCTGCCCGACCAGCCCGAAGACGAGCGGGTCGAGGATGGCCGCGTCCTGGTCGTCGAGCTCGACGCCGATCAGGGACAGCGCCATCGAGAAGAGCTGCTCGACGCTGCCCGCGATGTCGCTGACCGTGTCGTCCAGCTGGCTGGCGCCGGCACCCTGCTCGCTCACCGCGGCTCGGTGCAGCGCCGGGTGGGCGGCCGCCCATCCGACGTACGCCGAGACGATGCGGAAGATGATCTCGTCGATGCTGCCCTCGATGCGGACCGCGGCCTCGACCTCGGTGCGCATCAGCTCCAGCACCCGCCCCTGCACCGCACGGTCCAGGTCCGCCCGATCGGCGAAGTGGCGGTAGACGACCGGCCTGCCCAGGCCGGCCCGGTCGGCGATCTCGCGGACGTGGAGGTCGGCCGGAGGCGTGCCCTCCTCTAGCAGAGCCACCGCGGCGTCGAGGATGTGCGACCGCCGCGCGGCGTTGTGCTGGTCCCAGCGGGACTGCCGCCCGTCGGGTCGGCTCCGCTGCTCCGCCACGCCTCCGGACTCTAGCCTGGTCGCGGGCCCGAGAGGCTCAGCAGGCGGCGGGCGCCCGTCGCCGCCGGCCCCGGCGCGGTGTCGGCCGATCGTGGGCCCGCGAGGCCGCCACCATCGCGGCGACGTCGGTGAACCGGACCCGCGGGCGGCCCTCGCGGGCACCGGCGGCCCGCTCGGCGGCGTCGATCGCTCGCCACCCGGCGGCGTCGACGAGACCGGGCCGACGCTCCGCGGCGAGTGCGCGGAAGGCGGCGCGGTCGCCGGCGGGCGACGCCAGCAGCCCCGCGTCGAGGTCGGCGAGCAGGCTGGCCACCGACTCCTCGGCACACGCCTTGTTGGTGCCGAGGAAGCCGCTCGGGCCCCGCTTGATCCAGCCGGCGACATACACGCCTGGCTCCACCCGCCCGGCCGTGTGCGGCACGGTCGCGCTCGCCGGGTCGAAGGGCAGCCCCGGGAGCGGCACACCGCGGTAGCCGACCGAGCGCAGCACCATCGAGGCGCTCAGCACCTCCGTCTCACCGGTGCCGACCGCGCGGCGCTCGACGGTGCGGGTGCGCTCGACCTCGACCCCTTCGACGAAGTCGCCGCCGAGGACCCGGACCGGAGCGGTGTGGAAGCGGAGCACGATCCGCCGGCGCCCCTCGGCGCGGGGTCGCGCGGAGAGCTCGGCGAGCAGCCGGCCTTTCGGGTCCTCGCACTCGATCGGCCGACCGCCCGTGTCGACGATCACGTCGACGTCCTCGAGCCCGGCCAGCCCGATCAGCTCGGGCATCGTGAAGGCGGCCTCCGCAGGTCCGCGACGACCGAGCACCACCACCTCCCGCACGGCGCTGCCGCGCATGGCGGCCAGCGGCAGGTCGGCGATGTCCGTCGCGGCGAGCTGCGCCGGGTCCGCGGTGAGGATCCGAGCCACGTCGAGGGCGACGTTGCCGTTGCCGACCACGACGACGCGCTCGCCGCCGAGGTCGACGTAGGCGTCCTGGTGGTCGGGGTGGGCGTTGTACCAGCCCACGACGGCGGTCGCCGAGGTGCTGCCGGGCAGGTCCTCGCCGGGGATCCCGAGCCGGCGGTCGGCGGACGCGCCGGTGGCGTAGAGGACCGCGTGGTAGTGCCGGCGCAGCTCCTCGTGCGTGATGTCGCGACCGACCTCGAGGTTGAGCAGGTAGTCGAAGCCCGGCTGCCGGTCGATCGCCTCGAAGAGCCGGGTGACCTGGCGGGTGCGTCGGTGGTCCGGCGCGACCCCCGCGCGTGCCAGTCCGTACGGCGTGGGCAGCCGGTCGATCACGTCCACCACGACGCCGGGGTTCTTCAACAGCTCGTCGGCTGCGTAGAGGGCGGCCGGGCCGGCACCGACGATCGCGACCCGCACCTCCTCGGGGCGGACCGCCCGCTCGACCCTCGGCACGATCGCCAGCGGCGCGCGGTCCAGGTGCGGCTGGCTCTCGTAGTAGGACGAGGCGAGCGCGATGAACGGCAGCTCCGCCTCCGTCAACGCCGTGTGCGGCTTGATCGCGTCGACCGGGCACGCCGTCGTGCAGGCGCCGCAGTCGACGCACGAGGCGGCGTCGACGTAGACCATCTCGGCCTCGGCGAACCCCGGCTCCCCCGGCGCGGGATGGATGCAGTTGACCGGGCACGCGAGGACGCAGGAGGCGTCGCTGCAGCAGGACTGGGTGACGACGTAGGGCATGGCGCGTCCCGGGTCAGGCCGCTGCCGGCTCGCTGCGGTAGCGCGCCGGGCGTCCGTCGATGCCGAGCCGGCGCCAGACGCGCCGCGAGACCGGGTTCATCAGGCCCAGGTCGTCGGCGAGCGCGCGGACGTCGGCGAACATGTCGCGCAGCATCCGCCGGCCCTCGGGGCTGTCCCAGAACACCTCGTCGAGGACCTTCCGCGGCACGCCGGTGTCGCGGCTCATCTCCGGGCCGGGAACCATGATCACATCCCCGAGCGTGCGCATCACCACCGGCAGCACGACGGACAGCACCGCGCGGTGCACCCGTCCCTGGGCCGGCACCCGCCGCTTGAGGTACTCGTGCGCGAAGGAGATGTGCCGCGCCTCCTCGGCCACGTGGATCTGCATGATCCGCTGCAGCAGCGGGTGCATCCTGTCCCCGGAGCGGAGGATCGCCTTCTGGACGTGGTCGATCGGCTCCTCGCCGGCGAGCACGCCGACGAAGAACACCGACGGCAGGTAGCGCGCGGCCAGCGGCAGGAACGGAGCCAGCGCCCGGAAGTACCGCGGGCCACCTGGTGCGTCCACGCCCGTGCGGTTCACGAACTCCTGGAACATCTGCGTGTGGTGGGTCTCCTCGGTCGCCTCGTGGGTGCAGTAGCGGAACTCCGCCGAGCCGTTCGGCAGGTTGATCACGTGCTCCATGAGGCCGCGGATCAGGATGTTCTCGAACTGCAGCCCCACCTTGGCGACGTTGGCCTGGCGCCAGATGCCGATCGCGATCTGGCGCTCCAGCGGCTGCGCCCGGTACCACGGGTGGCGTCCCAGGGCGTCGGTCTCCGGCAGCACCCAGCGCGGGTCGTCGGCCAGCACGGCGTACGACGGATCGTCCCAGTCGATGTCGGTCCACGGATCGAAGTGCTGGTGGACCGAGCCCTCGGAGAGCGTGCGGAGCTTCTGCTCGTAGAGGTCGGTCGGAGCGGTCATCGTCATCGGGCACCTCGCGGTCGTCGGGGACGGACACCGCCGACGTTACTGTGACAAGGGGTCACATGTACATGTCTGTGACGTGTTGTCGCAGTCACTTTTGGGCGCCACCGGCCGGAGGGTGGCGCCTCACACGCAGGTGACATCGCCGAGCACGTTGAGCACGAAGACGCTCACCTTGATGGTCTGGGCGGAGATCAGCGTCGAGGCGCTCGTCCAGGCCCGGTCACCCGCGGGGTAGGAGCGGATCTCCACCCGGTAGGAGTAGGTGCCCAGCGCCACCAGCAGGATCTGGAAGTCGGCGGGGGCGGTGTAGGAGACCGACAGCGCGGACCCCGTCACCTGGGTGGTGCTGATCGCCTGGCCGTCGGACTGGCGCCGCAGCACGGCCTCGTAGTCGTAGCGGGGGTCCTTCTCGGGCCACGCCACGGTCGCGGTGGCTCCCGTGGCGGTGCACGACGTCGAGTCGGGTGGGAGGACCGTCGTGGTCGAGAACGCGGCCGCGGTGATCGGCACCTGGTCGGTCCAGGCCGCCGCCTCCGCGGCACCGGAGGGGACGACCACCGGCGCGAGCGCCGCCGTGGAGGTGAGCACCACCGCGGCCGTGACGGGCCGGCGCCGCGACCGCCGGCCGCCGCCGGCGGCGCGCCTGCGTCCGGGCGCGCCCCGAGCGGTCCGAGCGGCCCGTGCGCCTGGTGCACTCCGTGCGCGCGGCGGCCGCGGGCCCCGCAGCACCAGGGCCAGCATGCCGGCGACGTAGAGACCCAGGACGAACGTGCCGACCGGGCCCGCCACGGCAGCGACCACGCGACCGGCGCCGTGGACGACGAACACGACCCGGTCGGCGTGCGAGACGACGTACGGCGTGCGGTCGACGACGGTGTTGGCATCGCCGCGCAGCACCAGGCTGCGAACGGCGCCGGTGCCCTCCACCCGGGCCACCCGGTGGGTGACCCGGTGGCCGTCGCCGTCGAGGACGGACACCACGTCGCCGACGCGCAGCGCCGAGGCCGGCACGGAGTGGGCGAGCGCGAGGTCGCCGGTGCCGATCGCCGGGGCCATGGACCCCGAGCGGAACAGCAGCGGGCGCACTCCCGCGATCGCCCCCGCGAGCACGAGCAGGAGGCCGAGCGCACCGACGAGGGCTGCGACCGTGAGGGCGACGTCGGCCAGGGCCCGGCCCGCGCGCGTCCGGTTCACGAGAGGTCCGAGGTGCCGGTCGCGGTGAAGGTGGCCTGGGCGGTCTTGCCCTGCAGCGTCGATGCCGCCGCGGCGTCGAAAGTGACCTGGAAGCAGAGGTTCTCCGTCGCCCCGGCGGACAGCGGGCCCCGGCGGGTGCCGATGATCGCAGTCGTCGTCACGGCGGTGAGCAGCTGCGGCCCTGCGACGCTCGTGCCGCCGCTGCAGGTGGCGTTGCTGCCCGACACCACCCGGGTGCCGGTGGTGATGGTGAGCGTGAGGGCGGGGCCCAGTGCGACGGCGTCCGTGCCGGTCAGGCCGCCGACCAGGGTGTAGGTCAGCGCCACCGTGCCGTTGTTCTTCAGGGTCAGCACCTCGGCGGACGTGGCTCCCGGCACCATGCCGCTCATGCCGAGCGTCGTGGTCGCGTAGGCGTTGGCGCCGTCGACCTGGAGGTCGAGCACACCGGTGCTGAAGGTGGTGCCGGTGATCGCCGCGTCGTCGGTCCAGTAGGCGTAGGTGCTGGTGGTGACCAGCAGTCCGACCCCCCCGGTGGCCAGCGCGGCGCGCACCCGTACCGAGCGCCCCGGGCTCGACGGCCTTCCTGCCGAGCGCCGGCCCGTCAAGCGCTCCCCCGTCGACCGCTCCCCCGTCGACCGCCTGCCTGCAGACCGCCTGTGCTCCGACCCGCTGTGCTCCGGCCGCTCGGGCGCCGCCCGACGCGAGGCGGCGGTCGCGGTGTGCCGGGGGCCGGCCCGGTGCTGCGGCAGCGTCGCCCCGGTCATCGGAGGACCGCCGACCTCGGTCGCGCGCGCCGCTCGGCGGCGGCGCTGAGGAACATCACGACGGCGTAGAGGAACAGACCGGTGGCGACGGCGATCGTGGCGGTCCGGCGCTCCTGCCCGGTCACCAGCGTGGTGGCGTAGCCGGCGTACGGGACGGAGTACCAGCGGAGGCCCTTGACCTGCACCGGGCGCACCGCGGCGGCATCCGGGGAGGGGTTGCTGTCCCCCTGGGTGAGGAACGAGCGGCGTCCGTGGCGGTCCACCCGCACCGACACCACACGGTGGGTGACCACGGCCGGCTCACCCGAGCGCAGCTGGTAGGTCACGACGTCGCCGACACCGATGTCACGGGCCCGGACCGGCCGCACCACGACCAGCGTGCCGGGCGGCATCATCGGCCGCATCGAGCCGGTGAGCACGACGTACGGCGTTGCGCCGCCGAGCCGCGGCACGGCGACCGCGAGCAGGATGAGCCCTCCTGCGCCGGTGATCACCAGCCAGGCGAGGACGCGAGCCCCGAGCCGAACCGACCTCATGGTGGCGTCCGATCAGTTGTGGACCTGGGTCGCGGTGATCGCGATCGCGTCGAGGGCGCTGGAGACGTCCTCGGTGGCCGGGTCGGACGCGCTGCCGTCGAAGGTCACCGTCAACTGGAGGCGGACGGTGTCGCCGTCGTTGGCCTCGGTCAGGCCGGTGCCCGGCACGGCCGTCCAGTTCGTCGACCCGTCGGCACTCGACTCCAAGGGAGCCAGGGCGAGGGTGAGCAGCGCCGGCGACCCGACGAACAGGCCGTCATTGGTGCCCGCCGTCGCGGCGAGCGTCGCCCGCAGGTGGGACCCCTCGGCGTGGAAGACCGTCGTGCAGGTCTCGGTGATCACGTCGCCCGGCACGAGCTGCTGGGTGGCGGGGTCGAACGCCTGACCCGCTGCGTCCTCGGCGCCGTCGAGCGCCCACCCCGAGCCACAGTCGGGGGTGTCGATCGACAGGTGGCCGGTCGAGATGGTCTGGGCGGCGACATCGTCGGTGCTGGTCCAGTAGGCCAGCGATCCGGCTCCGCCGAGCAGCAGCACCGCACCGGTGCCCGCGGCGAGTGCGCCCTTGGTCGACTTCTTCACGACGTTCCCCTCCCAGGTGTCGAAACCCGAGAGCGGGCCGCTCCCCTCGTGGAGTGGCTCACTTCACACGTTCGGCAGCGACCGGCCGCACTCGCGGGGTTTCTGCCGCCGAAGCGCCCTGGGCTAGACCGGCCGCCGCTGCCAGCGCGCGGCGACCTCGATGCGGCCCTCGTCGAAGTGCGCCGCCAGACCCTGCGCGGCGAAGGCAGCGAGCACCCGGTCGAGCAACGGGTCGCCGAGCGCGGCGTTGCGGGTGTCGGGGTGCCAGAGGTTCACCTCGAGCATGGCCGCCTCGATGGCGTGCCACACATCGGGTGCGGTGAACCAGAGGACACCGGCGCAGTCCGGCGCCTCGCGCAGCGCCTGCGTCGCCGCCCAGTGGTCGGCGCACCCCTGCAGCACCAGGAAGCCGGCCTCCTCGAGCTGGCCGAAGACCTCCTGGAGCGCGACGTGGTCGGTGCGCTCGTCCCACCCGGCCGCGTCACGGCGCCAGTCGTCCTGGGCGGCGGCGATCCACTCGGCCGCGGCACCGTCCGGCAGTCCGGGGTGGTCGACGGCGAGGGCCTCGCTCACCTCACGCAGCAGCGCCTGGGGGTACAGCAGTCCCGAGCGCACCAGGTCGCGGACCCAGCCGCGCGTCTGCGCGAGCCGCTCGGCGTCTCCGAGGCGTCGGCTCACCAGCCCCGCTCGGCCAGCCGGTGCGGCTGCGGGATGTCGTCGACGTTGATGCCGACCATCGCCTCGCCGAGGCCACGGGAGACCTTGGCGACGACGTCGGGGTCGTCGTGGAAGGTCGTCGCCTTCACGATCGCCTCGGCACGCTGGGCGGGGTTGCCGGACTTGAAGATGCCCGAGCCCACGAAGACCCCCTCGGCCCCGAGCTGCATCATCATCGCGGCGTCGGCCGGCGTGGCGATCCCGCCCGCGGTGAAGAGCACCACGGGCAGCTTGCCGCGCTCGGCGACCTCCTTGACCAGCTCGTACGGCGCCTGGAGCTCCTTGGCCGCCACGAACAGCTCGTCCTCGTCCAGCACCGAGAGCCGGCGCAGCTCACGACGGATCGTGCGCATGTGGGTCACCGCGTTGGAGACGTCGCCGGTGCCCGCCTCGCCCTTGGAGCGGATCATCGCCGCGCCCTCGGTGATGCGGCGCAGCGCCTCGCCGAGATTGGTCGCCCCGCAGACGAAGGGGACGGTGAAGGCCCACTTGTCGATGTGGTTGGCGTAGTCGGCCGGGGTGAGCACCTCGGACTCGTCGATGTAGTCCACGCCGAGGCTCTGCAGCACCTGCGCCTCGGCGAAGTGACCGATGCGCGCCTTGGCCATCACGGGGATGGAGACCGCCTCGATGATGCCGTCGATCATGTCGGGGTCGCTCATCCGGGAGACGCCGCCCTGCGCCCGGATGTCGGCGGGGACCCGCTCCAGCGCCATCACCGCGACCGCTCCGGCGTCCTCGGCGATCTTCGCCTGCTCGGGGGTCACCACGTCCATGATCACGCCGCCCTTGAGCATCTCCGCCATGCCGCGCTTGACGCGCGAGGTGCCGGTGCTCTCGGGGGTGCTGCTCTGCTCGGTCATGGGGCCCATCCTACGGCCGCGACGCAGCCGCTCAGACCGGGATGGTGCCCCGTCCGGCGAGCGCCTGGTCGCGCACGACGAGCACCCGCTGGACCACCGTGACGGTGCTGGCCACCGCGAGCAGCCCGAGCGTCACGGGGATGGCGTAGAGCGCCGCGTGACCGCCGCCCAGCATGCGGGCGATGTCGGCGAGGCCGGTGATCACCAGGATCGCGACGAGGCGGTCGGCCCGCTCGGCGATCCCGACCTTGGCCTGCATCCCCAGCGACTCGGCGCGGGCGCGGGCGTAGGAGGTCACCGAGCCCATCGAGAGGCAGTAGACGGCCAGCGCTGCGAACCAGTCGTTGTCGCCCGGACCGACGTAGTACATGGCGAGACCGCCGAAGATGGCCGCGTCGCCGATCCGGTCCAGGGTCGAGTCGAGGAACGCACCGAAGGGCGAGGTCTGGCCGGTGCTGCGCGCCATGTAGCCGTCGATCATGTCGCTGAACACGAACGCGGTGATGACGAGGACCCCCACCAGCAGGTGGCCGGTCGGGAAGAAGACCAGGGCCCCGGCTACGACGCCGAGCGTCCCGACGAACGTGACGGTGTTGGGGCTGACCCCCCACCGGATGAGCAGGTCACCCAGGGGTGCCCAGACGTTGGTCCAGAACTGACGGAATCTCTCGAGCATGGCGCACGCAGACTAACCTCCCGCGCGGGGTGCGGCGCGCCCGGCGCGCGCCCGGCCGCTCAGCCGTTGTCGCCCGCGGGGCCGACCAGCACGGCGCCGACCCAGGCCAGCAGGAGCAGCTGACCTGCCAGGAACACCCAGAAGTTCTCGAAGAGGAACCCCAGTCCGCTGGCCAGCACGAAGATGGCGCCGGCGACCTTGACGGCCGTGCTCAGATGCATGGCCTCATCCTACCGGCCGGCCGGGCTCTGCAGACGGGGCCTCCTGCAGCACCGCGCACGCCTCCTCGACAGCCGTCGGTGCGCCCGCGACCGACCACACCACCCCTGCCCCGAGGACCTGGCGGGCGCTGCCGCCGACACCGCGGACGATGGCCGCCCCAGGGAGCCAGTCCCACGCGGGCACGCTGTGCTGGACGAAGACGTCCATGCGCCCCTCGGCCACCGCGAGCAGGTCCGCGGTGCCCGACCCGAGCATCCGCAGGGTCTCGGCCCGCTCGACCAGGGCGACGAAGGCCCTCCCGGCCGGCGCGGCGTGGAACGGCGGGTGGAGATAGGTGGCCAGGCAGCTGCGGGCGAGCGGACGGTCGCCCGGCCGGGCGAGCAGCTCCCCGTCGCGCGTGGGAGGCAGGTCGGGACCGCCCACATGGAGCACGCCCGTCTCCGGCTGGTGCACGGCGCCGAGCAGGAGCTCGTGCTCGCCGTCCGGGTCGCCCGCGACGAGAGCGACCGCCGAGCACCACCACGGCAGCCCGCGCACGAAGTTGTAGGTGCCGTCGACCGGGTCGATCACCCACGTGCGGCCGCTCACCGACGGACGGGCGGAGCCCTCCTCGCCGAGCAGGCCGTCGTCGGGACGCATCGCGGCGAGCTGGTCGGCGATCAACCGCTCCGCGGCGCGGTCGGCCGCCGTCACCACGTCGGAGGGGGAGGTCTTCTGCTCCGTCCGGAGCCCGTCGGCGCGGAGCTCGGCCGCGAGCGCACCGGCCTCACGGACCAGGTCCGTGGCGAGCGCGGCGTCGTCGAGCAGCGGGCTCACCGTGCCTGCCAGGCGCCGGCGAGCAGGTCGCGGGTCTCCCGCAGCAGCTCGGGCAGTGCCTTGGTGCGCCCGACGATCGGCAGGAAGTTCTGGTCGCCGCCCCATCGGGGCACGACGTGCTGGTGCAGGTGCGCCGCGATGCCGGCACCGGCGACCGCTCCCTGGTTCATGCCCAGGTTGAAGCCGTGGGCGCCGCTGACCGAGCGCAGCACCCGCATCGCCTGCTGGGTCAGGGCGGCGATCTCGTGCGTCTCGGCGTCGTCGAGGTCGGTGTAGTCGGCCACGTGCCGGTACGGGCACGCCATCAGGTGACCGGAGGCGTAGGGGTAGAGGTTCAGCACGACGTACGCCGCCTCGCCGCGGTGCACGATCAGCCCGTCCTCGTCCGGGAGTGCCGGGATCCGGCAGAAGGGACACTCCTGGGCGGAGGCGTCCGCGGGCTTGTTCTCCCCGCGGATGTAGGCCATCCGGTAGGGCGTCCAGAGCCGTTCCAGGTCGTCGGGCTCCCCGACGCCGTCCTGTTCCAGGGCTTCCACGCGCGACCTCACACCTGGACGCGCTGCTCGACGGCCTCGACCACGCGCTGGACCGCCTCGTCGATCGGCACGCCGTTGTCCTGGCGACCGTCGCGGTAGCGGAACGAGACCGCACCGGCGGCGACGTCGTCGTCGCCGGCGATGATCATGAACGGCACCTTCTGCAGCTGGGCGTTGCGGATCTTCTTCTGCATCCGGTCGTCGGAGAGGTCGACCTCCACACGGAGCCCGCGAGCCCCCATCTTCGCCGCCACCTCCTCGAGGTAGCCGTCGTGGCGCTCGGCGATCGGGATCGCCTGGACCTGCACCGGCGCCAGCCACGGCGGGAACGCGCCGGCGTAGTGCTCGATCAGCACGCCGATGAACCGCTCGATCGAGCCGAACTTCGCGGAGTGGATCATCACCGGCTCCTGGCGGGAGCCGTCGGCGGCGACGTACTCCAGGCCGAAGCGGTGCGGCTGGTTGAAGTCGTACTGGATCGTCGACATCTGCCAGGTGCGGCCGATCGCGTCCCGCGCCTGCACCGAGATCTTGGGCCCGTAGTACGCCGCGCCGCCGGGGTCGGGCACCAGCTCCAGGCCGGTCTCCTTCGCGACGTCCTCGAGGACCCCGGTCGCCTCGGCCCACTGCTCGTCGGAGCCGATGAACTTGTCGACCTTGGAGTCGTCACGGGTGGAGAGCTCGAGGTAGTAGTCGTCGAGCCCGAAGTCGTCGAGCAGGCTCAGCACGAACCGCAGCAGGTGCCGGATCTCGTCGGCCGCGCCCTCCTTGGTGACGTAGGAGTGCGAGTCGTCCTGGGTGATCATGCGCACCCGGGTCAGGCCCTGCAGGACGCCGGACTTCTCGTCGCGGTAGACGGTGCCGAACTCGAAGAGCCGCAGGGGCAGCTCGCGGTAGGACCGCTGGGTGGAGCGGAAGATCAGGTTGTGCATCGGGCAGTTCATCGCCTTGAGGCGGTAGTTCTGCCCGTTGTCGTCCATCGGCGGGAACATCCCGTCGGCGAAGTACGGCAGGTGGCCAGAGGTGTAGAAGAGGTCCTCCTTGGCGATGTGCGGGGTGCTGACGTACTGGAAGCCCTCGTCGATGTGCCGCTGGCGGACGTAGTCCTCCATGACCCGCTTGAGAACGCCACCCTTGGGATGGAAGACCGGCAGCCCCGGGCCGACGAGGTCGGGGAAGCTGAACAGGTCGAGCTCGCGGCCGAGCTTGCGGTGGTCGCGACGCTCGGCCTCCTCGAGGCGGTGGAGGTACTCCTCGAGCGCCTCCTTGCTCTCCCAGGCGGTGCCGTAGATGCGCTGCAGCTGCTTGTTCTTCTCGTTGCCGCGCCAGTACGCCGCCGCGGTGCGCATCAGCTTGAACGCCGGGATCCGCTTGGTGGTGGGCAGGTGCGGACCGCGGCACAGGTCCTTCCACGCCACCTCGCCGTTGCGGTCGAGGTTGTCGTAGATCGTCAGCTCGCCGCCGCCGACCTCGACGCTGGCTCCCTCGGCCTGCTGCTCGGCGTCGCCGGAGCCCTTGAGCCCGATGAGCTCCAGCTTGTACGGCTCACCGGCCAGCTCCTCGCGCGCGTCGCCATCGGCAACAGGGCGCCGGGAGAACTTCTGGTTGCCCTTGATGATCTTGCGCATCGCGGACTCGATGCGCGCCAGGTCCTCGGGGACGAAAGGCTCCTCGACGTCGAAGTCGTAGTAGAAGCCGTTCTCGACCGGCGGTCCGATGCCGAGCTTGGCCTCGGGGAACAGCTGCTGCACGGCTTGGGCCATCACGTGGGCGGTCGAGTGGCGCAGGATCGCCCGGCCGTCCTCGCTGTCGATGGCGACCGGCTCGACCTCGTCGCCGTCGTGCAGCTCGTGGGCGAGGTCGCGCAGCTCACCGTCCACCCGCGCGGCGACCACCTCGGAGGCGTCGGCGAAGAGCTCCCACGCCTTGGTGCCGGCCGTGACCGTCCGTTCCTCCCGCGCGTCTGCGGAGGTCAGGACGATGCTGAGGTCGGACACGGGCGCTCCCGGTGGGTCGGTCGGAGGTCCGGCGGGGTCGCCGGAGGACCTGCCGATCGTATCGGGGCGCCCGCGTCGGCCGCGCCGCGGTTTTCGGGCCGCGGGGCCCCTCACATGTCGCGGTAGCGCCGCGCGGCGGCGAGCTTGTCCTCCAGCAGCGCGACGTCGACGGAGCGCGACCGCTGCGGCGGCCAGGTGCCCGCGTCGTCCTCGGCGACGTACAGCCCGGCGTACGCCGCGGTGTCGCGCTGGAAGCGCCATCCCTCGGCGAGCGGCCCCACGTCGTAGGCGTCGTAGCCGATGTCGTCGAGGAAGCGAGTGACCGCCTGCTTGGACTCCGCGTCGTCACCCGCGATCGCCAGCACGCTGCGCTCGGGATCGCCGTGCGGCCGCGCCAGGCTGCCCAAAAAGGCGAAGTAGATGTTGTTGAAGGCCTTGACGACCTTCGACCCGGGCAGGTGCGCCTGCAGCAGCTCGGAGGTGGTCGTCGACTCGTCGTCGAGCTCGGCGATGTGTCCGTCGCGCTCGGGGTAGTAGTTGTTGGTGTCGATCACGACCTTGCCGCGCAGCGGCTCCACCGGGGTCGACCGGTAGGCCTTGAGCGGGACCGTGACCACGACGAGGTCTCCGGCGGCCGCCGCCTCCTCCGGCGTCGCCGCCCGGGCCCGCTCCCCCAGCTCGGCGACGAGGTCCGAGAGCGTCTCGGGTCCCCTGCTGTTGCTGAGCACGACGTCGTACCCCGCCGCGACGGCGAGGCGTGCGACGGTGCTCCCGATGTTGCCGCTTCCGATCAGTCCGATGGTGGTCATAGGAGCCACAACGGCCGGCCGGGGTGCCCGCATTCCGGTCCGCAGCGACGAACCAGTGATTGCTCCGGCGCGTTCAGCGCTGCCGTCTCGCGGGGCTTTCGGGTGGGCGATACTGGGTTCGAACCAGTGACCTCTTCGGTGCGTGCGGCACTGCCGCGCTGCCACCGCGAGCAGGGCTCGCAGGGCTTTCGGGTGGGCGATACTGGGTTCGAACCAGTGACCTCTTCGGTGTGAACGAAGCGCGCTACCACTGCGCCAATCGCCCGAGTGCGACGCACACGCTAGCGCACGCCCGGCGCTTCGTTCACATCGCCCTCGCGACCCCGCTGGACTGGACCAGAACCTAGACCAGTTGCGCGGGCAAGTAGACCAGTCGCCGGTTGTCGCCCGGTTTGCGCAACGCAATCGCTGCGAAATCAGGCGAGTGCCGCGAGGGCTGGCCGATGCTTCATGCGCACGCCCCACAAACCACCGGGAGGCTGCCGTGCACGATCCGACGTACTCGCTGCGGGAAAGCGGTCCTCAGGTCTCCGAGTCGACGCGGCTGGGCGTGCTCGGCGAGCGCACCTCCGACGCCGAGCCGCAGGTGCTCATCGGCGACCTCCGCTACCGCGCGGAGGACCCCTACGCGGTGTCGATGGACTTCCGCTCCTCGCGGGGCACGGTCACCTGGACCTTCGGTCGCGACCTGCTGGCCCAGGGTCTGCACGAGCCGGCCGGGCTCGGCGACGTGCACGTGTGGCCCACCATCGACGACCGTGGTCGTCCTGTCGTCGCGATCGCGCTCAAGGCTCCGACCGGCGCGGTCACCGTCACGGCCCCGCGCAAGCCGGTCGCGTCGTTCGTGCGTCGATCGCTGCGGGTGGTCCCCCAGGGCGGCGAGTCGGCACACGTCGACATCGACGCCGCCGTCGCCCGCCTGCTCTCCTGAGCCTCCCGGCCTAGGGATCCAGGTCGGCGGCCGACCGCGCCGCCCACAGGGCCAGCACCTCACGGGTGATGGGTCCGGGGGCACCGAGGTCATGGCCGTCCACCCGGTGCACCGGCTGCACGTCGCGGGTGCTCGAGCTAAGGAAGACCTCCTCCGCCCGCGCCAGCACGTCGATGGGCTCCTCCACCTCGCGCCCGCCGCACCACTCCAGAACGAGGGCTCGCGTCACCCCCGCCAGGCAGCCGCTCGACAGCGGCGGCGTGCGGAGCTCGCCCTCCACGACGTAGAAGACGTTGCTGCCGGTCCCCTCGCACAGTAAGCCCATGGTGTTGGGCAGCACCGCCTCCGTGGCCCCGGCACGGTGGGCGGCGGCGAGCGCCACGACGTTCTCGGCGTACGAGGTGGTCTTCAGGCCGGCGACCGCGCTGCGCTCGTTGCGCGGCCAGGCGACCGTGGCGACCGCCGTGCTGGCCTCCCACGGGTGGGCGGCCTCGGCGACGACGCTCAGCGTCGGTGGCCCCTCACCGCGGCCGGAGCCGAGCGGGGACGGGCCGCCCGTGAGCGTGATCCGCAGGCGACCGAGGGCGAGGGGACCATCGGCGAGGACCGCGGCGATGGCCCTCTCCACCTCGCCGCGGACGGGAGCCGCCAGGCCGAGGCCGGCGGCCGAGCGCTCCAGCCGGTCGAGGTGGCGCCGGACGGCGAACGGCCGGCCGTCGACGACCTTCATGGTCTCGAAGACCCCGTCACCCACGGTGAGGCCGTGGTCGTCCACGCGCAGCGCCGGCGCCCGTGGGTCGTCGAGCAACCGTCCGTTCACCCAGGCGCGCATGGTCGAGGAGTCTAGGGAGCGGCGGTCCTTCCGCAGCGCCCGCGACATGCCGCACCCCGTTTTGTGCAGCCGCGAGAGCGTCCGCTATGGTTCATCACGCGTTGCCGGGGTGACCCGGAAACGACAAGCGGACGTAGCTCAGTTGGTAGAGCGCAACCTTGCCAAGGTTGAGGTCGCGAGTTCGAGCCTCGTCGTCCGCTCGAGTGAGGCGCAGCGAGGCCGTGCCTGGCCTCCACGGTGGGTTGGCCGAGAGGCGAGGCAACGGACTGCAAATCCGTGTACACGGGTTCAAATCCCGTACCCACCTCGACAGCACAACTCCACACGGGCGATTGGCGCAGCGGTAGCGCGCTTCCTTGACACGGAAGAGGTCACTGGTTCAAACCCAGTATCGCCCACCACAGCAGGTCGGACCCCGTCCTCCGGATACCGGGAGGCGGGGTCTTCGACATCCTCGGTCGCGTCGCGTGCGCGGCGTCGGGCCCGTGCGCAAGAGGGCGCCCCCGGGCGGGATGCGTGATCGACCGGCCGGGGGCGTCATCGGGGGGCCTCATGGGGTGAGGCTGTGCAGTTGTGAACCCGACGTGCCCGAGGCCCCGAGAAGTCAAACTCGACAGAGGGCGATTTCGCGCCGCGGCTCAGTCGTCCTCCGCGCCGACCTCGTCGTGCGTCCCCGGGCGCGGCGCCCAGGGCAGCTCGCGGGCAGGCCGGACCACGATCAACCGGTCGCCCCGCGACAGCTGCGTGACGGTGGGCTCGTAGTAGCGGTAGACCTTCTCGTCGCGGACCACCGCCACCACCTGGTCGGGCAGCGACTGCGGCGCCTTGCCGAGCTCGCTGACCAGAAGCTCGCGCTCGGCCACCTCGAGGCCGTCGCCGTAGGTCAACAGGTCCTCCATCACCGCGCCCAGCGGCGGGGACACCGACGCCAGCCCGAGCAGACGGCCGACGGCGTCGGAGGAGGTCACCACCGAGTCGGCCCCGCTCTGCCTGACCAGCGGCACGTTGTCGGACTCCCGGACGGCCGCGACGATGTAGGCGCCGGGGTTGAGCTGGCGCACGGTGAGGGTCGCAAGCACCGTGGTGTCGTCGCGGTTGGCGGTGATGATCACCTGCCGGGCCTGCTCGACGCCGGCACGGCGCAGCACCTCCCGCCGGGTCGCGTCACCGGTCACCACCGCGATGCCGTCGGTGTGCGCGTCGCCGAGCGCCGCGCTGCTGGGATCCACGACGATGATCGACTCCCGCTCGACGCCGTTGTTCACCAACGTCTCGACGGCGCTGCGGCCCTTGGTGCCGTAGCCGACCACGACGACGTGCTGCTCCATGTGTCTCCTCCAGCGGGCGGCCCGGATCATCTCGCGTCCCTGGGCCGCGAGCACCTCCAACGTGGTGCCGATCAACAGCACCAGGAAAAGGATGCGCAGGGGGGTGATGAGGAAGGCGTTGATCAGACGGGAGTGCTCCGCGACCGGCGTGATGTCGCCGTATCCCGTGGTGCTCAGCGTGACGGTCGCGTAGTAGAGCGCGTCCACGGCGCCGACGCGGTGCTCCCCCACGCCGCCGTGGTCGCGGTAGCCGCCGCGGTCGAGGTAGACGAGCAGGAACGTGAACGCCAGGATCGCGAACGCCGCGAGCAGCCGGCGCGACAGCTCCCACCACGGCGAGCGGTTCGCCGCCGGCAGGCGGAGCACGCCGGGGACCGCGCGTCCTTCGGGGCCGGCCACCGGCTACCCGACCACGTCGCCGTAGAGAAGGACCTGGTGGCGTGGCTGCCCGTCGCTGCGGCCCTCGGTGCGCACCACGACGAACCGGAAGGCGTCGCCGGCCTCGGGTGGCGCCACGTCGCCGGCCCGGCGCCAGGTGCCGCACAACCGGCCCCGCTGGTCGAGGCCGGACTCGTCCTGCACGGCGTCACCGGAGAGACACAATCGCGAGCTGCTCGCGTCGAAGCTGGCGACGGTGGCCACCGACCCGCCCCCCGAGCTCGGCGCGGCGACGTAGCCCACCAGCGCACCCGCGAGCAGGCACATCCCCGCCCCGGCCAGCACGACCGGGGTGGGCAGCGTCAGGTTCCCCACGCCGGACAGCATCCCACGCGGCCTGCGCCCCACCGTGCCCGGCCGGTCGGTCAGCCGGAGGTGTCGCGCCGGCGCAACGGCACCACCACCGCAGCCGCGGTGCGCCCCGATGCCGCGCCCATCGGGCCGACCACCGTGACGCGGCCGTCGGGCCAGCCGCGCAGCCGCACCCACTCCCCCACTCCCGGCATCCGGGAGCGATCGCGGGCGACCGCTGCCAGCAGCGAGCCGTCGAGGGTGGCGCGGATCCGACCGTCGTCGACGAGCACCTCTAGGACGCCGGTACGGACGGCGAGGACGACGCCCACCCGCGGGTCGTCGCGGTGGATCCTCGCGACCGTCATCTGTGCTCCCTGCTCAGCCCGCCGGCAGCGGCGCCGGAACACACCCAATGTACGTCGGGTCCCCCGGCCGGGCACCGCCATTTCAGCGCCGTCTCACCGCCGTCTCACCGCCGTCTCACCGCCATGTCACCGCCATCTCACCGCCATCTCACCGCCATGTCACCGCCATGTCACCGCCATGACACCGGGGACCGACGGGCGCCGCCGATCAGCCCCGCCAGGGCAGCACCTGCTCCAGGCGCCGGCGTACCTCCAGCCGCGCCCGGGTGGTCTCCTTCTGCGGCCAGACATGGTCGACGCCGGCGTTGAGCGCCGCGCCGACCAGCACCGCGATCGAGAGGAGGTAGAGCCACAGCAGCACCGCGATCGGCGCGGCCAGCGGACCGTAGATCGACGTCGAGTCGTGCGCGGTGCCCTCCAGCACCCAGCGGAGCAGTGCGGAGCCGAAGATCCAGCACACCATGGTGAACACCGCGCCCGGCAGGTTGGACCGCCAGCGCGTCCGCACCGGCACGGAGACGTGGTAGAGCGTCGCGAGGAAGCAGATGCCCAGGGCCAGCACGACCGGCCAGTACAGGTGCACCAGACCCTGGAGCCGCCCCGGCAGCACGCGCTGGACCAGGTCGGGCCCGGCCAGCACCAGCGGCACGGTGACCACGCCGGTCACCATGCCGAGGACGTAGAGCAGGAACGCGAGCACCCGCGTCCGGACGATGCCCCGGCGACCGCCGAGGCCGTACATGATCGTGATCGTGTCGACGAACACGTTGAGCGCCCGGGAGCCCGACCACAGCGCAAGGACGAACCCGATCGAGACCACGTCGTACCGGCCGCCCCCGAGGACCTCGTTGAGGGTGGGCCGGATGATCTTGTCGACGGTCTCCGGGGTCAGCGCGCGGCCGGCGACCTCCAGCACCGAGGTGCGCACGTCGGCGACGGTGCTGGTGCTGAATTGCTCGAAGACGTAGCCGATCGACCCGGCGAGCGCGAAGATGAGCGGCGGCAGCGAGAGCACCGCGAAGAACGCCGCCTCGGCGGCGAGGCCGGTGACCCGGTTGCGCATGCAGGTGTCCACGGTGGAGACCACCACCCGCCACAGCGCGTCGCGGAGATCCGCTACCCGGGTCGGGACGGCGCTCGTCGCCGTCCGCCCGTTCGCCATGACCCCACGGTAGGCGCCGTGGACGCCGTCATCCGGTCGCGGCGCGGCGGGGGGGGTGGGGGGACCGGGGGCCCGGGGGGCGCGGTGCCCCCCGCCCCCCCCCCCCCGCCGCCGGGGGCGCGGGGGGGCCGGGGGGGGGGGGGCCCCCGCCC
>JBQCHZ010000070.1:0-7351 GCA_051954195.1 Marmoricola sp.
CCGGGTTATGTCCTTTACCCGCCTCGGGGCGGCGGCGCCGTTTTTGGGTTTGTGGTGCCCCCCCCCCTCCCTTCCCACTTCGTGGTCGTGGCCGGAATCCGCGCGCACCCCCGGGCGGACCCCGTCCGCCGGCGACTCACCGTGGTCGACGCCGCCCCCCGGCAGCGTCCAGGAGCCGGCGTGGTGGCCGCGCGAGGAGATCCGGGTGAGCAGGACCTCCGCCTCCGCCCCCGCGCCACGGCGCAGCAGCGCGTAGGCCGCGAGCCGCTGGTGCCGTGCCGGCGCCAGCGCGACGAGGGCCTCCCGGACCGTGGCGGTGGTCGGCACCGTCCCGGCGACCACGCCGGCGACCGGGTGCCAGCCGGCGTCGACGGTCGAGCCGTCGACCTCGACGACGTGCGGCTCGGGAGAGTCGCGCGGCACCCATCCCTCGAAGACCATGCGCACCGAGTGCAGGTCGGTGGGCGCGACCGTGGGATCGCTGGTGGTGCGGCGGGCGGAGTCGACCCAGGCGAGCTCACCCACCGTCGCGTCGAGCCCGGTCTCCTCGCGGACCTCGCGGACCACGGCGTCGCGGGGGTGCTCCCCGAAGTCGATGCCGCCGCCAGGGAGGGTCCAGCGCTCCTCGGCCGACAGGTACGGCGCCAGCCGGGACAGCAGCACCTCGTCGGCGCCGTCGGCGCCGGGGCGCACGATCACCGCGTAGGCGGCGACGCGCTGGCGGCGCGGTCGTGTCCGGTCGTCCCCGGTGTCGGCTGCCATGGCGGGACCCTACGACGGCGCCGGGCCCTGCCACGCGTCGCGGTCCGGTCCCCACGTCGGCAGCACGGCGGAGGCCGGCACGTCGTCGAGGACCCGGGCCGCGCGCCGGTCCGGCGCCCGACCACCCAGGTGGGCGGGGTACCAGGACGCCCACTCCCCCGGTCGCGGCCGGTGCTCGGGGCGCTGCTGCACCTCCTCGAGCATCCGGGTGAGCAGGTGGCCCAGCGCTCGGGTCTCCTCGACGAGGTCGACATCGGCGGCGATCCGGCGGGCCGGGCCCATCACCACGGTGGCGGGCCGCCCGCGGGTGAGGTCGACGCGCTGCTGGGAGGGCCGCACCGGGAAGAGACGCTGGCCGCCCCACACCGCGACCGGCACCAGGGGCGCGCCGGTCTCGCGGGCGAGGGACACCGCGCCCCGCATCAGCGGCCGGACGGTGTAGGAGTGGCTGATGCCCGCTTCGGGGAAGACACCGACGGCCTCCCCGGACCGCAGCAGCGCCCGGGCCCGCAGGTAGGCCGTCGCGGCGTCGCGGCGGTCCACCGGGACGTGGCCCATCCGGTCCATGGCGGCGCCCACCACGGGAGGCCCCCACACGTCGTGGCGGCACAGGAAGCGCACGTACCGGCCCCGCGTGATCGCCGCCCGCTCGATCAGCACGAAGTCGGGGAAGGACACGTGGTTGGAGGCCAGCACGACCGGCCCCCGGTCGGGAAGGTGCTCGGCTCCCTCGCTGGTCACCTCGAGAGCGAGGGCGCGCAGCAGGACCCGCCCCAGTGCGTTCACCCGGGCGTAGAACCGGTCGTCAGGGCGCCGGCGCCCGTGCGCGGTCCTCACGACTCAGCTGAACGGTGGGCGGTCGTCGCGGCGGACCGACCACCGGCCGGCGAGCCGCCAGACGCGTGCGGCCCGATCGCGGTCCTCCTCGGTCACCAGGTTGCCCATCCAGCGCAGCGCCAGCGTCATCAGCCAGTCGCTGCGCATCCCCGCGGGACCCAGGGCGGCCACCACGTGCGGGTTGCTGGCGACGCGCCCCAGGCGCCGGGCGATCGAGAACGCCTCGCCGTAGTGACGGCGCAGCAGCTCCGGCCAGGCCCGCTCGAGGTCCTCGTCGAGCACGTCCACGAGGAGGCGCCCCCCCTCGAGCCCGTAGTCGATGCCCTCGCCGTTGAGGGGGTTGACGCAGCCGGCGGCGTCGCCGACGAGCGCCCAGTTCGGACCGGCCACCCCCGACACCGCACCGCCCATCGGCAGCAGCGCCGACCGGGGAGCGCGCAACGCGCCGCTGAGCCCGAAGTCCTCGCGCCGCAGGTCGGCGTAGTGCTGCATCAACGGTCGGAGGGCGACCTCGGCCGGGCGCCTGGCGGTGGCCAGCGTGCCGACGCCGAGGTTCACCTGACCGTCGCCGAGAGGGAAGATCCAGCCGTAGCCGGAGAGCACCTCGCCGTCGGTGCCGCGCAGCTCGAGGTGGGAGCTGATCCACGGGTCGTCGTGCATCGCCGAGGTCACGTAGCTGCGCGCGGCCACGCCGTACACCGTGTCGCGGTGCCAGGTGCGGCCGAGCACCTTGCCCAGGGGCGAGCGCACGCCGTCGGCCACGACCAGCCGCCGGCAGGCCACCTCGAAGCGCTCGCCGTCGGCCTCGAGCACCACGCCGGCGACCCGGGGGCCGTCTCGGACGACGTCGACCGCCCGGGCGCCGTCGATGCCGGTGGCCCCCGCCTTCAGCGCGGTGCTGCGCAGGTGGTCGTCGAGCTCGGTGCGCGCGACGGCGGAGCCGTACGCCGGCAGGCCGGTGCCGGACGGCCCGGGACCCGGCCAGGGGAGCTCGAGGGTCTGCCCGAAGCCGTGCGCCCGGAGCCCGCGGTTGGCGACGTGGGACCGCACCCAGTCGCCGAGGCCGAGGCGCTCCAGCTCGGCGACCGCGCGCGGGGTCAGGCCGTCGCCGCAGGTCTTGTCCCGGGGGAAGACGGCGGCGTCCGCCAGGACCACGTCGCGTCCGGCGCGGGCGGCCCAGGCGGCCGCGGCGGACCCCGCCGGTCCGGCGCCGACGACGAGCACGTCGGTCGCGCGCGGGACGGAGGTCGTGGTCACGCGATCATTCTCCCCGACCCGCCCCAACCGGCCCGAACCGCACCGCACCGCCCCACCGGGCTCAGACCCGGATGGCCGCCGGGATCCCGTCGGAGAACACCTCGGGCTCGGCCGGGAAGCTCTCCGACCGGCCCTCGGCGTGCCGCAGCGCCGACCAGGCCGCCGCGCAGGCGTCGAGAAGGTCGTCCTCCGCGAAGGGCGACCCGCGGAACCAGCCCGGTGCGGCAAACCCCACCGAGGCGAGCGCCGCCCGCCGCGCCGACACGCCGTCCGGGGTGCTCTTGCGGGCCCGGATGGGCGCCCCCGCCATCCGGGTGAAGGCCAGCTCGGGGTGCACCTCGGTCACCACGACGGCCGGCGCGGTGCGCAGCCACGCGTCGGCCTGGAGGATCTTCTCCCGCAGCGCCCACGCCTGCGCGCTCGCGCTGTGCGTGCCGGAGGTCGCACGCAGATTCGCCTCGCGGGCCTCGGCGTACGTCGTCGCCAGGTAGGCCGCCCGGGTCAGCGTGGTGAACACCGACGACCCCTTGCCGGGCAGCTCGCGCCGGGCCAGGGAGTCGGCCCGCCGCACGCCCGCATCGGGCAGGCCCAGCGGGATGTCGACCCCGACGACGGCGACAGCGGCCCTCTCCCGGACCTGCTCGACGAGCGCGGAGATCGTGGTGGCGTGGTGGACCGTCGGCGGCTGGTCGGGCTGGAGGAGCACGCCGACCCAGCCACCGGCGCAACCGTCCACCCCGAGCACCGGCACGGTGATCTCGAGGACGGGCGGCGCGGCGGGACGCAGGCGCTGGAGCGCGTCCTCGACCGCCGCGGCCACCGGTGCGTACCCGTGCCGGTCGACGGCCGCCGCGACCGCGGCGGCCAGGTCGTCGAGCGGGCCCACGATCAATCGCTACGGCCTGCGTGGGTGCAGACGCAGACCTTGTTGCCCTGAGGGTCCGCCAGCACGGTGAACCGGGGCGCGGCACCGTCGTCCACGACGCGTCCGCCGGCCTGCACCGCCGCCGCGATCCGCTGGTCGGCCAGCTCGGGCGGCACCCGGACGTCGAGGTGGAAGCGCTGCCGCGACTCCTCGTGCCGGTCGGTCTCCTGGAACCACAGCGTCGGCAGGTCGCCCTCCGGGTCCCGCAGGTCGCCCGGGAACCGCGGGTGCTCCTCCAGGCCCAGCACCGCCTGCCAGAACGGCCGGATCTCGTCGGCGTCCCAGGTGTCGAGCCCGATCTCGACACGGGAGATCACGGCCGGGTCGGCCGAGATCCCGAGGTCCGCGGCGAGCGCGCTGATCCGGCGGGCGAGGTCGACGTCGCGCTGGGTCTTGCCGCCCACGTCGTGGCTGCTGAGCCGGACGTTGAGGTGGGTGTAGCGCAGGTCCAGGTCGGGGTGGTGGTCGCACTCCTCGGCAGCGGCCCCGATCGCGTCGACCAACCGGAGCCCGGAGGCGAAGTCGCCGGTGCGGAACCTGGCCTGCAGCGACTCGTGCATCGAGCGCCAGTCGTCGAGGCCCATCGTCGCGATCTGGTCGCCGCTGAGGCGGTCCTGTGCTGTGCCCATCCCCCGACTGTGCCACGAAAGCGCCGACGGCCCCCACCCCCGGAAGGGTGAGGGCCGTCGAGCAGCTGCTTCGTCTCAGCTCTGGTAGGAGCCGAAGTCGAAGTCGTCCAGCGCCACGGTGGCGCCCGAGCCGAAGTAGTCGTCACCGTAGGAGTCGTAGCCGCTGACGGAGTACGCCGCGGCGCGGGCCTCCTCGGTCGGCTCGACCCGGATGTTGCGGTAGCGCTCCAGGCCGGTGCCGGCCGGGATCAGCTTGCCGATGATGACGTTCTCCTTCAGGCCGAGCAGCGAGTCGGACTTGCCGTTGATCGCCGCGTCGGTGAGCACCCGGGTGGTCTCCTGGAACGACGCCGCGGAGAGCCACGACTCGGTCGCCAGCGAGGCCTTGGTGATGCCCATCAGCACCGGCCGGCCCGACGCCGGGGTGATGCCCTCGGAGACCGCGGAGCGGTTGGCCTCCTCGAAGCGCACCCGGTCGACCAGGTCCGACGGCAGCAGCTTGGTGTCACCGGACTCGATCACCGTGACCCGGCGCAGCATCTGGCGCACGATGATCTCGATGTGCTTGTCGTGGATCGACACGCCCTGGCTGCGGTAGACCTGCTGGACCTCGGCCACCAGGTGCTCCTGGGCCCGACGCACACCGAGGATCCGGAGCACGTCCTGCGGGTCGCGGGTGCCGACCGTGATCTGCTCGCCGACCTCCACGTGGTCCCCGTCGGCGACCAGCAGGCGCTGCCGCTTGCTGACCGGGTACTCCTGGGGGTCGGAGCCGTCGTCGGGAGTGACGATGACCTTGCGGGCCTTGTCGGTCTCCTCGATCTCGACCCGTCCGGCCGCCTCCGCGATCGGCGACTTGCCCTTGGGCTGGCGCGCCTCGAAGAGCTCGACCACACGCGGCAGACCCTGGGTGATGTCGTCCGCGGAGGCCACACCACCGGTGTGGAAGGTACGCATCGTGAGCTGCGTGCCGGGCTCGCCGATCGACTGGGCGGCGATGATGCCGACGGCCTCACCGATGTCGACCAGCTTGCCGGTGGCCAGCGACCGTCCGTAGCACTTGGCGCACGTACCGGTCTTGGCCTCGCACGTCAGCACCGAGCGGACCTTGACCCGCTCGATCCCGGCCGCGACCAGCTCGTCGATCTTGACGTCGCCCAGGTCCTCGCCGGCGGCGGCGAGCACCGCGCCCGTCTCCGGGTGCACGATCTCCACCGCGGCCGACCGGGCGTAGGCGGAGGTCTCGACGTTGTCGTCCTTGCGCACGACGCCGTCCTCGCCCCGGACGCCGATCACCTTGTCCATGCCGCGCTCGGTGCCGCAGTCGTCCTCACGGATGATCACGTCCTGCGACACGTCGACCAGGCGACGGGTCAGGTAGCCGGAGTCGGCGGTCCGCAGGGCGGTGTCGGCCAGACCCTTGCGGGCACCGTGGGTGGAGATGAAGTACTCCAGCACCGAGAGGCCCTCGCGGAAGTTCGACTTGATCGGCCGCGGGATGATGTCGCCCTTCGGGTTCGCCACCAGTCCACGCATCGCGGCGACCTGACGCATCTGCATCATGTTTCCCGAGGCACCCGAGTCGACCATCATGAAGATCGGGTTGTCGCGCTCGAAGGTCTGCTCCATCGACCGGGCGACCTCGTTGGAGGCCTGGGTCCAGATCTCGATGAGCTCCTGGCGACGCTCGTCGTCGGTGATCAGACCGCGCTCGAACTGCTTCTGGACCTTCGCCGCCGTGTCCTCGTAGCGCGCGAGGATCGTCTGCTTGTCCCCGGGCGTCACGACGTCCTCGATCGAGACGGTCACACCCGAGCGGGTCGCCCAGGCGAAGCCGGCCTCCTTGAGGGCGTCGAGGGAGTTGGCGACCTCGACCTTGGAGTAGCGCTCGGCCAGGTCGTTGACGATCCGGCCCAGCTCCCGCTTGCCCACCGAGTAGTTCACGAAGCGGTAGTTCGAGGGCAGCGTCTCGTTGAAGAGCGCGCGGCCCAGGGTGGTCTCGACGACGAGCGGGTCGCCCTCGGTCCACCCCTCGGGGGTCTCCACCCCGATCGGCGGCAGGACGTTCTCGAGCCGGATCCTCACCGTGGCGTGGAGGCTCAGCTCCTTGCGGTCGTAGGCCATCAGGGCCTCGCCGATCGAGGAGAACGCGCGACCCTCGCCCTCGACGCCCTCGGTGTGCCGGGTGAGGAAGAAGATGCCGATGATCATGTCCTGGGTCGGCATCGTCACCGGGCGACCGTCGGACGGCTTGAGGATGTTGTTGGTCGAGAGCATCAGGATCCGCGCCTCGGCCTGCGCCTCGGCCGACAGCGGCAGGTGCACCGCCATCTGGTCGCCGTCGAAGTCGGCGTTGAACGCGGTGCACACCAGCGGGTGGATCTGGATGGCCTTGCCCTCGATCAGCTGGGGCTCGAAGGCCTGGATGCCCAGCCGGTGCAGCGTCGGCGCGCGGTTGAGGAGCACCGGGTGCTCGGCGATGACCTCCTCCAGCACGTCCCAGACCTCAGGACGCACGGCACGCTCGACCATCCGCTTGGCGGACTTGATGTTCTGCGCGTGGGAGAGGTCGACCAGCCGCTTCATCACGAACGGCTTGAACAGCTCGATCGCCATGTACTTCGGCAGGCCGCACTGGTGCAGCTTCAGCTGCGGGCCCGACACGATGACCGAACGACCCGAGTAGTCGACGCGCTTGCCGAGCAGGTTCTGCCGGAAGCGGCCCTGCTTGCCCTTGAGCATGTCCGAGAGCGACTTCAGCGGCCGGTTGCCCGGTCCGGTGACCGGACGACCACGGCGGCCGTTGTCGAACAGCGAGTCGACGGCCTCCTGCAGCATCCGCTTCTCGTTGTTGACGATGATCTCGGGCGCGCCCAGGTCGAGCAGCCTCTTGAGCCGGTTGTTGCGGTTGATCACCCGGCGGTAGAGGTCGTTGAGGTCG
>JBQCHZ010000071.1:0-9662 GCA_051954195.1 Marmoricola sp.
CGTCCAGCGGCTCGTCGGCGACCATCAGCACCGCCTCCAGCGCCGGGCGCAACGCAGCAACCGGCACGGCGAGCGTCTCCGCGCTCTCCCCGGCGCTCTCTCCGGCGCTGCCTCCCCCGTCGGGGGCCGCGGTCTCGCGGCCGTCCAGCTCCTCGGGCGCGTCGGTGCTCGTCCCGGTCATCGCTCGTCCTCCCTGTGCTCGCCCGCGGGCTCGGCCTCCTCGGCCGTGGGCAGTGGCCGGTCCTCGCCCGGCCCGCCGTCGAACTCGTCCTCGATGGAGACCTCGGTGTCCTCGTCGCCGGTCCACCGCACGGTCAGCTCCCCCAGCGGCGTGACCTGGTCGAAGGCGACCACGCCCTCGCGGAACAGCTCCAACAGCGCCAGGAACCGCGCGACCCGGGTCATCGTGTCGGGCGCATCGGCGGCGAGTGCCCGGAAGGTCAACGTCCCGCTCCCGCGCAGCGCGGCGACCACGAGGCCCGCCTGCTCGCGGACGCTCACCGCCGGGGCGTGGATGTGTCCCAGGGTGAGCTCGGGCTCCGGCTTGGGTCGCAGGGCCCGGGCCGCCAGCTCGGCGAACTCGGTCAGGCCGAGCCCGATCAGCACCTCCGGCAGGAGGCCGGCGTAGCGTGGCTCGAGACCGACCGAGCGGGGGTGCCGCAGCGCCTCCCCCTCCAGCCGACGCTCGAGGACGGCGGCCACCTGCTTGTAGGCGCGGTACTGGAGCAGTCGGGCGAAGAGCAGGTCCCGCGCCTCCAGCAGTGCCAGGTCCTCCTCGTCCTCCACGTCGCCCTGCGGCAGCAGCCGGGCGGCCTTGAGGTCGAGCAGGGTGGAGGCGACCACGAGGAACGACGTCGTCTGCTCGAGGTCCCAGACGTCGCCGGCCGCCTTGATGTGGGCGATGAACTCGTCGGTGACCTTCGACAGCGCCACCTCGGTCACGTCGAGCTTGTGCTTGCCGATCAGGGTGAGCAGCAGGTCGAAGGGACCCTCGAAGTTGTCGAGCCGGACGGCGAACGCCGCTGTGCCCGCCTCCGCCCCGGACTCAGCCTCCACCTCGGCCGCCACGTCGGGGGGCGCGCTCATGGCGTGTTCATGAGTCGCCGAGGAGGCGCCGCACGAGGGCGCTGTCGGCTCCGTGCTCCTCGACGTCGGCGAGCGCCAGGGCGATCGCCTCGCGGACGAGCCGGCCGCGGTCGACCGCGAGACCGTGCTCGCGACGCAGGCCGAGCCGGGCGTGCTCGAGGTCGAGCAGCTCCTCGGCGGTGACGTAGACGGTCATCTTCTCGTCGTGCCGCACCCGCCCACTGGAGCGGCGGGAGGCGCTCTCCGCCGCGGCGTCCGAGGGCTGGGGCACCGACTGCACCGCACGCGGCCGCCGAGCCGGGCCCGACGCCGTCGCGGCGGCCTCCTCGGCCTCCGAGGTGGGCCGGAACAGGTCGTCGGCCGTCGGCAGGCTCACACGTCGAGGCACCGGACCGCCACCTCCCGCGCCAGCTGCCGGTAGGCCTCCGCGCCGGTCGAGGTCGAGGCGTAGCTGGTGATCGGCTCCCCCGCGACGGTGGAGTCGGAGAACTTCACGGTACGACGGATCACGGTGTGGAACACGGTGTCGCCCCAGGCCTGCACCAGCCGCTGCATCACCTCGCGCCCGTGGAGGGTGCGCCCGTCGAACATCGTGCCGAGCACGCCGTCGACCTGCAGGCGCGGGTTGAGCCGCTCGCGCACCTTGTCGATGGTGGTCTTGAGCAGGGCCACGCCGCGCAGCGCGAAGTACTCGCACTCCAGCGGGACGATGACGCCGTCGGAGGCGGTCAGCGCGTTGACGGTGAGCAGGCCCAGCGAGGGCTGGCAGTCGATGAGGATCACGTCGTAGGCCGCCAGCGCGGGCGCGAGCACCCGCTGCAGCGTCTGCTCGCGGGCGACCTCGTGCACCAGCTGCACCTCGGCGGCCGAGAGGTCGATGTTGGACGGCAGCAGGTCCATGCCGGGGACGCCGCTCGGCACGATCACGTCCTCGACCCGCACGTCGCGATCCATCAGCAGGTTGTAGACCGTCAGGTCCATCTGGTGCGGGTTGAGCCCCAGGCCCACCGACAGCGACCCCTGCGGGTCGAAGTCGACCAGCAGCACCTTGCGGCCGAACTCCGCGAGCGAGGCGCCGAGGTTGATCGTGGTCGTGGTCTTTCCGACCCCGCCCTTCTGGTTGCACATCGAGATGACCCGCGCCGGGCCGTGCTCGGTCACCGGCCGCGGGTCGGGCAGCTCGGGCATCGGCCGGCCCGTGGGCCCGAGAACCGGCTCCGCCGGCTCGACCGGCTGCTGCCCGAGCGAGGCGCTGCGCTGGAAGGGAAGCGGCTCCGCGACGTACGACGCGCTCGGTCCGGGCACCGCCGCGGGCACCGGCGTCCGGGGCGGCACCTCCGGTGCGCTGCTGCCGGCGCTCCCGACGTATCCCTCGGCACCGCTCATCTGCGTCCCCTTCCATGGTCCTCTGCCGGATCGCTGCGACCCGGTCGTGCGTCCTGCTCCTCGACCCCGGCCCGGACGCTGTCGGGTGTCCCGGCCGCCGCTCTCCAGCGACGGTACGCCGCTCCCGCTTTGTCGACTTAGCGCCACGCCGGGCGCACTCTATGCAGCCGGGGATCCGGACCACAACGCCGCGTTCGCACGGACCGCGGCCGGGGTGCGCGCCTGTGGGCGGGCTCGCGCGCGCGACCCACAACCGCGGGCCGCCCTGGGGAGAAACCTGTGGGCTCAGTGCGTCCTGGTGCTCAGCCGAGCGCGCGGGGATGCGCCGCCGCGTAGACCTCGCGGAGCCGGTCGACCGTCACCAGCGTGTAGACCTGGGTGGTGGTGACCGAGGCGTGCCCGAGCAGCTCCTGGACGACCCGGACGTCGGCGCCACCCTCGAGCAGGTGGGTCGCGAAGGAGTGGCGCAGGGTGTGCGGCGAGACCTCCGCCCGCACCCCGGCCCGCTCGGCGGCGCGCACGATCACCGCCCAGGCGCTCTGCCGGGAGAGGCGACCGCCCCGCGCGTTGAGGAAGAGCGCACCGCGGGCGGACCCGCCGGCCGCGGCGAGCTGGGGACGGCCACGGACGAGGTACGCCGAGAGTGCCGCGCAGGCGTACCGGCCGACCGGCACGATGCGCTCCTTGCCGCCCTTGCCCCGCAGCAGCACCGTGGCGTCCTGGTCGTCGGCGCCGGCGCCGGCAGGGACCTCGACGTCGTCGACGTCGAGCCCGACCGCCTCGGAGATGCGGGCGCCGGTGCCGTAGAGCAGCTCGAGCAGCGCCCGGTTCCGCAGGGCCAGCGTGGTGCCCGCGGCACCGGCCGCCTCGAGGATCGCCTCGACCTCGCCCACCCCGAGCGCCTTGGGCAGGCGCTTGGCCGGTGGCGGCGGCCGGACGCCCGCGGAGGGATCGACGCGGGCGAGACCGTCGCGCACCGCGAACCGGTGGAACCCGCGCACGGCGACGACCGTGCGGGCCGCGGACGCCGCGCCCAGCGGCGGGTGGTCCGCGTCGCCCTCCCGGAGCGCGCGCAGGAAGCCGGTCACGGTCTCCTCCTCGACCTGGTCGAGGTCGGTGATGCCGAGCCCGCGCAGGTGGGCGAGGTAGCGGCGCAGGTCCCGGCGGTAGGAGGAGAGCGTGTTCGCCGCGAGGCCGCGCTCGACGCCGAGGTGGTCGAGGTAGGTCCGCAGCGCCAGCACCAGCGCACCTGCCTGGCTGCCCGCCTGACTCTCTGCCTGGCTGCCTGCCTGCTCGGCCACGTGTCCCTCACCCTCGTGCGTCCTGCGCGAGGCATGAGTCTAGGGACGCCGAGGACCGGCCCCCGCGCTACCGAGGAGTAACCCGGTGTGTGCCCGGATCGTTGGGCCCCACATGCGTCGTCCGATCCCCGCCCTGCTCGCCTCGGCCGCAGCCGCCTCCCTCGCCCTGACCGTCACGCCCGGCGCTTCCGCCGGAGCGGCCGCCGCCGGCCCGGCGTACCGCGTCCAGACCCTGCACTTCCTGGTGCACACCCGGGCCAACGACCTGGGCGACCCGGCGACGTGCGACGTCGTCGGCGACCTCTACACGCCGCGGGCCGCCTCACCGACCCACCGGGTCCCGGCCGTCCTGGCGACGAACGGCTTCGGCGGCTCCAAGGACGACCAGGCCGGCTTCGCCAAGCGGGCCGTCGAGCGCGGGTACGCCGTGCTGAGCTACTCCGGCCTGGGCTTCGGCGGCTCCGGCTGCAAGATCACCCTGGACGACCGGGACACCGACGGCGTGGCCGCGCGCCAGCTGGTCAGCTACCTCGGCGGACGGACCGGCATCGCGTTCCTCGACGCCCAGCACACCCGACCGGCACCACGGCTGCGACTGGTCCGCCTCGACCGGCGCGACCACCTCGGTCGGCGCTCGAGCCACGACCCGCGGGTCGGCATGTTCGGCGGGTCCTACGGCGGCGAGATCCAGTTCGCGGCTGCCGCGGTCGACCCGCGCATCGACACCCTGGTGCCGATGATCACCTGGAACGACCTGAGCTACTCCCTCGGCCCGAACGCCACCGATCAGATCGATCCCGCGCACCACGGCGTCAGCACCGCGACCCCCGGGACGACCAAGCTGCTGTGGGGTCTGGGCTTCTCGGCGCTCGGCGTGGCCGACGGCGTGCAGCAGGCCCAGTCGGACCCGGGCCGCCTCGCGCCGTGCCCGAACTTCGCCACGTTCGTGTGCCCGGCCCTGGTGACGGCAGGCAGCACGGGCTACTTCCAGCCCGGCGACATCGCGACCTTCCGGCACGCCTCGGTCACCTCCTACCTGTCGCGGATCCGGATCCCCACCCTGCTCATGCAGGGCCAGCGCGACACCCTGTTCAACCTCAACGAGGCGACCGCCACCTACACCGCGCTGAAGCGGCAGGGCACGCCGGTGAAGATGATCTGGCAGCAGTGGGGCCACTCCGGCGGCCCGGCAGCGGGCGAGTGGGACGGCAACGACCCCGACCCGCGCACGCAGTACGACGCGAAACGGCTGTTCTCCTGGTACGCCCACTACCTCAAGGGCTCGACGGCCTCGACCGGCCCCGCGTTCGCATGGTTCCGCGACTGGGTCCCCTACACCGGCATCGCGACGCCCGCCTACGGCCGGTCGCAGAGCTTCCCCGTCGGGACCGAACACCGGTTCGTGCTGTCCGGCACCGCGCTCGCCGATCCCTCGACCGCGGTGGCTGCGGGCAGCCAGCAGTTCCTGACTCCTCCCGCGGGTGCGCCGACCCGGGTGGACAAGGCCGACGTACTCAGTGGATACGCCGCCAGCCCGCTCCCGGAGGACGACGCACCGGGAACCTCGGCGTCCTACACCACCGCCGGACTCGCGGCGCCGCTGGACGTCGTGGGCTCGCCCCGGCTGCACCTGCAGGTCGACGCCCCGGCCGCGGCCCTGAGCCAGGCCGCCGGCCCGGCCGGGCAGCTGGTCGTCTTCGTGCGGCTCCAGGACGTCGCCCCCGACGGCAGCGCCTCGGACATCAACGCGCTGACCGCGCCGGTGCGGGTCGCCGATGTCACGAAGCCGTTCACCGTGACGATGCCCGGCATCGTGCACCGCTTCGCCGCCGGTCACCGGCTGCGGCTGGTGATCGCCGGCGGCTCGGTGAACTACCGCGGCGGACTGACGGCCGAACCGGTCACCATCACCACGGGCTCGACCGCCCAGGCCCTGACCGTCCCCGTGACCGACTGACCGCGCTCCACGCGCCTCAGAGGCGGCCGCGCCGCCGGAGGGCGTCGTAGGCGAGCACGGCCACGGCCAGGGGCGACTGCTGCACGCGTTGCCCGAGGACCGCGTCGAGGAGCGCGTCGACCGGGGCCCAGAACACCTCGAGGTCGGCCTCCTCGTGCCGCATCGCGAAGTCGCCGCGGCTCGCCGGCGACAGATCGCGGGCGAGGTAGAGGTGCTGGGTCTCGGCGAGGATGCCCACCGAGGGGAAGACGGTGAGCAGGTGCCGCCAGTCGGCGGCCTCCAGCTCGGCCTCCTCGCGCAGCTCCCGTCGTGCGGTCTCCGCGGGGTCCTCCCCCTCGGCGTCGCACAGCCCGGCGGGGAGCTCGACGAAGCGGCGACCGGCGGCGTGCCGGTACTGCCGCAGGCAGCAGACCCGCTCCTGGTCGTCGACGGCGAGCACGATCACCGCGCCCGAGTGCTCCACGACGAGCCGGTCGAAGGACTCCTCGGGATGGCCCGGCCGGTGCAGGGTGTCCTCGCGCAGGCCGACGACCCAGTCGTCGCGGTGGAGGTCCCGCGACGCCGTGACCGGCCACTGCTCGGGGCGGTCGGCGAGCTGGGCCGGATCGTCGAGGACCGGGCGTCCGTCGCTCACCGCACCGCTCCGCCGACGCTCTCCACCGGGGCGGCTGCGACCTCGTCGTCGTCGGTGGGGACCCGGCGCAGTCCGCTCTCGTCGATCGGGATGCGCAGCTCCCGCTGCCGCTCCAGGGCGGCGCCCACCAGACCGGCGAACAGCGGGTGCGGCCGCGTCGGCCGGGAGCGCAGCTCGGGGTGGGCCTGGGTGGCGACGTAGTAGGGATGCACCTCGCGGGGCAGCTCGACGTACTCGACGAGGTCGAGGTCGGGGTTGGTGCCGGAGAAGACCAGGCCCGCCTCGCTCAGCTGCTCGCGGTAGGCGTTGTTGACCTCGTAGCGGTGGCGGTGCCGCTCCTCGACCCGGCCCGAGCCGTACGCCGCCCGCACGATGCTGCCCTCGGCGAGGTCGGCGGGGTAGAGCCCCAGCCGCATGGTGCCGCCGAGGTCCCCGGCGCCCTCCACGATGCTCTTCTGCTCCTCCATCGTGGCGATCACCGGCTCGACGACGTCGGGATCGAACTCGGTGGAGGCCGCCTTCTCGAGCCCGGCCACGGAGCGGGCGTACTCGATGACCATGCACTGCAGACCCAGGCACAGCCCGAGGGTGGGGATGCCGTGCGTGCGGGCGTAGGTGAGCGCGCCGAGCTTGCCCTCGATGCCACGGATGCCGAAGCCGCCGGGCACGCAGATCGCGTCGACGTCGGCGAGCCGGCGGGCGGCCCCCTCCAGCGTCGCGCACTCGTCGGAGGGCACCCACTCGACCTCGACCTTCGCGGAGTGGGCGAAGCCGCCGGCGCGCAGGGCCTCCACCACCGAGAGGTAGGCATCGGGCAGGTCGACGTACTTGCCGACCAGCGCGATCCTCACCTCCTCGTCGGGGTGGTGGACCTTGCGCAGCAGGTCGTCCCACAGCGTCCAGTCGACGTCGCGGAACGGCAGGTTGAGGCGGCGCACGACGTAGGCGTCGAGTCCCTCGCGGTGCAGCACCTTGGGGATGTCGTAGATCGAGGGCGCATCGGCGGCCGTGACCACGGCCTCCTGGTCGACGTCGCACATCAGCGCGATCTTGCGCTTGACCGAGTCGGGGAGCTGGCGGTCCGCGCGGCACACGACCGCGTCGGGCTGGATGCCGATCGAGCGCAGCGCAGCCACCGAGTGCTGGGTGGGCTTGGTCTTCAGCTCCTGCGAGGGCCCGATCCACGGCACCAGCGACACGTGCAGGAAGAACACCCGGTCGCGTCCGACGTCGTGGCGGACCTGGCGGGCCGCCTCGAGGAAGGGCAACGACTCGATGTCGCCGACGGTGCCGCCGATCTCGGTGATCACCACGTCGATGTCGGGGCCGCCCATGCCGAGGATCCGGTCCTTGATCTCGTTGGTGATGTGCGGGATCACCTGCACCGTGTCGCCGAGGTAGTCGCCGCGGCGCTCCTTGGCGATCACCGTCGAGTAGACCTGGCCCGTCGTGACGTTGGCGAGACCGCGCAGATCGGTGTCGAGGAACCGCTCATAGTGACCGATGTCGAGGTCGGTCTCCGCGCCGTCGTCGGTGACGAACACCTCGCCGTGCTGGAACGGGTTCATCGTCCCGGGATCGACGTTGAGGTACGGATCGAGCTTCTGCATCGTCACCCGGAGCCCACGCGACTTCAGCAGTCGGCCGAGGCTGGAGGCCGTCAGGCCCTTGCCGAGGGAGGAGGCGACTCCGCCGGTGACGAAGATGTGCTTGCTGGGGTGGTCACGCGGGGTCAGGTCCACGGGATTCGATCCTATCAAGCGCGACCGGGTTGGTCACCGGGACGCGCGCGCCCGTTGCAGGAGCTCCTCGGCGTGGGCCATGGCGGTGTCGGACTCCTCGAGGCCGGCGAGCATCCGGGACAGCTCCTGGACCCGCCCGGCATCGTCGAGGACCCGCAGCCCCGAGGTGGTGACGCTGCCGTCGCGCTCCTTGTGCACGACCACGTGGCGATCGGCGAAGGCGGCGACCTGGGGCAGGTGGGTGACCACGAGCACCTGCGCGTCGCGGGCCAGCATCGCGAGCCGGCGGCCGATCTCGACCGCCGCCCGGCCACCGACCCCGGCGTCCACCTCGTCGAAGACGAAGGTGGGCACCGGCCGGGTCGCTGCGAGCACGACCTCGAGGGCGAGCATCACCCGGGACAGCTCTCCGCCGGAGGCTCCCTTGCCCAGGGGCCTGGGGCCGGTGCCGGCGTTGGCCGCGAGCAGCAGCTCGACCTCGTCGGTGCCGCTGGGTGTGAAGCGGTCGGTGGGCGTGAGGGCCACCTCCAGCCGCGCGTGCGGCATGGACAGCGCGTGCAGCTCCGCGGTGACGGCGTCCGCCAGCTGCACGGCGGCGGCGGCGCGGGCCTCGTGCAGGGTCGCGGCGAGCCGGGCGAGGTCCGACCGCAGCCCGGTGGCCTCCTGCTCCAGTGCGGCGAGGCGCTCCTCGGACCCGTCCAGCTCGGCGTACCGCTGCACGGACCGGGCACTCCAGGCCAGGACCTCGTCGACCGTCTCGCCGTACTTGCGGGTCAGGGCGGTCAGCGCCGCGCGGCGCTCGGAGACCGCCGCGAGCCGGGCGGGGTCCACCTCGACGCCGGTGGCATAGGAGGCCACGTCTGCAGCGAGGTCGGTGAGCACGTAGGCGAGCTCGGCTGCCCGGTCGGCGAGGGCGGCGGCCTCGACGTCGTGCTCGCGGACCGCCTCCAGCGCGCGACGGGCGGCGGCGAGGGCGCCGGTCGCGTCGGGCCCGTCGTCGGCGGAGAGGGCCTGCCGTGCCGCCTCGGCGGCGGTGCGCAGCGTGTCGGCGTGACCGAGCCGTGTCTCCTCGGCCGCGAGCGCGACGTCCTCGCCCGGGCTCGGCGCGACCTGCTCGATCTCCTCCAGCCCCAGCCGTAGCAGGTCGGCCTCGCGGGCCCGCTCACGTCCCTGGTCACGCAGCTCGCGCAGCATGCGTTCGACCTCGCGCAGGCGGGCGTACTGCTCGGCGTAGCGCTGCAGCGGCTCCTCCACCGCGGACCCGGCGAACTGGTCCAGTGCCCGACGCTGGGCATCGGGGCGCAGCAGCCGGTGCTGGTCGGACTGGCCGTGTACGGCCACGAGCCGCTCGGAGAGCGCGCTGAGCACCGCCACCGGCACGCCGGCACCTCCGGCGAAGGCGCGGGAGCGGCCCTCCGCGCTGACCTGCCGGGCGAGCAGCAGTGCCTCGTCCTCGACCTCGCCGCCGGCGTCCTCGCCGGGTTGTGGGGCGACGGCCTCGATCTCACCGACGCCGAAGCGCAGCAGGTCGGCCTCCCGGGCGCGCTCCCGGGCGG
>JBQCHZ010000072.1:0-23041 GCA_051954195.1 Marmoricola sp.
GCCGCTGCCCTGCACCAGAGCGCGGCGGGGGCGTTCCGCCGCGGGGGGGTGTTCGTCGGGGTGCTCCCCGCCCCACCCGTCGCCGTGACCGAGGGTCGCACGGTGCGGGCGGTGGGCGTCGCCCCCGACGGCGCCGCGCTGAGGGACCTTCTCGACCGTGCGGTCGCGGGAGACCTGACCCCGCGCGTCGCAGGGACGGTGCCGCTTGCCGAGGTCGCCTCGGCGTTCGCCCGGGTGGCAGCCGGCGGTCAGCGTGGGCGGTGGGTCGTCCGCCCGTCCTGAGCCACGCCGGCCGGGGCCCCGCGCTGCGGCGCGGGTGCCCCGACCGGTGCTCGCCGCGGCGGAGAAGGCGGTAGCGTGTCTCTCGATCGACATCCTTTAACGAGCCGTCCCGTGAGGCGGAGAAGGAGGTCCGGAACGCCGATGTCTGTTCCCACCGCGGGCCACGACCCCGCCACAGCGGGGCGCGAGGTGCTTGACGCGCGCGACGTCGACCGGGCGCTGACCCGCATCTCCCACGAGATCCTCGAGCGCAACCGCGGCGCCGGCGACCTGGTGCTGCTCGGCATCCCGACGCGCGGAGCGCACCTGGCCCATCGCATCGCCGCCAAGATCTCCCGCGTCGAGGGCGCCGAGGTCCCCGTGGGCTCGCTCGACGTGACGATGTACCGCGACGACCTGCGGGTGAAGCCCGCCCGCGCGCTGCTGCCGACCCAGATCCCCGAGGGCGGCATCGAGGAGCGGGTGGTGGTCCTGGTCGACGACGTGCTCTTCTCCGGCCGCACGATCCGGGCCGCGCTCGACGCCATGAACGACATCGGCCGGCCCCTCGCGGTCCAGCTGGCCGTGCTCGTCGACCGCGGGCACCGGCAGCTGCCGATCCGGGCGGACTTCGTCGGCAAGAACCTGCCCACGTCGTTGGCCGAGAAGGTCGCCGTCCGCCTGGAGGAGCACGACGGCACCGACGCGGTGCTGCTGGGCGTCGAGGACGGGGGAGCGCTGTGAGGAAGCACCTCCTCAGTGCCGGCGACCTGACCCGCGACGACGCGGAGCTGGTACTCGCCACCGCCGCCGAGCTGCGCTCGCTGGCCGACCGGCCGATCAAGAAGCTCCCGGCGCTACGGGGACGCACGGTGGTGAACCTCTTCTTCGAGGACTCAACCCGCACCCGCATCTCCTTCGAGGCCGCCGCCAAGCGCCTGTCGGCCGACGTCATCAACTTCTCCGCCAAGGGCTCCTCGTTGAGCAAGGGAGAGTCGCTCAAGGACACCGCCCTGACCCTGGAGGCGATGGGTGCCGACGCCGTGGTCGTGCGGCACTGGGCCTCGGGGGCGCCGTACAACCTGGCGCACGCGGGCTGGTCCCGCTCGAGCGTGGTGAACGCCGGCGACGGCACCCACGAGCACCCCACCCAGGCCCTGCTCGACGCCTTCACGATGACCCGCCACCTCGGCAGTCTCGACGGTCGCCGGGTGGCGATCGTGGGCGACGTGCTGCACAGCCGGGTGGCCCGCTCCAACGCGCTCCTGCTCGGCACGCTCGGCGCCGAGGTCACCCTGGTCGCCCCGCCCACGCTGCTGCCGTACGGCGTGGAGCAGTGGCCGGTGCAGACCTCCTACGACCTCGACGCGGTGCTGCCCAAGATCGACGTGGTGATGATGCTGCGCGTGCAGCGGGAGCGGATGAACGCGGCCTTCTTCCCCACCGTGCGCGAGTACAGCCGCCGCTACGGCCTCGACTCCCGGCGGATGGCCGCGCTGCCCGACCACGCCATCGTGATGCACCCCGGCCCGATGATCCGCGGCATGGAGATCACCGCCGACGTCGCCGACTCCGAGCGGTCGGTGATCGTGGAGCAGGTGACCAACGGCGTCGCCGTTCGGATGGCGGTGCTCTACCTGCTGCTCGGCGGCAACGAGCCGGCCATCGGGCGCGACGGTGTCGCCGCCCCGACCAGTGAGGAGAACGACGCGTGAGCGCGTACCTGATCCGGGGCGTGCGCGTCCTCGACGGCGAGCCGACCGACGTGCTGGTCCGCGACGGCGTGGTCGCCGCGGTCTCACCCGGTCTCGACGCGCAGGACGACGTCGAGACGATCGACGCCGCCGGACTGATCGCGCTGCCGGGCCTGGTCGACCTGCACACCCACCTCCGCGAGCCGGGCCGCGAGGACGCCGAGACCGTCGAGACCGGCACCCGGGCCGCCGCGATGGGCGGCTTCACCGCCGTGCACGCGATGGCGAACACCGAGCCGGTCGCCGACACCGCCGGCGTCGTGGAGCAGGTCTGGCGGCTGGGACGCGAGGCCGGGTACGCCGACGTCTTCCCGGTCGGGGCCGTGACCGTCGGGCTCGAGGGGGAGCGGCTCGCCGAGCTGGGCGCGATGGCCGACTCCGCCGCCCGGGTGCGCGTGTTCTCCGACGACGGCAGGTGCGTCTCCGACCCGGTGCTGATGCGCCGGGCGCTGGAGTACGTCAAGGCGTTCGACGGCGTCATCGCCCAGCACGCCCAGGAGCCGCGGCTGACCGAGGACGCCCAGATGAACGAGGGCGAGCTCTCGGGCCGCCTCGGGCTTCGCGGGTGGCCGGCCGTGGCGGAGGAGGCGATCATCGCCCGCGACTGCCTGCTCGCCGAGCACGTCGGCTCCCGGCTGCACGTGTGCCACGTGTCCACCGCCGGCTCCGTCGAGATCGTCCGGTGGGCCAAGGCCCGGGCGGCGAAGGACGGTCGCTGGCAGGTCACCGCCGAGGCGTGTCCCCACCACCTGCTGCTCACCGACGAGCTCGCCGCGACCTACGACCCGATCTACAAGGTCAACCCGCCGCTGCGCACCGCCGCCGACGTCGAGGCGCTGCGTGCCGGGCTGGCCGACGGCACGATCGACATCGTCGCCACCGACCACGCCCCGCACCCGCACGAGGACAAGGACTGCGAGTGGCAGGCGGCCGCCTTCGGCATGCTCGGCCTGGAGACCGCGCTCTCGATCGTGCAGGCCACCATGGTCGACACCGGCCTCCTTGACTGGGCCGGCGTCGCGGAGCGGATGTCGATCGCACCGGCCCGGATCGGCCGCCTCGACGACCACGGCCAGGCACTCGAGGTCGGGGCGCCGGCCAACGTCGTGCTCTACGACCCCTCCGTGACCCGCACCGTCGAGCCGTCCGAGCTGGCGTCGCTGTCGCGCAACACGCCGTACGCCGGGATGGAGCTGCCCGGCCGCGTCGTGGCGACCTTCCTCCGCGGCCGCCCCACGGTCCTCGACGGCCGGCTGGTCTGAGCCACCGGCGTGGCCCGGGCCCGGTCGGCGGCGCCGGTGTGCCGCTGACCGAGCGGTGGCGCGCGGGCGCCGTCCTCGGCATGCTCGGGGTGTGACGGATCCTGCCGAGTGGCTGCTGACCACCGCGGAGCGCGACAACGGCCACACCCGGATCGACGACCTGCACCCCGACGGCCAGGCGTGGTCCGAGGGCAACCTCGTCACGCCGCTGATCCACGGCGCCACCTACTTCGCCGCGCTGTACGACGCGCTGCGCCGGACCCGCTCCGGCGACCTGGTGCTGTTCACCGACTGGCAGGGCGACGCCGACGAGCGCCTCACCGACGAGGCGGGCAGCGAGATGGTCGAGGTGCTGGCCGCGGCGGACGGTCGGGGCGTGGACGTGCGGGGGTTGGTGTGGCGCTCCCACCTCGACCAGACCGGATTCTTCGCCACGGAGAACCGCCACCTCGGCGAGCAGCTGCAGCACCGGGGGGCCAAGGCCCTGCTCGACATGCGGGTGCGCGGCGGCGGGTCCCACCACCAGAAGTTCGTCGTCGTGCGCCACCGCGGCGACCCGTCCCGGGACGTGGCCTTCGTCGGCGGCATCGACCTGGCGCACAACCGGCGCGACGACGCCGACCACGGCGGGGACCCGCAGTCCCAGCCACTGTCCGCCGAGTACGGACCACGCCCGCCGTGGCACGACGTCCAGGTGGCCATCCAGGGCCCGGCTGTCCACGACGTGGAGACCGTCTTCCGGGAGCGCTGGGAGGATCCCACCCCGTTGAGCAGGAGCCCGGTGCGCAGGCTCGCGGACCGCCTGCGCCGCCTCGAGACCCGGCCCGATGACCTGTCGGAGCAGTGGCCGCCTCCCGCGCCGGCCGGGCCGCACACCGTCCAGCTGCTGCGCACCTATCCGAACCTCAGCAACGGTCGGGACTATCCGTTCGCGCGCGGCGGCGAACGCTCGGTCGCCCGCGGCTACACCAAGGCGCTCGCCCACGCGGAGACCATCGTCTACGTGGAGGACCAGTACTTCTGGGGCCGTGACGTCGCCCGGCCCTTCGCCGAGGCGCTGCACCGCAACCCCGCGCTCCGGGTGATCGCTGTGGTTCCGCTCCACCCGGACGTCGAGGGACTCCAGCGGCGTCCCCAGCTGCTCGGTCGGAGCAGGTCGCTGGCCCACCTGATGCAGCTGGCGCCGGGTCGCGTCGCGGCGTACGGCCTGGAGAACCATGCGGGCACGCCGGTGTACGTGCATGCGAAGGTCTGCGTGATCGACGACGTCTGGGCCGGGGTCGGCTCGGACAACCTCAACCGGCGGTCGTGGACGCACGACTCGGAGCTGTCGGCGGTGGTGCTCGACCGCGACTACGCCCGCGACCTCCGGTTGCGGCTCGCGGCGGAGCACCTCGACCGTCTGGGAAGGGTCGGCGCCGAGCCGCTGTCGTCCGTGATGGCCGACTGCCTGGATCCGGTCGGCATGTTCGACGCCTTCGGCCGCATCGCCGCCGGGCTCGACGCCTGGCACGAGGCCGGCCGGGTGGGGCCGCGACCGCCCGGACGGCTGCGCCGGTTGCCCCTCCCACCCCTCGCGGCCTCGACCCGGTGGTGGGCCCGGCCCCTGCTGGACACGCTGCACGACCCGGACGGCCGACCCGGCCCGCTGCGTGGCGGCACGGCGTACTGAGTCCGGGGCGCGGGGCCGCCCGCCGCCCGCGAAGGAGCACCCGAGGAGGAAACCCGGTGCGCCACGGGCCCGACCGCTGGTTCACTCCGGAGCCATGACGACCTTCAGCGTTCCGAACGGACGGGCACGCCTGTCCGTCGAGGTCAGCGGAAGCGGACCCGTGGACGTGCTCCTGCTGCACGCGGGCGTCACCGACCATCGGTCCTGGGCTCCGCTGCGCGCGGTGCTTGCCGACCGGGGGCGGGTGATCGGCTTCGACGCGCGAGGCTTCGGGGACACCACCTACGAGTACGAGCCCGGCTGGTCACCGGTCACGGACGCCGTCGCGGTGCTCGACGCCGTCGGCGCCGGCCGGGCCGTCGTCGTGGGGGCGTCGATGGGCGGCGCCACCGCGCTCGACCTGACACTCGCCCACCCCGAGCGGGTGGCGGCACTGGTGCTCGTTGGTGCCGCCGTCAGCGGCGCGCCGGCGCCGGGCAGCCTCGACGCCGCCACGGCCGCGCTCGACGAGGCCGGTGACGCGGCCCTGGCCCGCGGCGACCGGGTGGAGCTGAACCGCGTCGAGGCCGCGCTCTGGCTCGACGGCCCGGGCCGCCCCGGACGGGTCGGTGAGGCGGTGCGCGCGTTGTTCCTCGACATGAACGCCCGGGCGCTGGCCGCGGCCGATCCCGGCGAGCAGAACGCCTCCGCACCCGCGTGGGACCGGCTGGAGGAGATCGGCGTACCGACGCTGGTGCTCGTCGGCGAGCACGACCTCGAGCACGTCCGCCGCAACGCCCGACACCTCGCCCGGGCGGTGCCCGGAGCGGAGCTCGTCGAGCTGCCCGGCGTCGCCCACCTCCCGCACCTCGAGGGCGACGAGGCGACACTGCACGCCATCGCCCGAGCCGTCGACGCTCGGTCCTGACCGGCTGAGACCGCCGCGGGAACCACCCGGCGGCGCTGGTAGGGTCGGCGTCAGCTCGAACATCCTTTAACCACCGTCCTGTGAGGCGGAGAAGGAGGCCCGAGGTGGCTGCTGCTACCCGCACACCGTCGCCCGCGTTGCTCGTCCTCGAGGACGGCCGCACCTTTCACGGCGAGTCCTACGGAGCCGAGGGCGAGACCTTCGGCGAAGCCGTCTTCTCGACCGGTATGACCGGCTACCAGGAGACGCTGACGGACCCGTCCTACCACCGGCAGGTCGTCGTGATGACCGCGCCGCACGTCGGCAACACCGGCATGAACGACGACGACCCGGAGTCCACCCGCATCTGGGTGAGCGGCTACGTCGTCCGTGACCCGGCCCGCATCCCGTCGAGCTGGCGGGCGACCACGAGCCTCGACGACGCGCTCCGCGCCCAGGGTGTCGTCGGCATCAGTGGCATCGACACCCGAGCGCTGACCCGGCACCTGCGCGAGCGCGGCGCGATGCGCGTGGGCATCTCGACGACCGAGACCGACCCCGACGCCCTGCTGGGCCGGGTCCGCGAGGGCGCGCAGATGACCGGTCTCGAGCTCGCCGACGAGGTCACCACCAGCGAGGCCTACGTCGTCCCCGCGGTCGACGCGAAGCGGTTCACCGTGGCAGCCGTCGACCTCGGCATCAAGGCCAACACCCCCCGGATGATGGCCGAGCGCGGCATCGAGGTGCACGTGCTGCCCGCCACGGCGACGATCGACGACGTCCTCGCCGTCGGGCCCGGTGGCCTCTTCTTCTCCAACGGCCCCGGCGATCCCGCGGCGACGACGCACCAGATCGAGCTGCTCCAGCAGGCCCTCGAGCGCGGCCTGCCGTACTTCGGGATCTGCTTCGGCAACCAGCTCTTCGGCCGCGCGCTGGGCTTCGACACCTACAAGCTGACCTACGGCCACCGCGGCATCAACCAGCCGGTGATGGACCGCACCACCGGCAAGGTCGAGGTCACCGCCCACAACCACGGCTTCGCGGTCCAGTGGCCCGAGGCGGTGCCGCTGGACGGCGCCATCCCTACGCCGTACGGCGAGGCGACGGTCAGCCACGTCTGCCTCAACGACGACGTCGTCGAGGGCCTCGAGCTGCGTGACGACCAGGGACGACTCAGAGCGTTCTCGGTCCAGTACCACCCGGAGGCCGCGGCCGGGCCGCACGACGCGGCGTACCTGTTCGACCGGTTCTGCGACTTGATGGGGAGCGACGCCTGATGCCGAAGCGCGAGGACATCCAGTCGGTGCTGGTGATCGGCTCGGGGCCGATCGTGATCGGCCAGGCGTGCGAGTTCGACTACTCCGGGACCCAGGCGTGCCGGGTGCTCAAGGCCGAGGGGCTGCGGGTGATCCTGGTCAACTCCAACCCCGCGACGATCATGACCGATCCTGAGTTCGCCGACGCCACCTACGTCGAGCCGATCACGCCGGAGTTCGTCGAGAAGGTGATCGACAAGGAGCGTCCCGACGCCCTGCTCGCCACCCTCGGCGGCCAGACGGCGCTCAACACCGCGGTCAGGCTCGCCGAGGCCGGCGTGCTCGAGAAGTACGGCGTCGAGCTGATCGGCGCCAGCATCGAGGCGATCGACCGCGGCGAGAACCGCGAGTCGTTCAAGCGGATCGTTGAGGAGCTGGGCGGCGAGGTCGCCCGCAACGTCATCTGCCACACCATGGAGGACTGCCTCGAGGCGGTGGGGACGCTGGGCTACCCGGCCGTCGTCCGGCCGAGCTTCACCATGGGCGGCCTCGGGTCCGGGATGGCCTATGACGAGGAGGACCTGCGCCGCATCGCCGGGGCCGGCCTGGCCGCGAGCCCGACCACCGAGGTGCTCCTGGAGGAGTCGATCCTCGGCTGGAAGGAGTACGAGCTCGAGGTCATGCGCGACACCGCCGACAACGTCGTGATCGTCTGCTCGATCGAGAACCTCGACCCGATGGGCGTCCACACCGGCGACTCGATCACGGTCGCGCCCGCGATGACGCTCACCGACCGCGAGTACCAGTACCTCCGCGACCTCTCCATCGGCATCATCCGCTCGGTCGGCGTCGACACCGGCGGGTGCAACATCCAGTACGCCGTGAACCCGCGCGACGGCCGGGTCGTGGTCATCGAGATGAACCCGCGCGTCTCGCGCTCGAGCGCGCTCGCCTCGAAGGCGACCGGCTTCCCGATCGCCAAGATCGCGGCCAAGGTCGCCATCGGCTACACCCTCGACGAGATCCCCAACGACATCACGGCCGAGACGCCCGCGAGCTTCGAGCCGGCGCTGGACTACGTCGTGGTGAAGGTGCCGAGGTTCGCGTTCGAGAAGTTCCCCGGCGCCGACCCGGTGCTCACCACCCACATGAAGGCCGTGGGCGAGGCGATGGCGATCGGGCGCAACTTCACCGAGGCGCTGCAGAAGGCGCTGCGGTCCATGGAGGACGCCAAGGCGCCCTTCGACTGGTCGCACCGCTTCGTCGACCTCGACAAGCAGGCGCTGCTCGACGCGGCCGCCAGCCCGCACGACGGCCGCCTGCGGCTGGTGATGGACGCCATCCGCGCCGGCGCGACCCCGCAGGAGGTCCACGAGGCGACCGCGATCGACCCGTGGTTCGTCGACCAGCTGTGCCTGATCAACGAGGTGGCCCAGTCGGTCATCGACGCCCCGGAGCTCACCCCGGCGCTGCTGCGGCTGGCCAAGCGACACGGGTTCTCCGACGCCCAGCTGGGCCGGATGCGCGACATGCCGGAGGCCGTCGTACGCGGCGTGCGGCACGCGCTCGGGGTGCGGCCGGTCTACAAGACCGTCGACACCTGCGCGGCCGAGTTCGCCGCCCGCACGCCGTACCACTACTCCTCCTACGACGAGGAGACCGAGGTGGCGCCGCGGGAGCGGCCGGCCGTGATCATCCTCGGATCCGGGCCCAACCGGATCGGGCAGGGCATCGAGTTCGACTACTCCTGCGTGCACGCCAGCCTGGCGCTGTCGGCCTCGCACGGAGGCGCCGGCTACGACACGGTGATGGTCAACTGCAACCCCGAGACCGTCTCCACCGACTACGACACCTCCGACCGGCTCTACTTCGAGCCGCTCACCCTGGAGGACGTGCTCGAGGTGGTGCATGCCGAGCAGCAGGCCGGCCCGGTGGCGGGGGTGATCTGCCAGCTGGGCGGTCAGACGCCGCTCGGCCTGGCCAAGGGCCTGGAGGAGGCGGGTGTGCCGATCGTCGGCACGTCGCCGGCCGCGATCGACCTCGCCGAGGAGCGGGGCGCCTTCGGGCGGGTCCTGGCCGAGGCCGGCCTGATCGCGCCGAAGCACGGCATGGCGACCTCGTTCGAGGAGGCCCGGGCGATCGCCGGCGAGATCGGCTACCCGGTGCTGGTGCGCCCGTCGTACGTCCTGGGTGGACGCGGCATGCAGATCGTGTACGGCGACGACGCGCTCGCCGCCTACATCTCGCAGGCGACCGAGATCAGCCCGGACCGGCCGGTGCTGGTCGACCGGTTCATCGACGACGCCGTGGAGATCGACGTCGACGCGCTCTACGACGGCACCGACCTCTACCTCGGCGGCGTGATGGAGCACATCGAGGAGGCCGGGATCCACTCCGGCGACTCCTCCTGCGCGCTGCCGCCCATCACCCTGGGGCACAGCGAGATCGTCCGGATCCGCGAGGCCACTGAGGCGATCGCGCGCGGCATCGGGGTCCGTGGCCTGATCAACATCCAGTTCGCTCTCGGCTCCGACGTCCTCTACGTGCTCGAGGCGAACCCGCGCGCCAGCCGGACCGTGCCGTTCGTCTCCAAGGCGACGGCGCGGCCGCTGGCGAAGGCCGCCGCGCGGATCATGCTGGGCGAGTCCGTCGCGGCGCTGCGCGCCGAGGGCCTGCTGGCGGCCGAGGGCGACGGGGGAGACCTGCCGGGCGACGCGCCGATCGCGGTCAAGGAGGCGGTGATGCCGTTCAACCGGTTCCGCACCCCCGACGGCAAGAACGTCGACACCGTGCTCGGCCCCGAGATGAAGTCGACCGGCGAGGTGATGGGCTTCGACGGCACCTTCGGTCGGGCGTTCGCGAAGTCCCAGGCCGGCGCCTACGGCTCGCTGCCGACCACGGGCCGGGTGTTCGTGTCGATGGCCAACCGCGACAAGCGGACGATGATCTTCCCGGTCAAGCGCCTCCACGACCTGGGCTTCGAGATCCTGGCCACCGAGGGCACCGCAGAGGTGTTGCGCCGCAACGGCATCCCGGCGAGCACCGTGCGCAAGCACTCCGAGGGCACCGGCCCGCAGGGCGAGCCGACGTGCGTGCAGCTCATCCTCGACGGCTCGGTCGAGCTGGTCGTCAACACCCCCCACGGCTCGGCGACCGATGGCTCCCCACGCATCGACGGCTACGAGATCCGCACCGCGGCGATCATGGCGAACATCCCGTGCATCACCACGGTGCAGGGTCTGGGCGCGGCGGTCCAGGGCATCGAGGCGGTGACGGCGGCCGACATCGGGGTGCGGTCGCTGCAGGACTGGGCGCGCCTGGTCACCGACGCGCGGTGAGCGGCCAGCGATGAGCCTCTCGCCGTACCGGTTGCTCTTCGACCACGTCCTGACCCGGACCGACCCGGAGGCGGCGCACCACGCCGCCTTCCGGGCGATCCGGGCGGCGGCCCCGGTGCTCGCCCCCCTCGCGCCCGGCAGGCCGGCCGTGCGGGCGATGGGCATCGACTTCCCCTCCCTGCTCGGACTGGCGGCGGGATTCGACAAGAACGCGGTCGGCATCGACGCGCTGGCCGGGCTCGGCTTCGGGTTCGTGGAGGTCGGCACGGTGACCGGGGAGCCGCAGGCCGGCAACCCCAGGCCGCGCCTCGCGCGGCTGCCCGCCGATCGCGCCGTCGTCAACCGGATGGGCTTCAACAACGACGGGGCCGAGGCCGTGGCAACCCGCCTGTCGGCGTGGCGCGACCGCCACGCCGACGGCACACCGACGGTGCTCGGGGTCAACATCGGCAAGACCAAGGTGGTCGCCGAGACCGACGCGATCGCCGACTACGAGAAGTCGACCGGCCTGCTCGCGCCGTACGCCGACTACCTCGTGGTCAACGTCTCCTCGCCCAACACCCCGGGCCTGCGCGACCTGCAGGCCGTGGAGAGGCTCGAGCCGCTGCTGCGTGCCGTCCGGCGCCGAGCCGACGAGGTGAGCACGAGGCGGGTGCCCCTGCTGGTCAAGATCGCCCCGGACCTCGACGACGACGACGTGCTCGCCGTGGGCGACCTGGCCGGGGCCGTCGGGCTCGACGGTGTCATCGCCACCAACACCACGATCGGTCGTGCAGGGCTGGCCTCTCCCGAGGAGGCGGTCGCCAGCGCCGGAGGCGGGGGACTGTCCGGGGAGCCGCTGCGGGCCCGCGCCACCGAGGTGGTGCGGCTGCTGCGCGGCCGGGTCGGGGCCGACCTGTGCCTGGTCGGGGTCGGCGGGATCTCGACCGTGGAGGACGCCCGCGAGCGCCTGGCGGCCGGTGCGGACCTCCTGCAGGCCTACACCGCCTTCGTCTACGAGGGCCCGTTGTGGGCCGCTCGGATCAACCGCGCCCTGCGGCGCCGTCCCCCCGGAGGCACGCGATGAGCGCGCACGAGCCCCAGCCCTTCGGCACGCGCCTGCGGGCAGCGATGGACGCCCGCGGGCCGCTGTGCGCGGGCATCGACCCGCACGCCGCGCTGCTCGAGCGCTGGGGGCTCCCGGACTCCGTGGCCGGTCTCGAGAGGTTCGCCCTCACCGCGGCCGAGGCGCTGGGACCGGTGGTCGCCGCGGTCAAGCCGCAGTCGGCGTTCTTCGAGCGCTTCGGCTCCCGCGGCATCGCCGTCCTTGAGCGCACCGTCGCCATCTGCCGGGAGGCCGGTGCCCAGGTGGTGCTCGACGTCAAGCGCGGCGACATCGGCTCGACCGCGCACGCCTATGCCGAGGCCTATCTCGACCCCGCCTCCCCGCTGGCCGTCGACGCGATCACGGCCAGCCCGTTCCTCGGCTTCGGCAGCCTCCAGCCGCTCTTCGACCTCGCCGAGCGCCACGGCGGCGGGGTGTTCGTGCTGGCCCTGACCTCCAACCCGGAGGGTCCCGAGGTGCAGCACGCCCGCGCGGCGGGCGGCGGCACGGTCGCCGGTGCGGTGCTCGCCTCGCTGGCGGCGCTGAACGGGTCGGTCGAGGCGATGGGCTCCTTCGGCGCGGTGGTCGGCGCCACGATCGCCGACACCGAGGAGGACCTGGCCATCGGCGGACCGTTGCTCGTCCCGGGCATCGGCGCCCAGGGCGGTACGCCGGACGACGTGCGCCGGATCTTCTCCGGCGTGCTCCACCAGGTGCTCCCCGCCAGCTCCAGGGAGGTCCTCGGCGCCGGGCCGCAGCCCACGGCACTGGTCGACGCGGCCCGCCGTGCCAATGACGCGCTCCGCGAGGTCCTGGGGTGAGGACCCGCCTGGCCGCGCGACTCCTGGCGATCACGCCGCTCGTGCTCGTCGCCGGCTGTGGGGGCGGCAACCCGCTGTCGGGCCTGGTCGGTCAGGACGACACGCCGGCGGCGTACTGCAAGGCGCTCTCGGGCGACCGGACGGCCTTCGCCGACATGCTCGCCGCGGACTCGCCCACGGCGCTGGTCGCGCAGGTGCCGATGCTGCGCGCGCTGGCCGGCCAGGCGCCGCCCGACCTGCGCGACGAGTGGCAGGTCTTCCTCGGTGCCGTGGAGGGCCTCCAGCAGGCTCTGCAGCGGGCCCACGTCGACCCGTCGGCGTTCGCCGGTGGGACCACCCCCAAGGGGGTGACCCGGGCCCAGGACGCCGCGATCCGGCGGGCGGCCGACGCGCTGTCGGCACCCGACACGGTGGCGGCGGCGCAGGGCATCGAGACGCAGGCACGCGACGTGTGCAAGATCAACCTCGGGACCTGACTCCGGGTTGTGGACCGACCCCTGCGCTGAACTACATTCCTTCCTGCGCCCGGCCACCGTCCGCGGGCGCCGTTCCCCTGCCCCGCAGCACGAAAGGTCCTCCGTGGCACTGCCCTCCCTCACGCCCGAGCAACGCCAGGCCGCCCTCGACAAGGCCGCGGCCTCGCGACGGGAGCGCGCCGAGGTGAAGAACCGGCTCAAGCACTCCGGCGCCTCCATCGCCGAGGTGCTCGCCGCGGGGGAGACCAACGACGTCATCGGCAAGATGCGGGTCAACGAGCTGCTGCAGTCGATGCCGGGCCTGGGCAAGGTCCGCGCCCGCGAGGTGATGACGCGCCTGGGCATCGCCGAGAGCCGGCGGGTCCGCGGGCTCGGAGCCAAGCAGGTCGCCGCCCTGGTCGCGGAGTTCGAGCAGAAGTGACCCCGGCGTGACGCAGCCGTCCACGGCGGATCAGCGCTCCGGACAGCCCGCCGGGTCGCGGCTGACGGTGCTGGCCGGTCCCACCGCGGTCGGCAAGGGCACGGTCACGACCTGGGTGCGCGAGCACCACCCGGAGGTGTGGGTCTCGGTCTCGGCCACGACCCGGCGCCCGCGGCCCGGTGAGATCGACGGCGTGCACTACCACTTCGTCGACGACGCGGAGTTCGACCGGCTGATCGCCGACGACGCGCTGCTCGAGTGGGCCGTGGTCCACAAGGCGGCCCGCTACGGCACGCCCCGCGGCCCGGTCGAGGCCGCGCTGGCCGCCGGCCGACTCGCCCTTCTCGAGATCGACCTGCAGGGAGCCCGGCAGGTCCGCGAGCGGATGCCGCAGGCCCGGTTCGTGTTCCTGGCACCGCCCAGCTGGGAGGAGCTGGTGCGCCGGCTGGTGGGCCGCGGCACCGAGGACGACGCCGAGCGTGCCCGCCGCCTGGAGACCGCGCGCGCCGAGCTGGCCGCCGAGCGGGAGTTCGACGTGACGGTCGTCAACGTCTCGATTCCGTCGGCCGCCGCGGAGTTGGTAGAGTTGATGCGGTCCTGACATCGTGCAGGGCACCCGCGTGCGTGCGAGACCCGGTCGACCGGTTCGCCCGCCCCTTCTCGACTCGATGATGTCTGTGAGGCTCGATGAGCGTGTCCGGTAACCAGCCTGTCGCCCTGGGGATCACCAATCCCCCGATCGACGACCTGCTGACCAAGACCGACTCCAAGTACCGCCTGGTGCTCTACTCGGCCAAGCGCGCGCGCCAGATCAACGCCTACTACTCCCAGCTCGGCGAGGGCCTGCTGGAGTACGTCGGCCCGCTCGTGGACACCCACGTGCAGGAGAAGCCCCTCTCGATCGCCATGCGCGAGATCAACGAGGACCTGCTCACCTGCGAGGAGGTCGACCCCGAGGAGCTGGCCGCCGAGCAGGCCGCCCGCCAGGCGGAGGCCGCCCAGCCCGTCGCGGCCGATCCCGCGAGCTGATCGGCGTCCTCACGCCGTGACCCCGACGCCGGCAGGCTCCCCGCCGCCGCAGGACGCGCCTCGGGTGGTGCTCGGCGTCGCCGGTGGCATCGCCGCCTACAAGGCCTGCGAGCTGCTGCGGCTGTTCACCGAGAGCGGTCACGACGTGACCGTGGTCCCGACCGCCGCGGCGCTGGAGTTCGTCGGCGCGCCCACCTGGGCGGCGCTGTCGGGCAAGCCGGTGCACGCCGACGTGTGGAGCCGGGTCCACGAGGTGCCGCACGTGCGGCTGGGCCAGAGCGCCGACCTCGTCGTGGTGGCCCCCGCGACCGCGGACCTGCTCGCCCGGGCGGCCCACGGACTGGCCGACGACCTGCTGACGAGCACCCTGCTCACCGCGCGCTGCCCGGTGGTGCTGGCGCCGGCGATGCACACCGAGATGTGGGAGCACCCGGCGACCAGCGCCAACGTCGCGACGCTGCGCTCGCGCGGCGTCGTCGTGGTCGAGCCCGCCCGGGGGCGCCTGACCGGGGCCGACACCGGCAAGGGCAGGCTGCCCGAGCCCGCGGAGATCTTCGCGCTCGCTCGCGAGGTGCTGGACCGGTCGAGCGCCGGCGACCGGTCCCAGGACCTGGTGGGTCGCCACGTCGTGGTCTCCGCGGGCGGGACCCGGGAGTACCTCGACCCGGTCCGCTTCCTGGGCAACCGCTCCAGCGGCCTCCAGGGGTATGCGCTCGCCCGCACCGCGGCCGCCCGGGGCGCCGAGGTGACGCTGGTGGCGGCCAACACCGCGCTTCCGGACCCCGCGGGCGTGACGGTGGTGCGCGTCGAGACCACCGCCCAGCTGCAGGAGCAGGTGCTCGCCGCCGCGGCGTCGGCCGACGCGGTGGTGATGGCGGCGGCGCCCGCCGACTTCCGCCCGCGCGACCTGCACGAGGCCAAGATCAAGAAGGCCGAGGACGGCACCGCTCCCGCGCTCGACCTGGTGCAGAACCCCGACATCCTCGCCGGCCTGGTCCGCGACCGGCCGCGCCCCGGCCTGGTGGTGGTCGGGTTCGCCGCCGAGACCGGCGACGGGTCCGGCTCCGTGCTGGACCACGCCCGCGCCAAGCTCGCCCGCAAGGGCTGCGAGCTGCTGGTGGTCAACGACGTGGCCGGCGGCAAGGTGTTCGGCAGCGACCGGACCGAGGCGGTCGTGCTCGGCGCCGACGGCACGCAGACCGTCGTACCTCCCGGGTCGAAGACGGCCCTGGCGGGCGTCGTCTGGGACCGCGTGGTCGCCCTGCTGACCTCCGCGTGACCCGCGCGCACCCCGTCGTGAGCGGCCCTCGTCGGTCGTTCTCGTGCTGTCGCTGAGACACCTGTCCGGAGCGTGGGACGGCCGGTTAGGCTGGCCCGACCGATCGGGCGCGCCCACGGCGGCGCCCGACGAGACACCCCTGAGCTTCTAGGAGAGACCGTGACCGGACGTCTGTTCACCTCCGAGTCGGTGACCGAGGGCCACCCGGACAAGATCGCCGACGCGATCAGCGACACGATCCTCGACGCGCTGCTCACCGACGACCCCCACAGCCGGGTCGCCTGCGAGACGCTGCTGACCACCGGGCTCGTCGTGGTCGCCGGCGAGGTCACCACCCAGACCTACGCCCCCATCGCGCAGCTGGTCCGCGACAAGATCCTCGAGATCGGCTACGACTCCTCGGTCAAGGGCTTCGACGGCAACTCCTGCGGCGTGCAGATCGCGCTCGGCCAGCAGTCGCCCGACATCGCCCAGGGCGTCGACCAGGGCCACGAGGCCCGCACCGGCGCCTCCGCCGACGAGCTGGACAAGCAGGGCGCGGGCGACCAGGGCCTGATGTTCGGCTACGCCTGCGACGACACCGACGTGCTGATGCCGCTGCCGATCACCATCGCCCAGCGGCTCGCCGAGCGGCTCACCGAGGTGCGCAAGGACGGCACGCTGCCCTACCTGCGTCCCGACGGCAAGACGCAGGTCACCATCGAGTACGACGACGAGGACCGCCCGGTCCGCATCGACACCGTCGTGGTCTCGAGCCAGCACGCCGAGGAGATCGGCCTCGACCAGCTGCACGCCGACATCGAGGAGCACGTCGTCAAGCCGGTCCTCGACACCTTCGAGATCGCCTCCGACGACCACCGCCTGCTGACCAACCCGACCGGCAAGTTCGTCGTCGGTGGCCCGATGGGCGACGCCGGCCTCACCGGCCGCAAGATCATCGTCGACACCTACGGCGGCATGGCCCGTCACGGCGGCGGCGCCTTCTCGGGCAAGGACCCGTCGAAGGTGGACCGGTCGGCCGCCTACGCCATGCGCTGGGTCGCCAAGAACGTCGTGGCCGCCGGCCTGGCCCGCCGCTGCGAGGCACAGGTCGCCTACGCCATCGGCAAGGCGCAGCCGGTCGGTGTCTACATCGACACCTTCGGCACCGAGACCGTCCCTGTCGAGGTGATCCAGAAGGCCGTGCTGGAGGTCTTCGACCTGCGCCCGGCCGCGATCATCCGCGACCTGGACCTGCTCCGGCCGATCTACGCGCGGACCTCGGCCTACGGCCACTTCGGCCGCGAGCTGCCGGAGTTCACCTGGGAGAAGACCGACCGCGTCGACGCGTTGAAGGCCGCAGCCGGGGTTTAGCCCGGTGGCCGTCGGCGGCCCCTGACACACTGGCGCCCGTGCCACCCCCGGAGCAGAGCGAGCAACCCGCGCTGCTGTCCCGGGAGGAGGCGCGGGCGTCGGCGCGCGCTGCCCGGGGCCGTCCGGCGGCGGCGGCCGCGCGCGAGCTCGCGACGCACAACCCCGTCGCTCGCGTGCTCGTCGACGTGCCGCTGGCGCACCTGGACCGCCCCTTCGACTACGCCGTCCCGGAGCCGATGACCGCGACCGCCGTGGCGGGGGCGCGGGTCAAGGTGCGCTTCGCCGGCCAGGACGTCGACGGCTTCGTCGTGGAGCGCGCGGAGACCAGTGACCACGCCGGCCGGCTCCAGCCGCTGCGCCGGGTCGTCAGCCCCGAGCCCGTGCTGACCCCGGAGGTGGCCGCCCTCTCGGACGCGGTGGCGCAGCGGTACGCCGGCACCCGCTCGGACGTCCTGCGGCTCGCGGTGCCGCCCCGCCACGCGGGCGCGGAGAAGCGCCCCAGTGAGCCGGCGCCCGCGGGGGCGGTCGCGCCCGACCCCGCGGCGTGGGACGACTACGACGGAGGGCCGGCGTACCTCGAGGCGTTGGGGACCGGCGGCTGCCCGCGGGCCGTGATGAGCGTGCTTCCCGGCGACGACGCCATGGCGTTGCTCGCCGAGGCGGTCGTGGCCACGGCGGCGAGCGAGCGAGGCGTGGTGGTGTGCCTGCCCGACGTGCGCGACGTCGCGCGCCTGGACGCCGCGCTGACCACGCGCCTGGGCAGCGGCCGGCACGTGGTGCTCACCGCCGACCTCGGGCCGTCGCGGCGCTACCGCGCGTTCCTCGCCATCGCGCGCGGTGCGGTGCGGATCGTCATCGGCACCCGGGCGGCGGCCTTCGCGCCGGTGCACGATCTCGGGCTGGTGGCGATCTGGGACGACGGCGACGACCTCCACGAGGAGCCGCGCGCGCCCTACCCGCACGCCCGGGAGGTCCTGCTGACCCGCGCAGGGCTCGAGGAGACCGGGGTCCTGGTCGCCGCCCATGCCCGCAGCGTGGAGGCGCAGTACCTGGTCCGCACCGGGTGGGCGCGCGAGGTCGTCGCCTCCCGTGCGACGACCCGCCGGCGCCTCCTGGTCTCCGTCACCGGCGACACCGACGCCGATCTCGCCCGCGACCCGCTCGCCCGGTCGGTGCGGTTGCCGCACGAGGTCTTCGAGACCACCCGCGGCGCGCTGGCGTCCGGGCCGGTCCTGGTGCAGACGCCGCGTGCCGGCTACGCCACCCGGCTGGTGTGCAGCCGTTGCCGCACGCCCGCCGCGTGCGCCGTCTGCAGCGGGCCGCTGCGGATCACCGCGCGCGAGCGCGCCCCCGAGTGCGCCTGGTGCGCCACGCCGGCACGGGGCCGGCGCTGCCCGGAGTGCGGGGGAGCGGGTCTGCGTGCCCCGGTGGTCGGCGACCGGCGAACCGCCGAGGAGCTCGGCCGGGCCTTCCCCGGCACCCCGGTGCGGACCTCCTCCGGAGACGCGGTGCACGCGACGGTGCCCGCCATACCCGCGCTGGTGGTGGCGACGCCGGGTGCCGAGCCGGTCGCGGACGGGGGATACGCCGCCGTCCTGCTGCTGGACACCTGGCTCTCGCTCGCTCGCGCGGACCTGCGCGCACCCGAGGAGGCGTTGCGGCGGTGGACGAACGCCGCCGCGCTGGCCCGTCCGGGGGGACGGGTCGTCGCGGTCGGCGATCCCTCCTCGATGGCGCTCCAGGCGCTGGTGCGCTGGGACCCCGCCACCTTCGCCGAGCGCGAGATCCTCGACCGCCAGTCCGCCCACCTGCCGCCCGCCTCCCGGGTGGCGGTCGTGGCCGGAGCGCCGCAGGAGGTCGAGCCGGCCGTCGAGGCGCTGCGCGCTCCGGGCGCCCTGCCACCGGGGACGGAGGTGCTGGGCCCGGTCCTCGAGGACGGCGGCGCGGTCCCTGCGCGACCCGCTGCCGACGAGCCGCGGCTGCGCTACCTGCTGCGGTCCCCGCGTGCGCAGGGGCCTGCCCTGTCGGCAGCACTGCGGCAGATGCAGTCCCAGCGCGCCGCCCGCAAGCTGCCGCACCTGCGCGTGGAGGTGGACCCCGCGGCCCTGGGCTGAGCGGGCGGGCGAACCGGTAGGCTCCCGGGGTCCGTTCGTCGTCGTCCGTGCCCGGAGGATCTGTTGCCCGTCCGACCGATCCGGCTGCTCGGCGACCCGGTGCTACGGACCCCGGCGGTGCCGGTGGTCGACTTCGACAAGGAGCTGCGCACCCTCGTCGCGGACCTGACCGACACGATGCTCGACGCGCCCGGCGCCGGCCTGGCCGCGCCGCAGATCGGCGTCGGACTGCGGGTGTTCACCTGGCACGTCGACGGCGAGTCGGGCTACCTGATCAACCCCACCCTGCGGCTCTCGGAGGAGACCCAGGACGGCGCCGAGGGCTGCCTGTCGATCCCCGGCATCACCCTGGACTGCCGCCGCGCAGCCCACGTGGTCGCCCACGGTCTCGACATGTACGGCGAGCCGAAGCTCGTCGAGGGCTCCACGCTGCTCGCCCGGGCGCTGCAGCACGAGACCGACCACCTCGACGGCATCCTCTTCATCGACCGCCTCGACCGGGACGGCCGCCGCGAGGCGATGCGGCTCGTCCGGGAGTCGACCTGGTTCGGCGAGCCCGCGCCGGTGGTGCGCGTCTCGCCGCACGCCACCAACGGCTTCGGGATCTAGGCCGTGCGCGTCGTCTTCGCCGGGACCCCCGAGGTGGCCCTGCCCGCCCTGGCCGCGGTCGCCGCCAGCGACCACGAGGTCGTCGGGGTCGTCACCCGGCCCGACGCCCCCGCCGGCCGCGGCCGACGGCTGACGCCCTCGCCGGTGGCCGCGTGGGCTGCCGAGCACCTGCCCGGCGTCCCCGTGCTCACCCCCGGACACCCCCGTGACCCGGACTTCCAGGCAGAGCTGCGGGCGCTGGAGCCGGCCTGCTGCCCGGTGGTGGCGTACGGCGCGCTGCTGCCGCAGTCCGCCCTCGACATCCCCGAGCACGGCTGGGTGAACCTCCACTTCTCGGTGCTCCCGGCGTGGCGCGGTGCCGCGCCGGTGCAGTGGTCGCTGTGGGCCGGCGACGAGGTCACCGGCGCGACCACCTTCCGGATCGTCAAGGAGCTCGACGCCGGGCCGACGTTCGGGGTGATGACCCAGCGGGTGCGCGCCGACGACACCGCCGGCACGCTGCTCGCCACGCTCGCCGAGGGGGGCGCCGGGCTGCTGGTGCAGACCCTCGACGGCATCGCCGACGGCACGCTCGAGGCCCGTCCGCAGCCGGCCGAGGGCGGTAGCTACGCGCCGAAGATCGAGGTCGACGACGCGCGGGTCGACTGGACCAAGCCGGCCGTCGCCATCGACCGGCAGGTTCGGGCCTGCACCCCCTTCCCCGGTGCCTGGACGACCCTGGCGGGGGAGCGGATGAAGCTGGAGCCGGTGGTCCCCGACGACGCCGTGACCGGCCTCGCCCCGGGGGAGCTGGTGGTGGGGAAGTCGGCGGTGCACGTCGGGACCGGCACCACGGCCGTCCGGCTCGGGCAGGTCAAGGCGTTCGGCAAGAGGCTGATGCCGGCAGCGGACTGGGCACGAGGAACCCGACCCGAGCCCGGCACCCGGCTGGGGCAGTAGGCGATGACGTCCCGCGCGGCGCGGCCCGAGGACGTCGACGCGATCTGCGCCGCGCTGCCGGAGACCTGGTTCGGGACCAGCTGGGGCGACGTGCCGACCTGGTTGGTGCATCACCGGGTGCGCGACGGCGAGCGGCAGGGACGGGGCTTCGTGGTCTACCGCAGGCCGGGAGCGACGGCGATCGACCCGGCGACGGGGGAGCCGTTCACCGACCTGCTCGTGGTGCGCACCCCCACCATCGAGGACAAGCACGAGCTCGTGGCGGCCGACGGGCCCTTCTTCACCGTCCCGCACTTCGACCGCAGCAACGCCGTCCTCGTGCAGCTGTCCCGGCTCGCGGAGATCCGTCGCGACGAGCTCGAGGAGGTGCTCACCGACGCCTGGCGTGCCTGCGCGCCCGCGCGGCTGGTCCGGGAGCACGCCGCCGGACGGCCCGGTGCCTGAGGCCGGGCCGGTGGATCCGCGCCGGCTGGCGTGGGAGGTCCTGCGCGCCGTCGACGAGCGCGACGCCTACGCCAACCTCGAGCTGACCCGCCTGGTCCGCGAGCGCCGGCTCGGTGCGCGCGACGCCGCCTTCGCCACCGAGCTCGTCGCGGGCACCCTGCGGATGCAGGGCGCCTACGACGCCGTCCTCGGCTCGCTCGTCGACCGGCCGCTCGATCCGCCCGTCCGGGACGCGCTGCGCCTCGGCGCCCACCAGCTGCTCTCGACCAGGGTGCCGGCGCACGCGGCCGTCACCACCACGGTCTCGCTGGTCCGCGCCACCGTCGGACACCGGCCCACGCGGCTGGTCAACGCCGTGCTGCGCCGCGTCGGCAGCCGGGACCTCGATGCGTGGATGGACCGCCTGGACGCATCGCAGGCGGTGCGCACCTCCCATCCCGCCTGGGTGGTCGAGGCACTCGCCGAGGCGCTCGATCGCCCCGAGGAGCTGGCGGCCCTCCTCGCGGCCGACAACGCCCGGCCCGCCGTCACCCTGGTGGCGCGTCCGGGGCTCGCCACCGTCGCCGAGCTCGGCGGCGAGCCGGCTCCGCTCTCGCAGTACGCCGTCACGCTCGCCGGCGGTGACCCGGGCGCGATCGCGGCGGTCCGCGAGGGGCGTGCCGGCGTGCAGGACGCGGGCTCGCAGCTGGTCGCGCTGCTGCTCGCCCGCGCGTCGCTCGAGGGGCGCGACCGGCGCTGGCTGGACCTGTGCGCCGGGCCGGGCGGCAAGGCGGCCCTGCTCGGCGCGCTGGCCTCCGAGCGGGGCGCGGGACTGCTGGCCAACGAGCGCCAGCCGCACCGCGCCGCCCTGGTCCGCTCAGCGGTCCGGGCGCTGCCCGCCGACGTCGTGGACGTGGTGACCGGGGACGGCACGCGTCCGCCCTGGCGGCCGGGCGGGTTCGACCGCGCGCTCGTGGACGCGCCGTGCTCGGGCCTCGGGGCCCTGCGGAGGCGGCCGGAGAGCCGCTGGCGTCGCACGCCGGAGGACGTCGAGGAGCTGGTGCCGCTGCAACGGGCGTTGCTCACCAGCGCCCTGGACGCTGTCCGGCCCGGCGGGGTGGTCGTCTACGCCACCTGCTCGCCGGTGGTGGCGGAGACGGCCGGCGTCGTCGAGGCGGTGCTGGCAGGCCGGGGCGACGTCGTCCTCGAACCCGCCGGACCGCTGCTGCCCGAGGCCGCCGACGTGGCGTCGCCGCACCTGCCCGGCGCGGTCCAGCTGTGGCCGCACCGGCACGGCAGCGACGCCATGTTCATGGCCCTGCTGCGCCGCCGATAGGTCCCCGCCAGGCGCCGGCCTCCGGTCTATCGTCGAGCCATGGGGGAGTACCCGCAGCTGTTGCACACCGTGCTCGACGCCACCGACCCACGCGGCCTCGCCGAGTTCTACCGCGCCCTCCTGGGGCTGGGTTACCGCCCCGGCGACGAGCCGCCCGCCGACGGACCCGACGATCCGGACTGGTTGGTGCTGGTCGATCCGCGGGGTGGTGACCAGCGTCGCCTGGCCTTCCAGCTCGTCGACCGGCTGGAGCCGACCACCTGGCCCGCCGACGACGTACCGATGCAGCTCCACGTCGACTACACGGTCACGAGCCTCGCCGAGCTGGTGCGTCACCGCGACCGTACGCTCGCGCTCGGCGCCCGGCTGGTCCTCGACCGCAGCGACGATGCCGCCGAGCCGCTCTACGTCCTCGCCGACCCGGCCGGCCACCCGTTCTGCCTCTTCGTGGCCTGAGCCGCCGTCCCGCAGCCGGTGGGCCGGACCTCGCTGCCACTAGGATCGCGCCCGCCATGGGAATCCAGATCACGCCGTCCGTGCTCAACGCCGACCTGTCCCGCCTCGCCGACGAGGTGGCGCGCATCCCCAGCTCCGACTGGGTCCACGTCGACGTGATGGACGGGCACTTCGTGCCCAACCTGACCCTCGGGGTCCCGGTGTTCGAGTCGTTGGCGAAGGCGACCGACCTGCCGCTCGACGCGCACCTGATGATCGAGGACCCCGACCGT
>JBQCHZ010000073.1:0-126746 GCA_051954195.1 Marmoricola sp.
AACAAATGAGAGACACACCACCCCGGCCCCGGGGGGGGGGGGGGGGGTGGCGGGGTTCCTCTCTTCCCCCCCCCCCCCCACACCCCGAGGCGGCATCCGTGGCGTCAGTGGGCGCCCAGTCCGGTCGCCCCCGGCGCCGAGACCCGGGTGATCTGGCTCAAGGAGCCGCCCGCCCCGACCCGGTAGCCGATGATCTCGTCCGTCCCGTGCGCGACGACGTAGAGGAACCGGCCCTTCGCCCCCGCCATGTCGAGCGGGTGCGCGTCGGCGGAGATCGGCGTCGTACCGGTCACGGCGAGCGAGCCGTCCGGCGCGACGCTCAGCGTGCTGATCGATCCGCTCCCGGCGTTCGCGGTGTAGGCATAGCGCCCGACCGACGCGAGCCAGCAGGCCGCCGCCTGGCCCGTGGAGACGGGACCCCCGTTGGCGCTCAGCGTTCCTCGCTGCGAGACGTCGTAGGAGCTCGCTCCGCTGGAGTCGCCGAAGGCGGCGTTGGAGAAGAGCACGTGGCCGGCGCGGTCCACGTCGAAGCCGTAGGGCGCGCCCGCGTCGGAGGCAACCGTCTGCCCCGGTCGGGCCACGCCGTCCTCGCCGACGGTGAACGTCTGCAGCTCGTTGGCGTCCCCGCGCTCGTCAACGATCAGCACGTTCCCGGTCCGGTCGAACTGGATCTGGGAGTCGGTCGAGGTTCCCGACGCGGCGAGCCGCTGGGTGGAGCCGGGGATCGCCACCAGGCCCGTGCCCTTCTCCAGGCGGAACCCCGAGATGGTGCCGTCACCGGCGTTGAGCACGTAGACGAGGCCGCGCGCGATGGTGACGCTCGTCGGCGTGGCACCACCCGAGGGGGTCGCTCCGCCGAGCTGGCGCAGGCCGCCGGGACCCACCGTGAACGCCGAGACGCTGTTGCTTCCGGCGTTGACCGCCAGCACCGTGCGGCCCGACCTGGACGCGACCACGCTGTGACCCGAGCCGAGCCCGGTGCCCGTGCCGGTCCCGCCCGTGGCGTAGGAGCCACCCGGACGCAGCTCGCCGGCCGGATCCCGGTAGAAGACCTCGAGCGCGTTCCCGCTCGGTGCGTTCGTCTCGGTGTAGACCGCAGCGCCGGCCGACGCCGAACCGTGCTCGCCCCTCTGGGCGTGAGCCGCCGGGACGAACGCGACCGTGACCGCTGCCGCGACGAGCGCCGGGCCGGCCCGAAGGATCAACTTCGCCTTCTTCATTCCTGCTTCCTCCTGATGAGCGTGTGGCGTAGGTCCGAGTGGCTCCCGAGCGGACATCGCGCGCGCGTCGCTTCGCGCCGGTCGATGGTGCGCAGAGAGGTCCTCGTCCCAACTGGACCGGATGGTCCACGCTCGTTGGTGCCGCGGAGGAAGGCCCGATTAGGCACGCGAGGCGAGGGATTTCCTAGCATGGCGGTGTGACCGTTGCCCCCAGGACCGCCCGCGGACGAGAAACTCGGCGCCGCATCCTCGACGCCGCGACCGAGCTGGTGTCCGAGCGCGGTGTGGCCGGAACGTCGCTGGACGACGTTCGCTCCCGCGCCAAGGCGTCCAAGAGCCAGCTCTACCTGTACTTCCCGGACCGGGCCACGCTGCTGTCCGAGGTCGCCCACCAGACCTGCGACACGGTCATCGACCGCCAGGCGGGAGTCCTCTCGGGTTTCGACTCCCGCGCCGGCATCGAGCGCTACCTCGACGCCTACGTCGAGGGCCAGCGCCGGCGCGCACGTCCGGCCGGCTGCCCGATCGCGGTGCTGGCCGGCCAGATCGCCAACCAGAACGAGGAGGCTCGACTCAACCTGGCCGACGGACTCCGCCGGTGGCAGGAGGGGTTGCGCACCGGACTCGAGGCGATGGCGGCCCGTGGCGAGCTCCGCGACGGCGCCGACCCCGCACTGCTCGCCCAGCAGACCCTTGCCCTCTTGCAGGGCGGACTGCTCCTGGCCCAGGTCCACCGCGACCCCGAGCAGCTGCGGGTGGCAGCGGACGCTGTGCTCACGCTCGTCGACGTCGCTCTCCGCTAGCGCTCCGCACTGATCGAACGCCCGTGGGGGGCGCCGATGTCGATGCCCGAAGGCGGCCGCTTCCCCGGTCGTGTACTCCGCGGCTGGCTCCGCCTCGAGACGGGCATCGGAGATCGGGGCGCCACTGAGGACGGAGCGTCCGTAGGTGCCGTCGAGGATTCGCCGGTCGGCTCGATCCAACGCCTCGAGCCGCTCGTGGAGGCTTGCGAGGATGGCCTTGTCGACCCCCGCGCGCTCGAGCGGCTGCGCCACGTCGGTGTCGCCGCCACCTGCCTCGATCGCCGCACGGACGTCATCGACCGTCGAGCCGGCCGCAGCCGCCAGGAGCTCCATGACCCGTGCGCGTTCGGCGTCGACCAGCTCGCGTGCACGTGCCGCGTCCATCTCCGGTTCCCTTCCGTTGTCGAGCAGATGCTCACGTGCGTTGTACGTCGGGCGTCCGCCGCGTGCGAGCGCGATGGGCCGGGGCGTCACATCCGGGCGTGCTTGGGGTCTCGGGACGGCAGCTTCCACTCCGGCCGGATGACGTGGCAGGTGTAGCCGTTCGGATACCGCTCGAGATAGTCCTGGTGCCGCGGCTCGGCCTCCCAGAACGGTCCGGCCTCGGTGACCTCGGTGACGACCTTCCCCGGCCACAGCCCGGAGGCGTCGACTTGGGCGATGGTCTCGAGTGCGGTACGGCGCTGCTCCTCGTCGAGATAGAAGATCGCCGACCGGTAGCTCACACCGCGGTCGTTGCCCTGGCGGTTGAGCGTGCTCGGGTCGTGGATCTGGAAGAAGAACGCCAGCACGTCGCGGAAGTCCAAGCGTGCGGGGTCGTAGCAGATCTCGATGGCCTCTGCGTGCGTCCCGTGATCGCGGTACGTCGGGTTGGCCGTCGAGCCTCCGGTGTATCCGACCCGGGTGCTCACCACCCCGGGCTGCTTGCGGATCAGGTCCTGCATCCCCCAAAAGCATCCGCCTGCGAGGACGGCGCGTGCAGTGGTCATCGGTGACTTCTTCTCGTCAGCAGCAGGAGCGTGCGACGACGCCCCTCCCGCGTCCGTTCGGCGCGTGCGACGGTGAGCCACAGGCTCGACCGTCATCCCTTCAGTGCGTCCTCGCTCTGCCGTCTTATCGCGCACGTCCTGCGGCATGCCCGCAGACAAGGTGCGACAGCATCCGAGACCCTTCGCCGGAGGACGTGCTCAGTGGTCGCCGGCGGGCCGTCCCTCGACGTAGGGGGCCAGCGCCGCAGCGAGGGCTCGGTTGACCGGAGTCGGTACGCCGACCTGCTCCCCCATGGTCACGACGCCACCACCGAGCCAGGGCAGCTCGAGGCGCTGGCCGTGGGTGAGGTCGTGGAGCATCGAGGAGCTCATCTGGGCCGGGAGTGTGTCGCAGAAGGCCACCTGCTCATCGGCGTAGTCCGCGGGCAAGAGCACACCTCGCAGCCGGGCGACGTCGACGACCTCGGCCATCACGTCGCGGAGCAGGCGTCGGCTCGCCTCATGACCCCGGAGGACGCCGATCGGCTGGCGGGCGACACTGGTCACCGACGAGAGCCCGACCAGGAAGACGAACTTGCGCCAGAGCGCCTCCTCGATCTCCGCGCTGTGTTCGACCTCGACACCGGCGTCGCGGAGCGCCTGCTCGAAGTCACGGGCACGCTCGGAGCCGGCTCCGGCGTAGGAGCCGAACACGATGCGGGCCAGGGCGCCGTTGTGCCGGATCACTCCGGGCGCCTCGATGGCGGCCGAGATGTAGCACAGGCCGCCCCAGATCTCGGCGTCGGGAAGAGCCGCGCGAAGCTCGTCGTCCTTCTTTACGCCGTTCTGCAGGGACAGGATCGCCGGCGTGGCGCCCCCGACCGCAGCGAGCTCCCGCGCGATGGTGGCGGTCTCCCAGAGCTTGACCGCGATCACCACGACCTCAGCGCCCGCGGTGGCGGCAAGGTCGTCGGTCACCTCCACCGCGTCCAGGTGCACCGGCGCATGGTCACTGAGGACTCTCAGACCGTGCGTGCGCAGGGCTTCCAACTGACGCCCGCGAGCGATGAACGTGACGTCGTGGCCCGCGGCCGCGAGCTGTCCTCCGAAGTAGCCGCCGACTCCGCCGGCGCCGATCACCGCGATCCGCATCCTGCCCCTCTTCCCTCCCGGACATCGGCCGGTGTGCGCCCCGTCGAAGCACGCGCGCGACCCTGACGCGGTCACCGTAGGTCCATGGCAGAAGGAGGCGCGAGCGTCGACCGCGGGAGATCATCGGCTCGCCGGTGTAAGACCGACCGGTGGGGCGCCACTCACCTCCAGGGTGGGGACTCTGGGTCTCCACGCGAGCCGCCGCGTCGGAAGGAGCAGGACCGTGGAGGCACCCGCGCAGTGGGCCGACACCGGCTTCCATTCAGGCGAGCTGGCTGTGCAGCAGCGCGCAGCGGTGGCGCACGACGCCGCACGACTCTCCGCGATGTTGGCTCCGGCCGACCTGTCCGGCGGGCTCACCCGCTTCCTGGCCGAGCGCACCTTCCTGGTCATCACCGGACGCGACGGAAGCGGTCGGCTGTGGACCTCTCCGCTGATCGGCCCGCCGGGATTCCTCCAGGTCCGGTCGGCCACACGGATCGCCGTCCTCGCCGCCCCGCCGCTGGGTGACCCGCTCCACGGGCTGCCCACCCCGCAGAAGGTCGGGCTGACAGCGATCGAGTTCAGTCTCCGCCGGCGCGTCCGGCTGAACGGCGCCCTCGGGCGGGCGGAGGAGGACCTCCTCGTCGTCGAGGTGGACCAGGCGTTCGGGAACTGCCCGCAATACATTCAACGACGGCTGCTCGGTCCGCGACCGGAGACGGGCGACGGCCTAGCGGCGCGGCCCGACGTACGACGCGGCGAGGTGCTGCTCGACGAGGACGTCGACCTGATCCGCGGCGCGGACACGTTCTTCCTCGGGACGACCGCGCCAGGCCGCGGGTCCGACGCGTCCCACCGCGGAGGCGCGCCCGGATTCGTGCGCGTCGACGATACTGGGCTGTGGTGGCCCGACTACCACGGCAACAACCTCTTCAACAGCCTCGGGAATCTCGAGGTGAGCTCGGAGGCGGCCCTGCTGTTCGTCGACTTCGCCGCCGGACGGGCCCTGCACGTGTCGGGCCGTGCCGAGGTCGAGTGGGGCCGTCCCGGCCGTACCGGCGACGACGACCGCACCGGCCGGATCGTGCGTCTCCACCCGGAGGAGGCCGTCGCCGCCCCGTTGCCCGTCCGGGAGAGCGAACACCAGCCCTATCCCCGCAACCCCCGGATCTCCCGACCGCGCACCGACCGGATCACCTGACAGCCGGACGCAGCCATCCGGGTCGGCGTCCGGTCGCGACACCCTTGTGCCCCGACCAACCGATGCAGCGTCCGGCGCGGGACGGCTGCCGGTGGCCCTCGCGGGGGGAACGGCGTGAGGGTCCTCGTCTCCGGTGCGGCTGGCTGCAGTCGTCCATGGCGCCGACGGCGCGTCCGGACGCGCCGGGACCGGCCGACACGCGATCGGATTCGGGCCGAGCACGGAGTGACTGGTCACGACCGCGAGCGCGGCCGACGTGCATCAGCTCAGGTCGGAGCCAGGTCGCGTGAGCAGGGCGACGCACTCGACGTGGTGCGTCATCGGAAAGCCACACATAGGCCTGAGCGTGACATCGACCGTCTGCGATCAACAGCGTCAGAGTGCCGAAAGGGGCTTCTGAACTGCGGTTATGGCGCGAACGACTCTGATCGCGCGCGAACTCGGCTGCGAGCCGTTGTGAATCAAAGCGCGCCCAAAGTGCGCCCTCAGGTGCGTCGGTGTCAGCCAGCCACAATCGCCGCCAGACGCCATCGCCACGCCGGGCGTTGGGTCGAAGTCGACGGCGACCCTGTGGCTGGCGGCCCCGGCCGACCAACGGCCGGCGCCTGACCGAGAGATCGGCTGTCCGGCTGCTGAGTGGTCGAGACGGAACGTGGTCAGTGGGCGTCCGCGAGCGACGCCAGCGCTGCGTCGAGCCGCTGCTTGGCGTCGCGTGCGACGCTGCTCAGCGCCGGAGTGTCGGCCAGGCCCATCATGGCGTCCGGGTCGAACGCCTCGACGACCGTGACGTCGTCGTCCACCGCCCGCACCACCACGTTGCACGGGAGCACCGCTGCGATCGACGGCTCCGCCTGGATCGCCTCGTAGGCCAGGGGCGGGCGGCAGGCGCCGAGGATGATCTGCGGTGCGATGTCGACGTCGAGCTTCTCCTTGAGGGCGGCCTTGAGGTCGATCTCGGTCAAGATGCCGAAGCCCTGATCGGACAGCGCCTCGCGGACCGCGGCGACAGCGGCTTCGTAGGGCGCGTCGACGGTGGTGTTGATGGTGAAGACGGTCATGCGGTCCTCCTGTTGCGGTCGTGGTTCGTGGAGTCGTCGTGACGCCCATCTGCCGCTGGATGCTGGCCTAACGAAGCACCCGTCACCGTGCCACGGGCGCGCCTTGCCCTCCGCGCCGGGCGCATCGCCCATCGGGCGAGGGCGGCGAGCACCACCAAGATGGCGAGTGCCACGACCCAGGACTTGAAGCCGGCGATTCCCGCACCACCGCTCAGCCCTCCGATCCCGCCCTGTGCCAGAGCGCCCAGGTGAAACGTCCTGTCGATGTTCATCGCCTCCTACGTCTCTGTGTTTTCACATACTCCTGACCATGGTCAGGACCTGCAGCCTTCTGCTCGGTCACGACGCTCGTCTCGCAAGTACCGACTTGCGCAACTCGTAGTCCTCGCGGTCGATCTCGCCGCGAGCAAATCGCTCATCGAGCAGGTCGAGGGCGCCGATGTCGCGCCGTTCGGGGCGACCGTCGCGCCCACCGGTGCCACGGAAGATCGCCACTCCCGCGAGCACAACGAGGCCCCAGAAGACCGCCATCGAGGCGAGCATGAGCACCCAGCCACCGGCACCCCAGGACGTTCCGTACCCGTGCATCATCTCCATCACCTCCTCCTGCGTGACCTCCATCGTCGAACCCGAACCCCAGGCCGCCTGTCACGTTCGTGTGAAGGTTCGCTGAAGAAGCCGCGCGAGACGCCCGGACGTCGGCGCAGGCAGGTCGGGCACTGGCAGCATGTGGGCATGCCGCCACCTGCAGAGAGGGTTGGCGCTGACCCCATCACGGATCCAGCGTCACGTCCGCCGACGGGCCTGCGAGCGCTGGTCGTCGAGGACGAGCCCGCGCTGGCGAGCCTGCTGGTCAGTTACTTCGAGCGTGACGGATTCGCCACCACCTCCACGGGCGACGGCCTCCGCGCCGTCGAGCTGGCCCGAGAGGTCGACCCCGACGTCGTGGTGCTGGATCTCGGCCTTCCTGGCCTCGACGGCATGGAGGTGTGCCGCCGGCTGCGGACGTTCTCCGACGCCTACGTGCTGATGACCACCGCCCGCAGTGACGAGGTGGACACGCTGATCGGGCTCTCGGTCGGGGCCGACGACTACCTGACCAAGCCGTTCAGTCCCCGCGAGCTGATGGCGCGGGTGCAGGTGATGTTCCGCCGCCCACGTCCGCTCTCCCGCGACGGCTCGTCGACGCCGCACGAGACGTTCGGCCCGCTGGGCATCGACCGGGCCGGCCGGGACGTCTGGCTCTACGACGAGCCCGTGTCGTTGACCCGCACCGAGTTCGACCTGCTGGCGGCGCTGTCGGAGCGGCCGAAGGTCGTCCTGACGCGACGCCAGCTCATCGACCGGGTGTGGGGGCCGGCCTGGGTGGGTGACGAGCACCTGGTGGACGTTCACATCGGACACCTGCGACGCAAGCTGGACGACGATGCCGCCGACAGCCGTTTCGTCCGCACCGTCAGAGGGGTCGGTTATCGGATGGGAACCGGCGAGTGAGGTCGGACGCGGGCCACCGTTCCGGCTTCGGGGTGCGCCTGCTCGTCGCCCAGGCGCTGGTCCTGCTCGCCGGAGCGGTGACGACGTGGGTCGTCGCGGTGCTCGTCGGGCCGGCCATCTTCCGTGACCACCTGCGGCGCGCCGGTGTCTCGCACACCACCTCCGAGGCGGGGCACGTCGAACGAGCCTTCACCACTTCGATGGCGATCTCGATCTCCATCGCGCTGGTCTCGGCCACCGCCGCCGCCCTGGCCGTGACCTGGTACTTCTCGCGGCGCGTCCAGCGCTCGGTGGCGCAGGTGGCGACGGCGGCCGAGCACGTCGCCACCGGCCAGTTCGACGCCCGCGTGGACGACCCAGGACTCGGAAGGGAGTTCGCGGTGCTGGCCGCGTCCAGCAACGCGCTCGCCGAGCGGCTCGCCGCGACCGAGACGACCCGGCGGCGGATGCTCGCCGACCTCGCGCACGAGATGCGTACGCCCCTCGCGACGGTCGACGCACACCTCGAGGCGGTCGAGGACGGTGTGCGCACCCTCGACGCCGACACCCTCGAGGTGATCCGGCTCAGCACGCACCGCCTGCGCCGGCTCGCGGAGGACATCGCTGCGGTGTCGCAGGCGGAGGAGGGCAGCACGTACGTCGCCCGTCGGCCTGTCCCGGCCGCGCAGCTCGTGCGCGCGGCCGTCCAGACGTTCGCCGACCGCTACGCCGCCGGGGGCGTTGCGCTCGAGGCGGAGTGCGCCACCAGCGAGCAGGTGCTCGTCGACCCCGACCGCATCGGTCAGGTGCTGACCAATCTGCTCGACAACGCCCTGCGCCACACCTCTCCCGGCGGCACGGTGCGGGTGACGTGCACCGCGGACGACTCGTGCGTCGAGCTCATCGTGACCGACGACGGCGACGGCATCGCCGCCGAGCACGTGGGGCACGTCTTCGACCGTTTCTACCGCTCCGACACGGCCCGCGCCCGCGAGCACGGCGGCTCGGGGATCGGGCTCAGCATCGCCCGCGCCGTCGTCCGAGCCCACGGCGGCGAGATCGCCGCGTCGAGCCCGGGACCCGGGCACGGGGCAACCTTCGTCGTCCGGCTGCCCGTGGCGTGAGACGGAATAGCCCCCACCGGGATCTTCGTCGAACCTTCATCAGAACCACAGCAGACGCCTCCGACAGTGGCGTCACGCTCGAGGCATGCCCGACATCTCACGCCGCACCCTGCTCCTCACCGGCCTCGCGGCCGGTGCCACCGGAGCCCTGGCAGGCTGCACGACCTCGACCGACACCCAGCCGGCCGCGACCTTCCGCTCCCCTACCCGCGTGAGCCCGACACCAGGACAGCGTGTGGTCGAGCGGACGCTGACAGCTGCGCCGGCCACTCTCGACCTCGGCGGCACCACCGTCGACACGTGGGCCTTCGGCGACGCCGCGCCCGGCCCCCTCGTCCGGGCGACCGCGGGTGATCTCCTCAGCATCCGGGTCCGCAACCAGCTGCCCGCCGACACCAGCGTCCACTGGCACGGCATCGCGCTGCGCAACGAGGCCGACGGCGTGCCCGGGCTGACCCAGGACCCCATCACCGCAGGCGGATCGTTCCTCTACGAGTTCACCGCGCCCGACCCGGGGACGTACTTCTACCACCCCCACGTCGGCGTCCAGCTCGATCGCGGGCTCTACGCCCCACTGGTCGTCGACGACCCGCAGGACCCGGGTGACTACGACCTGGAGTGGGTGGTCGTCCTCGACGACTGGGTCGACGGCACTGGTCGGACCCCCGATGACGTCCTCGCCGACCTGACCGGGTCAGGCGGCGCGGACGGGTCGGATGGCATGGGGGGCATGAACGGGATGGACGGGATGGACATGGGTGAGGGAGGCGGCATGGGCGTGGGCGGCCAAGGCCCGTTCGGTGACGCCGGCGACGTGGCCTACCCGCACTACCTGGTCAACGGCCGGTTGCCGGAGGCGCCCGACGTGCTCCGCGGCACGCCCGGTCAGCGCGTGCGGCTGCGCGTGATCAACGCCGGCTCCGACACGATCTTCACGGTCGCGCTCGGCGGGCACCGCCTCACCCTCACCCACACCGACGGCTGGGCCGTCCGGCCCCACGAGGCCGACGCGTTCCACATCGGCATGGGTGAGCGCTACGACGCCGTCGTGACCCTGAGTGACGGCGTGTTCCCGCTCGTCGCCGCTCCCTACGGCAAGGAGGGCCAGGCCATGGCTCTGGTTCGCACCGGCTCCGGTGCCGCTCCGGGCCCGTCGGTCCGCCTGGCCGAGCTGGACGGCGAGGTCGTCGAGGCCACCGACCTCGAGCCGGCCGCGGGCACGCGCCTCCCCGTACGTGACCCCGACGCCTCGCAGATGGTGCACCTGGGCGGTCAGATGGCGCCCTACCGCTGGACCATCAACGGGGCTGCCTACGGCGAGAACGACCCGATCGTGATCGACGAGGGGGACCGGGTGCGCCTCCAGCTGATGAACATGACCACGATGACGCACCCGATGCACGTCCACGGCCACACCTTCGCCCTCCCCAACGGGCTGCGCAAGGACACGGTGCTCGTCAAGCCGATGTCGTCGGTGTCGGTGGACCTGCAAGCCGACAACCCGGGGAGCTGGATGACGCACTGCCACAACGTCTACCACGGCGAGGCCGGGATGATGATCGCGATGGACTATCGCGTCTGACCTGTCGCCCGGCTCGCGCAGGTCAGCTGAGGGCGAGCCAGAGCGGTCCGGCCGCGAGCCCCACCACGACGGAGGCACCGGCAGCGACGAGGGCAGCGAGCGCTGCGCCCCGGCGTGACGTTGCCTCCTCGGCCGGACGGCCCGTCCCACCCCCGGGACGCAGGGCTGCCCGGATCCACCGCAGGTAGTAGGACAGGCTCGCCACGGTGTTGACGGCGACCGCGATCGCGAGCCATGCCAGGCCGGCGTCCCACGTCGCTCCCATGGTGGTGGTCTTGCCGATGAAGACCGCTGTCGGCGGGGTGCCCACGAGGCCGAGCAGAGCCACGACGAGGGCAGCGCCGAGCGCGGGGCGCCCGGCGGCGAACCCGGTCCAGTCGGCCAGCGACCGGCGCTCGTGTGCGACCGCGACGACGGCGAAGGCGGCCAGGTTGCTCAGGGCATAGCCGACGAGGAAGAAGAGCAGCGCGGGTCGTCCCAGGTCGTCGATTCCCACCACGGCGGCTGCGGCGAGGAGGTAGCCGACCTGGCTCACCGTCGACCACCCCAGCAGCCGACGCACGTCGTCCTGGGCGAGCGCCGCGAGGTTCCCGAGCGTCATGCTGGCCACCGCCAGGACCCCGATCACCGAGCCCCACGGCAGGTCACCGGGCAGCACGTCCACCAGCCGGGTGATGGCGACGAGCGCGCCGATCTTCGGCACGGTGGTGAGGAACGCGGCGGCGGTCACCGACGCCCCGTCGGTCGCGTCGGGCACCCAGAAGTGGCCGGGCACGCCGCCGGCCTTGAACAGCAGGCCGGCCAGCACGAGCACGCCGCCGGCCGCGACCGATGCCGTCGGGGCCCCGGGCAGGTCGGTCGCGAGCGCCGCGTAGCCGGCCCGCCCGGCGAGGGCGTAGAGCAGGACCGCGCCCAGCATCAGCAGGATGCCCAGCAGCGCGCCGAAGAGGTAGGTCTTGAGCGCTGCCTCGGGCGACCCGGGTCGGATCGTGATCCCGACCAGACCGTAGAGCGGGATGCTCGAGAGCAGGAACGCCACGACCAGGACGGCGAGGTCCGTGGTGCCGGCGAGCAGGAGCGCGCCGGTGCCGCCCAGGAGCAGCAGGGTGTAGGTCTCGCTCTCGCGCGGGTGGTCGCGCACCTCTCCTGAGGCGATGGCCAGGACGAGCAGGAGGGACGTGGTGACGGCGAGGCGCGCGGCGCCGGTGGAGGTGTCGACCGCGAACGTGCCGGAGAAGACGGTGTGGTCGTCCCCTGCCCAGGCCAGGAGGCCCGCCACCAGGCTGGCGGTCGTGGCGGCGGCCGCCACCAGGCCCATCCGCCACTGCCGGGTGCGCGGTGTGAACGAGCCACCGACGAGCGTGACCATCCCGCCGAGGAACAGCAGCGCCTCGGGGAGCAGGGCCAGCAGGTCAGCACCCATCACGTCTCGTCACCGCCCCACGAGGGCGGTCACGACAGCGGCGCCGGGCTCGATGACGTCGAGCAGCGTGCGGGGCAGGATGCCGATGAACACCGACGTGGCCAGGAGCACCGCCACGGGGAGCCACTCCCGTGGCGTCACGTCGGTGAAGCCGACGGACAGGCCAGCGGTCGGGCCCGTGAACACCCGCTGCAGGGCGCGGAGGAACAGCGCCGCGGTGACGAGGATGCCCAGCACCGCCACCGCGGTGACCGGTGCGACGGCGATGCTGCCGGCGAAGACCTGGAGCTCGGCAACGAACCCGGACAGGGCGGGCAGCCCCAGCGACCCGAACGCGGCGACGGTGAACAGGGTGGCGTAGCGCGGCGCGGTGCCCGCGAGTCCGCCGTAGCCGTCGAGGTCGTAGGACCCGGTCCGCTCGAACATGGTGCCCGCCAGCAGGAACAGCGCGGCGGTCAGGAGCCCGTGGCTGACCATCTGGGTGACCGCGCCGGTCACGGCCACCTGACGTGCCTCGTCGGCGCCGTCGGCGACCAGGCCGGCAGCGCCGACGGCGAGGACCACGTAGCCCATGTGGTTGACCGAGGTGTAGGCGATCATCCGCTTGAGGTCGGTCTGCGCGTACGCGACCAGCGCGCCCCAGAGCACCGAGACGATGCCGACGGCGACCACCACCCACGCCCAGGCGCGCCAGGTTTCGGGGAGCATCGGCATGGCGATCCGGACGAAGCCGTAGGTGCCCATCTTGAGCATGACGCCCGCGAGCACGGCCGACCCGATGGCCGGGGCGTCGCTGTGCGCGGGCGGGAGCCACGTGTGGACCGGGAAGGTGGGTGTCTTCACGGCCAGTCCGACGAGCAGGGCAGCCAACACGAGCACGCCCGCGACGCCGTGGCCCTGCAGCGGCGGGTCGGCGGCGAGCTCGACCATGTCGAAAGTGTGCGGGTCCGAGGCGACGTAGAGGCCGACGAAGCCCAGCAGCAGGGCAAGCGATCCGAGGAAGGTGTAGAGGAAGAACTTCAGGGCTGAGCGGGCGGCGTTGCCGTGTCCCCAGGCACTGATCGAGAAGTACATGCCGACGATCGAGAGGTCGAAGAACACGAAGAACAGGATCAGGTCCGCCGAGACGAACAGTCCCAGGCAGACCGACTCGAGGAAGAGGAACAGGGCCGCCTGGAGACGAGGGCGCTGCTGCTCACGAAGGGCGAAGACCGCGCAGGCGAGAAAGACCAGCGTGGTCATCAGCACCAGCGGGAGCGAGAGCCCGTCGACGCCGACGTGGTAGCTCGCACCGATCCCGGGGATCCACTCGACGCGCTCCTCCGCCGCGAGCGCGCCTGCGGCCGGGGTCTCGTAGCCCGCCCAGACCACGCAGGCGAGCACGAGCTCCGCGGCGGCGACCGCGACGAATCCCACCCGGGCCACCCGGTCGGGGATGCGGGGCACCAGCAGCACGGCGGCTGCGAGGAGGGGCAGGAAGACCAGGACGGAGAGCACGTTCACCTCACCACAGCAGGGACAGGACAAGCACGACGAGGACGAGGGCCAGCGCGGAGAGCGCCTGCAGGTAGTACTGATGGAGCTGCCCGGTCTGTGGCCTGCGAGCGAGGCGGCCCAGGCGCCGGACACCGGTGGCCATCCGCTCCACGGTCCGGTCGACGACGTCGTCGTCCCGTCGGGCGAGGCCCCGGGCGAGCCGCGCCGCCGAACCTGCGGTCGACTCGACGCCCCGGTCGAGCACCGCGTCGTCGAGGTGCGCGAGCCGGCGGGCGAGCGCCTGGGTGGGTGTCGCCACCACCCGGTGCGCCGCCCGCTCGAGCAGCAGCCAGTCCGTGAGGACGGTCGGCCACGCCGGCGCGCGGCGCCGCCGCATGAGGGCCACGGTCGCCGCGACCACCAGCACCGAGACGATCGCCGAGGTCACCAGGCCGGTCACCGAGGGGCCGGGGTAGGATCCGCCGACGAGGTCCTCGACCCTGGACGCCAGAGGTGGCAGCGCGAGCACCCCCGCGACGAGGGCCCCGGCGGCCAGCGGCACGAGCGGCAGCCATGCAGCGGCGGTCACCTCGCGCGTGCCCTCCCGTTCGTCGTCCCAGCCCGACTCCGCGTCGGCAGGAAGGGGCCGGACCAGCACGACCAGCGCCTTGGTGGCGTACGCCGCTGCCAGCGCCGCGCCGACGAGGCCGACCACCTCGAGCGCGGTGGAACGCTCAGACGCCACTGCGAGCACAGCGTCCTTCGTCGCCCAGAGCGCGAGAGGCGGCAGACCGGCCAGCGAGAGCAGCGCTGCGACCGCGCACGCACCCACAGCGGGCCAGCGCCGGGCCGCTCCGGTGAGTGCGGAGAGGCGCTTGGTGCCGAGCGCCTCCAGCCAGATCCCTGCCGCGAGGAAGAGGCCCGCCTTGACCGAGGCGTGGGCGACGAGGTGTGCAGCGCCACCCGCGGTGGCGCCCACCCCGGCGGCCAGGACGACGAAGCCCAGCTGGGCAGCCGTGGAGGCGGCCAGCAGCTGCTTGAGGTCGGTCTGGGCGACCGCGACGAGGCCGAGCACGACCGCTGTCAGAGCACCTGCCCAGGCGGCGGCGTCGTCGGCCCATCCGGTCGCGGCCAGCGTCGGGCCGACCCGCAGCAGCAGGTAGCCGCCCATCGCGACCATGGCGGCCGAGTGCAGGAGGGCGCTCACCGGGCTGGGACCGTGCATCGCACGTGAGAGCCAGAAGGAGAAGGGGAGCTGGGCAGCCTTGCCCAGCGCGGCCACCAGCACCCCTGCGGCGATGACGTCCCGCCAGCCTCCGGACGCCTCCGCGAGCGATGACAGGCCGAGCCCGGCTCCCCCTGCCACGGCGGCGCCGACGGCGACGTAGAGCCCGAGGTCGGCCGTCCGCGTGGTCAGGAAGGCCGTGGTGCCTGCGTCGACGGCCTCCGGGTCGCGCCAGTGGTGTCCGATGAGGGCGTACGACGTCGCGCCCATCACCTCCCAGGGCAGCAGGAGGGCGGGAAGGCTGGTCGCCAGCGCGGTCATCAGTGCGGCCGAGGCGAAGAGGAGCATCAACCCGTGGAACCGCGCCGTCCGCAGCTCGGGCGTGCCGGTCGAGGAGGCCAGCACCAGCGCCGACACGACGGCCACCGCGGGGAGCACCAGTGCAGCCAGGCCGTCGACGGCGAGGCCGAGCTCGGCGCCGGCGACGAACGGTGTGCCGACCGCGGGCCGGCTGCCCGGGGAGCCCGGGGGGAAGGACACGGCGATCGAAGCCCCCGCGAGCAGCGTGGCGGTGCCGACGGAGACCGGAGCAGCGACGCGGTCGGCCGAGGACCCGACGAGGAGCAGCGTGGAGCCGACGAGGGCGGGCAGCGCCACCAGGGCGACGAGGGCGAGATCAAGGACGAGGTCGAGCATCAGCCGTGCAGCTCCGTGGCCATGTCGGTCATGTCGTGCCCGGCGTGCCGGTGCAGGAGGGTCGCGACGGCGAAGCCCATCGCCATCTCCACGGTCATCGCGGCGATCACCACGAGCAGCAGCACCTGGCCGGACGGGTCGGGGGCGAGGAACCACCACAGCCCGCCCGCCGCGAGGATGACGCCGTTGATCATCAGCTCCAGGCCCATCATCACCATCACCACCACCTGCTGGGAGAGGGCGCCGTAGACGCCGACGCCGATCAGCGCGGCGGCGGCGAGCAGCACGGTCTCGAGCGTCATCGGCCCACACCTCCGGGCTGCGGGTCGTCCGCGGGGTGGTCGAGGTCGTCGCCGAGGCGGTCGTAGCGCGTGCGGTGCGATGACAGGACGACACCGGCGACGATAGTGGAGACCATCACCGGCCCCATCGCGAGCATCACGATCATGTGGGACTCCATGATCGCCCGGCCGAGCGCCTCGGTGACGCCCTCCGGTGACGTGCCTCGGCGCGTGGGCCAGGGCACCAGCAGGGCCCCCGCGCCGAGGACCAGGAAGGTCCCGACACCGGCTGCGATCGAGGACCGGTGGGAGTGCACCATGCTCATCGGCATCAGGGCCGGGTTCATCCCCATGAACATGACCATGTAGACGGCCATCACGGCCATCTCCATCACCATCATGAGGACCACGATCACGCCCATGTAGGCCTGACCCATGAGCAGCAGCGCGACCCCGACGGCCACGAAGGACAGCGCGAGGGCATAGGTCGCGCGCGCCATGGAGTCGACGTAGAACACCAGGGCTCCAGCGACGACGGACACGACGGCGCACACCCAGAACGCGACGTCGACGGCGATGCCGTTCATCGGCTCCTCCTCTCCATGATCGGCCTCATGCGACGGCCACCGCGATGACCGAGACGACGAGGTCCTGCAGGACCACGAGCGGCAGCACGACGACCCAGCCGAGCTCGAGGAGCTTGTCCGGGCGAAGGGTCGGCAGCCGTCGGCCGACGAGCACGAGCGCGGTGCTCACCACGAGGGTCTTGACGAGCACCCAGGCCCAGCCGGGCAGGAGCGGTCCGGCGTCGCCGCCGAGGAACAGCGGGACCGCCACGGCCGCTCCGGCCACCAGCAGGGCGTGGCGCCCGGCCTGCACGAGCAGCCGGTCCACGCCGGCGAGCTCGGCCACGATGCCCCCGCCGAGGTCGGTGCCGGCGCCCGCGTCCATCGGCGGGCGGACCGAGAAGCCGAGCACGCCCCAGCAGTAGGCCACGAACGCGACGGGTGCCCACACCACGAACCACAGCCCGTCCTGGGCGGCGGCGATCTCGGCGAGGTCGAGGCTCCCGGCGGCGATGGCAGGTGCGGTGAGCGCGAACATCAGCGGGAGCTCGTAGGCCAGGGCGAGCGCCAGGAACCGGTAGCCGCCGACCAGGCCGGTGAGGGAGTTGGCGCCCCAGCCGAGAAGCCACATCACCGCCCACGCGACGACGTCGAGAGCGTTGACCCACACCAGCCCCAGAGGGTGGTCGACGAGCGCGTGCGCACCGAGCGGGACGAACGCGACGATGAGGACGGCGAGCGGCAGCACCGCGGAGGACGCCGACCTCCACAGGAGCCGGTCGGCGGAGACCGTACGGCGTGGCCGTTGCCGCAGCAGCCGAGCGGCTTCGCGCCACGGGACCGTGAACCCGGACCGGAGCCCGAGTCCGCGGTCACGCGTCTCGAGGGCCGAGGACAGGCCGGCCATCGCAGCCGACGCCAGCGCCAGGACGGCCATCACCGGCACCAGGAGAGCGAGGATGGTGGACTCAGCCATGCCCGACCTCCGTCACCTCGTGCGTCGCCAGGTCGGGCGCGAGCACCGCGACCCAGAGCCGCACCTCGGCCAGCTCCTTGCCACGGACCAGGGTGGGCAGTGCCGCGGGAGCCAGAGGTACGCGCGCCGTCGACTCCTCGTCGATCTCGGCGTGCGCCCGCTCGAGAAGCCCGACCAGTCGCTCGTGGAGGCTCTCCGAGCCGCCGTGGCTGCCGGTGACCACGAGGCCCGCGAGCGCCCACCGCAGCGACCGCCGCGTGCGGACGCGGTGCGCCAGCCGGGAGACGTCGGCTCCGACATCCGGCTGGCCGTCCAGGCAGCGGTCCCGCAGACCTCGGGCGCGCGCGGCCTCGGCCGGCAGCCCGGCGAGGGCCAGTACGGACGCGGTCGCGTCCAGCAGGCGGGCCGCCCGGTCCTCCTGGGCCTGCTCCCCCGGCTGCGAAGCGGACAATTGCTCGACCTCGGCCTCCACCACCACGTCGCCGTGCAGCGTGAGCGTCAGGACGAGGCCGGGTGGCCAGTGCGCCAGCACCGGGCCGAGCGGGAGGTGGCTCACGTCCATCTCCAGGCCGTCGCGGTCGTCGGCGCCCTCGGCCAGCGGAATCCCGTCGGGCATCATCGCCCCGTGGTCGTGGCCGCCGTGCTCCTCGTGGCCGCCGTGCTCCTCGTGCTCCACGTCCTCGGACGAGGGAGTGAAGCCGCGTCGGAGATCGACGTCCGCTTCTCCCCCGCCTCGGAGCTGCTCGCGGGCGCGGGCCAGTTCGGCCTCCGCGTCGTCCGCGACCCGCACGTGCATACGCGTGCGGGGCTCGGACATCTGCGCCCATGTGTGCTCGATCAACCGGCTGAGGTCCTCGCCCGGCTCGCCGACCACGGCCAGCACGTCGGCGTCCGCGACGGACTGTGCGAGGCACCAACCGAGCCGGTCGACGGCTCGCTCGAGGGCGACCCGCGCCCGGAACGCCCCGGGCGCCTCCGCGACGAGGACGTGCGCCCGCGACGCGGCGGCACGATCGAGCCAGTCGGTCAGGCCCACCGGAACGCCCCCTCCCGGCGAGCCCAGGCCACAGCCAGCAGCAGGAGCGACAGGAACCCGAACATCTCGATGACGGCGCCGGGCCCGAGCTCACCGACCACCACCGCCCACGGGTACATGAACAGCATCTCCACGTCGAAGGCGAGGAAGACGACGCTGGCGGTGTACCAGCGGGCGTGGAAGCGCGACAGGGCGTGCTCGGTGGGCTGGTGACCCGACAGCCACGGTTCCACCTCGAAGGGTCTGGCGGTGACCGCGGTCGATCGCGCGAGGATGCGCAGGACGAGCACGGCCAGCACCGAGGCGACCAGCACCAGGAGCAGTGCACCCATGAGACCTCCCTCGCCCTTGGCCACCTGTCGGTCGAACGCCTACGCTACATACCCGACATCCGTGCTGTCATGCGGGTGTTGCGAGGAGAGGACGACATGACCGACCACGCACACCCCGTCGACGCGGCCGCGGTCGCTCGTGCTCGCGACCGCATCCCCCCGCGGCCCGATGCCGAGCGCGTCACCAGCGTGCTGACGCTCATCGCCGACCCGACCCGCATGCGTCTGCTGTTCGCGCTCGACGCGGCCGACGAGCTCTGCGTCGGCGACCTCGCCCTCGCGCTGGGCGCCACCGAGGACGCCGTCGGCTACGGCCTGCGGATGCTCCGGACAGCGGGTCTGGTCACGCGGCGCAAGGACGGGCGCATGGTCTTCTACCGCCTGGCGCAGGGCTTCCCCGAACCGCTCCGCCAGCACTGCCTCCTCCGGCTCGCAGACCTCTCCAGCGACCAGTCCCCCGATGCGTGAGGCGCTGACCGCCCCTGCGCCCCGACACCCCGGACAGGAGTCCCCGTGCTGACCTTCGCCGTGATCGCCGTCGTGTCCGGCTCGCTCGTCCTCGGAGCAGTCTGGGGCATTTACGGGCGGCTCTCCCCCGAGATCGAGGGACTCGTCGTCGCCCTCGCGGGTGGCGCGCTGATGATCTCCGCCGTCCTCGAGCTCATCGAGCCGGCCTCCCACGTGGCTCCCTTCTGGGCGGTGGCAGCGCTCGTCCTCGCAGGGGCCACGGTCTTCGCCGTGCTCGACCGCCTCATCAAGGAGCGCGCCGGCTCCGACAGCGGCGGCGGCCTGCTCGCCGCCATCACCCTCGACGGCATCCCGGAGAACCTCGCGCTCGGAGTGGCGCTGATCAGCACCGGACCACTCGGCGCAGCCGCCCTGTCAGGCTCGATCCTGCTCTCCAACCTCCCCGAGGCGGCCGGCGGCGCGCGCGAGATGGCCGGAGGTGGCCACTCGCAGGCGGCCGTGCTCGGTCTCTGGACCGCGACCGCGGCGTTGCTGACCGGGGCCGCGCTCGCCGGCAACCTGCTGCTGGGCGGCGCATCCGACGCGACCCTCGGCCTGATCCGCAGCTTCGCCGGTGGTGCGGTCGTCGGTTCACTGGCGATCGAGGTGTTCCCCAAGGCGTTCAAGGAGAGCGGCTACACCACCGGGTTCGTCGTCGCCGTCGGACTCGTCCTGGCGCTCTTCCTCGACCGGCTCGGGTGAGACCCCGGCCCCAGACTCCCGTCTCTCCGTCAGTCGCGAGTCGGCTGCTGGTGCTCGCGTGCGAAGGCCAGCAGGGTCGCCGCGTCGTCGCCGACGTCGCCCAGGTGGTCACGGCGCAGGAGAGCCAGCACGTCGTGGAGGCCCGAGGCCAGCATCTCCCCGGCCTGGCGGACCTCCCAAGCCGACGACCGCGTTCCCGCAGCAGCGAGGTCGGCGACGTGGGGCAGGGTCGCGGCCAGCGACACCTCGGGACGGACGTCGCGGAAGTAGTAGGACTCGGCGTACTGCACCAGGTCCATCTCGATCGCGGCGAGCTCGGCGCGCACACCCTCCAGATGCTGCACCGCAATGCCGGGCTCCCCGTTCTCGACCACGTCCGCGGCACCCGACCCAGCCATCGTGGACAGCCGCCTGGCAAGGGAGCGACGGCGACTGAGCGCCGGGTAGAGCTGCAACACCCACGAGATGCCTGCTGTCAGCAGCACGAACCCGACCAGCGCCTCAAGCGGCAGGACCACCCTCAACAGTGCCGTGGCCGGCACCACGTCGCCGAGCCCAAGCGTCGCCAGCGCGACCATCGACACGTAGAGGGACATGAGGACGTCCGATGACGCCTGAGGATCCAGGGACGAGCCGAAGTAGAAGCCCTCCGGCATCCGGCCGACGTAGACAAGCGCGAACCCGAGGACCGATAGTGACGCCCACACACCTAGCGTGACGAGAAGGCCGAACGGACCGGCGAGCGTCGACGCACGGGTCCTGCGTCCGGTCAGCTTGGTGACGCGCCACATCGTCTTGAATACCAGCCGCGACAACGACCCGAACCCGGCCGGATGCCACACCGTATGGAACACGTCACGCAACGCGCACACGAGCAGGACTACCCCAGCCGCCGACATCGCCCACGTCATCGGACGGAGCCTATCGGGCCCCGATGGCGCGGGGTCTCCCGCAAAGGCTTGGAACACCCGTCAGTGGGCGCGGCTATTCGGTCTCTACTACGACATCTGATTTGAGGGTTTTCACCCTCTGTCAGTAGTGGTCGAAAACGGCCTCTGACCTGGGAAAACGTCTTTCGGCGTCTTCCAGCGTCAGGGGCCGTTTTTCGTTGTTCTGCGGCCCCAGTGCGGCCCCAGACTTGGGCCACGCGGCACCGGTCGGGCTGTCACACCTAGCGGGTATGACACTCTCCGTCCGCTCCCCCGACGAGCTGATCGCGGTGATCCCGCACCTGCTCGGCTTCAAGCCCGAGGAGTCGCTCGTCTTCCTGCCGATGAGCGCCGAACTGCCGACGGCCCGCGTCGACCTACCCACCACGCCGCACGACCGCGACGTCGTCTGGAGCTCGATCCGCGACGCCTACAGCCGCCACGCCCAGCCCGGCTCCAGCCTCGCCATCGTCTGCCTCACCGCCGACCGCGAGACGGCGACCGGTGTCGGTCACGAGTTCGCGGCACGGTTCGACTCCATCGGCATCGACACCCGCGTCATGCTGTGGGCCGACGAGACCCGCTGGGCCGACCTCGACACCGGCGACATGGGCCTCCAGACCGGGGCCGCCCGCGAGCGGATCGCCGCGGCGACCGTCCTGACCGGTCGAGCCCAGCCGGCCGCCACCCGCGACTCACTCGCAGAGTCGCTCGTCGGCGATCGCGAGCCCGTCGCGGAGCTCCTCCCCGGGGCTCGCGCGGCAGCCCGGGAGAACTCGGCAAAGGCGGAAGGCCGCTGGGCGCTAGCCCGCATGCAGCGCTTCCACGGCGATGGCATCCGGCTCGACGACGGCGACGCGGCCCGGCTTCTCGTCGCAGTGGAGTCCATCCCGACTCGGGATCGGCTGTGGCTCGACATGAATCGCGGCAACGCTGGCTCCCACGTTGCGCTGTGGACCGATATGACAAAGCGGGCGCCTGATGAGGTCCGTGCTGCCCCGGCTTCACTCCTCGGGTTCGCGAGCTGGCTCAGCGGCCACGGCGCCCTGGCGTGGTGCGCGCTCGACCAGGTGCCCAAGGACAAGCCCTACGCCCTCGCAAACTTCGTGGCCGCGGCTGTCCAGACCGGCATGCACCCTCGCGAGTGGGAGACAGTCAACGGTACGACCGAGCACAGCGCCGAGAACGCCGCCGACTTCATCGCCCTCCGGCCGGCCGCCCAAGTCGGACCAGCCCGGCCCGCACAGGGACTGTGAGGACTCCATGGACATCGCCAATCGTCGCCGCCAATCCCCGACCAGCCGACTGGAGCGGCGGCTCGCCCGCCGCGTAGGCCGCGCGCTTCCTCCGGCGCACGCCGTCGACCTCTCGTACGGCGACCACGTCCAACTCACTCTAGATTCCCCACAGAATGGGAACCGATGAGCCCCGGCGCCAACTCGGCACGCCTTGGCAGGCCAGCAGGGAGGCTACTTCAATCGTCTGCGTGCCCGGTGCGCTCCCTCCACGCTCACTGCGCCACGCCGAAGATCATGCTCCGTAGCAGATGTGATTCTGATGCTAAAGTTTTAGGCATGAACTCACACCCGTGGGGCGAGCCGGAGTCGGCCGTCAGCGAGTTGCTGGAAACCATCCCGGACCTGTGGGCCTGCGTAGACCGCGCACTGGCCCGAGCTTTCGCCGGTATGGCGTCCGCTGATCTTGCTGGAGCACGGCGCGCCCAGGCAGAACCCGACGTCTTTCGCGCCGCACTCGTCGATGAGTTCTCGAAGGCAGGTGCGTGCGTGGACGAGCAGGCGGCCACGAACCGAAATAGCGTCGTGTTGCGACCGCCTGTCGAGACCATCGCGCCGGTCATCATCCACGTCGTCAAGCAGCCCGGCCGTGGCCTCCTCCCCTCGGCAGCCAGCAGGGCTCGCCGTCTTGAGATCGAGGATTCCACCCTCTTCGGAATCGGCGAATCCCTCGGATGCGAGCTCGTCTGTCTCTACATCACGTGGGAGATTGTCGATGACAGCGTCGAGCTGTTTCTGTCGATGCCCCGCTCGACCGCCAGCAGCAATGGCTACACGGACGTCACTTGGCAGGTTCGCATCCCGGACACCCTCGGCAGAGAGTTCGGAGCAGTGCCCGCGGAGATCGACATCGATCCTGGCTCCGACCTCGATGGCTTCCGCCTTCGCCAAGATGAGGTCGGCAATGGAGACGACTCCGCATGATCTATGGAACTCGTGTCCGAGCGGCCCGCGAGTTCCGGCAGATGCAGCAGGGCGACCTCGCGAAGGCTTTGGAGATCTCGCCTGGTCGACTGACCCAGATCGAGACCTCGACTGAGGTCGAACTTGAGCCCGCGCGGCTCGAGCGTTTAGTTGCTGCGCTGCGGATGCCGGACGGGTACTTCATGCGCGTGCCTATCGAGGGCATCAGCGAAGGTTCCATGCGTTTCCGGTCCCAAGCACGCGTGCCAAAGAAGGTTCGCAACGCCGTGCGTCGGGAGGCGGAGCTCGGCCTGGAACTCTTCGCTCATCTGCTCGGGCGAGTCGATGTCGGGCCTGTGACGCTGCCGATGATGGCCGCTGACACGCCGATCGAGGAGGCTGCGCAAGCAACGAGAGCGGCCCTCGGGATCGCTCCTGATGTTGTGCTGACGCGCGCAATCAAGCCGCTGGAGCAGGCTGGGATCGTCATTGTCTGCACATCGGCTGAAGATGATCGGCTGGACGCCTTCAGTACTTTCTGGGACCCCGGCCGCTCGCATCCTGTGATCGCGATCAGCGATAACCAGCCATGGGATCGATACCGATTCACGTTGTGGCACGAAGCTGCCCACCTGATCCTCCATCGAGGGCCTGGCATGGCGGACATGACTTCGAAAGAGGTCGAAAGGGACGCAAACCGGTTCGCTTCAGCCGTAATGATGCCGCGAGACCGTGCACTTGAGGAGTTCCCTCGTCCGGTGACTCTTCGCCAGCTCCTGCCGCTCAAGCAGCGGTGGGGCATGTCCATCCAGGCGCTCGTCTCCCGTGGCCGAGAAGTCGGTGTCATCGACGAGGCGCAGGCCACCAGCCTTTGGAAACAGATCAGTGCTCGGCAGTGGCGCAAGGACGAGCCCCTCGGCGATTTACAGCACCGCGAGCGTCCACGTGCGCTCCGGCAGATGGCTGAACTCGCCTACGGGAATCCCATCAACACCACCGCGCTCGCCCGCGACGTGGGTCGCTATCGGGTCGATGTGGAGACAGAGCTCGACCGCTACGCCGCGGGCACCACTCGGCCAACAGCAGCCCGGACGGCACCCCGCGCCGCCGATTCGGCCGACGTCATCGATCTCAGTCGATGGCGCAGCCGCTAAGGGCGCGGTCGGCAGCCGGAGCCTGTCGAGATGACCATTCAGGTCCAGACCATCACGTCGTGCTGCAGATACGCCCAGGGGTCGTGACTGAGCGCGGCCGGCACCGTATCGAGGAGCTCGCCCGATACTTCTTGGCAGATGAACTGCGTGATGCCCAGCACCGTCGCTTCGACCTGATACCAGGTCCGAACCTGGGCGGCGCTGGCAGCGAAGGACAGCCCGGCGACAGCGTCCGGGCTCACATGAGTGAGGACGTTGCGGCGCGCAACCCACTTGATCCAGTTCACGCGGAGGCGTTCCCAGATGTGAAGGGGCGCCTGTGGCTTCGACTCCCCCAGCAGCAGGTCGATCGAATACTGCAGGCCTCGATTAGGTGGCGGAGGGGGTGGTGGGCGCAGCGCCTCAGCCAATCCGCCAGTTCGCACATAGAGCGCCGTCCCCGCCAGCTCAGGCCACGGCTCTGCGACGCCTTCCAGATGGCAGACCTGCTCGACGAGTCCGCGATAGGCCTCCGCGATGTGCGGGTCATCGGGCTCGTGCGCGAGGACCATTGGCAGGCCTGGATCGAGGGCTCCGGCGACCATTCCGAGGGTCCACCCCCGAATCACCGGCGACAAAGATGGCGGGCGCGCTCCAACCAGAGGAGCCTCGGAAGTCATACGGCGCTGCACTGCATCGAGCAGCCGACCGGAAAGGTCGTACGAATTCCCCGTGTTCCTGAGACCGGCCAGCAACCACGTCGCGAGGAGCGAATGCTCGACTGGCAGCGCGTAGTCGTTGACCTTCGCAGGCTCCAGCAGTCCTGCGACGTCGACCCACTTGGCGTCGTAGTCGTCCGCTCGATCGCGGAGCCAATCTGAGTCATAGCCAATTTCGTCAAGGCGGTCGTCGAGGACTTCCGCGATGCGCCTGTCCGCGAGGAGCAGCCGATAAAGCTCGGCGAAGACCAGTGGCGAGAGAGTGCAGGTCAGCTCTGCCACAGGACCTGCTCCAGGCGACTGGCAAGCGGTCGAGCGTCCGGCACCACGTCCAAGCTCAGCGCGTCATGCGGTACGGGAAAGCGCCTCAGATCGGCCACGCTCAGCGACGGGATCGTCGATCCGGTCAAGACGAGCTGGCGGATCCGGTATGCGGCTTGGCTATTGAGATACTGCGCCAGGGCCGGGCCGAGGTCTCTGTTTCGGAGCCGGGCAACGATGACGTGACTATCTGCAACGACGGGCCGATCGGCAACGCGTGCGTGGGCCTGGTTGCCCAGCGCCGCGACGAGCAGGTCGCCGGGCTCGGCCACAATCGCCGAGCGGCCATCCGGGGAGAGCCACCGCCGGGGTGGCTTGCCGCCGAGCATTGAAACGTCCGCAACCGGCAGGTAGCCGGGTGCTTCCGAATCGAGCGCACCGTTTCGGGTGTTGCGTCCACGCCGAATTTCGCCGAAGTACTCGCCAAGCGGCTCGCCATTGGTGAGTTCAGCCGGGTTCGGCGTCGCCAGGGCGATCCGCCATTCGGCGGCCCGAAGGTCAGTCGTCTGCCACCAGGTCTCGACCGCCTCTTCTTCGGCAATGCGGGTGGCGGCGTGCACGTCGCGCAGCCGGTCGGCGATCGACCGCAGCTGTGCGAGAGGAGGCACCGGCAACGTCGCGTCAAGGACCGTCTTCACATCCATCGAGGCGACAACCGTCCCGGAGGTGAGCGTCGCACGCCACCGTTGGCCCGACTCGCAGCTCAGGAGACCCCACAGCCACAGACCGAGGGTCGCGTCGCCAGCTCGGAGTGCATGGAAGCGGGATGACACCAGAGCGCCACGAAGATGATCACTGACCAGCAGGGCCGGACTCGTCCCCGTCCGCGGGAGCAGGACGTCACCGTCCCTGAGCTCCGGGCCCACCTGGTACACAGAGCCCTGGTACTTCCGGCCCCGGCGCCGCACACCCCCGCTTACAGGGTCAATGTCGCCGGGACCGATAACCGGCGCCCCAGCCTCGGCAAAGGACCTCGGCGCGAGACGAGCAGCGATGTCGCGAAGTGCGACCTGGTGAAGGTCGACCGGCCAGCGAAACGCCTCGGCGGTCAACCGGCCCGGTTCCCAGCTCGCCTCGAAGCGGAGATCGACGATTGCGCTCGAAAACATCGGCCTACTCGCCGTCAAGGTGCTCGAGTGCCGCGTTCATGACCGCGCCGGTCTCAGAGAGCTGCGACCGCCAGTCCTCACCGAGTTGGGCTACGAACGTTTCGCCCGGTGGCGCGTTATCGATCACGAGGAGGACGGCCCGCGCGCCCGTGTTCACCAACGCGCCCGCGGGAAGCCCGATCAGGGCACCGATCCGAAACTCGTTGGCCAGGTAGCGGCGATACGCCTCGAGGGTCTGCCGGAAGGTGATGCCATTCGGCAGGAGCAGCACCGCCCGGCCACCGGGGCGGAGTTGCCGAATGCAGAGGTCGAGCGCAGCAGTCTCAAGCTCGCGAGCCTGCGATCCGTCGAGCAAGGTCCACGGCCGCATCGTCCGGAGCCCGAATGGCGGCGCAGCAACGACGCAGTCAGCGGTCGGCAATGCGCCTTCGAACGAGTCGCCGGCCGTGACGTTAGCCAGCAGCGGCGCGGTCCGCGCGATCTGGCCGGCGAGCTCTGCCAGCTCTGCGTTGATTTCCTGGCCAATGAACTCAGCGGGGCCCTCCATGGCAGCGGCACGCTCCACGGCGGCCCAGAGGAAGTTGCCGATGCCGCAGAACGGATCAAGCACAGTGCCGCCAAGCCGGTTGCCGAGCAGACGGGCAACGGCATCGGCGATCTCGGTGGTCGTCGAGTGTTCCCCCGCCCAGCGCATTCGGTCCATGAAGCTCGCGACAGCTCGGCGTCTGGCTTGCCACAAGACATCGGGTCGGACCGGAACGAAGTCGCCTTGCGTGGTCTCGATGCCGGGAAGGGCTGTCTCCATGAAGAGCTCAGCGGAGGGGAAGAAGAGGTCCGCCTGGCCTTTGCCGCGTCTGTGGTCGGCTTCGTACCAAAGCCGGTCGCTCAGCAGCGAGGTAGCGAGGCCGGGGTCGGTGATCCAGCCTTGGCCGTCGATGGCCGGGCCAGCCGGCCCGTCCACCGGATCGAAGGTGCGCAGGCTCCGGTCGGCGCGGAACCACTGGCCGTTGAGGACGGCGTAGTGCTCGACGGTGCCGAGCAGTTCTCGCGCCTGCAGGAGATGAGGGAGGGTGAGTTCGGGCTTGGCGTGTGCACCGTTCTTCGCCTCTACGACGATCCATGGCACGAGGTCACCATCGGCATTGGCGGCGTACCCGACGGCGTCGGCACGCGTCCTTGTGTCGCCAAGCTTGCTGTCGAGCTGAACCACCCGATAGCCCGCAGCTTCCAGTGCGGCACGGATCTGCCCGCGTGAATCTCGTTCGTTGACCATCTACTTCCCTCCCTCCTGGTTCAACAGAGCCGCAGAACGTACCACGGGCAAACTCAGCCGACAAAGAGCGACGCCGGGCACGTTGATCACTCCTCGTCGCCTCGGGTCCCGAGGTCCGAATCGATGTTGAGCACTCGCACGCGCGGCGTCTGTTGGGCGATGAGGACGGCTGCGTTCTCGGCGAGGCGGCGGGCCGACTTGAGGCGGAGGTCAGCGGGGCCGCTGCCGTCGACGGCCACCTCAGTGGCGATCGCGAAGTCGATGGATCCGCCAGACATCAGGTGGCGGGTGATCTCCATATGGATCCGCCGACTCGTCCGTTGGGTCGACCGATCCGTCTTGGCGTTTCGGTAGTTCCGAGCCCTGCGGGCCAGATTCTGCGATTCGCCGATGTAGTAGGTGTGCGTCCCGCCCTCGTCCAAGCCGAAGTCGTAGCGGTACAACCCCGGTTCCGACGGCAGCCGCGGAAACAGCGGCAGGCCCTGGCCGTCAAGCACGATGGACCCGGCTTGGCGCCAGGTCAGGGCAACCGTCACGGTCAGCGTCTCGAGGTGGGGGAGGTCGGCTACCTTGACGCTCCCCGACCGCGATGCCGCTGGACGACGAGTGCCCGGCTGAACCGCCTTCGATCCCGTGCCGACGGCGAATCCCAGCTTCGCCAACAGACGTCGGCTGTTCTGAGACTGGAAACTCGTGCGCGCCAACCCCGTCGCGAGCGCCATGACCTGCTTTACGGGCCACCGGACGCCGTCGATGTCGACCCAGTACTGGTCGACAGCCTCAGGATAGTGCTGTTGCAGCCGGCGTCGTACGTCGTCGGCTGTCAGGTCGAATGATCGGCGGGCCAAGGTGAAAGACACGCGTTCGGTGCTCATCAGAACGGAGGCTCCTCGCCGGTCCACTCGCCGCTGCCGGCGAAGTCGTCCCAGGGGTCGGACGGGTCGGTCGGGTCGTTCGTCGCCGCGCCCGAGCCACCGCCATCGGGGTCGGTGCCGGGGATCCAGCCATCGGCCAAGGTCATCGTCTTGTTGTTCGGCTCGTAAGCAGCCGGCAGCTTCTCGATGTCGACGACGACCGGCACCTGCGTGGATAGCCCGGAGAGGACGCACGAGCCTGTCGGAAGGATAGGCAGGGACTCAAACGAAACACGATCCAGGTACGCGACAGCTCGCTCGATGGCCATGATGTCGAGGTTGTTGACCAGGCGGTGCAGGAAGTAGTTGTGCAGCTGGGAAATGATCGTCTCGGAGATGTCGTGCGGTCGCTGGCTCGCGATCGTCAGAAAGACGCCGAACTTCCGACCCTCCTTGATGATTTCCTCGAAGGTCTCCAGCCGGTAGTCCTTCCACGCCTCGCTCTCGCGGGACGACACGTTCGACAGGATGTTGTGCGCCTCGTCGACGACAATGTTGAGGTACCGCGACGGATCGCCGTCGCGCTTCTTCTCGTCGTAGAGCTGGCGGCAGATGAGGAGCGGGATGACCTTGCGCATCTCGACGTTGACGTCGCGCAGTGAGATCACGGTCAATGGCTTGTCCAGCAGCGTGCCGTCCGAGACTTCGATCAGGCGCTTCACGCGCGGCATGCGCGACTCCAGCCGCTTGATTAGCGGGCCGAGGTGTTCGCGGTTCGCGTAGCCGTGGAAGATGTCGGAGTAGTACTGCAGCACCAGCTTGAACCGGATGCGGTCGACGCTCTGCAGGGCGCTCGGATCGATGCCAAGCTCACCGATGCGGGTGTAGGTCAGGTCTTGGAAGTAGTAGTCGTTCGACGGGTCATTGGCGTAGACGTTGATGCCGTTGGTTTGCCGGTAGTAGAAGCACTTGTTCTGGCCGTGGTAGCCAAGGTTCGACTGGATGTCGCGGATGTAGCCGCCGAGGGCATCAGGTGCCTCCCCGCCCATGCAGCCTTCGACTTCCTCGAGGAACTTGACGACGAGACCCTTGTCGAGCGCTGGGTCGGAACTGCGGATGGCGGCGTAGACGATGCCGGCGACTGCGGCCGCGAGATCGTCGCCCGTCTCCAACCGAGACTCCCAGTAGTCGCTCTGGAGCGTGCGCTGCACGAACGGCGCTTGGGTCTTCTCCGTTGCGTCAAGGAGCACAGTCCAGATGACCGGGTCCTCCATCGCTTCCTTGCTCAGCGGGAGGCGGTCACCGTCGTCGTTTCGTGTCGAGAGCACGAACTCGGTCTTCAGGTCGTTGTCGGTGAGTACGGAACTGCTCTGCTCACCGGCCGCGGTACCAACCCGGTTGACGTACTCGCCGTTGAAGTCGATGACGAGCACCCGCGCCCTCTTCTTGAACGCTTTGGAATCGCCGTAAGCGGCGAAGAGCTCGTGGTAGAGCTTGGTCAAGGTGTAGGACTTGCCACTGCCGGTGTTGCCGAAGATGCCGATATGGCTGGCGAAGAGGCTGTTAACGCCAACCCGAACGTCCTGTCCCTTCTCCATCGCCAGGCGGCCGATTGTGAGCGCGCGGTCCTTCGGGTCGACGAAACTGTGGATGCGATCGAACTCGTCCTCGTCGAGCAAGAAGCATTCGTTGCCTACGAGCGGCAGCTCGCGCACACCGCGGCGGAACTGGCCACTGGACATGAAGCCGATGAGACTGACAGTCAGGATCCGTTCGACCCGGTCGCGGGAGCTGCGGTAGCTGTCGTCGCCGCGCGCCTCAGCAACCTCTTCGCCATCGACCTTGCCGACCAGCTCGGCGAAGCCCTTGCTGATCTTGAGGAAGCCGCCGACACCAACGTTGCGCAGCAGCCGACCTTGGTAGATCAGGTGCGCACCGTTCTTGGCCTTGTCAACGCGAATGCGAACCGTCCGGCCCTGGATCCCGACAACCTCACCGACGCGAAAGACGGCATCGCGGGTAAGCAGTTCGTGGTCAATCATCGAGGTCGACCAGCGGCTCTTGCACCGAGACCTTCACTTCGACCGACTGCTTGGGGGCAGACGACGAGGGCGCGACCTTCGCAAAGAACTCGGATGTGACGGTCGGGAGGTCGTAGCGCAGCGGCTCTTCGCCCTCCGCGTCCGCGGGCGGTGCGATCAGCCAGATGTTGCTGTTGGTGATCGGGTAGCCGTCAAAGGCTTGCTCGATCTCCGTGGCGGCGTGTGGGCTGTAGGCGAAGATGACGATCTGGAGCGTTGGGTTGGTGCGGGCGGCGCGCACCATGAGCTCCCGGATGTGCTCGTCGCGGCAGGAGAAGCCGATGACGAAGAGGGCGGCATTCTCCTTCTCTAGCTCGTTCGAGAAGAGCCGAAGCAGGTCGTAGTAGTTCTGGTTCAGCACGGTCTGCTGGAACTTCGCCTTCGTCGGATTGACGATGGCCAGCTGGCTGTAGGCGTCCAGGAAGAGCGACAGCAGGTCCGCCGCGTCCGGTGGGACTGGGCCAGCGAGCAAGGACTCCAGTGTCGTATCTGCGTCGACCCCAGCCAAGATCGCGTCGACCTTGTCAAGCTCCTCCGCGACTTCGGTTACCTGTCGCAGGCGGATGTCGAGACCAATCTCGGGGCGGCTCGCCTCCTCCCCTATGGCTGACCAGCCGACCGAGCCATGGAGCTTGAGCAGGTTGAAGGTCGGTACCTCCGACAGATTGTCGTACTGGAGGCTGCGCCGCGAGACGACCGATCCAAAGTTCGAGGTGCTGAAGCGCGGCTGCAGCCGTCCTGCGAAGCCATCGTTGAGGTGGACTTGGAGGCTCTCAGCGGCGATCTCCGTGACCAAGTCGACGTTCGTGGTGAAGAGGTTGACCTGCTTGTTGAGCAGCGAACTGCGGCGCTCGAGAAGCAGGCGGTTGATCGTCTGGAGGAACGCCTCGTACCGCTCCAGGAGCTGGGGCGCCTCAGTTCCGCTCTGGTTGAGCAGGTCGTTGTTCTTGAGCACCACGCTGCGGAAGAAGCCGGAGTAGATGGATGCTCGCGCGTAGGCCTTCGCGTCATGCGCGGCGTCAGAGGAGTCAAGGCTCGTTAGCAGGTTCTCGATGTCACCGAGCAGGCGGAACATGGGAGCCGAAGCGCCGGCCCCAAACAGGAATGACAAATGGGCGTCCTGCACCAGATCGCGCAGACGCTCTGCCGTCAACTCCTTGGCGACAAGCGTCATGCTGGTGCTCCCCCATCGACGGAGGCGTAGAGCTCCGCCTGCTCAAGGACTAGCTCGATCGCCTTCTCCTCCAGGTCAGGCGGATAGTCGTACTTGGCGAGCAGCCTGCGGACCTTGGTGCGCATCGCGGCGCGGACCGAGTCCTTGAGGTTCCAGTCCAGCGTGGCGCTCTGGCGGATCGAGGTAACCAGCTCCGCAGCCATCTTCTTCAGGGTGTCGTCACCCATCTGCAGGACCGCAGCGTCGTTCTGCACGATGGCGTCGTAAAAGGCGGCCTCAGCCACCGACAGCCCGAGCGCCTCGTGTCGCTGGTTCTGGTCACGCATCTCCTTCGCCAACTTGACCAGCTCGGCGATGATCTCGGCCGTTGTCAGGCTGCGGTTCGTGTAGCGGTTGATCGCTTCCTCGAGCAGCTCGGAGAACTTCCGGGACTGGACGACGTTGGTGCGCTGGATCGTCTTGATCTGATCGTTGAGCAGACGGCGCAGCAGACCCATCTGCAGGTTGGGCTTGTCCTTGTCGACCAGCGAGTCGAGAAACTCGTCGCTGAGAATCGACAGCTCCGGCGTGTCAATACCGGCTAGCTTGTAGATGTCGACGACTTCGTCGGCACCGACGGCTTCGTTGACCAGCTGTCCGATAGCCGTGTCGATCTCCACAGGGCCCACTCCGCCGCGTCCTGCGTCCGGGTTCTGGATCTTCAGGATGGCGGCGCGCACGTCAGCGAAGAGCCGAGCGTCGTTGCGGATTGCCGCCGCTTCGTCGCGTGAACCGGCCAGCGCGTAGGCCTTGGCGAGCGCGAGCACCTGGTCGATGAAGCGCTTCGTCCGGTCGGGATCGGCCATGACGAAGTCGAGCACCTTGGCGTGCTCAGCGAGGCGCTGGCCAGCGGGCAGGTCGGGGCTGGAGTTGAAGTCGCAGCCGTGCAGCAGTCCGCGGACGATGTCGTGCTTCTCCAGCATGGCGGCGACGATTTCGTGGATCGGCACGCCAGCCTGGTCGCGGTCGCTCGGCGAGTACTCGACGAGTGCCTTCTGGAGGTTCGAGAAGACACCGATGTAGTCGACAATGAGGCCACCGGGCTTATCGCGGAACGTACGGTTGACGCGGGCGATGGCCTGCATGAGCCCAGCGCCTTGCATGGTCTTGTCGACGTACATGGTGTGCATGCTGGGCGCGTCGAAACCCGTCAGCCACATGTCGCGGACGATCACGATTTCCAGCGGATCCTCAGGGTTCTTGGCGCGGGCCTTGAGGTCCTTGCGGACGTCCTTGCTGTAGATGTGCGGCTGGAACTCGGCAGGGTCAGCCGCCGATCCGGTCATGATGATCTTGATCTTGCCCTGGGTCGGATCGTCGCTGTGCCAGTCGGGACGAAGCGCGACGATCTTCTCGTAGAGCCGCACCGCGATGCGGCGGCTCATGGTGACGATCATGGCCTTGCCGATCATGGCCTCGCGGCGCTTCTGCCAGTGCTCGACAATGTCTTCGGCGATCAGGTCGAGACGGTCCTCGGCACCGACGATCGCCTCCAGACGGGCCCAGCGAGACTTGGCCTTGTCAGCCACGTCCTGCTCGACCTTCTCTGTGATCTCCTCGGCCAGCTCATCGAGCGCTGCGTAGTCCTCCTCGGAGAGCGCGATCTTGGCGAGACGCGACTCGTAATAGATCTTGACGGTGGCACCGTCCTCGACGGCGCGGGTCAGGTCGTAGACGTCGATGTATTCACCGAAGACGGCCTGCGTGGACTTGTCGCCCGATTCGATCGGGGTGCCCGTGAAGCCGAGAAAGGTCGCGCCAGGCAGCGCGTCGCGCATGTGCTTCGCCAGGCCCGCCTTGAGTCGACCATCCTTGTCGAGTGACTCCGTGAAACCGTACTGCGAGCGGTGCGCCTCATCTGCGACCACGACGACGTTCCGGCGGTCGGTCAGCACCGGGTTGGCGTCCAGGCCTTCCTCGGGGCGGAACTTCTGCAGCGTCGTGAAGATGATGCCGCCACTGGCGCGACGCAGCAGGACGCGCAGGTCAGAGATCGAGTCCGCCTGGACCGGCTTCTCGGGCAGGACCTCCGCCGGCGCGAAGACCTCGCCGAAGAGCTGGTCATCAAGGTCGTTGCGGTCAGTCAGGAAGACGAGCGTCGGGTTGTTCATGCGGGCGTCGCGCATGATCTTGGCGGCGTAGAGCAGCATCTCGATGCTCTTGCCGCTGCCCTGCGTGTGCCACACGACGCCACCGCGACGGTCGCCGCTCGGGCCCGAAGCTTCGACCGTCGACTCGACGGCGGCGTTGACAGCCCAGTACTGGTGGTACTTCGCGACCCGCTTGATGAGTCCAACCGGCTCGTCGCTGAAGACGATGAAGTTGCGGACGATGTCAAGGAAGCGCTTCGGCTCGAAGACGCCCTTGATGAGCACCTCAAGGGCCGGAACGCCACTCACGACGTCGCGGCCGTCGATCGTCTTCCAGGGCGCGTAGTGCTCGAACCCGCCCGAGAACGAGCTCATGGCTGCGCTGGTGCCGTCCGAGATCACGGTGACGGCGTTCGGGGTGAAGATCGCCGGGATGTCGGAGCGGTAGGTCTGGATCTGGTTCCAGGCGTTCTTGAGGGTGGCGTGCTCGTCGGCCAGGTTCTTCAGCTCCAGCAGGCCGAGCGGGATGCCGTTGACGAAGATCAGGACGTCAGGCCGCCGGTTCTTGTTGCCGACGATGGTGAACTGGCTGACCGCGAGGAAGTCGTTCTTCTCCGGGTGCTGCCAGTCGATCAGCTGCAGCGGAATGGTGCGCACCTGACCGTCGGCATCGCGGTACTCCACCGGGACACCGCGAGTCAGCAGGTTGTGGACCCGCAGATTCTCCGCCACCACGCTCTGCGACTCTGCTCGCTCAAGACGCTTGACGGCCTCATCGACGAGACCTACGTGGTCCCGGTTGAGCCTGCGGGCTGCATCACGGATTCGGTCGTACAGGTAGACCTGCTGGAAGGACTCGCGTTCGGGGCGGAGACCGTCGGGCGCGATGTTGGGTCCAAACTCGGTCGAGTAGCCGAGCTCGCGGAGGTAGTCGAGTGCCGCCTCCTCGATGATGGACTCGTTGATGGCCGTCATGCGGCCTCCCCTTTTCCTCGGGCAGCGAGATCTGACACCTTCACGCGGCCCGAAAGCATTTCAGGGATGAGCGCGTCGCGAAGACGCCGCACCTCCGCCGACTCGTCGCGCGCGGACTGCACCGCGTCGACCAAAGAAAGAGCCTGCTTCAGCACGGCGCTCTCAAGGGCGGTGCAATCAGGTACCTGAATGGCTAACAGGTCGTCAGGGCGGACTCGTTGATGGCTCCCTGACGTGCCGGTGACTCGACGCACTAGTTCTGCCACGAACTTGGGGCTGCGCACGGCGAGCCACAGGCCCGCAAGTGATGCACGATCCGAAGCGGTGAGACAGCTGAACTCGGTCGAGGCCAGCGCCGGAACACCGTCGCGAGGCTCTGCCCACCACGTTCGGTTGGTTCGCGGATTCAACCGTGAAACGAGGATCGCCGGGGTCTCCAGCAGGAACTTGTTGCTCATGATAGAGGAACCAGGCTCGCTCACTGGCCGGGCATCCACGTCAAATGCGGGCAGGCTGTAGTGATCGACGGTTGACGGGCCGTAGCTCGCTGGATTCACTTGGGCCCGCGCAACGGAGGCGACAGTCCCCAAAGGCACGGGCGGTGCTTCGAAAGCAAACCTGGCGGCGAGAACGTCAAGCAAATCCAGACAAATGTCGGCTGCGCGCGTGTTAGAGGCCACCTGGTCATCAAGCGTTCCCAGGAGGTCTGCGATCTCAACCTGCTCCGCGATCCCTGGCGCATAAATGGGGACGGACGCAAGTGACTTCTGGGTCAACTTTGGCTGGGTAGAGCCCGTGAGATAACCGCCGATATCCGTAGCTTCGAGCACATACGACAGGAAACGAGTGTCATTATCCGAGTTGCCCTGCAGAACGTGGGCGTGGTTGTTGACCCAATACTTTCCGTCAGCGAGAAATGCGATTGGAGACTTCCGGCTTCGGAGGTTCTCGCCGTCCTCCGCCACCAGGAGGTGCAGTCCCTCGAAGATGTAGTCCCCCACGTGGTCCACCACACCACTGGCGCCGTAATAGGGGTAGGGCCCCGCCTTGCGGTCCGACGACTTGATGGGCACCCGGCGTCGGTCCAGATTCAGTGTTCGCTCGCCGAGCGGCTTGGTTTCCCAGGAGCTCATTGATGCGCCTCGCCAAACAAGCCGCGGACCTTGGCGCGAATGATGTCTGCGCGCTCGAACTCCTCGAAGAGCGCCTCCGTCAGGCGTGCAACCTTTGCTTCGAAGGCTTCTTCGTCAGCCTCGGCTTCCTCTGTGCCCACGTAACGGCCAGGAGTGAGGACGTAACCGTGTTCCGCGATTTCATCGAGCGTGGCTACGCGGCAGAAGCCGGGAACGTCCTCGTAGCCACCATCGTGATTGCGCCAGGCGTGATACGCGCCGGAGATCTGAGCGATGTTGTCATCTGTCAGAACCTGGATGCGACGCGTCTCAGCGACACCGAGTTTGCGCGCATCGATGAAGAGAACCTCGCCGGTGCGCTTGCGGTGTCCGTTGCCGCCTCGATCCTTGGAGATGAACCAGAGACTCACCGGAATCGGGGTGTTGAAGAATAGCTTGCCGGGCATCGCGACCACGCAGTCGACGAGATTTGCGTCCACGAGCCTCTTCCGAATCTCGCCTTCGCCTCCGCTCTGGGTGGAGAGGGACCCGTTGGCGAGGACGAATCCGGCGGTCCCGCGAGGCGACAGATGGTGGATGAAGTGCTGCACCCAGGCGAAGTTTGCGTTCCCCTGGGGCGGGGTTCCGTACTCCCAACGCTTGTCACCGTCGAGCTTGGCGTCCCACCAGTCGCTGACGTTGAACGGCGGATTGGCGATGACGAAATCTGCGCGCAGATCCGGGTGGAGGTCCTGGGTGAAGGAGTCAGCTGAACGCTCGCCCAGATCAGCCTCGATCCCGCGGAGGGCGAGGTTCATCTTGGCGAGCTTCCAGGTGGTGTCGGTGAACTCCTGGCCGTAGACCGAGATGTCGGTGCGCTTGCCGCCGTGAGCCTTCACGAACTCGGCGGACTGCACGAACATGCCGCCCGAGCCACAGGCGGGGTCGTAGACACGACCGTGGTACGGCTCCAGCATCTCGACCAGGGTCTTGACGACACTGCGCGGCGTGTAGAACGCCCCGGCGTCCTTGCCCGTCTCCTTGCCGGCGAACTGGCCCAAGAAGTACTCGTACACACGGCCGAGCACATCGTCGCTGCCGTGGTCGTCCGTTTCGGTGAAGCCGATCGACCCGATCAGGTCAACGAGGCGCTTGAGGCGACTCTTGTCCAGCCCCTCCCGGCCGTAGTTGCGCGGCAGGACGCCCTTGAGGGAGCGGTTCTCCTTCTCGATGAGGTCCATCGCGTCGTCGATGACGGTGCCGATCTTGGACGCGTCGCCGGCGCTGTTCTGGATGTATTCCCAGCGTGCCTCGGCAGGTACCCAGAAGACGTTGTGACTGCGGTACTCGTCGCGGTCCTCGAGGAAGGTCTGACGACGGGCCTCGTTCGGAATATAGTCATCCGAATTCGGGTCCGAGAGCGTCGCCTCGATGTCCTTGTACCGGGCCTCGAAGCGGTCCGAGATGTACTTGAGGAAGACCAGACCGAGAACAACGTGCTTGTACTCGCTCGGCTCCTGATTGCCCCGGAGCGCGTCGGCGGCCTCCCAGAGTCGCTGCTCGAGCGTCTTGGCCTGCGCCGCCTTCTTGGCTGCGCGCGTCATCAGAGCCACATTCCCGCCGTCGCGAGCGCGGTCCTCTGCGTGATCATGCCTGTGTCCTCCTGGGATGTGACTGAGAAAAGCCGAGAAGGATGACACAACACCTGCTTCCCCGCAAGGATGACCCTATCGAGGGCGGCCGACGGATCGGGGACGAACGCGCGAGCGGGGGCGCCATGCCTGCTCCTGACGGTTACCCATGCCGAGTCAATGGTGCTTCTTGCGATGCACGCTGGGTGCGCGACACTGCCGATCTGCTGCGGCCAGCAGGCCCCGCCTTGACGGGCGCCCGTTGGCACGGCGATGCATATGCCCCGCGACGTGCGTCATCCGTGACTCGAGCGCTCCGAACGGCTCGCCTGCGTCCCATGTCGTGCGCCGGTTTGACCGGATCTCTGTCGTGGAAGCCGCCGTTCGAGACCGACGACACCGGCGCCGTGCTTGGTGCGCTGGTCCGGCTGCGTACGACGTTCCGTTCCGTGTCGACGCGGTCCTGGAACCGTCGGCCGAATCGACCACAATGGGAATATGTCATCGACGAGCGAGCTTCTACCGCACCGAGTATCGAGCCTCGCCATCGACATGTTCGCGCGCGAGACCGGGTTCAGCGGGCCTGAGATTCACAGCATCTTCGCCGAGCACACCGATGCTCTCGGCCCCTATCAGGGGTGGGGCGGCGGGAGTCAATCCCGCTGGCAGATCTTCGAGGCAGGCTTGAACTCGCTCCCCCTACAACAGCAGAAGGCGCTGCTGCTCGAACTTTGCGACTACGACGGCTCCGTCAAGCACGGCATGCCAGCATCAGCGAGAATCGAGAAACTGCGTTCACTCCTGCTGGCCGACGGCACCCCCGGTGCAGTTGCAGCCGGAGAGGGGCTAACCAGGCTGGCTGATTGGCAAGCGGTCACGAAGTCGTGGACGGCCGCGTTGAGCAAGGTGACCACGGATCCCGACGGAGCGATTACGGCCACTCGCACAACGCTGGAGAGCATCTGCAAGCACATCTGCGACGAGCGCTCGGTGACCTATGAGGACTCGTGGGACCTCGCCCGGTTGTACAAGGCCGCGGCCGCGGCGATGGAGGTCTCCCCAGATCAGCACACCGAGCAGATCATCAAGCAGATTCTGAGTGGAGCCGCCACTGTCGTGGGCGGACTCGCCGGGATGCGGAACGCACTGAGCGATGCGCACGGCCGTGGCAAGAGGTCAGTAGGTCCTGCTCCGAGGCACGCGAAACTGGCGGTCAACGCGGGATTCGCGATCGCTGGCTTTCTGATCGATACCCACATCGAGAAGCCTGCTCGAAAGGCCGAGGCGAACTAGACGACCCTGGGGCCGACGATGCGCTGGAGCGCTCGTCCCGCCATCAGCGGAAGGCTGAGAAGAGCCATCCAGGCGAATTTCATCGCGTTCCAGAAGAAGAGGAACACCAGCACATTGAGCCAACCGAGGCCAGGATGGGCTGCACCTCGGATCGCCAGGGCGGTCAGGCCGAGGTAGGTGGGCGTGGCGACGAGGGCGACGGGGATCGCCCACTTGAGGCCGCGAGGTGTGCGGAGCCAGTCGACTGCGCGGTTGGTGGGCATGTAGAAGCGGAGGTAACCGCGGATCGCGGCGCTGAGGTGCCAGAGTGCGGTGAGCATGACGGTCTCTTTCGGTCGGGGATCACCTCCTCCCTACGCCTGACATCCGACAGGACGGGCGCACCATCGCCCGTCCTGGGGATAGCCCGGCCGGAACTGCCGCTGTGTACCGCTACGCCAGCGCCCGTCCCTGCCGATCGACAGCGCGGCTGCGCCCGTCCTGGGCGTTGGTGGCTTCCTCGGAGATAGTCCGTGCACGCTTGATCGCCTGCTCAGCACGCGCGGCATCGAGCTTCTGCGCGACGCCCCTGGGTTCGCCAAGAGTCCTGCGCCCGTCCACGCCGTATCGGTCTCGGTACGCGGCGACCGTCCTGACTTCGTAGAGCCAACGACGTCGGGCGACCTCCGTCGTGGGCACGGCGCCGAGCCGCTTGAGCCACGGCACCTTGCACTCGGCGGCCTCCTCGGCGAGCGTCATCGCCCGTCCTTCCATCAGGTCCGTGAGCTCGCCGAGCACACCGGCCATCGGCTCGCTCATCGGGCCGTCGGCAACCGGGATCAAGCCGACCACCAGCTTCCGGGACGGGCGATGCCTGCCGCGCCTCGGTTGGGCCGCCTTCTGTAGTCGGTTGATGAGGACAGCGCCTACGTCCTCGGCGTCATCGAGCGACCGGCGCCTGACGAGGGCCGGCAGGAGCCGGTCGACGTCGTGGTGGTTGGACTCGGCTCGGCGTAGCTCGGCGGTGAGCGGGCCGAACGACTCTGATGCCAACACCTGCTCGACCTGGGCACCAGTCAATCCGCTGTTCCTGATTGTCTGCACCCAGCGATCTCGTTGGGCGACGGCGCCGATGGTTTCGTACTCCGCCGCGAGCTGAGCGATCGACGTCCATCGCTCCTGCTCGGCGACGATCATCTGGTGGGCGGACAGTTCACCGCCGATGTGCTGGAGCACGCCGTAGAGAAGCGTGTGGGCGTTGACCTCGTCGGGCTCGGGCGGGGCGTGGCCTTCGTCGGGCTTGTCGAGGGCAACGTAGGCGATGTTGGAGTCACGTCCACGGGTCATGGAGACGTAGAAGTTCTCGCGCGTCGTCGAGCCGGTGACCACGACGTGTGACGTGTCTACTGTCAGGCCCTGGGCACGGTGGGCAGTGACGGCGTAGCCGAGGTCGACGTGCTCCGCGACGTACGCCGCCGGAAGCGTGACGGTGCCACCGAAGTCGACTCCGAGGCGCTGGACCTGCATCGAGCCGTCCCGGTGGACGCGGGTGACGGTCCAGCGGTCGCCGTTGCGGACCCAGCCTCCGCGTAGCGTATGGATTCGACGGTCGTTGCGCCGAGTGATGACAAGATCGCCCTCGGACGCCTGGGTGCCGTCGGCGAGGTTGACCTCGATGTCACCCTCGGGATTGGCGACGATCCGGTCGGCACGGGCTCGCCTGTTCAGGTACTTCACCAAGTCGCTCGCCTCCGCGACCAAGAGCGAGGTGCGCCCCTCCCCCACGTCGGCGGCCCAGGCGAGGTAGGCGGCGTCCATCATCTCGTCGGTGGTGCCCTCGTGGACGCGCTCCTTGGCGACGTAGGTGCCGATGACCTCCGCCCGGCCGTGTCGTAGGTCGAGAGAGGCGGTCTTCTCCCACTCGTGGGTGAAGCGGTGGACCTCGGTCAGCTCCGGAATGTCAGCACGGGCGGAGACCAGCAGGCTGAACGCCCCTCCCGCATCAACCGATTGGAGCTGCGCCCAGTCACCGACCAGCAGCACCTTCGCACCTGCGTCGGCAGCGAGTGCGGTGAGCCGGTCGAGCGCGAGCGTGCCGGCGAGCGTGGCCTCGTCGATGATGACGAGCTGGCCCTTGCGGAACTGAGCCCGTCGTCGGTCGTGCTCGTGGAGCCACTTCGCAGTGTTCTCACACGCGATGCCCAAGTCCTCGGCGAGCACCTGCGCGGCGACAGCGCTTGGCGCGAGTCCGACGACGCTGCCCTTACCGTGGGCCTTCGTCCAGGCGGTCTTGAGGGCATGCATCGCGGTGGTCTTGCCCGCGCCAGCCGGTCCGACGAGGAGGTCGACCTGGCGTCCCGACACGGCGATGCCCGCCAGCGTCTCGGCCTGCTCGGCAGACAGCAGGTGTTCCTTGCGGGTCACCCCCTCGATCACGTCGAGGCCGACCTCCGGGGCTGTCATATCCTCCGAGCGCCTGAGCAGCCGGTCCTCGGCAGCGAGTAGCGACTCGGATGTGAACACGACCGAGTGCCGCGGCCGGAAGCGGCTGGTGCCGTCAGGGCGCCGGAACGTGTCCGGCACGGTGACCAACTCGGGTGGTGTGATGGTGAACGACTCCTGCTTGGCGACGTCGACGATCATCCCGACAACAGCCTCGCGGTCGTCGGCACTGGCGAGGCGCCAGCCCATCGTCTGGCGGGAGGCCTCCGCCCAGAGGTTCCAGTGCCGCCAGGTCGACCGCTTCTCCTCGATGACGCCCACCACGGAGACGGCGACCTCGCCGATCACGTCGAGCGGTACGTCATCGGCCCGCAGAGTAGGACGGGCGATGGGACGGGCGGTGACCTGCTTCGCCCAGCCGACTGAGTCCGTCCCCATGATCTTCTCCGCCCGTCCTCGCCATTGTGTGGTCAGGTCGAACAGGGAGTGGATCTCCTTCTCGGGGCGTGTGGCGAGCGTGGCTTTCGCGCGCAGTTGGATGATCCGGGTGGGTGACGGGCGGCGCCCGGTACGCTCGATGTGCTCGGCGATGAGTCGGTCCTTCTCCTTGTCGATGTGGCTGGATCGGCTGGAGAACTCGTGGACCAGCGCTTCCGGGACCGGCTCGAGTTCCCACGCTGGGTTGCGCTCGGTTCCGCGATCGCGTTGTTCCCATTCGATGCCGAACAAGCGGGTCATGCGGTCGGCGAGCACGGCGTTGTAGTGCTCGGAGATCGGGACGTTTGCCTCGTACATCGGGGTCCCGTCGAGGCTTCGCCAGCGGCCGTCCTCGGTCGTCTTGACCTTGCTGGAGATGACGACGTGCGTGTGGAGTTGGGGGTCGCCCAGCCGGGAGTCCCAGTGGTCGTAGGCCGTGGCGGCGACGCCGATGACGTCGGCTTGCATCACCGCACCGTCACCGGCTGCAACGCCTCTCCTGGTCGCGACGACTTCCCGCTCCATGAAGTCGAGCACCTCAGCGATGGCATCGTGATGGGCCTGGACGATGAGTGCCTGGGTTCCTGCGTCGGCAACGCCCCACAGGGTCGAGACTGACTTCGGGACACTGAACGTGAAGTCGTACCCAGCAACCCCGGCGGAGGGCCCCCTCGCCTCCTCGGCCTTGATCTGCTGTACCGCAGCGGCGCGCTGCTCCTCAGTCAAACGGGGACTCAGGTCGGCCACTCGGGCGGCGACCCGCTCATCGACTGGCGGGAACGTCGGGAAGGCCCTACCGAGCTTCTCGCCGGTGACCGGGTCGAGGCCCGCGCCGATCAGCAGCTGGAGCTGCTGCGAGGTCACGACGTCGCCCCGCTTGATCTCGCCACTCCCGAAGGCGTGAATCGCGGAGCCCATCCACCGCCCGGGCGGAGTGCCCTCTTCGGTGTAGTACCTGGTGACCGGGTTCGGGTCGGCCATACCGGCATCGCCGCGCACCACGCTCTTGAGCAAGTAGTCGTAGCCCCGGCCCGCGTAGATCTTTCTCATCGAGACGGTCATGGCCACACACCTCCTCGGCGTGAAGGTGTGCGAAGAGATTCACAACCCGCGATTCGACCCGGGTTGTCCACAGGCCCCGGGCCACAGAGCCCCCCTCGGTCTGCATGACGTGTATGTCGAGAAGAGCGCAGCGGACCGCGAGGACGGGCGGAGGGTCGAGGAAACGCGACGACGGCCGGGACGGCACACCTGCGCAGCAGAGCGGCTCTGAGCCACAGGGAGCAAGGAGGCAACGTGAAAATCGGATCGGTTCAGGATCTCGAATCTGTCGTACGATACGAGTGCGACGACCTAGTCGGCCCGCCGTCAGGGCGCCGTACGCGTCCTTCTCGGGGTGTTCCCGCGAAGGCGACCAGGACTCGGCCATGACGAACGCACGACGCTTCTCGCTCTTGGCGACCGCTACTGCGGTGGCGATCGCGGTGGGAGGTTGTGCCTCCGACGGCAATGATCCGGAGGCGACCCCGACCCCCACCTCGAGTTCGAGCTCGCCCGCCCCGACCACCACTTCCCCGACGCCGCAGTCCGACAGCGAAATCGCATCAGACGCGGCGTCCGCCGTTCTTCGCCAGTACTACGACGTGCGCAACGAGCTTCGTCAAGACCCGAGCACTTCGCTGCGCCGGCTGGACGATGTCGCGATCAGCACCGAACTCGCTGCGCAGAAGAATCTGTTCACGAAAGAGCGCAAGCAAGGCCTCCACCAGACGGGCGAGACGAAGGTCGTCCAACTCGACGTCAAGTCAGTCAACCTCGACAACTCCGATCCGAAGGCGGGCAAGGTCCCGACGGTTCAGATCGACCTCTGTTTCGACGTAAGCGACGTCGACGTCGTCGACAAGAACGGCAAGTCGGTCATCGGTCCGGACCGACCAGACACGGGCTGGATTCAGTTCCTGGTGTCGAACTACAAGTGGGAGACCGACCCCGATGGCGGATGGCGCGTTGCCTCCAGCCAGGACATCGAGCGTGCAGCATGCAAAGCCTCGTAGTCCGTGCCCTCGTCACCGCACTCGCCACCGCGGGTCTACTCGGACTTGCCCAGTCACCGTCGAACGCCGACACGGTTTGCCAGGTCACAGACCCCGAGACTGGCATCTGCCTGATCTACGTCGAGGTGCCAGGCTCGCCGGGCAATCCCGGTGACCCGGGCGACGACGGTCCGAGCGACACCGGCAGTGGCGCATCGTGCTTCTGGGACGGCACCGATCAAGGCATCACGAAACCGCCGCCCGGCCCGGTCCCCTGCTCCAGCGAGGCGGGCTACTGGTCGAACGGCTACAACTGCTACATCTCCATCCTGGACCCGCAGCCTCCGGCGGGAGATCCGAACTGGCAGGGGCACGAGCCCGGCGACGGCGCGGTCTACAACTGCTACCAACCGCAGACAGATCTACTCATCTGGATCTGGTCGGCCGATCCACCGCCGAACTCCGGCGCTGGCCCAACGCCGCGGGACGTCGCTCAGTTGGCGATCGAGCAGATGTCGCTTCGCGCCATCGACATCGGCATCACACCTGAGCCAGGTGAGGACAGCATCGGAATCGTCGGCATGCCGGTCTGGCTCTGGGTAGCGACGCCGAACGAGCACACCTGGGGACCGATCACCGAGTCCGCGACGGCCGGAGGCATCACCGTCACGGCGACGGCACAGGTCCGCCAGGTCACCTGGGGCATGGGCGACGGCACCGACGTCGTGTGCAAGACCCCCGGCACGCCGTACAAGGCGGCGTATGGCGACAAGTCGTCCCCGGACTGCGGTCACACCTATGAGAAGTCCAGCTCGTCGCAGTCGGACGGGAAGTACACCGTGACCGCCACCTCGGACTGGGTCATCACCTGGGAAGGCGCCGGACAGACAGGAACCATCCTGCTGAACGGCCTCACACGGACGACCGCGATCTCGGTCGGGGAAGCGCAGGTGCTCGTGCAGTAGCGGGCGCGGAGAGGCAGTGAGTATGAGTACAGCCACCGGAGTCGACGGGACTCTCAACACGCAGGGTCCGGCCGCGACGCCGCTCGCGCCACCGCCGAAGCTGCGCCGACGTCCCGCCCTCGTGGCTGCGGCGATCGGCGCCATCTGCATCGGGGCCCTGCTCGCCGGCTGGGCGTGGACAGCGACCACGAACACCCAAGAGGTCCTTGTCGCACGGCACAGCATCGAGCGCGGCTCGGCAATCGAGGCAGACGACCTCGCCCGCGTGCGCCTCAGCGCCGACCCGGCCCTCAAACCGGTCGCCGGCTCGGAGCTCGACCAGGTCGTCGGCCAACGCGCCGCCGTAGACATCGCCGAGGGCGGGATGCTCACGCCCGGATCGTTCACCGACGCCGTCGTCCCGGGCGAGGGAGAGTCTGTGGTGGGCGTGGCTCTGACGCCGGCGCAGGCGCCCGGCCTCGACCTCCAGTACGGCGACAGGGTCCGCGTCGTGGCAACGCCGGCACAGGGCGACGACCTTCCCGCCGGCGCACCGCTCACCAGCGACGCCACGGTCGTCGGCGTACACATCTCCGACGAGACCGGCCAGATCGTGGTCGACCTTCTCGTCGCGAAAACCGACGCCGCGGTGCTCGCCACCCGGATCGCGACCGGCAACATCGCCCTCATCCTGGACTCCCGGGAACGTTGATGGCAGTCGTCACTCTCTCTTCTGCTTCCGGGTCCCCCGGCGTAACCACCACGGCACTGGGCCTCGCTTTGTTGTGGCCACGTCCGGTGCTGCTGGTCGAAGCCGATCCGACCGGTGGCTCGAACCTGCTTGCGGGCTACTTCCGCGGCACTCGGGAGTACGACGGAGGGCTCATCGAGCTGGCTCTCACCGCCAGCGACCTCGGCGAGGCTCTCGCGGACGTCGCCCAATCCATCGTCGACACGACCGTCTCCTTCGTCGCCGGGACACGATCACATACCCAGGCCGGGGCACTGAGGGATCTGTGGGAGCCGCTCGCCCACGCGCTGGCCGACCTTGAGTCCACGGGACAGGACGTCATCGTGGACGCCGGCCGCCTCGGCCTTCACGATTCGCCACAACCGCTGCTGGATGCTGCCGACCTCGCCTTGCTCGTCAGCGGCACGACGCTGCCCAACCTGTCGGCGCTGCGGTCCTGGGCCGAGGCATTCCAGCGTCCCGCATTGGACTGGCACCAGTCAGGCATCCTGCTCGTCGGCGAGGGCCAGCCCTACAACTCACGCGACGTCGCCACAGCCGTCAGCCTGCCCGTCATCGCATCCCTTCCTCGCGATCCCGAGACGGCTGCGGTGTTCTCGCAAGGGGCGCAGCCGCCGAAACGCCACGAGACCAGTCCTCTCATCCGCGCGCTCCATTCAGCGATCGCCTCGATCCACTCGACCGTCACCCGACGTCGCACCGAGCTCCTCGAAGGAGCCCGATCATGACCACGGAACGCTCTGAGGACCTCAAGACTCCGCTCGCGGGACTGCCGCTCTTCGTCCAGACAGTTCCGCCCGTGGGCGAACGGAACGGTGTCAGCCGTCCGGCGGGGACCGTGGCACACCTGACAGCCGTGGGCACCACACCTCTCGGTAGCACCGTCGACTGGTCGCTCGTTTCGGCACTGCGGGCGCAGGCATCGGAGCAGCTGAGTCAGGCGGTCGCGGCCGATCGTGGACGCCTGGACAAGATCGCCCAGGAGGAGTTGGGACGGACGATCGTGCTCGACCTGATCGAGGGCACCGTCTCTGACCGGGTGAACGCCGGAATGACGACCCTGCCCGGGTCCGATCAAGACGCGCTGGCCCGAGCGGTGTTCGATTCGCTGTTCCGACTCGGCCGGCTCCAGCCGCTCGTCGACGACGACCGGGTCGAGAACATCATCATCACCGGCCACGACAACGTCCTGCTCGAACTCATCGACAGCAGCCTGGTCGATGGGCCGCCCGTGGCTGACTCCGATGAGGAGCTGATCGACTTCCTGGTCTTCATCGCCTCCCGCTCCGAGGTCAATGCCCGCGGGTTCTCCGAAGCACAACCGCGCCTCCACCTGCGGCTCGACGGTGGCTCGCGCCTGGCGGCCGCAGCGTGGGTGACTCCTCGCCCGTCGGTGGTCATCAGGCGGCACCGACTCATGGAGATCACCCTCGACGATCTCGTCGACCGCCAAATGCTCACTCCCGTCGCCGCGTCGTTCCTCCGGGCGGCGGTGCGGGCTCGCAAGTCGATCGTGGTCTCCGGCTCTCAGGGTGCGGGGAAGACGACCCTGGTCCGGGCGTTGTGCGCCGAGATCGACCCGCTGGAGGCCATCGGCACCTTCGAGACCGAGTACGAGCTGCACCTGCACGAGCTCGGTCGCCATCGGATCGTGCACCCCTGGGAGGCCCGCCCGGGCTCCGGCGAACGCGGGGTCGACGGCCGGATGGCGGGTGAGTTCACCCTCGATGACGCCCTGGTCGACTCCTTCCGCTTCAACCTCGCACGCCAGATCGTCGGCGAGGTCCGGGGCAAGGAGGTCTGGGCGATGATCAAGGCGATGGAGTCCGGCACCGGCTCGATCTCCACCACCCACGCCTCCGACGCGGTCGCCGCGATCCGCAAGCTGGTCACCTGCGCGATGGAAGCCGGGCCGCACGTCACCCACGGGTTGGCCACCAGCAAGCTCGCCGCCACTGTCGACGTGATCGTCCACCTCGACATGCGCACCCTCACCGAGGACGGGCGCCCGACTCGACGACGCAGAGTCGCCGAGATCATCGCCCTGGACCCCGGCGAACGCGAGACCGGGTACGCCACCACGCACGTCTTCTCCCCCGGCCCCGATGGCACCGCCGTCCCGTCGGTGCTGCCCGACGCCTACCGCGCCCTCACTGGGTTCGGATTCGACCTGAACACCTACCTGGCGCAGCAGGAGGTGCGGTAGTGATCGTTCTGGTCCCAGCTCTGGCCGGCGCCCTGGTCGTGGGCGGCCTGATCGCGCTCGTGGTCGGGTTGCGCCCCGCCCCGGTGGTCGAGCGCACCTCCCGCCCAAGCCGAGTCCGGAAGCTGACCAAGCAGACCCGCATGCTCCTCCTCGGTGGCGTCGCCGCGGGAGTCGTGGCGTTTCTGGTCACCGGGTGGGTGCTCGCCCTGGTCGTCGTTCCGGTGGCGTTCGTGGGACTCCCTGTCCTGCTGTCCTCTTCCTCGGCCGCGCAGCGCATCGAGCGGTTGGAGGCGATGGAGGAATGGACCCGATCACTGTCCGGGGTCCTCACCGTCGGTGTCGGCTTGGAGCAAGCCTTGGTCGCCACGCTCCGCTCGACCCCGGCCGCGATCTCCCCCGAGGTCACCCGCCTGGTCGCCCGTCTGCGGGCCCGCTGGAACACCGAGGATGCGCTGCGCGCGTTTGCCGACGAGCTCGACGACACCACCGGTGACCTGGTCGCCGCGAACCTGATCCTGGGTGCGCGCAGGAGGGGCGCAGGGCTGGCCAGCGTCCTTGAAGGACTGGCGGAATCGGTCGCCGCCGACGTGCGCGCCCGCCGTCAGGTCGAGGCCGACCGCGCCAAGCCACGCGCGACCGCACGATGGGTGACCCTGATCAGCGTCGGGGTGCTGGTGATCCTCGCGGTATCCGGGACCTACGTCGAGCCGTACCAGAGCCCACTGGGCCAGGTCATCCTCGTCGCGCTTCTGGCGATGTACGTCGCGACGCTCGTCTGGATGAAGCGGATGGCGATAGGACGGGCGATGCCCAGATTCCTATCGCCTGTCCCCACCACGACCAGGGAGGGCGCAGCATGACCACCGGACTCCAGCTCGCCCTGCTCGCCGGCGCACTCCTTGGGCTCGGCGTCGTGCTAATGGTCGCTCGGCTCCTGCCGGCCGAGCCCGATCTGACGGAAGCGCTGAGCCGCCTCACGCCCACCCGAGCACAGACAACCAGCATCGGACCCGTCACGACCGCCACGGGCAAGGAACGGATCGGCGTCTGGGCGATCAAGGTGCTGCCACCAGCCCTGTGGATCAGGACCCCGACCCGGGAGCTGGCGCTACTGCGGATCCCGCTCGCACGGTTCTACGGCGACAAGATCGTGATGGCGCTCATGGGCCTGGTCATCCCGCCGCTGCTCGCGTTCTTCTTCGCGACCATCGGTCTCGGCTTCCCGGTCGCGGTCCCAGCCATCGCCTCGCTCGGCCTCGCGGTGGTGCTGTTCTTCCTGCCCAACTACAACGCCGTCGACGACGCCCGCAAGGCACGACTCGAGTTCGCCCGAGCACTCGGTGCCTACATCGACCTCGTCGCCCTGGAGCGCAACAACGGCTCCGGCGTACGCCAAGCCATGGAGTCGGCCGCCGAGGTCGGTGACTCGTGGGTCTTCACCCGACTCTCCGAAGAGCTGACCCGCTCCCGCTGGTCCGGCCAACCACCCTGGGACGCCCTGCACGCCCTGGCCGACGAACTGGGGCTACCCGAGCTCGACGACTTCGCCGACATCATGCGGCTCTCCGGAGAAGAGGGCGCCTCGGTCTACACCAACCTGCGTGCCCGCTCGGCCGCAATGCGCACCGCGATGCTCAACGACGAGATCGCCGAAGCCAACGCGGTTGGTGAGCGCATGACCATCCCCGGCTCGCTGCTCGGGGTCATCTTCATGGCGCTCCTGGTCGCCCCGTCCGTGCTGCGGATGTTCAGCAACACCTAACAACCACCACCCCACGAAAGGGAACCCATCGAGGAAAGGGAAACACCCATGAACCGACTGCTCGCACTTCTGTTGACGCTGCATCTCAGTGCCGACGACTGGGCCGACGCGCACCTGCGTCCCCGCGACGAGCGTGGCTCGGTCACGACCGAGCATGTGCTCTGGGCGGTGGCGGTCATCGCCATCGTCGGCATCGTGGTCGCCGCTCTGAAGGCGTACGTGTCCAGCCAGGCCGGCAACATCAAGTAGCCGGCCCATGCGCACGAGGGACGAACGCGGCTCGGCCACGATCGAGCTGGTCATCCTGCTGCCCGCCCTGTTCGCGGTGATGTTCCTGGGGATGCAGGCTGCGTTGTTCTACCACGCCCGGACGGTGGCCATCGCTGCCGCCACCGAGGGCGCCAAGGCTGCGGGCGGCGAGGCCGGTAAGGAGACGGACGGTGTTTCGGCTGCCAACGCCTTCATCGACGAGGCCGGCGGTGACGGCGTGCTGAAAGGCGCGAGCTCGACCGCCAACCGGAGCGCCACCACGGTCACGGTGACAGTCACTGGACACAGCCTCAGCGTGATCCCGGGTTGGAATCCGGTGATCGTCCAGTCCGCGTCGTTACCGGTGGAGAGGCTGACCGCGCCGTGACGACATGGTCGAGGAAGCAGGACGAGCGGGGCTCGGCGGCGATCGAGGCCGTCATCGGCGTGCCTGCGTTCGTGTTGTTCGTCGGGTTGATCATCTTCGGCGGGCGCACCGCCACCACCCACGCGGCAGTCGAGTCCGCTGCCGCCGACGCTGCCCGCACTGCCTCGATCGCCCGCTCCAGCTCCGAGGCGAAACAGGAAGCGGTCGCTGCCGCAGAGGCGAGCCTGGCCAACCAAGACATCCACTGCCTGAACGTGCAGGTGGTCGTCGACGTCGGCGACTTCAGCAAGCCCGTCGGAACAGCCGGAACCGTCACGGCAACCGTCGAATGCCTCCTCGACCTGGCTGACCTGTCGGTACCGGGCGTTCCAGGCAGTCGCATGGTCAAGGCCGGGAGCACCTCCCCGCTGGACACATGGAGGGAACGCGGATGAGGCGCCGTCCTCGCGATGAGCGCGGCTCCATCAGCATCTGGCTGGCGGTGTCCGCGTTGGTGATGATGATGCTGGTCGGGCTCGCGGTCGACCTGGGCGGCCAGGTCCACGCGAAGCAACGAGCACACGACATTGCTGCCGAGGCAGCCCGGACCGGCGGCGAACAGGTTCAGGCCGCACCCGCCATCCAAGGCGACTACGTCGCGGTGAACCCGATCGCCGCACGGCATGCAGCCGAGGACTACCTCGCGGCAACTGGTGTCTCCGGGACCGTGACCATCACCGGCGGCGACACGATCACGGTCCACGTGACCGACACCTACCGGCCGAAGTTCCTCAGCTTCATCGGCATCGGCGACCTGAGCGTTAGCAGCCAAGCCTCGGCACGATTGATCCGAAGCCTCGGAGGCACCGAACGATGACCCAACCCGCCCTTGGCCAACGGCTGCGAGGTCTCGCGGCCACGCTCGCCATCCTGCTTCTCGTCGCCGGCGTGCCCTTCCTGCTCGTCGCCATCGGCGCCGCACCGTGGAACGCCGACCCCGGCGAACTCGGCACCCTGCTCTCCAGCCCCGACGACGGCACCCTCGCCATGACGGTCATCGCCGCGGTCGCCTGGATCGCATGGATCGTGGTCGCCGCCGCAGTGGTGCTCGAAGTCATCTCCCAGGTACGCGGACTACCGGCTCCGCCACTTCCCGGCCTCGCTGGACCGCAGCGGGCGGCCGGTCAACTCGTCGCCGTCGCGGCGCTGCTCTTCGTCGCCGCACCGACCATCGTTGCGGCCTTCCCAACCGCGCCCGCCCCCGCCGCGGCAGCTGCGCCCGTCCTGGACGAGGCGCCTCGTCCCGCGCTGATCGATGCTGCGCCCGTCCTCCCCCGGGCTGCGCCCGTCCTAGCTCAGACACCGACCAAGCACACCCCGACGACCGACTACACGGTCAAGCGTGGCGACAGCCTCTGGAAGATCGCCGAACGGCTGCTCGGCGACGGCACCCGGTTCCCCGAGATCGTCGAGCTGAACCAGTCCGTGCTCAACGGGCGACCAGACTTCATCCTCGCCGGCACCGTGCTCAAGGTGCCCCACGAAGCCAACGAGCCCGTACCGGATAGTCGAGCGGACGTGTACGTCGTCCAGCCTGGAGACACCCTGTCGGAAATCGCCGAGGCAGAACTCGGCGACGCGAAGCGCTACCCCGAGCTCGTCGATGCCTCCCGGGCCACCGTGCAGCCCGACGGCGCGCGACTGACCGACCCCGACCTCATCCGGCCCGGCTGGCAGATCACCATCCCAGGACAGGCCAAACACAAGACCGAGGTCCCCACGGATCCCCCGGTCGTCGACGAGCCGCCGCACGAGCCGCACGAGCCGCACGAGCCGCACGGTCACACGCCGTCGCAAGAACCGACGACGCCCGATCCGACCGCCACCGCAGATCCACAGCCCGAACAGACCGCCCCCTCTCACAGCGCAGAAGACGAAGTCGAGTCGTCCTCCCCCGGCTGGCTGCTACCTGGGCTGACCGGCGGTGGCACAGCGCTGGCCGCGCTTGTCCTGCTCACCGTCCGCGCCCACCGCAACACCCAACTCCGCTACCGCCGACCCGGACAGACCATCGCCCCTCCTCCACCCGAGCTCCGAGCGGTCGAGAAGACAGCCTTCGTCTCCGGCGCTCCACTGACCACCACCATCGGAGATCTCGACCGGGCACTGCGGCACCTCGCCGGCGCATGCGCCGACTCCGGCACCGCGTTGCCCCAGATTGTCACCGCGACGCTCACCAAAGGCACCGTGACCCTCCATCTGGCCGAGAAGGCCGAGCTTTCGCAGCCGTGGACGGGCGCAGACACCCACTGGTCCCTCGACCTCAGCGAACCCCTTCCCGAACGTGGGGACGTCCTGCCGCCGTACCCGCTGCTCGCCACCGTCGGCCAGAACGACGACGGCGTCCACCTCGTGAACCTGGAACACCTCGGCGTCGTGACGCTCACCGGCGACCCGGAGCGCACAAGAGCGCTCGCCCGCCACCTCGCCGCCGAACTTGCACTCAACCCGTGGTCGACCATCGTCGAAGTCGACATCATCGGCCTCGGGAAAGAACTCGCCGAGCTCGACACCCTCCGGCTGCGCCACCACCCAGGGGGCGAACAGGTCGTGCCAGCGATCGTCCAGGACGTCGCCGCATCGTTGGAGAACGGGTGGGGCGACCCCGACCCCTACCGCGTGGTCATCACGACCGGCGATGGTTCGGCCGAACTCGCGCCCCTCCTCGTCCTTCCCTCGTCCCGGATCGGGACGGCCCTGGTGTCGCTGGCTGCGCCCGTCCCTGAATCCACGATCTTCGACATCGACCCAGCCGGCCTCCTGCGTGCGCCCGCCGTCGGACTCGAGCTCCAGTCCGCAGGACTCACCAGCGAGGAGGCAAAGGCATGCGCCGCCATCGTCGACCTCACCCGCGAGAGCGAGCCCGTGAAGATCCCGGTCTTCGAGCAGGCTGCCGACGGCTGGCGAGCACTAGCCGACCAAGCCGGAGCACTGCGCGAGGAGCTGACCGACGTACGCGAGGAAGGACCGGCCGGCGGAGGCTCACTCCTACCTGAGCCGGCCGAGGAGTACATCGACGCCGCTGCCACCACCGCCGAGGACATCGAGACCCTCGCCCCGGTCGTCCCAGAGCAGGCTCGCCACGCCATCGAGGAAGCCGACCCCACACTCGACGAGGACATAGCCGACTGGTTCAACCCCGAGTGCAGCCGGCCCCGCCTGACGCTCTTCGGCGCAGTCAGCGCCGAGGCGTTCGGAGTGGTCGGAACCGCCATCACGAAGCGCAAACCGTACTTCGTGGAGATGCTCGCCTACCTCGTGCTCCACCCCAAAGGAGCCACCGGCGCCGCCGTTGCCGACGCCTTCGCGGTGGCTCCCTCCCGTGCGCGCACCGACCTCGGGACGCTGCGCGACTGGCTGGGAATGAACCCACGATCGGGACAGGAGTACCTGCCCCAGGCGTACAAGTCGCCGACATTCAAGGAGACCGGCGTTCGGACCTATCAGGTCCAGGACGTGCTGTGCGATGTCGACCTGTTCCGACGGTTGCGCACCCGCGGGCAGGCGCGCGGAGCTGCTGGCATCACCGACCTCAGGACCGCTGTGAGCCTGGTCGAGGGCGTCCCGTTCGGCAACCTCCGCGAGAAGGGCTGGAGTTGGCTGCTCGACACCGAACGACTCCACGAGACCATCGGCCACGCGATCGTGGACGCCGCGCACATCATCGTGGTCGATGCAATGGCGCGAGGTGACCTGGTGGCGGCGCGAGAAGTTGCCGAGACCGCCTGCACGGGCGCGCCGTACGACGACATCTGCCGACTCGACCTGGTGAAGGTCGCCGCGGCCGAGGGGCACGGTAAGTCAGCCGATCAGCTGCTCAAAGACAACATCTTCAATCGCACCGACGACTACCTGCCGCCGATCGACCTCCCCGAGCGGACGGGCGATGTCGTCGGCAAGGAGGGCTGGGGCACCAACAGGCGTCGCCCGTCCGCCTGATTCCAGACAGTCGCGACCCTTCTGCCAACTTCTTTCAACTTTTCGGACGGGCGATGCACACACGGCCCGTGACCTGCGCAAACGTCGCCTGAAGGACTACGCCCGTCCTTCGCCCATCCTGTGAAGACGCCACCAGGACGGGCGAGAATTGGTGCTTTGCCTGAGGACAGTCGAGTGCATGAATAAAGTGCACCAACCGGCAGCCCCAACAACCCGGTGGAGCCCGCAGCTCCTCAACGACCTCGCCAGCGCTCCGGACCTCGCGACCGCGGCCGAACACCTCGGGGCCAGTGCGATTCCGGTCTTCCCCTGCGTCCCAGGTGGCAAGCGCCCGCTCACGCCGCACGGCTTCCAGGACGCCAGCGCTGACCTCGGCGTCATCGACTCATGGTGGCGGCGCCAACCCGATGCGAACATCGGCGTCCCCACCGGGGCGGCCGGGGGAATCGATGTGGTCGACGTCGACGTCCACGAGACCGGTTCCGGCTACGCCGCCTTCGAGCATGCCCGCCGTGCCGGGTTCGTCGAGGGATGGGCCTGGATGGTGCGGACTCCGTCCGGCGGGCTCCACGCCTACTTCCTCCGCACCGACCAGCGCCAGCAGCGCTCGTGGCAAGTACCCGGAAAGCACATCGACTTCCGAGGCGACGGCGGCTACATCATCGTGCCGCCCTCCCAGGTGACCGGCGACGACGGCATCAGTCGCAGCTACCAGCAGATAGCCGTCGCGGAAGATCGCCGCCCCCGACCGGTCGACGCCGCCGGCCTGCGTGGCTTCCTCGACCCGCCCCGACCGATGCGACCGCCCCCAGATCTCCCCGCCGTGGGAGCCCGCCCCGACAAGCTGGCCGCCTGGGTCGCCTCACGACCGGAGGGTGCCCGCAACGGGGGGTTGTTCTGGGCCGCCTGTCGGATGGCCGAGGAAGGCCACGACCTCAGCAGCACGACGTCACTCCTCGGCGAGGCGGCGTACACCGCGGGCCTGCCGGAGCGGGAAGCGATGTCGACGATCAGATCGGCGTACCGGATCGCAAGGCGGCTCGGTCCGGTAACCGATCCGCGCCCTACGAATGCGGTTGAGGCGGTGGGGCTGTGAACACGCCGGACCCCTACGAGCGCCGCCTCGACCGCACGCTTCCCGAACCCGCTCCTACGCCCGAATCCGACACCGCAGTGGAGGCCCTGGCCGTTCATCGCGATCCGTCCGTGCCGACCGTGGAAGCCAACCAGGCCCCCGACCGCTCGCAGCCGAGTGTGGCGTGGGTCCGGCCCAGCGAAGTGCCGACCTCGCTCGGCTCCACGTTCGTCCGCCGCGGCATCGACCTCCAGACCGAGCTCACCCGCCGCGCACGGCGTACCCCCGGCGCCGCCGTCTCGAACGCGTCGCGCCGCATCACTCGCACCTCGATCGCTCGACCTGATCCGACGAGCCCCACCATCACCGACCAGGAAGGACTCGGGCTATGAACCTGCCCGCCACTGCAACCGCCGAGGGGCTGCGGCTCCTCCTGCTCGACCTCGCCTACGCCGGACCGGGCGCGTGGCAGACCAGCCCGGAAGCCGCCGAGCTGATGACCTACACGATGGACAAGTACGCCGGCCTGGCCCACAAGTACGGCATGGAGCCCACCGATGCCGCTGGCGCCGCCTTCGAGGTGATGCGGATGCGCGCCACCCGCATTGCCGAAGACCCGTGGGCGGTCGTCACGCACGCCGTCGAGCTGACACTCATCTACGAATCGCGCGCCGAGGGCCTGCTCTGCTCGTCCGGGCAGGCACGCAAGACGGCGGGCCTCGACTACCACGACGCCGAGCGGTTCGCGGATCGCGAATCGGAGATCGCGGACTATCACCCGGCGTTCCACTTCTTCGCCACGATGGCCGACCCGTTCGCGCCCGCCCCGAAGGATCCGCCGGACGGTGAGCCGACCAACGCGTTCTTCGCGCTCGACACCGTCGTGGAGTACTTCGTCGACCTCGGCTGGCCGCCCACCAGTGCGCGGCTCGCGATGGAGTACATCGCCGCTCGGCTCAGTCGCTGTGGCAAGCCCGAGGTCGCCTACAAGTCCCTGCTGCGAGAAGGCGACGGCCCGGGCTTCCTCGACATCGGGCAAGACGCGTGGATCGACGTGCTCCGCGCCGTACTCGGTGACTCACACCCAGACTTCGAGGGCACCACGAGGAGCCACGGACTCCTCAAGCAAGCAGCAATGGGCTTCCCCGTCACCGAGCTCTTCGACGACCGCGGACTCGTCCACATCGTCGAGGCGGCAGCACCGGACTTCGACACCGAGCCAGGTGAAAGCTATGTCTGAACGCGGACACATCGAGCTCGACCGCTCCGTCGGGTCCATCGTCGTAGGCGAACGTCACCGCCGAGACCCGGGCGACCTCACTCCGCTCATGGATTCGCTGAAACGCGTCGGACTGCTCCAGCCCGTCACCATCACCCCCGACGGCCACCTAATCTGCGGCTACCGCCGCCTCCAGGCGGCCAAGAAGCTCGGCTGGCACACCTTACGGGTGTGGGTGCGGTCTGGAATCAGCGACGAGCTGACCCGGCTCCTCGCAGAGCGGGACGAGAACACGACGCACAAGCCGCTCGCCGCTGATGAGGCAGCGAAGCTCTACGCCGAACTGCGAGTGCTGATCGACGAGGACGCCCAGCGGCGCATGAGGGCCACGCAGTTCGGGTCCAAAACCGACGAAATCGCAGGTCAGCTCGGCCCCGCTGATTCAGCGGGGCCGGAGACGTGTGGCCTCGGAGACGCCCGCCGGCGGGCTGCCGAAATGGTCACAGGCAAAGCGTCGTACGCCCGTCTGGAGCAGATCCTGGCGATGGAGCGGGTGGCGGCCGACCGCGACCTCCCGCAGCACGTCCGGAAAGTCGCCGACGTCGAGCTGGCCACGATCCGCAACGGCGGTCCGGTCGATCCTGGCTACCAACGCGTGATGACCGCCAAACGTATCGCGGCGATGATGGCTCCTGGAGCCGAGGACGAGCTCAACGAGGAAGCCGAGAAGGCCCTCCAGCGAGCCAGGGAGGACCGGCGCCGCCGCATCCAAGCGAACAAGCGGCGGCGCGAGGAAGAGGCCGCCAACCACAAGCGCTCCACGCGCTCCTTCAACCTCAAGTGGGCCGAGATGGACGGCTGGACCAAGAAGTACGACGTCGACCAGATCGCCCGCGAGATCAAGCCCGACGACTGGGCGCTCTTCCTCCGTGTCATCGACGAGACCAAGTCGTTCGCCGACGCGGTCGCCCTCGCGCGTGAGTCCGGCGACACACCTGAGTCGTGACCACACCGACTCACCGAAGGCCCGGCAGATGCGCTACCCGAGAACTCCCGACAACCTCCGCCAGCGTCGTCTGATCGTCGCAGGCATCACGACAGCGCTACTCCTGATTGCGTCCGTCACCTACGCGGTGCTCGACCACCGGGGCCACGCGCCGAGCCCTCCCCGACCCGACACGCAGTCAGCAGGCTCAGTCGAGCCAACACCCGTAGAGACGGCGACGGGCGTCACCAGGCTCCCGACGCTGCGCGCGACGTCAGACCCAGACTCCTTCGCTCGCCAGGTCGCCGAAGCGCTCTTCGCATGGGACACCGCGACCCTCATCGGCCGTGACGACCACATCGAGCAGCTCATCAGACTCGGCGACCCGACCGGCGAATCCATCGTCGGGCTCCTCTCCGATCTCGGCAACTACCTGCCGACACCGGACGCATGGGTAGAGCTGACGAAGTACGCCACACGCCAGTGGCTCTCACTCGACACGGTCTCGGTACCGACCAAGTGGGCCGAGGCCGAAGCGCAAGCCGGCGACGCACTCTTGCCCGGAACGACCGCTTACACGATCCACGGCACCCGGCACCGCTCAGGGGTCTGGGCAGGCGAACCGGTGAGCTCCGAACACGCCGTCGCCTTCACCGTCTTCATCGTCTGCGGCCCGTCGTACCCGAAGTGCCGCCTGCTCCGACTCTCCGAGCTCGATAACCCGCTGGACTGACCATGGGCAAGGTAGTGGCTGCCGCAGTGCTAGCCGTCTTGCTCGGCCCAGCAAGCCTGCTGCTCGGACTCGGCGCCCTCATGAACCCGGCCGCCCAAGCCTCCTGTCTCTCGTCGAGTCCCGTGGTCGAACAGACCCCCGACCACCTGACCGCGACCCGGACCGACGGAATCACGGTCACCCTCGGCCAGGCACAGCTCACTCGCGCCGCCACCATCGTCAGCGTTGGATCAGGCACCAAGGACGTCGGCCGCGACGGCATCGTCATCGCCCTCATGGCCGCCCTGACCGAGTCGAGCCTGCGGATGCTCTCCAACACCAGCGCCTACCCAGCCTCGGCCACCTACCCCAACGATGGGGACGGCGGCGACCACGACTCACTCGGCCTGTTCCAGATGCGGCCCAGCACCGGCTGGGGCAGCGTGGCCGATCTCATGGGCGCCGAGTACCAGGCTCGAGCGTTCTTCGGCGGCCCCACCGGACCCAACCACGGCTCACCCCGCGGACTGCTCGACATCCCCGACTGGAAGCTCTTGCCTATGGGAGCCGCTGCTCAGGCGGTCGAGGTCTCCGCCTTCCCCGACCGGTACGCCGCCTATGAGCCGGTCGCCGTCGCGATCGTCGATTCGCTGGCGACGGGCTCGGCATCCGGATCCTGCGGAGACGAACAGGACGGAGGCGTACCGCTGGCGTCGGGGTTCGCCGGCGCGCTGATCGCCGCCGCGAAAACCCAACTCGGAAAGCCCTACGTATGGGGCGGCGGCACCTACAGCGGGCCCTCCGGAGTCGGCTCCGACGGCCGCGGCCCGGGCTTCGACTGCTCCGGACTCGTCATGTATGCCGCCTACCAAGCATCCGACGGGAAACTCCGGCTGCCGCACTACTCCGGCGCCCAGATCACCTTCGGCCACCCAGTCAGTTGGGACAACAAGCAGCCCGGCGACCTCATCTTCTTCACCCACCCCGGATCGTCCGCGCCCCACCACGTCGCGATCTACGTCGGCGACGGCAAGATCCTCCAGGCGCCGCACACCGGCGACAACGTGCGGTTCGGCACCGTCTCGGAGTTCGCGGGCGAAACCATGACCCTCCGCCGGCTCGGCGCGTGAAAGACACCTGCAGACCATGACCAGGCGTCTCCTCCCGCTCATCGGCCCGGACTTCGGGGCGGTCGGTGGCTCCAGCCAACTCCGCTCAATCATCGGCGCACTGCTCACCTACAGCCTCATCATCTCCGCGCTCATGGTGATCGTGTGCGCAGCCACCTGGGCCATCGGCTCGTCGAACGGCAGCTGGCAGACCGCAAGCAAGGCCAAGACCGGCCTCTTCGTCGCGCTCGGCGGAGCCGTCCTCACCGGCGGAGCACTCGCCTGGGCAAGCTGGCTCCTCGACCTCGGAGCAAGGCTCTGAACGGCGCCGAGCCCGATCCAGGCCTTGTCAGCCGAAAAAGATGGGGTCCTTGCTCTCGCGGATGTAGTCAAGGAGCGACTGGACGCCCTTCGAGGGTCGCAGGTGCTGGTACTCGTGGAACTTCAGGTTGCGGTCGCGCCAGTAGATGGCCCACTGGCCGGTGGTCTTCGTGTACCGCAGCCGAGCGATCGGGAACCTCGTCGACTCCGGGCCACCCTGCCAGTCCGGCCGCACCTCCACGATAGTGACGTGCGTCGGTGCAACGTCAGCTTCGACCTTCGCCTGGTCCCACATGTGCTCGGGCCAGATGGAGTCGCACCACTTCTTGATCCGTGCAAGGTCGGTCTCGGGAAGCGCCACGACGGCAACGCTACCGAGGTCTCCGTGAAGCGGGCGTGGACCGCACACCTGACCGAGTGAACCCGCCAATCACTCCCGGAGGAATCGTGATCAACCTCGGTCTACCCGCCACGGTCGTCACCCTGCTGCCGCAGGACATCAACATCGGCCCGAACTCCAACGGCCTGCCCGGCATCAGCCAGCTCAAGAGCATCGTCGGCGCCTCCATGACCGTCGGCCTGATCCTCGCGGTGCTCGGGCTCATCGTCTCCGCGGTCGTGTGGGCGCTTGGCGCGAACTCGTCGAACCCTCACCTCGCCGGCCGCGGCAAGTTCGGTGTCCTCGTCGGCTTGGGTGCCGCGATCGTCACCGGAGCCTCGGTGGCGCTGGTCAACTTCTTCTGGAACGTCGGCCAGTCGGTCTGAGGACCGCGGCCAAGCGAGGACACGACGATGGTTGACGTCTGCGGAGTACCGGTCATCTCCAGCGTGTGCGACGTCGCAGGAGACGCTGCCGGCTCACTGGTCGCGGCACCCTTCGATTGGCTTGCCCAGGGCATGGGCCACGCAGCCGGGTGGATGTTCGAGGCGGTCTGGACGGTCTTCGACTCGACCACGATGGTCGACGTCACCAGCGGCCAGTACACGAAGGTCTACAACATCCTCTTCGGCGTCGCGGTCTTCGTCATGCTCGGCTTCTTCATGCTCCAGGTCATCGGCGGCATGATCCGACGAGACCCCGCCGCCCTGTCTCGAGCGGCCCTTGGACTGGCGAAGTCGATCCTCGGTTCCTTCGTCGCTCTGGCCCTCCTCGCCACCGCACTGGAGGTCACCGACCAGCTCTGCATCGGCATCGTCAACGCTGCCGGGACCAACATGGAGCAGATGGGCGACCGGATCGCCCTGCTGACCACCGGCCTGGTCGGGCTCAACATCGCCGCTCCGGGTGCCGGCGCGGTCATCACCATGTTCATCGCCGGCCTCGCTATCGGTGCGGCCGCGATCGTGTGGATCAGCCTGCTCATCCGCAAGGCGCTGCTACTGATCGCGATCGTGTTCGCCCCGATCGCTCTGGCCGGGTCAAGCTGGGACCACACCCGTGGCTGGGTGAGCAAGTGGGCGTCGTTCGTGATCGCCCTGATCTTGTCGAAGGTCGTCCTGGTGGTGATCTTCCTGCTCGCGACCGCCCAGGTCTCCGCACCCATCGACAGCGACATCCAATCGGTGAGTGAACCGATCGCTGGCGTCGTGCTGATGCTCATGGCGGGGTTCGCGCCGTACATGACTTATAAGGCCATTAGCTTCATGGGGTTCGACATGTACCACGCGATGTCGGCCGAGCAGGAAGGCAAGTCCGCTCTCAACCGGCCCCTTCCGATTCCAATGAACCGCGCACCGGGCTCGCAGCCGAGCAAGGTCCTCGATGCTGGCTCCGCACAGAGCTCAGGTGGCGGCAACACGCCTTCGCCGACTCCGGCGGGCTCGGGACCATCGACCGGTAGCCCTGGCGGCGCATCGACGGGAGGCGGCGCGGCCTTCGGTGGAGGCGCCGGCGGCGGCGCTGGTGCGGGCGGCGGCGCCGCAGGCCTCGTCGTCGCGAAGGAGGCCGCCGCCGCAGGAGTGCGCACCGGGAAGGCCGTCGGCGGAGCAGTCGCCCAACAGACCGACGCAGCACAGCAGACGCCGGCATCTACCTCCGGGGCACCGCTCCCCCAGCACGTGCCGGACTCGGTTCCCTCCCAACCTCGCGGCACGAGGCGCTGACCCATGAGCAACTCGACGACAGCAAACGATCACGACCTCGCCCCGGTGAAGTTCTCCCGCCTCACCCGCCGAGGGGTGCTCCTCGGACTCTCTGGGTCGCGGCTGATAGTCGTCGGCTTCGGCGCGATCATGCTGGTATTCGCCTTGTACGTCGGCGGCGGCACGTCCCTGATCTACGTCGTCCCAGTGCTGCTGGCCTGTTCGGGCCTGGCGTTCATCGGAGTCGGCGGTCGCAAGCTCATCGAGTGGCTGCCCGTCGTGAGCCGCTGGATCTGGCGAAGCACCGGCGGGCAACTGCTGTTCCGCCGCCACATCGTCAAGCCCCGCCCAGCGGGCACCCTCTCACTGCCGGGAGACGCGGCCCGCCTGCGACAGTGGTTCGACCCGGAGAGCGGCGCGGTCGTGGTCCACGACCCGCACACCGCGACCCTGACCGCGATCGTCGCCGTCACCCATCCCGCCTTCATCCTGCTCGATCCCCTTGAGCAGCAGCGCCGCGTCACGAGCTGGGGCCGAGTGCTCGCCACCGCCTGCCGCTCTGGTCGCATCGCCGCATTGCAGGTAATGGAACGGACCCTGCCCGACTCCGGCAAGGGCCTGGCGGACTGGTGGAACCAGCACGACCACCACGACGACTCCTGGACCTCGACGACGTACGACGACCTCATCGACCGCGCCGGACCCGCTGGCGAGCGTCACGCCAGCACCGTCTCCATCTCACTCGACATGAAGGCCGCCAGCCGGGCCATCCGCGCTGCCGGCGGCGGCAACCGCGGAGCCGCCGCCGTACTGCGCCAAGAGATGTCCACGATCACCGCCGCGCTGCGAGCCGCCGACCTGGCACCGGCAGGATGGTTGGAGCCCGGCGACCTCGCCGTCATCCTGCGCTCGGCCTACGACCCCGTCGTCGCAGGCGCTCTCGAACGGCACGGCGAACTGGGCCGCGACCTCGCCACCGCGGGACCGGTCGCAGTCACCGAGACCTGGTCGAGTCTGCGATCGGACTCCGCACACCACTGCGTGCTGTGGATCAGTGAGTGGCCGCGGTCCCTCGTCTACCCCGGCTTCCTCGCACCGGTACTCCTCTCCTCCGGGGTACGGCGCACCTTCACGTTGCTCTACACGCCCATGCGCACCGACCAAGCTGCCCGCGACATCCGCAAGAAGAAGACCGAGTACATCTCCGACGCCGCCCAGCGCCAGCGCATCGGGCAGATCGAGGACGCCCAACAGTCGGCCGAGTACAACGACGTCCTCCAACAGGAAGCCGACCTCACCGCCGGCCACGGCATCCTCCGCGCCACCGGCCTGATCGCCGTCAGTGCCCAGGACCCAGACGAGCTCGAACGCGCCGTCGCCGACATCGAACAGGCCGCCATCCAAGCCTCGTGCGAGACGAGACGGCTCTGGGGCCAGCAGGCTCAAGCGTTCAGTGCCGCAGCCATACCGCTGTGCCGGGCAGTCTGAGTCAGGCTCGCACACCTCCCTTTTCGATCGTGTCGCACGAGAAGGAGCTTGCAATGCCAACGTTCGAGAACCCGGCGGCGGACGCCGACGAGGTACAAACCGCCCTTCGCGCGCTCGCGCACGCAACCCGCTCGATCGACGACCCGCGCCAGATCTACTCGGTCCTGGGCTCGCTCACCTCGGCGGTCGCCTCGCTGAGCCAGTCGCTCCATCAGATCGCGGAGTACCACGATGGGCGCCACCGGAATGCGCAGTGGGCGCCGGCTGACTCGCCGAAGGCTCGCTCTGCGACCTATCGGGTCTCGTGGGATCTCCATCGAGCCGGCGAGATGCTCCGGCAGGTCGGCGGGGTGATCGGGAACGCGCACGAGGCGGAGGCGATGCTCGCCTACCACCGCGAGTTCCCAGATCCCTTATTGACCAGCTCGCCGGTCGACCGCGGGCTGTCGCTATGAAGGACTCCAACGAGAGCCGTCTGCACAGCTCGGTGCTCGTGTCGCCCCGCCGTGAGCGTCGACGTGACCGACGGGCACGCAAGGCCGCAGCGAAGTCCCGACTCGCTGAGGACCGCGACTCGCGCAGAACGCTCGCGAAGGCGAAGTCTGACGAACTGGTGGCTGAGCGCCGCGCGGCCGTCGTGTTACCCAAGGCTGGCGAGCATGGTGCCGGCGCGCTGCGGACGCCCGGCCGGCTTCGGTTGCCTCGTCACCAGGACACGTCCGCCACGCTGGCCGGCGCATACCCGTTCCTCGCTGAGGGCGGACTCGGAAGTGACGGAGTGTTCGTCGGGCAGGACCTCTACTCCGGCAGCTCGTTCGTCTACGACCCCTGGGTTCTCTACGCGCGCGGACTGATCACCGCGCCCAACCTCGTGCTCGCGGGAATCGTCGGGGCCGGCAAGTCGGCCTTGGCCAAGAGCCTCTACACGCGCTCGATCCCGTTCGGCCGCCGCGTCTACGTTCCTGGCGATCCCAAGGGCGAACACACCGCCATCGCCGAAGCCGTCGGCGGTAGAGCCATCGCACTGGGACACGGGATGCCCAACCGCCTCAACCCGCTCGACGAGGGCCACCGGCCTGCCGGACTCGATGACATCCAGTGGGCAGCGCAGGTCACCTCTCGGCGCCGCGACCTCCTCGGTGCGCTGGCAGAGACGGTCCTCGACCGCCGGCTCACGCCGTTGGAGCACACGGCCATCGACGTCGCGCTCGCGGACGCGGTCCGATCGACCGAGGTACCGGTACTGCCGATGGTGGTTGACCGCCTGCTCGCCCCTGAAAGAGGGACGGACACGGATGGTCGACTGGCCGAGGACGGCCGCCTGGTCGGTCACGCGTTGCGCCGCCTCGTCGCCGGCGACCTCGCTGGGCTCTTCGACGGGCCCAGCACGGTGCGATTCGATCCGACGTTGCCGATGATCTCGCTCGATCTGTCCCGGGTGACCGAGAACGCGACACTCATCTCGGTGTTGATGACCTGCGCGTCGGCGTGGATGGAATCAGCCCTCCTCGACCCCGACGGCGGTCAACGGTGGGTGATCTACGACGAGGCATGGCGCCTGATGTCACACCCGGCGCTGCTGCGGCGCATGGACGCACACTGGCGGCTGGCCCGGCACTACGGGATCGCGAACATGCTGATCTTCCACAAACTCTCCGACCTCGACAACGTCGGCGACCAAGGGTCGGCCATGCGGGCGCTCGCCTCATCGTTGTTGGCGAACGCGGAGACCCGGGTCGTCTACCGGCAAGAGTCCGACCAGCTCGGCACGACGGCTGCCGCGCTGGGGCTGACCGGCACGGAACAGTCGCTTCTCCCGACACTCGGCACCGGACAGGGGCTGTGGCGGATCAAGCACAGGTCGTTCGTTGTCCAGCACCAGCTCCATCCCGCCGAACTGGAGCTCTTTGACACAACAGGCCGGATGAACCTGACAGGTTAGCAGTTCCAATGACTTCTGACGGTCTTCAGGCGAACCTGAGCATGCATCGCTGGCCCAGAGCGTACGTCGGTGCTCAGGTTCGCCGATCCTGCTCCCGCGGGTATCGGCTACGTGGTTGGTGGCATGCCGAGGGCGGCTTCCATGTGGAGGCACAGGTCGCTGACGCATTGGTCGAGCGACTCTCCGGTCTCCTTTTGCAGCAGCCCGATGCTGAGTTCGGCGACCAAGAGCGCGCCGCCGGCGAGCTCGCGCTCGTCGTTGAAACTGGTCATCAGTTGGCGCGCGCCGTCGGTGTCGCCACGGCCACGGGCCGCGACGATGCCGGCCACCCGCTGCGCGGCGGCGACGACGGGGGCGAGCTCGGCGCGACGCGCGGCCTCGCTCACAGGATCAGTCCGGGGGTCTGGGTGCGGGCCTTCTCGAACCGCTGCTGCACGTCGGCCCAGTTGACGATGTTCCACCACTGCTTGACGAACGTCGCCTTGTCGTTCTTGTACTGCAGGTAGTAGGCGTGCTCCCACATGTCGAGCATCAGCAGCGGGACCATGCAGATCGGCACGTTCCCCTGGTGGTCGAAGTGCTGGATGATGTAGGGCCGTTGGGCGACCATGTCCCAGGTCAGCACCGACCAGCCCGAGCCCTGTACGCCGAGTGCGTTGGCCTCGAAGTGGGCGCGGAACTTGTCGAAGCCGCCGAAGTACTCCTCGATCACCTGGGCCAGCTCGCCGGTGGGCTTGTCACCGCCGTCCGGGGACATGTTGGGCCAGAACACCGAGTGGTTGACATGCCCGCCGAGGTGGAAGGCCAGGTTCTTCTCCAGCGTGGACAGACTGCCGAACGACTCGGCTTCGCGGGCCTCGGCGAGCTGCTCGACAGCGGTGTTGATGCCGTTGACGTAGGTGTTGTGGTGCTTGTCGTGGTGCAGCTCCATGATCTCGCCGGAGATGTAGGGCTCGAGCGCGGCGTAGTCGTAAGGGAGGTCAGGGAGGGAGTAGTCAGCCATGTTGCATGCCTGCCGCTGTTGCAAACAATATGCAATAAGGGCTCGCCCAAATCGAGGTCCCACATGCGCCGTGGGCGTCGAATCGGGCTTCAGATTGTCCGGGTGACTTGGATCGACACTCGGATCTCAACGATCGGTCCTGCCAAGCCTGGCCCCGGGTCTCCTCTCTGCCGTACGGCTGGAGCGATATCAACGTCGGACGACGGTCCGCGGCAGTACCCGAGCCAAGCCTGCACACCTGTCCCTCGACGACCAGTGTCAGGAGGATCGGGGATGCGAACACAGGCCCGGGACCTCGCGGCTCGCGAGGAGAAGCTCGAAGCACTCCAGCAGAAACTCACCGATTCCGTGGGGGCGCTGGTGAGCGGTGAGGACTGGAAGCGTGCATTGGGGTTCGCGGCGAAGTTCCGCGGACGCAGCTTCGGTAACACGATGCTGATCGCCGTGCAGCACTACGCCGCCTTCCAAGAAGGCCGAGTGCCCGACCCAATGCCGACCTACGTCGCCGGCTTCCGACAGTGGCAAAGTCTCAACCGCGCGGTGATGAAAGGACAGTCCGGATACGCGATCCTCGCACCCGTCACCGCACGGTCCGCATCCTCGACCCCTGCAGAGCCCGAGTCGTGGCGTCGTCTGACTCGGGGCGAAAAACCTCGCCCCGGGGAGGCCGTCCGGTCGAAGCTGGTCGGCCTGAAACCCGCGTACGTGTGGGACGTCTCTCAGACCGACGGCGAACCGATCCCCGAGCCGCCTCGGCCGACGCTGCTGCAAGGCCAGGCGCCCGACGGGCTGTGGGACGGGCTGGCCGATCAGATCACTGCCCACGGCTTCGAACTGCGACTGGTCTCCGATGCGAGAACGATAGGTGGCGCCAACGGACTCACCGACTACCTGACCCGAGAGGTGTCGGTGCGGATGGACATGGACGACGCCGCCCAGGTCAAGACACTCGCGCACGAGCTGGGGCACGTCATGCTCCACGGCCCCGACAACGCCGACGCGGCCCTCCATCGCGGCATCGCCGAAGTCGAGGCCGAATCGGTCGCACTGATGGTCGGTGCCGCGCACGGTCTGGCGACCGACGACTACACCATCCCGTACGTCGCGTCGTGGGCGTCGAGCGTGCCCGGCAAGACCCCGGTCGAGGTCGTGCAGTCCACCGCTGAGCGCGTTCGCGGGGCAGCGGTCTCGATCCTCGACAGCCTCGACACCCCGCAGGTCGGTGACGGCAACCCGCCCGGACTCGACCGCGAGGCTTTGGCCGCCGGCCGCCGCTCAGCTCCTGAGCAGAGGGTCGCGCAGCGCCAGGTGGAGACGATCGGGATATGAGCCTGATCAACGCCACTACGCCGTACCGCCGCGACGACCGGCAGACCGTCCGCGTCCCGGTGGTGATGCCGCTAGTGGAGGTCGATGTCGACGACCAGGGCTACCTCACCGTGACACTCGACCGGGAGCCCTACTCCGCGGATCAGTCCCTCACCCGCACCGATCTCAAGCGCCTGGTCGACGACATCGCCGCCGACCTCGACACGCCGGTGCGCGTCGAGGTCCGAGAGGCCGACCAGTCGAGCTTCACCGACATCGTGACGCCGAGACGCCCGCAAGTGCAGGTGGTCGCGCCCGCACGCAAGACCACTTCGTCGGTAGGCGAGGTGGCCAGCGACGGGTTCCTGCCCAACGAGGAGATCGCGGTCGCCGTAGTTGTCGCGCACCAGGTCGCCAACACCGACGGCACAGCCCGACTCCGACTGCCACCAGCGCTCCTCGAAGCCCATCCCGGACTCGTGGTGTTGATGGGAAAGAAGTCCGGCACCGTCATGGTCAGTGGCGGCGCCGCGTGAACCCACGGGGCCAGGGCGTCGACGACGAGTTGGTGAACCTCGGGCTCATCCTGACCGCGGCCGTCAGTGCCCTCGCCGCCATCCTGCGCCTCGCCGGATCAGCGGCCGCATGGCTGTCGGGAGCTGGCCAGCCGACCGGCGGATGGGAAGCCGGGTTCCGCGTCCTGGCCCATCCCGCCGAACCGGGGTCCGCACTCGGTTCCGACGGTCTCGCGGCTTGGTTCTACTGGCTCGTGCTGGCCGTCATTCTCACCACAGTCGTTGCCAGCGCGCTGCTGGTCTGGCGTCGCATCGGCTCGATCAAGCACCGGGCATCGCACGACCCGCGCCACCTTGCCGGCGTCGCGACCGGCCGCGACGTACGCGCTGTGACATCACCGAAGGCGCTGCTCGCTCGCGGCCGCACTCTCCGACCGTCGCTCGACAAGGCCGAGCCGTCCGAGGTCGGCTACCTCCTCGGCCGCTCGCGCGGCCATGAAGTCTGGGCCTCGGTCGAGGACTCGGCCCTGGTGCTCGGACCCCCTCGATCTGGCAAGGGACTACACGTCGTCATCAACGCGATCCTCGACGCCCCCGGCGCGGTCATCACCACCGCGACCCGGCCCGACAACATCGCAGCCACGCTCACCGCCCGCCGAACTCGGGGACCGGTCGCAGTGTTCGACCCCCAGCGGCTCGCCGAGGGCCTGCCGTCCGGACTGCGGTGGTCCCCGGTCCGTGGATGCGAGGACCCACTCACCGCCATGATCCGAGCCACCGGCCTCGCCTCAGCCACCGGCCTGTCGACCGGCGGCGTGGAGTCCGGCGGCTTCTGGGAAGGCAAGACCCGCACCGCGCTCCAGGCGCTGCTCCACGCCGCAGCCCTCGACCACCGGTCACCGCGCGAACTGTTCGGCTGGACCCTGTCGCCATCGGCAGCGGCCGACGCGGTCGCGATCCTGTCTAGCAGCCCGACCGCTGCGCCGGGCTGGGCCGACTCGCTGGAGTCGATGATCCACGCCGACCCCCGCACCCGCGACTCCATCTGGATGGGCGTCTCCCTCGCGCTGTCCTGTCTGGCCGATCCCCGTGTGCTCGACGCCGTCACCCCTCGCGCGGGCGAGCAGTTCGACCCTGTCGACTTCCTCACCAACAACGGCACCCTCTACCTTCTCGCCACCGGCGCCGGAGCTGGCGCGTCCTGGTCTCTGGTCGCCGCGTTCATCGAGGACCTCATCGAGACCGCACGTCACCTCGCTGCCGCCTCCCCCGGCGCCCGCCTCGACCCACCCCTGCTGCTGGCCCTCGACGAGATCGGCAACCTCTCACCGCTCCCCTCCCTACCAGTGCTCATGGCCGAAGGAGGCGGGACCGGGATCACCACCATGCCGGTGCTCCAGTCGCTGTCTCAGGCGCGCGACAAGTGGGGAGATCACGCAGCCGGCGCGATCTGGGACGCCAGCATCGTCAAACTCATCCTCGGCGGCACCTCCTCGGCTAAGGACCTCCAAGACCTTTCAGCCCTGATCGGCGAACGCGACGAGAAGACCGACACCGTCTCCATCGGCGACTACGGCTCCCGGTCGCTCCAGCGCTCCGTACGCCGCGTGCCAGTCATGCCGCCAGAGGCAATCCGTATGTTGCCGTTCGGCACGGCACTCGTGCTGCTTCGTAGTGCTCCCCCACTTGTCACTACCCTGCGCGCATGGACCGCCCGCAAAGAGGCCGGCCAACTACGGCGTGATCGCGCCGCGGTCGAGGCCACTCTGCGTCGACGCTGAGGCCCACCGCTTCTTCGCCTTCTTGCTCGTAACGTGCCAGCAGCCAGGGTGATCGGTGAAGCACGGGTGGACTGCTCGTTCACTGCGTCCCGAGGCACGTAGCTTCAGAACGGCTCACGCCGCGGTCCAGCGGTCGGGGTACGGAATCTTGGTGCACACGGCGCCTCCATCAGATGTCTGACTGGAGTGGCGCCTCGCTTATCTACGAGCGACACAGCGGCGGTGAGCTTATGCACCCGGCTCACCCGCATTCCAAGGTCCACGGAGCCGGAGGGACGCGACAAGGCTAGCAACGTCGGCACTGCCAACACACCTGATCCCTGAGAGCGGTCGCTACCCAGGCAACCGCCGGAGGTCAGGAGTCAGACCATGACGATTCCCACCCAGATGAGCCTTCAAGGGTTCGTCGCGACCGCGCCGGAGCTCACCTTCACAGGCAAGGGGCACGCCCGGTTCTACTGCCGGGTCGGCATCGAGCAGCACCGCAAGGAGGTCGACGGGTCGTTCACCAAGCTCGACCCGGTCTACTGCGACCTGGTGCTGTTCGACCGTGCGGCCGAGCGGGCCTACCCGCGGTTCAAGCCGGGCGACCAGATCGTCGCCTCGGGCTACATCCACGAGTACGAGCAGGAGCCTCCCGGCGGACCGAGCGAGATCCGCGAGCAGTTCGTCGCCCGCCGCATCGGCCATGACTGCGCCCGCACCCGCTACGTCGTGGACCGCACGCCCGCCAAGCAGCCCGAGCCGCCAACGAACGAGCTGACGGTGGTCAACGAGCCCGCACCCGCCGTCAGCATCTGATCGCGACCCCGTCATGACGATCCGCGTTGACGACGGCCAGACGTCGCTGCCGGACGATGAGCACGGTGTCGAGTCGGAGTACGGCGATCCCGAGGACCGCTTCGGGACCGCCGACTTCGACGACGACCGGCCGTTGCGACCGATCAACTGGAATCTGCTGACGGCGGACGAGGCGATGGTCGAGTGGACCGACCTCGACGCCTGGGTCGACTGGCTGCGGTTGACCTACGGGCTGCCGCCGACGGTGGTGCCGCCGTACTGGCATCGTCACGACGAGCTGGTCTGGGAACTGTCGGCCCTGCACACGCATTGGCTCAACGCCTACGACTCCGAGGGGACACCGTCGGGTCCGATCGGGTGGCATCGCGACTTTCACGAGGCCCGCAACCGGCTGCGCGAGTGGGTCTCCACCGCAGGATGCCGCCTCGATCGAGACCGGCCCACGAGGCAGACGACCTGGCCCGGGGAGGCTCTGCGCGAGAACGGTGGCGAGGTCGAGATTCTCGACCGCTACGCCGACTTCCTCCTCTTCGTCCACGAGGACGTCGCCGCCCGGCGACGCATCGAGGAACGAGTCCGCGCGGCCTCCTAGCGGTGCACAGCACCTGCACCTGCCGCGTTGTCCACAGCCGCCGCCACACGACACCCGGGTCCCCGGCCTCGCGATTCACGGTGAAACGCACGCCGCCGACCACGCGGCCCGAAAGGAACCTGCATGCTTCTCGCCCACGCGGTCACGCTCGGTCAGGCCCGGTCCTACGTCGCCGCTCTCGCTGATGCTGCCCTCACCCCCGATGCGTCGATCGAGTACGACCGCGTGTTGCTCCAGATCGACTTCGTCCACGGCGACTACATCCCCGGCATCAGCCCGGTCCCGGTCACCGACCGCGACGTGCTCTTCGACGTCGCCGAGTCAGCCATCGAAGACCTGGCCAGGCACGGGATCGACTCCCTGACGGTCGAGCTCGTCCTCGACATGCTGTGGGCCGCCCGAGAGCTGGATGCGCCCTGATGTATGGCGAGACCAGTGGCATGCTCCGCGGCGCCCTGGGCGGGTTGCTGTGTCAGCACCGCATCCAGCAGCGAATCGGCGGCGCCGGCATCCACACCGTCCCGGTGTCGACCACGGTCGAGGAACGCAGGGTGATCGGCCAGCAGATCGCGCGCTACCGGCACGCCGTACTCGTGTGGTGCCACCAAGCCATGCAGGCCGCCAACCCACGCATCGGTCTCGAAGGAAGCACCGGCCGCACCCGCGGCCCAGCCGAGGAGCTGCGCTACCGCCTCGACCGCACGCTCCGTGACAGTGATGTGGGCCTACCCACCCTCGACGAGCTGGTCACACCGCAGAAGTTCGACTTAGTCGAGTCCTGGCGCGGGGCGGCTCGGGCGTGCGCGCTCGGCGAGCACGACTTCGCCCACGGAGTCGGCTACGGCCGACTCTCAGAGGCCCAATGCCTGACGGTCATCAAGGACGCCGCCGACGTCGTGCGCGGACTGGTCAGCCTCGACCGGCGCTACGCCAACATCCCCGCCTGGCAGCCCCTCCCCGAGCCTGGCCGACTCGGACGCGCCGCCGAGACCTACGCGACGTGGGCCGGATACGGCGAACCCGACTACACCGTCGACCGACGCGGCTGGCGACCCGCGCCCACACTCGTCGAGGGCCCAGGCCTGCCGGGCATCACCGGAGTCCTCCAAGCCCAGCACAACCTGCTCCTCCACCTCAGCCACTTCCCCACCGCCCAGAACCTGCGCCTCGTCCTCGACTCCCAACGCAACATCTCCCGGGAAGCCGCCCGACGACTCGCGCCGATCGACCCGATGCTCGCCGAACGATGGCAGCAGCGCGGGGAGACCTACGGCCGCCTCGTCCGACAGGCACGTGACCTCGGCGGCGTGTTCGGCATCGGTGGAGCCGCCGCTGGACAGGGAGCGGTCGCAGCCACGCGCATGACCAAGCTCGATGACGCCGGGCTCTCCGACGCGCATCAGGTTCGCCGGCTCCAACGCGTCAGCGCGGGCATCGACGAGCGAGTCTGCAACCTCGTGGAGTACGGCGCCGCCCACCGCCTCTACTTCCACCGCGTCAACCTCCCCTGCCTGGACCTCGACGACAGCGAGCTCGTCCACACGAGCCGACAGGAGTTCGTCCCCATCACCTCAGCGGTGCAGACCGAGCTCCTGGCGATCGTGCGCAGCGACCTGCGGCCCACACCTATCCAACGCAAGCCGCCGAAAAGTGCCGCGAGAAGCCGCCTCGACTTCGAGGCCGCGCTGAACCACCGGCCACCACCGAGAGGAGCACCACCAGATGTCCCGTCGATCTAACAACCCATCCGCCACCAGCACGAGCGACGCCGACTTGGCACTGGCCGTCGTGGTTCCGCTGCCACGAGATCCCTTCCTCAACACCGATGACGCCTGTGCCTACCTTGGTGTCCCCAAGGCGACGCTCCTGACCTGGAGAGTCCGCCGACCGGGCTATGGCCCTCGCGCCGTGAAGGCCGGCGGACGGCTGAAGTACCGACTCTCGGAGCTCGATCGTTGGCTCCAGGACCACGAGGAATCCTTTCCAATCGGCGAGGACAACGAGGAGATCGACGCTGCCTTGGACCGTGCGGGTCATGTTCACACCCGCAACCGCGCCAGCAGGGTGCGCGGCGGAGCCCTCCCAGCAGCGCAGCCCTGACGGGGAGACGGCTACACGAAAGGAGCGAGAAGTGGCTAGGCAGAGGATGGTGGTCGGCACCTATGGCGACATCAACTGCACTCAACGTGCCAACGGAACGTGGCTGGCGCGCGCCCGCTACTGCGATGTGGACGGCGTTGTCCGCGAGTACCGCAAGAGCGGCGAGACCAAGAACAAGGCGAGGGCCAACCTCAAAGCGTTCTTCGTCGAGCACACCGGCACATTCGGCGACGGCGCCATCGCTCCCGACGACACGGTCCAGGAACTGCTCGACCTCTGGTTCGCCAAGATGGAGAAGACCGGAAGCCCGACTCCGGAGACGCTGGCGGCCTACAAGCACCACCTGCGCTGGGTGCTCGATCGTGACAAGACCGAGCACCCTCTCGGGGCGTATCAGCTGCGCCATGTACGTCCCGTCATCATCCAAGCAGCCCTCGACAGCGCGGACATCTCCGCCGACATGCGCAAGAAGATTCGCAGCGTCCTCGTGAGGGCCTTCAACCTGGCGATCTTCCATGAAGCACTCAACGGCAACCCCGCCTCGGCCGTCCCATCGGTGCCAGTGCCGCGGGTCAAGAAGAAGTCCATCCCCGTCGAGGATCTGGATGCCGTACGCACCGCCATCCGGGAGTGGGCCAACGCCGAGCGGCGCAACGGTCCAAAGAGTGTCGACCTCCCAGACATCGTCGACCTGCTGATCGCGACCGGCATGCGGATCGGAGAGGTGCTCGCGTTGCGCTGGTCCGACATCGAGTTGACCGCCCCGCCCGCACGGCGCGCCGACGAGACGTGGTTCCCGTGGCTGATGGTCAACGGCCAGATCACCTCCAAGGGCAAGCGGGTCAACTACGGCAAGACCCATGCCGCGATCCGTCCCATTGCACTCCCTGATTGGGCCGCATCTCTCCTGCGCCGACGCAAGCTGGAGCAGCCGCCGAACGACATCGACGCGGTCTTCGCCAGTCGCAACGGAACCTGGCACTTCCCCGGCAACGTTCAGAGCCGGCTGTGGCACATCCGCCAGCTCGATGAGTACGCGGACCTCGACGCACTCCGCGACGTCTCTCCCCACTCGTTCCGGCGGACGGTGGCGACCGAGATCGACGAGGTCTATGACGCCGACGCCGCCAAGGACCAGCTCGGCCACACCTCCAAGTCGGTCACCGAGCGGCACTACATCAACCGCCGCCTCGTGGTGCCCGACTACCGGGCAGCGACCGAGCGGCTGGCTCCTAGGAGCGATCCCCCAGACGATTCGACAATCGGGCTCTGAGAGCCCGTCCGGCCCTCAGAACGGCCCCGTGCGCCCGCTTCGCCCTGCGCGGCGGCCCACGGGCCGTTCTATGCGTTCTCAGGGGGCCGCCAGGCTCGTCGCCGGGGCGGCCAGAAACTCAAAGTGCGCCCAAAGTGCGCCCTAAGCCCCGATTTTCAAGGTCGGCACCAACATCGCGTTTTGCATCAATGCAGGTCAGGACCGGTTTTCGTCAGCAGAGCTACGCATTCGACATGATGTGTCATCGGGAACAGGTCCAGGCAGCGTAGGGCAGCGAGGCGGTAGCCGGCCTCGGCGAACAGCGCGACGTCGCGGGCCAGGGCGGCGGGGTCGCAGGCGACGTACGACACCGCGCGGGGAGCCAGCGCCGCGACCGGCGCCACGACCGCCCGCTTGGCGCCGGCCCGGGGCGGGTCGAGGACGACCAGGTCCACCGGTTCGAGCGGGCGGCGAATCCACCGGTCCACCCGGTCGCGCACCACGGTGGCGCTGCGGTGCGAGGACAGGTTCTGGCGGGCGTGGCCGCTCGCGACGCGGTCGCTCTCCACGGCGACGACGCTGCCCCGCTCCCCCACCGCCTCGGCGAGGAAGAGTGAGAAGAGTCCCACCCCGGCGTAGAGGTCGAGGGCCCGCTCCCCGGGCTGCGGACGCAGCTGGTCCAGCACGGTCTCGACCAGCACCTGGGGGGCACCGGGATGCACCTGCCAGAACCCGTCCGCCGCCACGTCGAAGCCGTGCCCGAGCACCTCCTCGCGCACGGTGCCCTGCTCGGAGGCGTCGCGGGCGTCCGGTGCAGCGAGCAGGCACTCCTCGACCGGGATCACGTCGTGGGACCGGTGGCGGCGCAGGCCCCGCGCACCGCCGGGCAGCCCGACGTACTGCATCCGGGTCCGCCAGCGCAGTCCGTCCTGGTCCCCCGGGACCGGCTCGCACACCACGTCGACCTCGAGGCCGGCGAGGCGCTGCAGCTGCTCGGAGACCACGGCGGCCTTGAGCCGGCGCTGCTCTGGGAGGTCGACATGCTGGAAGTCGCACCCGCCGCACAGGCTCGGGCCGGCGAGCGGGCACGGCGCCGCCACCCGGTGGGGCGACGCCTCGAGCACGTCGACGGCGTCGCCGCGGAGGTAGGACCCGGAGTCCTCGGTGATCCGGACCCTGACCCGCTCGCCCGGCAGGGCGTGGCGGACGAACACCACCTGACCGGTCTCGGCCCGCGCCACGACGTGCCCGCCGTGAGCCACCTTGCCGGTGGTCAGCTCGAGCAGCTCGCCGCTCACTTGACGCGCCGGTTCACGCGACCGCGGCGGACGTCGCCGGGGCGGGAGCGGTAGAGGGTCCGGTCCTCGCGCTGCTTGCCCCGCTCGGCGCCGCGCAGCTGGTAGGGCACGGAGGTGACCATCACGCCGGGCGCGAAGAGCAGCCGGCCCTTGAGGCGCAGCGCCGTCTGGTTGTGCAGCAGCTGCTCCCACCAGCGGCCCACGACGTACTCCGGGATGTAGACCGCCACCACCCCACGCGGGTTCGCCTTGCGGATGGCCACGGCGTACTCCACGACCGGGCGGATGATCTCGCGGTACGGCGAGTGCAGCACCTTCAACGGGATGTCGAGCCGTTGGTCGTCCCACTCGGCCAGCAGGTCGTCGGTGGTGGCCGGGTCGACGCCGACGTAGACCGCCTCCAGCACGTTGGGCCGGGTCGCCCTCGCGTAGGCCAGCGCACGCATCGTGGGCTTGTGCAGCTTGGAGACCAGCACGATGGCGTGCACCCGCGTCGGCATGACCTGGTCCTCGTCGCCGATGGTCAGCTCCTCGGCGACCCGGTCGTAGTGGCTGCGGATGCCGCCCATCAGCGCGAAGAACGCGGCCATGGCCAGGATCGCGATCCAGGCGCCGGCGAGGAACTTCGTCGACAGGATCACCACGAACACCACCGCGGTCATCGCGAGCCCGAAGGCGTTGATCACCCGCGAGCGCACCATCCGGCGGCGCTCGGCCGGGTTGCGCTCGGTGCGCAGCAGCCGGGTCCAGTGCCGGATCATCCCGAGCTGGCTCAGGTTGAAGGAGACGAACACCCCGATGATGTAGAGCTGGATGAGCCGCGACACGTCGGCGTCGAAGGCGACGATCAGCACGATCGCGAAGCCGGCCAGGATCAGGATGCCGTTGCTGTAGGCGAGCCGGTCGCCGCGTGAGCCCAGCTGGCGGGGCATCAGGCCGTCACGGGCCAGGATGGAGCCGAGCACGGGGAAGCCGTTGAAGGCGGTGTTGGCGGCCAGGACCAGGACCACGCCGGTCATCGCGACCACGTAGTAGAAGCCCGGCGGGAAGTTGGCGAAGACCGCCTTGGCGAGCTGGGCGATCACGGTGTGCTCGTCGTAGCCGGGGGGCAGCGGGCTGCCGTCGGGCTGCCGCAACCGGCTCAGGTCGCTGCTGTCGACGTACTTCAACCCCAGCGAGTGCGCGAGCACGATGATGCTGATCAGCATCGTCACCGCGATCGAGCCGAGCAGGAACAGCGTGGTGGCGGCGTTGCGGCTCTTCGGGCGGCGGAACGCCGGGATGCCGTTGGAGATGGCCTCCACGCCGGTCAGTGCGGCGCAGCCGGAGGAGAACGCGCGCGCCAGCAGCAGGATCAGCGCCGCCTGCCCGATCTCGTGGCCGTAGCCCGGCGCGGGCATCAGCAGCAGGTCCGAGCTCTCCACGTGTGGGAGGTGCCCGGTGGCGGCGCGGATCGCGCCCCAGGCGGCCATGCCCAGGACGGCGATCATGAAGCCGTACGTCGGCACCGCGAAGAACGTGCCCGACTCCCGGACCCCCCGCAGGTTGAGCGCGGCCAGCAGGACCACCAGCGCGACGGCGTAGACCATCTCGTGGCCGCTGACGAAGTCCAGCGCCGAGGCGGCGTTCTGCACGCCCGAGGAGACCGAGACCGCGACGGTGAGCACGTAGTCGACCAGGAGCGCGCTGGCGACCGTCTGGCCGGCGCGGCGGCCGAGGTTGACCGTGGCGACCTCGTAGTCGCCGCCACCGCTGGGGTAGGCGTGCACCGTCTGGCGGTAGGAGGCCACCACGGTCAGCATCACCAGCGCGACCGCGAGGCCGATCTTCCAGGAGAACGCGTACGCCGAGACGCCCGCGACCGAGAGCATGATGAAGACCTCGTCGGGCGCGTACGCGACCGAGGAGAGCGCGTCACTGGCGAAGACCGGCAGCGCGATCCGCTTGGGCAGCAGGGTCTCCCCCAGCTGCGAGCTGCGGAGCTTCTGCCCCAGCAGCACGCGCTTCGAGACGTTGCCGACACCCACGGGGGTCCAGGCTAAGGCATCTGAAGAGGTCGACGCGCACGCGTGAGGTGCGCCACCGGGTAGCGTGCGCCGGGTAGTCCTCGCTTCGCTCGTCGACGCGGACTTCGCCCACTCGGTCGCGTGAGCAAGCTCCCGCTACGCTCGCTAGGCTCGCCGCGTGCACGTCGTGATCATGGGATGCGGGCGGGTCGGGTCGACGCTCGCCCGGTCCCTGGAGGACCGCAACCACACCGTCAGCGTGATCGACACCGACCCGGACGCGTTCCGGCGGCTCGGTCCGTCCTACAACGGGCTGAAGGTGACCGGCTACGGCTTCGACCGCGAGGTGCTCGTCCAGGCCGGTATCGAGCGCGCCGATGCCTTCGCCGCGGTCAGCAGCGGCGACAACTCCAACATCATCGCCGCGCGCATCGCCCGGGAGTCCTTCGGGATCCAGCAGGTGGTGGCGCGGATCTACGACCCCGGCCGCGCCGAGGTCTACGAGCGGCTCGGCATCACCACCGTGGCGACGGTGAAGTGGACCGCCGACCAGATGCTGCGCCGGCTGCTGCCCGCGGGCGCCGAGCCGAACTACCGCGACCCCTCCGGCACCATCCGGCTCGACCAGATGCCGATCAACGACGCCTGGATCGGGCAGCGCTCGGTGCTGTTCCAGGAGCAGTCACGGTCTCGGATCGCGTGGATCGACCGACTCGGCGAGGGGATGATCCCGGGGCGCGAGACCGTGCTCCAGGAGGGCGACGTGCTGCACCTGGTCATGCGCGAGGAGACCGCGGCGGGCGTGTACGACGTCTTCCACCGCGGCCCGGAGGAGGACTGAGATGCGCGTCGCCATCGCCGGAGCCGGTGCCGTCGGGCGCTCGATCGCCCGCGAGCTGCTGGAGAACGGCCACCAGGTGCTCCTGGTCGACAAGGACCCCCGCTCGATCCGGCACGACCGGGTGCCCGAGGCCGAGTGGCTCCTCGCCGACGTGTGCGAGATGTCCTCCCTCGAGGAGGCCCGGATGGACCAGTGCGACGTGGTGATCGCCGCCACCGGCGACGACAAGGCCAACCTGGTCGCCTCGCTGCTGGTCAAGACCGAGTTCGGGGTGCCGCGCACCGTCGCACGGGTCAACCACCCCAACAACGAGTGGCTGTTCACCGAGGCCTGGGGCGTGGACGTGAGCGTGTCCACGCCGCGGATCATGTCCGCGCTCGTGGAGGAGGCCGTCACGGTCGGCGACCTGGTGCGACTCTTCACCTTCCGCCGCGGCAACGCCAACCTGGTCGAGCTGACCCTGCCGGCCGACTCGCCCTACGTCGGCAAGCCGTCCGGGCTGATCCCGTTGCCCGAGAACTGCGCGCTGGTCACGATCCTGCGCGACGGGCAGGTCTACACTCCCGCCCCCGAGCAGCCGGTGGAGTCGGGCGACGAGTTGCTGCTGGTGGTCCCCGAGGACCGCGAGGCCGAGATCGAGCGGCTCCTCGCGCCCACCGAGCACCACTGATCCCCGCGGGTCGGCGCCGCGAATGCCGGACAGGTCGCAGCCGGTGGTGCAGAATCCGGCGGACGGGGTACGCGGAGGGAAACCCGGAGGGAGAAGCCATGCGGATCCACCTGCCCAGTGTGGTCGCGATCATGACCGGTGTCGCCACCACGGTCGTCGGCGCGCTGCGGAGCGCGCCCGCGCGCTGAGCCCTCGGCCGGGCCACGTCGACGGCCCTGCCACGGCCCCGTCGGCGCCGGCGTGCCCGGACGTGCCCTAGACTGGTCCCACCAGCCCCGCCCGGTCTTGCCGCGGGACTGCCGCGCGGGGCTGAGCCCCGCGACTCGCGTCTCGTCGCGAGCACCGCTTCCCCGTCCCGCCGCCGGCGGGACAGCACCGGTGAGACACCCACCGAGAGCAGTCATCCTTGCCTTCCACCTTCGCCGATCTCGGCGTGCCCGCTCCCCTGTCCGCGATCCTCGCCCAGCAGGGCATCACGGTCCCCACCCCCATCCAGGCAGCGACGCTGCCCGACTCCCTCGCCGGTCGCGACGTGCTCGGCCGGGGCCGCACCGGCTCCGGCAAGACCTACGCGTTCCTGCTGCCGCTGGTGGCCCGCCTCTCCGGCGGACGCCCGGCCCGCTCGGCCCGCCCGCGCGCGCTGATCCTGGCCCCGACGCGCGAGCTGGTCACCCAGATCGACGCCTCGCTGCGCCCGCTCGCCGACGCGGCGGGGCTGCGCACCCGCACCGTCTTCGGCGGCGTCGGACAGAACCCCCAGGTCCAGGCCCTCCAGCGCGGCGTCGACGTCGTCGTCGCCTGCCCCGGCCGGCTCGAGGACCTGATCGGCCAGGGACTGTGCTCCCTCGACGCCGTGGAGGTGACCGTCCTCGACGAGGCCGACCACATGGCCGACCTGGGCTTCCTGCCCGTCGTACGCCGCCTGCTGGACAAGACCCCCCGCGGCAGCCAGCGACTGCTGTTCTCCGCCACGCTCGACAACGCGATCGACGTGCTGGTCAAGCGCTACCTCTCAGCGCCGGTCGTCCACGAGGCCGACTCGGTCCAGTCGCCGGTGACGCGCATGGAGCACCACGTGCTGCACCTGCCCCGCGAGCAGCGGCTGCCGGTGCTCGTCGACCTCACCAGCGCTCCCGGCCGCACGATGGTCTTCACCCGGACCAAGCACGGCGCCAAGGCTCTCGCCCGTCAGCTCAACCAGCGCGGCGTGCCCGCCGTCGAGCTGCACGGCAACCTCAGCCAGAACGCCCGGCAGCGCAACATCGGCGCCTTCCACGACGGCAGCGCGACCGCGCTCGTGGCCACCGACATCGCCGCCCGGGGCATCCACGTCGACGACGTCGCGCTGGTCGTCCACGCCGACCCGCCGACCGAGCACAAGGCCTACCTGCACCGCAGCGGCCGCACCGCCCGGGCCGGCAGCGCGGGCACCGTCGTCACGCTGGCCACCGATGACCAGCTGCGCGACGTGCGGGGCCTGACCAGGGCCGCCGGCATCAGCCCCACCACCACGAAGCTCGCCGGCGTCTCCGACCCGGTGCTCCAGCAGCTCGCTCCCGGCGAGCGGGTGCTGGTGCCCGGCGGCATGCCCGTGGTCGCGACCCCGGCGCAGCCGGCCCAGCCCAAGCGCGGCCGCAGCGGCGGCCCGAAGCCGCAGCGCGCCCGGTCCGGAGCGGGCGGCTCGGAGTCCGGTCGTGCCCGGTCGGGCGGCGCTCGCAACAGGCGTCGCTCGGGCGGCGGCTCGGCCGGGACGGGCGGCTCCGCGGCCGGCTCCTCACGCGGCTCCGGCTCGCACAGTGCCGCCGGCTTCAGCCGGGGCCGCTGAGCGCGCGAGGCCTTGCGCTCCTGACGGTGCGCGGCTCCAGCTCCTCCCGGAGGCGTAGGGTCCGGGCATGCTGGAGCTGCGCCCGGGGTGCGAGTGCTGCGACGTCGACCTGCCTCCGGAGAGCACGGATGCACGGATCTGCAGCTTCGAGTGCACCTTCTGCGTCCGGTGCGTCGAGGACGTGCTCGGCGGTGTGTGCCCCAACTGCGGCGGCGGGTTCGTGCCGCGACCGGTCCGCCCGCCGCGCGAGCTCCTCGACCACCCGGCGTCGACACGTCGCGTCGTGCGCGCCGACTGTCGCTGAGGCGGTCAGCTGAGGTCGTGCTCGATCTCGGCGGCCTCCGCCGTGCTCAACGGGGTGGCGTTGCGACCGAGCAGCCACACCATCGCGGCGAGCGCGGCCACCTGCAGCGGCCAGCCCATCACCAGCTTGCTGGCGCCGAGGGCGGCCACGGCGGCATCGGGATCCCACCAGCCGTTGCGGCCGGCGAGATACATCGGTCCCTGGACGACCACCCGCAGCAGGCAGGGCAGCACCAGCAGCCAGGTGAGGCGACTGCACAGCCGCACCACCGCCCGGTCCTCATGCCATGCCGTCGGGTCGCCGGTGACGCTGCCGACCATGAACCCGACCAGCGGCCACCGCACCACGACGGTGAGGGCCATCACCACGGCGTACCCGGCGTTGTAGAGCAGGCCGGGCAGGAAGTAGGCGAGCGCCTGGTCGCTGGCGCTCCCCCCGTGCCGCGCCGCGCGCCACGCGAACAGCGCCCCGATCGCGATGCCGACCACGGCGTTGAGGACGAACTTCGGCGTCGTGCGCTGCACCAGCCGTACGACGAGCAGCGCGGCGGTGCACACCACGCTGATCACCACGGCCAGACGCAGATCGCCGGTGGTGACGAAGCACACCGTGAACACCGCCGTGGGGACCGCGGCCTCGAGCATGCCGCGCACCCCGCCGAGCGCGCGGGAGAGCTGCCGGCGCACCACCTGCTCGACGGTCGGCTGCGCCGACGCCGAGGTGCCCGAGGCTCCCGGCGAGGCCGACGACGCCGCGGTCATCGGGAGACGGCCTGGAGGTCGTAGCGGGGGTTGTACATGATGCGGATGCCCTCCGCGTCGCCGATGCGGCCGGTCACCACGATGTTGCGGCCCGGGAAGATGCCGGCGATCCGGCGACGGCCCAGCCACAGGATCGTGATCGTGGCGGTGCCGTCGTACAGCTCGGCCTCCAGGGCGGGCACGCCGCCGCGCGGACGCAGCGTCACCGTGCGCAGCGTCCCCTGCACGGTGACCACCTGCCGCAGCGGCGCCTCGGCCAGCGTCATCCGCCCGGACTTCGCGACGTCGCGCTGCAGCTCCCGCGCCTCGTCGCGCTCCGGGCTCGCCCAGCGGCTGATCGCCTGGCGCAGCGCACTCTTCTCCGACACCGCGTCACGGTAGCCGATCCGGACGCGCAGACCTCAATCGATCCGCTGGGCGTCCGGCGGCAGCTGCAGCGGCAGCGCGTCGCCGGGCGGCATCGGCTCGGGCCCGCGGCGTACGACGACCCGGCGCAGGGTCTCCATCCACGGCTCGGCGGCGTCGTGCTCGATGGCGGGTCGCCCGAGCAGCGCGGCGCGCAGGAACCAGCGGGGGCCGTTGTGGCCGATCACCCGCGAGGGCTGGACGCCCGAGCTGCCGTCCTCGAGCTGCACCGGGATCTGGCAGTAGAGCTCGGGACCGAACGGTCCGTCCTGCTCGGTGGCGGTGCCCCCGCGCTGTGCGGTGTCGCTGGCGATCTCGCGCCGGACATCGCTCCACAGGTCGCCCCGGCGCTCCCCGGCGAAGGCACGCAGCTCGAGCATCCCCTCGGCGTCGAGGAGCAGCACGGCGAGCACCTGGCCGGTCGCCTCGTCGACCTGCAGGCGCAGCTCGGTGTCGGGCCGCGGCGGGAGCAGCAGGCTGCCCAGGTCGATGTAGTCGCCCAGCTCCTCGGCCGGCACGTCGGCCACGTCGCGCGGGCCCGGAGGCTGCGTCCCGACGGCGGCACCGCTCCCGGGCCCCCCGCTCAAGGCACCGTCCCAGGCACCGTCCCAGGCACCGTCCAGGGCGCCGCCGAGGGCGCCGTCGGCACCGTCCACGGCTTCCGCCGCGGTGCCCGCGTCCTCGTCCTGCTTCCTGCGTCCGAATCTCACTGCTCACACCTCAAAGCTGTCGACGTCACGGGGCGAATCCTCCAGTCGAGCCGTGCCCACCCGCACCGCGGGCCGAACCCTCCAGCTCCTCGACCTCGACGAACCGGGCCTGCTCCACACGCTGGACCACCAGCTGGGCGATCCGGTCGCCGCGGGACAGCGTGATCGGCGTCGCGGGATCGAGGTTGACCAGGCACACCTGGATCTCTCCGCGGTACCCGGCATCGACGGTACCCGGTGCGTTCACGATCGACAGGCCGTGCCGGTGCGCCAGCCCCGACCGCGGGTGCACCAGCGCGACGTAGCCCTCGGGGAGCGCCAGCGCGACGCCGGTGGGTACCAGCCGCCGCTCGCCCGGGGCGAGGGTGAGGTCCACGGCGGTGCACAGGTCCGCGCCCGCGTCGCCCGGGTGCGCGTACGCCGGCAGCGGCAGGCCGGGGTCGAGGCGGCGCAGCGGGATGTCGAGCACGAGGGTTGACCCTACGCACCCCGTGGCGGGTGCGGGATGGAAGGCTGTGCCCCGTGCCCGAGAACGCGCCCACGAACGCGCCCGACACCGCCGCGGCGTACGGCGAGCGCCTCCGGGTGCCGTTGCGCTGGTGGGTGCAGGCCACGATGTTCCTTGCGACGCTCTGGCTGGCGTTCATCGTCTCCACGCCGGCCTGGATCGCGTGGACCGCGACCGCCGTGCTGGTGGCGATCACCTACGCGATGTTCTGGCTGATCGGCTCCGCCCGCGTCGAGGTCGCCGGGGGCGAGCTGCGAGCGGGCCGGGCGCACGTCCCCGTCACGCTGCTCGGCGACCCGCAGCCACTCGACACCGACGGCACCCGTCGCGCCGCGGGCGTCGAGGCGGACGCCCGTGCCTACCTTCTGATGCGGCCCTACCTCAAGCGCGCGGTGCGTGTCCCGCTGCACGACCCGGCCGACCCGACGCCGTACTGGCTGCTCTCGAGCCGCCGGCCGGCCGCGCTGGCCGAGGCGATCCGCCGCGCCCGCCAGGTGGCGCCTCAGTAGGGTGGCTGTCATGGCCCGCAAGAACAAGGACAAGCCCGCCCGCCACGACAGCTCCAAGACGTGGTCGCTGTTCTCCCTGGTGTCCGCCCTCGCAGGGGCCACCGTGGCCAAGCGGGTGCTCAACACCACCTGGAAGGCGGCCACCGGCAAGGAGCCGCCGCAGAACCCCGCCGACCCCGACGTGGCGATGCGCGAGGCGGTCGCCTGGGCGACGGTCAGTGGCGTCGCCATCGGCGTCGCGCGGATGCTCGCGACGCGCCGCGCCGCGGGGTACTACCAGCGATCGACCGGTCACCTGCCGCCGCAGCTGCAGGCCGACGGTCAGAAGGCCTGAGCCACCGGAATCAGGCGCAGTCGCGGCAGATCATCTTCTTCTCGTCGGCGAGCTGGCTGCGGTGGTGGACCAGGAAGCAGCTCATGCAGGTGAACTCGTCGGCCTGCTTGGGCTTGACCTCGACGGCCAGCTCCTCGTGGGACAGGTCGGCACCGGGGAGCTCGAAGGACTCCGCGGCCTCGGTCTCGTCCTCGTCGACCTTGCCGGAGTTCTTGTCGTGCCGACGGGCCTTCAGCTCCTCGAGGCTGTCCTCGTTCTGCTCCTCGTCGGTCTTGCGCGGTGCGTCGTAGTCGGTAGCCATACCGGTTCGTCCCGTCCTCTCCCCCACGTCGTGTCGGCATCGTGCCGGCCCTCCACAGACCTGCCGGCGCCAGATTGTGCACCACGGCGAGCGCAGGCGCACCATCGGGGGCCGGATAGTGGAGGGCGCCACCTGAACAGCGGCGTCAGCCCGGTTGTTCCCCGTCGCTCCCGGCGCCGAACCCGCACTCCCGGACGAGCGCCGCGAAGTCGTCGAACGCGGCCTCCGGCGCGCAGACGACGAGCCGCTTGCCGCTCGCTCCGCGGGTGACCTCCAAGCGGGCTCCGGCCTCCCGGGCGATGAGGCCGCCGGCGGCGTCGTCCCACACCTCGGGGCCCTCCTCGACGTAGCCGTCGAGGCGTCCTGCCGCGACCTGGCACAGGTCCAGGGCGCAGGAGCCGGCCCGGCGGACGTCGCGCACCCGGGGCAGCATCCGGGCCACGGCGCCCGCCTGCCGCTCGCGCACGTGCTGCTCGTAGTTGAAGCCGGTGGCGACCAGCGACTGCGCGAGCGCCACCGGGTCGCGGACGGTGAGCGGGAGGCCGTCGCAGGTGGCGCCCCCGCCGCGCAGCGCGGCGTACTCCTCGCCGGTGGCCGGGTTGACGACCACGGCCGCGACCACCTCGCCGTCGACCTCGGCGGCGACGGAGACGGCGTACCAGGACCACCCGTAGAGGTAGTTCACGGTGCCGTCGATCGGGTCCAGGATCCACCGCACCCCGCTGGTGCCGGGGTGGTCGTCGCCCTCCTCGCCGAGGATCGCGTCATCGGGTCGCGCAGCCAGCAGCAGGTCGCGGAGCAGCGCCTCGGTGCTGCGGTCGGCCTCGGTGACCACGTCGATGTCGCTGGACTTGGTGCCGGCGACCTCGACCCCGCGGGCACGCAGGGCGCGGGCGTTCTCGGCCGCCGCGCCGGCGGCACGGCGGGCGAGCCGGAGCAGGGCCTGCGGGTCGTCCTCAGGCATCGGGGACGTCGTCGGCGCCACCGACCGTGGGCAGCGGGGCGCGCAGGTTGGGGCAGCAGTCGGGGCGGCAGCGGTCCCAGGCCGGCGGCAGCCCGCCGACCACGGGGCGGTCCGGAGCCTCGCCGCGCTCGGCGGCGGCCCGCTCCAGCACCAGCTCGCGCACCATCGCGACGAAGCGGGGGTCGACACCGCACGTCGCGGCGCGCTGGAACGGCAGGCCGAGCTCCTCGGCCGTGGCCGCGGCCTCGGTGTCGAGGTCGTAGGCGACCTCCATGTGATCGGAGACGAAGCCGATCGGCACGACGACCACGCCCGGCACCCCGTCGGCGGCGAGCTCGCGCATCCGGTCGTTGACGTCGGGCTCGAGCCACGGCACCTGCGGCGGCCCGGAGCGCGAGCAGTAGACGAGGTCGTGGTCGTGGACGCGCCCGGTGCGCTCCTGCACCGCGGCCATGATGGCCTCGGCGACGCTGCGGTGCTGGCGCGCGTAGGCGCCGTCGTCACCGGTGGCGGCCGGTTCGCCGGGTCCGCTGCTCTGCGCCATCGCGATCGGGATGGAGTGGGTGACGAAGAGCACGTGCGCGCGGTCCCGGGCGGCGTCGGGGAGCGCGTCCAGGGCCGCCAGCGTGTTGTCGACCATCGGCTCGACGAAGCCGGGGTGGTTGAAGTAGACCCGCAGCCGGTCGAGCCGCGGGCGGCCGTCGTCGGTGCCGGCCGCCTCGTCGCGGGCGGCGGCGAGGTTCTCCCGGTACTGGCGGCAGCCGGAGTAGGAGGAGTACGCAGAGGTCACGAAGCAGATCGCCCGCTCCACGCCGTCGGCGCGCAGCTGCTCCATCGCGTCGGTGAGGTAGTGGTCCCAGTTGCGGTTGCCCCAGTAGACCGGCAGGTCCACCCCGGCCGTGGCCAGGTCCTCGCGGATGGCCGCGAGCAGCGCTCGGTTCTGGTCGTTGATCGGGCTGCGGCCGCCGAATCCGAAGTAGTGCTCCCCCACCTCGAGCAGCCGCTCCTCGGGGATGTCGCGTCCGCGGGTGACGTTGCGCAGGAACGGGACCACGTCCTCGGGCTTCTCCGGGCCACCGAAGGAGACCAGCAGCAGGGCGCCGTAGGGGTCGGTTCGACGCGGGTCGGTCGCAGTCATGGCCACAGCCTAGGCAGGGCATCGGTGGGGGTCGGCGCCACCTGGGTGGGTACCGTCCCGCCGTGGCGACGTACCGGGCGATGCTCACCCGCCGGGGCGCGCTCCCCATGTCGCTGACCGGTCTGGCGGCCCGACTCCCGGTGTCGATGATGACGCTGGGCATCGTGGTGGCGGTCAGCTCCGTCTACGGCTCCTACACCCTCGCCGGACAGGTGTCGGCGGCGTACGTCGTCGGCGACGCCGGGCTCGCGATCGTGCAGGGCCGGCTCACCGACCGCTTCGGTCAGCTGCGCATGCTCTGCATCAACGCGCTGCTCTTCGGGGGCTCGACCGCGCTGCTGGTCGTGGCGATCGTCCGGCACGCCGGCTTCCCGTGGCCGCACCTGTTCGCGGCGCTCGCGGGCGCGGCCGTGCCCCAGGTCGGTGCGATGGTGCGGGCACGCTGGGCCGAGCTCGCCGAGGACGACGACGAGCGGCAGACGGCGTTCTCCTGGGAGTCCGCGGCCGACGAGGTGGTCTACGTCACCGGCCCGGCCCTGGTCACCACCCTGTCCACCGTCGTCGCGGCCCAGGCGGGATTGCTCTTCGCCCTCGTCGTGGGTGCGCTCGGCCCGCTGGCCCTGGCGGTGCAGCGCCGCACCGAGCCGCCCAGCCGGGGCGAGGCGCAGGAGCGCGACGGCGCGATGCCGTGGCGCACGGTGGTGCCGCTCGGCGTGGCGGGGCTCGCGCTCGGCGCGGTGCTGGGCGCCAACGAGGTGGCCACGGTCGCGGTCGCGTCCGACCAGGGTCACCGGTCCCTGGCCGGGGTGCTCCTCGCGGCCCTCGCCGTCGGGAGCCTGGTGGCGGCGCTCCTCAACGGCAGGCGGGACGGCGACGGCGACCTGCTGCGTCGCGTCCGCCTCGGGGTCACCTGGCTCGCCGTCGGCTTCGCCGTGCTGTCCCTCGTGGGCCCGCTGTGGCTCCTCGCCCTGGTGATGGTCGCGACCGGCTTCGCCGTGGCGCCGACGATGGTCGCCGCGAGCTCGCTCGTCGAGAAGGGGTCGCCGCCGGGCCGCCTCACCGAGGCGATGGCGTGGTGGCAGACCGGCCTATCGGCCGGGATCGGGCCCGGCTCCTGGATCGCCGGCGTGGTCGCCGACCACGCCGCACCCTCGACGACCTACCTGGTCAGCACCGGCGCCGCGGTCGTCTCGCTGCTCGCCACCGTCGCGGTACGACGGCCGCCATCCGACTGAGGCCAGACGGGCTCACACGGTGGTATCACACGCTGGGCCGGCCCCCCGGCACCGGCGCCCGCCACCCCCGCAGGACGGCGAGCAACCGCCAGCCGAAGCAGAGCGCGAAGCCCGGCAGCAGCACCCACCACGGGTCCCATCCGGCGCGATGGGTGAGCACCGCCCACGCGGCGCCGGCCAGCGCCGGGGTCGCGTAGAGCTCGCTGGTGAAGACCACGGGCACCCGGCCGGCGAGCAGGTCGCGCACCATGCCGCCGCCGACGCCGGTGACCAGGCCCATCAGCGCCGCGGGCACCGGCCCCAGGCCGTACTGGAGCGCCTTGACGGCGCCGGTGACGCAGAACAGACCCAGCCCGGCGGCGTCGAAGACCATCACCACCCGCTCCATGCGGCCCAGCGCCGGATGCAGGCAGAAGGTGAGCAGGCCGGCCGCCACCGGGACCAGCAGGTAGCGCCAGTCGCGCAGCGCGGCGGGCGGCGTCGCGTCGATGAGCACGTCGCGGAGGAAGCCACCGCCGAGTCCCGTCGTACCGGCGAGGACCAGGACGCCGAACACGTCGAGCCGCTTGCGCACCGCGACGAGACCGCCGGAGATGGCGAACACGAAGATGCCGGCCAGGTCCAGGGCCACGAACAGCGCGCTGCTACCGAACATGCCCCTGATCTTCGCGTAGGCTCGCGCAGCAGGAGTGGCGGGCTGATGGAAGGTCACGATCGACGATGACGGACCTCACGCCGGTGGGGCTGAGCAAGGACGGCACGACGCTCGTCCTGGTCAGCGCCCGGGGTGCGGAGTTCCGCGTTCGGGTCGACCACCGGCTCCGCTCGGCCCTGCACGGCGAACCGGCCCGGACGGGCGAGGTGGAGACGACGATGGAGAGCACGCTGCGGCCCCGCGACATCCAGGCGCGCATCCGCGCCGGCGACTCCGCCGAGGAGGTGGCGACGGCGGCGCAGACGAGCGTCGAGCGGATCATGCCGTACGCCGGCCCGGTGCTCGCCGAGCGCGCCCACATCGCCCAGACGGCGCTGGCCGGCTCCGTGCGACGGCGCCCCGGTGTGGGCGGCGGCGCCCGCACCCTCGGGGAGGCCGTGCTGTCGTCGGTGCGCGAGCACGGCCTACACGCCGACGACGTCCGCTGGGACGCCTGGCGGCGCGAGGACGGCCGGTGGACGCTCGTGGCCGACTACGACGCCGCCGGCACCGCCCACCACGCGACCTTCTGCTTCGACCTGCGCGGGCGCTACGTCACCGCCGAGGACGCCGAGGCCCGGGTCCTCGTCGGCGAGCAGGCGCCGCCCGCACCGGCGGCGCCCGGAGCCCGTCGCCTCGCCGCGGTGCCCTCCCAGGACGAGCTCCCGCTGGGCGACGACGCCCTGGAGATGCTGCGCGGCGGCGACGACCCGACCCTGATGCCCGAGCGGGAGCAGCGCGCTCCCGCCGACGCCGACGAGCCGACGGTCGAGGTGACGCTGCCGCGAGACGAGCCGGAGGCGGTCGCCGAGGACACCGGCGCCGAGCTGCCGGCCGAAGCCGACGCCGCTGCCGACGCAGGCGAGGCGGCCGACGCGGGCCAGGACCCCGAGCCGCCGGCGCGCTCCGCGCGCCGCAAGGGTCGCTCGTCGGTGCCGAGCTGGGACGAGATCATGTTCGGTGGCGGCGGCCGGCCCGACTGAGCCGGCCCGACTGAGCCGGCGGGCCAGTGACCGATGGATCGTTGGGTCGTTGAGGACGGCATGCCCTCCCGCCGTACCGGATCCCTGGTCGCCTGCCTGACGCTGCTCCTCGGCCTGCTGCTGGCGCTGCCCACCACCGCTGCCACCGCTGTCACCGGTGCCACCGCGGGCACCGGCCACCTCGCCTTCGCGCCGCTGCACCGGCCGGGACCGGCCCTGAGCGTGGGGGCGCGTGCGCTGCGCCGCTCGCTGGCCTGCCACGGCCGACCGCGCCGCGGCCCCGAGCCGGTCCTGCTGAACCCCGCGACCGGCGTGACCGCCGAGCAGAACTACTCCTGGAACTACGAGCGCGCGTTCACCGCCCAGCGCCGCGCCTGGTGCGCGGTCACGATGCCGCACCGCACGCTGGAGGACATCCAGGTCTCCGGGGAGTACCTGGTGCACGCCATCCGGGTGATGCACCGCCGGGCCGGGCGACGCATCGCGGTGATGGGCCACAGCCAGGGCGGGATGTCGATGCGCTGGGCACTGCGCTTCTGGCCCGACACCCGGCGGATGGTCGACGACGTGATCGGCTTCGCCGGCTCCAACCACGGCACCACCGCCCTGCCCTGCGGCACCCTCGAGCCCACCTGCCCGCCGGCCGACTGGCAGCAGGGCGCCGACGCGCACTTCCTCAAGGCGCTCAACAGCCGGGCCGAGACCTTCCGCGGCATCTCCTACACCGAGATCTACACCCACACCGACGAGGTCGTGCAGCCGAACTCCGGCCCCGCCGCCTCCTCGTCGTCGCTGCACACCGGCCGGGGGCGGATCACCAACGTGGCCACGCAGGACGTCTGCCCGACCGACCTCGACGAGCACCTGACCGTCGGCACCATCGACCCCGTCGCCTATGCGCTCGCGCTCGACGCCCTGCGGCACCCGGGCCCCGCGCGGCCCTCCCGCATCCCCTCCTCGGTGTGCACGCAGGTCTACCAGCCCGGTGTCGACCCGGCGAACGCTCAGAACGAGCTGCAGACGCTGCAGGCCGCGTTCGGCCTGCTCGCGGTGAGCACGCCGATCAACGTCGTCGGGGCACCCGAGGTCGACCGGGAGCCGCGGCTGCGCTGCTACGTCTACAGGAGCGGCTGCTGAGAACCGCTCGACGCAGAAGTTACCAACGGGTAATCTCGGCGTAGCGCGTGACCGCCCTCGGTCCCGGCGAGTTCAATGTGCACCAGCTCATCACCCGACCTCGAAGGCGTGACCCATGGCCTACTTCGTCACCGGCGCCACCGGCTTCATCGGCCGACACCTCGTCCAGGAGCTGGTCGAGCACCGTGAGGGCACGGTCTTCCTGCTCTGTCGGGAGGGCTCGCTCCCCCGCCTTGAGGCGCTGATCCGGCAGTGGGGCGCCGCCGACCGCGTCGTGGCGGTGACCGGCGACCTCCGGGCGCCGCTGCTCGGCGTGGACCCCGAGTGGATCGCCGCTCACCGCGGCGAGATCGACCACTTCTTCCACCTGGCCGCGATCTACGACATGACCGCCAGCGCGCAGATGAACGAGGAGCTCAACGTCGGCGGCACGCGCGCCGCGCTCGAGCTGGCCGGCGCCCTGGAGGCGGGCTGCTTCCACCAGGTCTCCTCGGTGGCCGCCTCCGGCGACCACCGCGGCATCTTCGACGAGACGATGTTCGACGAGGGCCAGGCGCTCCCCTCGCCCTACCACCGCACCAAGTTCGAGTCCGAGCGGATCGTGCGGGAGGAGTCGCCCGTGCCGTGGCGCGTCTACCGCCCGGCGATCGTCGTGGGTCACTCCGAGACCGGCGCGATGGACAAGATCGACGGGCCCTACTACTTCTTCCCGGTCTTCAAGGCGATGCGCGACCTGCTGCCGGCGTGGGTGCCGCTGGTCGGCGTCGACCTCGGCGACACCAACGTCGTCCCGGTCGACTACGTCGCGAAGGCGCTGGACTGGATCGCGCACCTGCCCGACCGGGACGGCGAGGCGTTCCACCTGGTCAACCCCGAGCCGCAGAACAGCATCGCGATGATGAACCTGTTCGCGAAGGCCGCGGGCGCTCCGCAGTTCGCCGTACCGGTGGACCGCACGACGACCTCGAAGCTGCCCACCGCCCTGTTGCCGCCGAGGCTGCGGCCCGGGGCGCTCGTGGCGGCTGCCCTGCGCACGCCGGTGGCGCAGCTGGCCCTCGACCAGACGATCGGGCGCCTCGGCATCCCGCCGGAGGTCCTCGAGCACGTGGCCTTCCCGAGCGTCTACGCCACGCGCCGCACCGAGAAGGCACTGGCCGGCAGCGGCATCGCGGTCCCCGACCTGGAGTCCTACGCCAGCACCCTGTGGTCGTACTGGGAGGAGTTCCTCGACGACTCCATCAAGGACGACAAGGCGGTCGTCGCCGCCCTGCGCGGCAAGACCGTGGTGATCACCGGGGCCTCCTCGGGCATCGGCCTGGTCACCGCCGTGCAGGTCGCCAAGGCCGGCGCCGTGCCGATCCTCGTGGCCCGCGGCAGGGACAAGCTCGACTCCACCAAGGCACTCATCGAGAGCCAGGGCGGCACCGCGCACGCCTACCCGTGCGACCTGTCGGACCTCGACGCGATCGACGCCCTGACCAAGACGCTGGCCGAGGACTTCGAGCACATCGACTTCGTCGTCAACAACGCCGGCCGCTCGATCCGCCGCTCACTGAAGCTGAGCGAGGACCGCTTCCACGACTTCGAGCGGACCATGCAGCTCAACTACTTCGGCGCGATCCGCCTGGTCATGGGACTGCTGCCGACGATGCGCGCGCAGCGGTCGGGGCACATCGTGAACATCTCCTCGATCGGCGTGCTGACGAACCCGCCGCGCTTCTCCGCCTACGTCGCCTCGAAGGCGGCGCTCGACGCGTGGAGCAACGTGGTGAGCTCGGAGGTGATCGGCGACGGGATCTCCTTCACCAGCATCCACATGCCGCTGGTGCGCACCCCGATGATCGCGCCCACCAAGCTCTACGACCGGTTCCCCACCATCAGCCCCGGCCAGGCCGCCCGCAAGGTCGTCACGGCGCTGGTGGAGAAGCCGCACGAGATCAACACCAAGACCGGCAACCTCGGCGCGCTCGCGCACACGCTCGCCCCCAAGGTCGCATTCCGGGTGCTGCACCTGGCCTACCAGGTGTTCCCCGACTCCGCGGCCGCGCGCGGGGACAGCGCCGACCCGGCCCAGCGCACCACGCAGGCCGACCTCCTCGCCCGAGCCCTCAAGGGCGTGCACTGGTAGCGGGGACGTCCTCCTTGCTGGTGCGCCACGAGGCGGGACCGTTGCTGCCCGCCTTGTAGGTCTGCATCGGGACCTCGCCGGCCGCCCAGGCCTTGCGGACGGGCGCGAGGATGCGCCAGCACTGCTCGGCGGCGTCGCCGCGCACCGACAGCGTCGGGTCGGCATCCATCACACCGGCCAGCACCTCGCCGTACGCCTCGAGGTCGCCGGGGCCGAGCTCGGCCTCGAGCCGCGCCCAGTCGAGCCGGAAGGGATCGCCGGGGCCGTTGACGTCCATGCCGACCACGAGCCGCGCCGGGGAGAGCCCGATGGTGAGCTGCTCGGGCCGGTCGGTGCCGGTGAAGCCGCGCGGCAGGTGCGGCGGTGGCCGGAAGGTCACCACGATCTCCTTGCGGGGCCGGCCGAGCGACTTGCCCGAGCGCAGCGTGACCGGCACCCCGGCCCAGCGCCAGGTGGCGACCTCGAAGGTCACCTCGGCCAGCGTCTCGGTGCCGCGCGAGGGGTCGACCCCCGGCTCCTTGGTGTACGCCGGCACCTCGCGCCGGCCGATCCGTCCCGCGGTGTAGCGGGCTCGGCGCGACGACGCGACCGGGTCGTCCCCCCACACGTGGGTCGCCCGCAGCACCGTCACCTTGCCGTTGCGCAGGTCGCCCTCGTCGAGGCTTGCCGGAGGGTCCATCATCAGCACGCTCATCACCTGCAGCAGGTGACTCTGCAGCATGTCGACGAGGGCGCCGGCATGGTCGTAGTAGCCGGCCCGGCCCTCGAGGGTGAGGTCCTCGTCGAAGACGATGTCGATGCGCTCGACGTGCTCGCTGTTCCACACCGGCTCCAGGGTGCGGTTGGCGAAGCGGGTGCCGAGGATGTTCAGCACGTCGGCGCGTCCCAGGAAGTGGTCGACGCGGTGCACCTGGTTCTCGGGCACCAGCGTGACCAGCAGCCGGTTGAGCTTCTCCGCGCTCGGCAGGTCGACCCCGAACGGCTTCTCCAGCACCAGGTTCGTGCCCTCGGGCAGGTCGACCTCGCGCAGCGCCGCGCACACCTTCGCCGTGACGGCGGGAGGCAGGGCGAAGTAGATCGCCGGCACCCCCTCGCAGCGGTCGAGGAGGTCGCGCAGGACGTCGGGGTCGGTGACGTCACCGCGGACGTACGCGCTGTCCCTCTCGGTGCGCTCCACGAGATCGCCGGTGGCCTTGGCGGACCGGAACGACCGGCGGACCCTGGCGTGCCACTGCGCGGCGGAGATCTCCTCCATGCCGGCTCCCAGCAGCTTCAGCGGCCGGCCGCGGTCGCTGGCCTGCAGCGTCGCCAGGCCGGGCAGCAGCAGCCGGCTGGTCAGGTCGCCGCTGGCGCCGAGGATGAGCAGGGTTCCGAGCACCGTGTCCGCCATGCTTCGACGGTAGCGCCCCGCCCCGACGCCGCCGGGGTCGGTCAGGGCCCCGTCGCCACCGGGCGCTCGGGATCCGCGACCCACTCCGACCAGCTGCCCGGGTAGAGCGCGCCGGTGCGCCCGGCCACGGCCAGGGCGAGCAGGTCGTGGGCGGCGGTGACGCCGGAGCCGCAGTAGGCCGCGACCTCGCCGCCGGGAAGCAGCTGTGCGATCTCGTCGGCGGACCGGAACGTGCCGTCGTCGCGCAGGACGGCGCTGGTGGGCACGTTCACCGCGCCCGGGATGTGCCCCGCGACCGGGTCGACCGGCTCGGTCTCGCCCCGGAACCGGGCCGGCTCCCGGGCGTCGACCACGGTGCCGGCGAAGGTGAGCACGTCGGCCGCCGCAACGACGGGCAGGTGGCCCGGAGCGCCGGCGAAGTCGCCTGCGGGAGCCACGACCGGACCGGTCTCGACGGGCGCGCCGGCAGCCGTCCAGGCGGCCCAGCCTCCATCGAGCACACGGACGTCACGGTGACCGTAGTGGCGCAGCAGCCACCAGCAGCGTGCCGCCGCACGCCCCTGCCAGTCGTCGTAGACCACGACCGGCTGGTCGGTGCACACCCCGACCGCCCGCATCGCACCGACGAACCGGAACGGCTCGGGCAGCGGGTGCCGGCCACGGGGGCCGGGACGGTCCGCGAGATCCAGGTCGAGGTCGACGTACGCCGCGCCCGGCACATGGCCCGCGGCGTGCTCGCCCTCCCCCGGCGGCCCGCCCATCCGGTAGCGGACGTCGAGCACGGTCGCCCGGCCCAGCAGCGCCCGCAGCCTGGCGACGTCGATCAGGGGTGAGTCGGGTCTCATGCGCGTCCTCTCAGCAGACCAGCACCGGCACGTGCATCTCGCGGGCGGTCAGGGAGCCGTGCAGCCCGACCAGCCGCATCTCGTAGGGGAAGTCGGCGGAGCTGAGCAGCGCCGTCGTACCCGTCGCCGCCACCACCACGTCACCGAGGCGGGGCCGCACGCTGGTGCCGACCGGGCCGAACCAGCCGAGGTCGACTGCCTCGTCGCGCGGCAGCACCACCGCCCGGCCGTCGAGGGTCGAGCGCCACGCCGCGACCACGTCGTCGACCGCCCCGCCGTGGCAGTAGAGGTGGCGGAACCGCGCCTCGCCGCCCAGCAGCGCGATCCCGTCACGCAGCTCGGGCAGCGTGTCGACGTCGAGGCGCGACCCGTCCACGGCGTCCACCATGCCGTGGTCGGCCACGACGACGAGCCGGACCTCGTCGGGGAGCTCGTCGCGCAGCTGCTCCGCGAGCAGGTCGACCGCCGAGAGCTGTGCCCGCCACTGGTGGGAGTCGACGCCGTAGCGGTGACCGGTCCAGTCGAGGTCGCCCTCGTAGGCGTAGGTCAGCGACGGCTGCCGCTCGGCGGCCTCCACCACCGCCACGACCCGCTCCCCGACCCGGTCGGCGCCGACGTAGGACGCACCGCGCTGCGAGGCACGGGTCAGGCCGGAGTCGCGGAACTCCCGCTTGCTCACCACGGTCGTCTGCACCCCGGCGCGCTCGAGCCGGGCGAAGGCCGTGGGGTGCGGCTGCCACTCCACCGGGTCGACCTGCTTGTCCCAGAAGAGCGCGTTGAGGAGCCGGTCGGTCCCGGGCACCCGGGAGGTGAAGCCGACCACGCCGTGGGCGCCGGCTCCCAGCGCGGTGCCGAGCGAGGTCAGCGAGGTCGCGGTCGTGGAGGGGACACCGCACGTGGCCGGCTCGCCGAGCAGGGCGTGCAGGAACGGAGCGTCGTCGGGGTGCTCGGCGACCAGCTCGTGCCCCAGGCCGTCGACGAGCAGCACGACGTAGGCGGGTGCGGACGGGAAGGCGAACCCGGACGGCTCGAAGCCGGCGTCGACGCCGAGCCCCGCAGCGACCGCCGGCAGCACGTCGGCCAGGCTGCGGCCCCAGGCCGGTGCGACGAAGGAGCCCTCCGGCTCACCCATGCGTGCGCGCCGACAAGGACTCCGCGAAGCGCAGCAGTCCGTCGACGGCGTCCTGTCCGTCGGCCGCCGAGCTCAACCGCAACGAGAAGTCGTCGCTGGCAAGCACGCCGGTGTAGCCGTGGTCGGCGTCGCACTCCGGGTCGGCGCAGCCGGCCGGCTCGAGGTCGATCCGGTTGACGCCGCCCCACCCGATGGTGACCACGGCCTCCGCCGGGTCGGGAACGCCCTGCACCGTGCGCACGGAGGCCGGGTTGGCCACCATCCGGTTGACCACCACCGAGCTGATCGAGGTCAGCGCGATGGCCTCGGTCGAGGTCGACGTGTACGGCTCGGGCAGCAGGTCGTCGGGGTCGTGCTCGTCGGTGTGCGCCAGGATCAGCCGGCTCGAGGTCAGCACGACCACGGTCATGTGCCGGCGCACCTCGTCCCGGTCGATCGTCGGCTCGTGGTGCACCAGGAAGTCCACGACCTCCTCGTCGGCCACGGCCGCCCGCACGCCCGCGGCGACGACCGCGGGGTAGTAGCCGGTGCGCTCGATCGCAGAGACGAGGTCAGGCATGCGGTCGGAGGTGGACGTGCGCATGCGGGCAGTGTGTCACGCTCGCGCGCCCAGGCCGGGAGCGGTGGCCTAGGCGTTGAGGCGGCGGACGAAGGAGTCCGAGCGCGGGTCGGTGACCGGCTCGACACGGACCCGGGCGGAGAGCACCTCGACGCCGCGCCTGCTGGCGTTGACCAGGTCGAGGTTGACCGCGCAGACCTGCGGCAGGTCGTTCTTCAGCTGCGCCACCCGGCGGACCAGGTCCTCCAGCGCGGTCGCGTCGACGGGCTCGCTGCCCCGGTAGCCGAAGAGCAGCGGGGCGGCCTTGACCGAGCGCACCAGCTCGGCGGCGTCCAGCGGGCTCAGCGGCGGGATCCGGTAGGACTTGTCCCCCACCAGGTCGGTGAGCGACCCGGAGAGCTGGAAGGACACCGCCGGGCCGAACAGCGGGTCCTCGAGACCGCCGACCGCCACGGGCACGCCGGGGACGGCCGTGCGCTGCACGACGAAGTCGGAGCGCTCGGGCGGCCCCACCTCGCGGACCAGCGTCGTCCAGGCGTGCCGCATCTCGTCGGCGTCGGCGATGTTGCGCCAGACGTGCGCCAGACCCGGCTGCTGGCGGACGTGGGGGGCGGTCGCCTTGAGCACGACGTCCCAGCCGAGCCGGTCCCCGGCGTCGACGGCCGCATCGACGTCGGCGACCGTGAGCCGGTCCCACAGGTCGATGCCGTAGTGGCCGAGGAGGACCCGGCACTCGTCGTGGTCGAGGTCGTAGCCGCCCGCGTGGTCGATCAGCAGCTGGGTGACCATCCGGCTCGCGGCCGGCAGGTCGACGTTCTCGACCGTGGTCGCCGAGCCGTCGTCGCGCCGCTCCAGCCAGCCGGCGTAGTCGACGACGCGGGCCAGCGCGCGCACCGCCGCCTCCACCGCGGGGTAGGACGGCACCGAGCCCCGCCCCGCCGTCGACCCGGACAGGTCGGGGATCCGGAGCAGCTCCGGGATGCCCTCGCGTCCCAGGAAGGTGGAGACCAGCGGCTTCTCCGACTGCTCCCCCACCGCCGCGAGCACGTCGGCCACCTCGGTCCCGCCGGAGTCCAGGGGCGGGATGTAGACGGCGATGACGGCGTCGACCTCGTCGTCGTCGATCGCGTCGTCGAGGGCGCGCTCGAAGTCGTCGGCCGTCGCGTCGGCTCCCAGCGCCACCATGCTGGTGACGGTCAGGCCGCTGCCGACCGCGGCATCGGTGGCCAGCAGGCCCAGCGCGTCGGAGTTGCCGACGACCCCGACCCGCGGACCGCGGGGCAGCTGCTGGTGCGCGAGGAGCTGCGCGACGTCGAACATCTCGTCGAGGGTGTCGACCTGGATGACGCCCGCCTGGCGGAACATCTCGTCGACGGCGGCCTGCGGCGCCTGGATCGACCGCACCGCGTGGCCCATCGGCACGCCCTGCGTGGCGCGGCCGGAGCGGACGGCGACGATCGGCTTCTGCCGCGAGACCCTCCGGGCGATCCGGGAGAACTTCCGCGGGTTACCGATCGACTCCAGGTAGAGCAGGATCACCTCCGTCGCGTCGTCCTCCTCCCAGTACTGCAGGAGGTCGTTGCCGGAGACGTCGGCGCGGTTGCCGGCGCTGATGAACGTCGAGAGACCCAGGCCGCGGCCCTGCACCTTCTCCAGGATCGCGCCGCCCAGCGCACCGGACTGGCAGAAGAAGCCGGCCCGGCCCCGTGGCGGCATGATCGGCGACAGGGAGGCGTTCAGCGACACCCCGGCCGCGGTGTTGATGATGCCCAGACAGTTGGGACCGACGAGGCGGAGCCCGTAGGAGCGGGCCAGCCCGACGAGCTTGCGCTGTCGCTCCCGGCCCTCCTCGCCGGTCTCGGCGAAGCCCGAGGAGATGACGATGAGCCCGTGCACGCCCTTGTTGGCGCAGTCGAGCACCACGTCGGTGACCGCATCGGCCGGAACGGCCACGATCGCGACGTCGACGTCGCCGGGGATGTCGCCGACGCTGGCGTAGGCCGGCAGCCCCGAGACGGAGGTGGCACTGGGGTTGACCGCGTGGACCGTGCCGGAGTAGTCGCCCAGGACCAGGTTGCGCACCAGCACCGAGCCGATCGTGTCGGTACGCCGGCTGGCCCCGATCACCGCCACGCTGCGGGCGTTGAAGAAGGTCTGGATCGAGGCCGCCTCGGCGCGGTGCTCGCGGGCGCTCATCACGCCGATCGCGGTGTCGGTCGGGTCGATCCGGAACACCAGGTGCACCACGCCCTCCTGGTACTGACCCTTGACCTGGTAGCCCTGCTCGCGGAACACCTGGATCATCCGGTTGTTCTCGGCGAGCACCTCCGCCTCGAACCGGCTCACCCCCCGCTCGCGAGCCGCCTGCGCGAGGTGCTCCAGGAGCAACTGGCCCACGCCCCGGCCCTGGTGGCGGTCCTGGACCAGGAAGGCCACCTCGGCCAGGCCCGGCTCGACCACGTCGTACCTGCCGACCCCGATGATCCGGTCGGCGACCAGCAGCACGAACGCCACCCGGTCGCGGTGGTCGACGTGGGTGAACCGGTGCACGTCGCGGTCGGAGAGCCGCGGCATCGCGGTGAAGAAGCGCAGGTACTTCGACTGCTCGGAGACGTCGGCGTAGAAGTCGGTGAGGCGCTCGCCGTCCCCCGGCGCGATCGGTCGCAGGTGCGCCGTCCGCCCGTCGCGCAGCAGCACGTCGGCCTCCCAGTGGGCCGGATACGTCGGCGCACTGCTGGTCGGCGCAGGAGCGGCGTCGGTCACGTCCGCAATCTACCCGTGAGCGCCACGCCGCGCGCCCGTCCCCGGTTGCGTCGGCGGTCCTTGCGAGAATGCGCGCCATGCCCCGCAAGACCGCTGCACCGCCGGAGGAGTTCGACGAGCACATCATCGACATCGACGTCGGTGACGAGATGCGCGCCAGCTACCTCGAGTACGCCTACTCGGTGATCTACTCCCGGGCGCTGCCCGACGCGCGCGACGGCCTGAAGCCCGTCCAGCGCCGGATCCTCTACGCGATGTACGACATGGGTCTGCGGCCCGACCGCGGGCACGTGAAGTCCTCCCGGGTCGTGGGCGAGGTGATGGGCCGCTTCCACCCCCACGGCGACAGCGCGATCTACGACGCCCTGGTCCGGATGGCGCAGCCGTGGTCGATGCGGGTCGCCACCGTGGACCCGCACGGCAACATGGGATCTCCCGACGACCCGCCGGCGGCGATGCGCTACACCGAGGTGCGGATGGCGCCGGCGGCGGTCGCGATGACGGCCGACATCGACGAGGACACCGTCGACTTCCGCCCGAACTACGACGGGCGGGAGCGGGAGCCGGGCGTGCTGCCCGCGGCGATCCCGCACCTGGTCGTCAACGGTGCCGCGGGCATCGCGGTCGGCATGGCGACCAACATCCCACCTCACAACCTCGTCGAGGTGGTCCAGGCGCTGCGCCACCTGGTCAAGCACCCCGGCGCCGACCTGGACACGCTGATGCGGTTCGTCCCCGGTCCCGATCTGCCGACCGGCGGCAAGATCGTCGGCCTCGACGGCATCCGCGACGCCTACGAGACCGGGCGGGGCACCTTCCGGATGCGGGCCACGGCCCGCATCGAGAGCGTCACCCCGCGACGCAAGGGCATCGTGGTCACCGAGCTGCCCTACGGCGTCGGGACCGAGCGGGTCATCGAGACGATCAAGAAGCTGGTGCAGGCCAAGAAGCTGCAGGGGATCAGCGACGTCGTCGACCTCACCGACGGCAAGAACGGCCTGCGCCTGGTCATCGAGGTGAAGAACGGCTTCGTCCCCGAGGCGCTGCTCGAACAGCTCTACAGGCTCACCCCGATGGAGGACTCCTTCGGCATCAACGCGGTCTCGCTGGTCGACGGCCAGCCCCGCACCCTCGGGCTCAAGCAGATGCTCGAGGTGTTCCTGGCCCACCGCTACGACGTGGTGCGCCGCAGGTCGGCGTACCGCCGGGGCAGGGCGTCGGACCGGCTGCACCTCGTCGAGGGCCTGCTGGTCGCCATCCTCGACATCGACGAGGTCATCCAGCTGATCCGCGGCAGCGACGACGCCGGCCAGGCCCGGGAGCGGCTGATGTCGGTCTTCGACCTCAGCGAGATCCAGGCCACCTACATCCTCGACATGCCGCTGCGCCGGTTGACGCGGTTCTCCAAGCTCGAGCTCGACAAGGAGCGTGAGGAGCTGCTGCGCACGATCGCCGAGCTCGACGAGATCCTCGGCGACGAGGCCATCCTGCGCCGTGTCGTCTCCGAGGAGCTCGCGGAGGTGGCGAAGACCTACGGCACTCCCCGCCGCACCGTGCTGCTGGAGTCGACCGGCGCCTCCGCGACCCCGGCGGCCGCCGCGCTCGAGGTCGCCGACGACCCCTGCTACGTCTACCTCTCCTCCACCGGCCTCCTCGCCCGCACCACCGACACCGAGCCGCCCGGCGGGGAGGGAGCGCGCAGCCGGCACGACGTCGTCGTCGACGTCGTGCGCGCCACGGCGCGGGGTGAGATCGGCGTGCTGACCTCGGCCGGACGCCTGCGCCGGCTGAGCGTTCTGGACCTGCCGACGCTGCCCACGACGGCCCAGCACCCGACGCTCCAGGGCGGCGCACCGGTGGGTGAGTTCCTGGCCCTGGAGCCGGGCGAGCGGGCGCTGGGTCTGACCACGCTCGCCGCCGACTCCCCCGGCCTCGCGCTCGGCACCCGGCGTGGGGTGGTGAAGCGGGTGAACCCGGAGGTGCTGGGGCGCGAGGAGTGGGAGGTGATCCGCCTCGACGACGGCGACGAGGTCGTCGGGGCCGCCGAGCTGCGCACCGGCGAGGAGGAGCTGTGCTTCGTCACCACCGATGCCCAGCTGCTGCACTTCGCCGCCGCGCTGGTCCGCCCCCAGGGCCGTTCCGGGGGCGGGGTGGCCGGCATCAAGCTCACACCGGGCGCCGACGTGCTCTGGTTCGGTGCGCTGCCCGGCGGTGACGCGGTCGTCGTGACGGTCGCCGGGTCGGCCTCGGCGCTGCCGGGCACCGAGGCCGGGTCCGGCAAGGTCACGCCGTTCGCCGAGTACCCCGCGAAGGGCCGCGCGACCGGCGGCGTCCGCTGCCACCGCTTCCTGCGCGGCGAGGACCGGCTCGTGCTGGGCTGGGCGGGTCCCGCGCCCGCGCTAGCCGCCGCGGCCAGCGGTGCACCGGTCGACCTGCCCGAGCCGGTCGGCCGACGCGACGGCTCCGGCGTGCCGCTCAGCCAGCCCGTCGCCGCCTGCGCCGGACCCGTCCGTGGGAGGGTGGGGCCGTGACCCGCTCCCTGCGCTCGCCCCTCGCCGCGGTGCTGGCCCTCCTGCTCGGCGCGCTGCTGACCGCATGCGGGGGCAGCAACACCTCTGGCGGCACGGACCCCGCCACGGCGCTCGCCACTGCGAAGAAGCACTTCGACGCGGCCCGGAGCATCACGCTGGACCTCTCCACCGACAGCAAGCCCGCCAGCGGCGACGCAGTGCTCGGCGCCCAGGGGGTGCTCACCCACGCCCCCGCCTTCCAGGGCAAGGTGGCGGTGTTCCTCCTCGGCACCCGCGCCGACGTCCCGGTGGTGGCCGTCGGCGGCAAGCTCTACGCCAAGCTGCCGCTGACCACCACCTACTCCGTGATCGACCCCAGCCAGTACGGCGCCCCGGACCCGGCCACGTTCGTCGATCCCGACCACGGGGTCTCCTCGCTGCTCACCCAGCTCCAGGGCGTGCGCAGGACGGGCACCGCCCGGTCCGGCAGCACGATCGTCACCACCTATGCCGGGACGCTGCCGGGCTCGAAGGTCGCTCCGCTCATTCCGAGCGCCGACCCGCAGAGCAGCTACGACACCACGCTGAACCTCGACAAGCAGGACCGGCTGACCTCGCTGCACGTGACCGGCGACTTCTTCGGCGGCCAGTCGGTGACCTACGACCTGGCGCTGAGCTACGGCGGCCCGGTGACGATCACCGCCCCGTGAGCCCGTCCCCGTGAGCCCGTCGCCGTGAGCCCGTCCCCGGCAGAGCGCACCGGCCGGGCGCTGCTCGTCCTGGCCGCGGTGGCGGTCGCCTTCGCCGCCGCCGACACCTACGTCGTCGTGCTGGCCCTGCCCGACATGATGGCCTCGGTCGGCCTCAGCGCGGAGGAGCTGCAGCGGGCCGCTCCGGTCGTCTCGGGGTTCCTGCTCGGCTACGTCGCGATGCTGCCGCTGATCGGCCGCGTGGCCGACCTGCGCGGCCGGGTGCCGGTGCTGGTCGGCTCCCTACTCGTCTTCGCTGCCGGCTCGCTGGTCACCGCCGCCTCCTACGACCTCCCGAGCCTGGTGCTCGGCCGGTTCGTGCAGGGCGTCGGCGGCGGCGGCCTGGTGCCGGTCACCCTGGCCCTGGTGGCCGACCTCTATCCCGTCGAGCGCCGCGGGGTGCCGCTCGGGGTGGTCGGCGCCGTCCAGGAGCTCGGCAGCGTGCTCGGCCCCCTCTACGGCGCGCTCGTCCTCGCCGTCGGCGGCTGGCGCGACATCTTCTGGATCAACCTCGCCGTGGGGCTGGTGCTCGCTGCTGCCGTGCTCGCCCGCCGCGCCGGCGCCGTGGGCACGCGGCCCGCCGTACGGCGCCGGACGGACGCGGTCTCGCTCGTCCTCGGCGTCCTGCTCCTCGCCGTCGTGCTGCTGGTGATGCGGCAGCCGACCGCCCTGGTCACCTCGGTCCGGTGGGGCGGCCCGTTCGTGCCGTTCTCCGAGGGTGCGTCGATCTGGTGGTCGCCACTGGGGCTCACGGCCGTGCTGCTGGCCGGAGCGCTCCTGGGCCGGCTGCTGCTGTCGCCGCGGTCGGTCCTGGACCGGGCCGCCTGGCGCGCGACGCTGCGGGAGGCGGACCTGCCGGGCGCGGGCCTGCTGGCGGTCGTGCTGGGCGGCATCATCCTGGCGTTCGCGACGGCCGACCCGCAGGTCCAGGTGTTCTCCCCCGCCGGTCGCTGGTGCCTGGTCGTGGCGGCGGTCGGTGCGGCGGCGGCCGCGCTGCACCACCGCCGGGCGCCGCGACCGCTGGTGCCCCGCGGCGCCCTGAGCTCGACGGCGGCCCGGGGCGCCCTCGTGGTCAGCTTCTTCGTCGGTGCGGCGCTCATCGTCGCGCTGGTCGACATCCCGGTGTTCGCGCGGGTGACGCTCTACGGAGACTCCCAGCTCCGCGCGGCCCTGGTCCTGGTCGAGCTGCTGCTGGCCATCCCGGTGGCCGCGGTCCTCGGGGGCTACGCGCTGCGGTGGTTCCCGGCAGCGGCACTGACCGCCACCGGCATGGTGGTGGCGGCCGCGGGCTTCGCCGCGATGGCGCAGTGGGACCACGACGCGCTGGCCGGTGTCTCCGCCAGCATCGTGCTGGTGGTCACCGGGCTCGGGTTCGGGCTCGCGCTGGCACCCGTCAACGCCGCGCTGCTGGCTGCCACCGACCCCGCCGCCCACGGCGTGACCAGTGCCCTTCTCGTCGTCGCGCGGATGGTGGGGATGCTGGTCGGGATCTCGGCGCTCACCACGATCGGGCTGAGGCGCTACTACAGCGTCGCTGCCGGCTTCCCCTCGCCCAGCGAGGTCTGCGGCGGTGGGAGCACCCGCTGCGACCGCTACACCGCACTGCTCGAGCACGCCGGCATCGCCCAGCTCCACACGATCTTCGTGGGCGCGGTGGTGTGCGCACTCCTCGCGGCCGCCGTCGCTGCGCTGTGCCTGCGCGGAGTGACCACGACCGCCGGTCCCGGCGTGGGGATCGCCGGATGAGCGCGCCGCCGTCCTGCAGCAGCGCCTCGCTCGCCGCGGGAGAGCCGCTGATCGGGTCCGCGCCGCACGCGGTGGCCTGGGTCGCGCTCGAGCAGAACGGCCCGTGGGGAGCCAGGGCGTTCACCCAGTCCCACCTCGACCCGGTGCTCGGCGCCGAGATCGAGCGGCGGGCGGCTGCGGCGGGCGTCCGACCGGCGCTGGTCCGCCGGCCCGGCCGGCACGCCGACGACCACACCGGCCGTCACCCGACGGTCCTGGTCGCCCACACCGGCCCTGAGGACCCCTGGCTTCTCACCGGCCGGCTCACCGGACCCGAGCGGCTCCTGGACCTGGACTGGGAGGCGGTCGCCGCGGGCGAGCGCCCCGACTGGGCCGAGCTCGCGCCGAGCCCGCTGGAGCACCTGCTGGTGTGCACCAACGGCACCCGCGACGCGTGCTGCGCGGTGCTGGGCCGGCCGGTCGTCGAGGCCGCTGCCCGCCACCGGCCGGACCGGGTCTGGGAGGTCACCCATACCTCGGGACACCGGTTCGCCGCCACGACGGTGCTGCTGCCCTCGGGCCACCTGCACGGACGTGTGCTGGATCCGGCGGTGCTGCTCGACGACGCCGACGCGGGCCGGCTCACCCTGACCGGGTGGCGCGGCCGCTCCACCTGGCCGGCCGCGGGCCAGGTCGCCGAGGACGTCGTACGACGTGCCGAGCAGCTGGGCGGTGCCCACGACCTCCTCGTCGAGCCGTCGGGGGCGGACGGCGTCTGGACGGTGCGCCACCGCGACGGGCGGCAGTGGCGGGTGCAGGTCACCACCGAGGCTCCCCGGGGCGAGCGACCCGAGTCGTGCGGCAAGCCGGCGAAGCCCGTCGCCCGGACCGTCGGCGTGCTGCTCGGTCCCTGAGCCGGTAGTCAGGTCGTCGGCAGGTTGGCGCTCCCACCCTGTGCGGTATGACTGTCGCCTCTGCGCCCCGGCGCACCTCCGCCCGGGACCTGCTCAACAAGGTCCCCGAGGTCACCCTCTACTTCTGGGTGATCAAGTGCCTGTGCACGACCATCGGGGAGACGCTCTCCGACAACCTGATGTCACGGATGGCCGTCGGGGGCGACAACGCCTCCCCGGACCAGCTCCAGACCGCGCTCTACAAGGTCGCCGCGGGCACCGTCGTGGTCCTCGTCGCCCTGCTCGTGCTGCAGTTCCGGCTGCGGCGCTACGTGCCGGTCGTCTACTGGAGCGCGATCGTCGTGATCAGCCTGGTCGGCACCCAGATCACCGACATGTTCGAGGGCCAGGGCGACCAGCCGCAGCACATGTGGGGCATCACGATCGTCTCGTTGACGCTGCTCGCCCTGGTCTTCGCCGCCTGGTGGTGGGTCGAGCGGACGTTGTCCATGCACTCGATCCGGACTCCGCGCCGCGAGATGTTCTACTGGCTCGCGATCCTGGTCACCTTCGCCACAGGTACGGCGGTCGGCGACCTCATCGCCGAGAAGTTCAGCCTGGGCTACCTCACCACGCTGTTGCTCTTCGTCGTGCTGATCGCCCTCATCGCCGCCGCGTGGCGCTTCACCGGCATCAACGGCGTGCTCGCGTTCTGGCTCGCCTACATCATGACGCGGCCGCTGGGCGCCTCGACCGGCGACTGGCTCTCCCAGAAGGGCGACCAGGGCCTGGACCTGGGCACCAACACGACCAGCTACCTCTTCCTCGCGGTCATCGTGGCGCTGGTGCTGTACCTCCAGGTGCGCAAGCCCGACGTCACGCCACCGGAGCTGGTGGCCGCCGACGACGTCCAGCACCATCACCGTGGGCTCGGGCACCTCGAGCCGCGCGGACCGGTCGCCGGGCCCCTCGGCGAGCCGACCGACTGATCGGGATCCTCACGTGCTCACGGCGAGCGGGAGCGTCACGACCAGCTCGCCGTGAGCCCCTCCGACCGCGCGCACGTCGAGGCCGGCGGCCCGCGCGAGGCGGCGCACCACCGCCAGCCCCAGTCCGTGCCCGCTGCCGCGGGACCACCCTGGCTCGAAGACCGCCTCCGCTTCGGCCGGATCGATGCCCGGTCCGTCGTCGAGGATGCGCACGTCGACCGTCGCCCCGGGAGTGTCGTCGGGGTCCGCACGCACGGTCACGGTGGAGCGGGCGTGCCGGCGGGCGTTGTCCAGCAGCGGGCCCAGCACCGCGCGGACCAGGTCCTCCGGCACGGCGACAGCCACCGCGTCGGCCACCTCGACCACGACGTCGGGATCCGCGCTGCGTCGCACGACGGCAGCCAGGCGGCAGGAGCCCGTGCGCAGGTCGCGGGCACGCGCCGCGTCCAGCAGCGTGCTGATCGCCATGTCCATCCGGTCCGCCGCCTCGAGGATCGCGGTGGCCGCCTCCTCGCGAACGCCGTCGCCCGTCAGCCGCGCCAGCTGCGCCTCTCCGCGCACCACGGTCAGCGGCGTGCGCAGCTCGTGCGCGATCTCGTCGGTGAGCCGGCGCTCCGCGGCCAGGACGCCGGCGATCCGGTCGAGCATCCGGTCGAGGGTCGCACCCAGCGCACCGATCTCGTCACGAGGCGTGCCGAGCGCGAACCGCCGTGCGAGGTCGTGCTCCTGCCAGGCGTCCGCGCTCGCGGACATCTGCCGGACCACTGCCAGACTGCGGCGGGCGACCTCCCGGGCGATCGCGCCGGCGAGCAGCACGGTGACCACCCCGAGGGCGATCATCGCCCAGAGCGTGCGCTGCTCAGAGCGCTCGAACGGCGTCAGGTCCACGGTCGCGACCACGACGGCGCGCTGGGGCCCGACGGCGATCGGCTCGGCGTAGAGCAGCCGCTCGCCCGCGGTCCGGTACGCCGTGCGGCCCGCGCGGGCGAGCGCGGTGCTCGGCGCAAGCAGGCTCGGTGGCAGCGACCCGTCGAGCAGCCGGCCGTGGTCGTCGAAGACCCACGCGGTCCGGTCGAGCACGTCGGTCACACCCTCGAGGACGACCAGGCGGCCGGAGCGGCTGCGGACCGTGGCCGCCACCCCGGCGGCGCGGGCCCGTGCCAACGCTCGGGAGTCGTCGGTGCTGGCCCGTGCCAGGAAGACCTGACTCACCGCGACGAGCACCGCCACCACGACCAACGCGACGAGAACCGTCCCGACCACCAGTCGGGCGCGCAACGACTGCGGCGCGCGGAGGCTCACTGCCACCGGTATCCCACGCCACGCACCGTCGCGATGCGATCGTGCTGGTCGAGATCGGCGAGCTTCGAGCGGATCCGCCGCACGTAGGAGTCGAGGGTGTTCTCCGAGACCTGGGCGCCGTGCGGCCAGGCGGCGGCGACGAGCGCGTGCCGGCGTACCGCCTCCCCGGGCGCGGCGAGCAGGCGGGCCAGCAGGCGGAACTCGGTCGGGCTCAACGTCGTGCTGCGCTCGCCCGCGACGGCGCGGTGGCCGGTCGGGTCCAGCACCAGGCCGCCGGCATCGACCTCCGTGCGGGTCCGGCGGAGCAGGGCCTGGACGCGGACGAGCAGCTCGGGAAGGTCGAACGGCTTGGTCAGGTAGTCGTCCGCGCCCGACTCGAAGCCCGCGACCAGATCGTGCGTCCCGTCCAGAGCCGTGAGCAGCAGCACAGGCGCGCCGACACCGTGCGCGCGCAGGGCCCGGAGCAGGTCCCGCCCGTCGGCGTCGGGCAGGCCGATGTCGAGGACGTAGAGGTGGGCCCCGCGCGTCACCTGCCGGAGCAGCTCGCCTGCGTCGGTGGCGAGCAGCACCTGGTGTCCGGCCGACTCCAGCGCCCGCCGCAGAACCGAGCGAAGTGGAGCGTCGTCCTCACACACCGCGATCGTCGCCACGGGCGACACGGTAACCTCAGCAACCGTGCCGAACGATTTCGACGACCTGCTGCAAGCCAATCGGTCCTGGGCGGCCGACTTCGCCCACGAGGGGACGCCCGGCGTCGCCGGTGCCGGCGTGGCGATCCTGACGTGCATGGACTCCCGCATCGATCCCCTGGCGCTCCTGGGCCTGGGCATCGGCGACGCCAAGGTGGTGCGCAACCCCGGCGGGCAGGCGAGCCCCGAGGCCATGGAGGCGCTCGTCCTCGCGGCGAACCTGCTCCAGGCCGACCGGATCATGGTCATCCCGCACACCCGCTGCGCGATGGGCTCGGCGACCCTGGAGGAGATGCGTCAGCGCGTCAGCGACGCCGCCGGCCAGGACGCCTCGTGGCAGCCGTTCAGCGTGGTGGCCGACCAGCGCGCCCGTCTCGTCGACGACGTGCACCGGATCGCCGCCCACCCCCTCGTCGGTGCGGGCGTGAAGGTGGGCGGCTTCATCTACGACGTCGACACGGGCCTGCTCGAGCAGGTCGTCTGACCTCGCCCGGGTCGGTCCGCTACAGCAGCGGGCTCACCAGGGGCACGTAGCCGGAGGACTGCCCCGTGCGGTTGGGGTGGTAGGACTCCGCGACCGGGTTCGACAGCCCGTTGAGCCACTCGGGGTCGCCGCAGACGGCGTGACCGATGAAGCGGCTTGTCGGGTTCGCGAAGGAGAAGCCCTTCGCGGTGGCGGCAGCCGCTGACGTGGAGTTCAGCAGGTCCGCGGTCTGGTTCAGCCGGGTCTCCTCGGCGGGCGAGAAGAACGTGGCGGCGTTGCAGTCCTCACCGTTGAACAGCCGCGGGTAGCCGACCACGACCACCTTCGCGTTCGGCGCTTTCGTCTTGATCTTCCCGAGCAGGGTCGAGAGCCGGCCAGGCAGCGTGCCGTTGATGAACGCCTGCGCCTGGTCGATCGCCCCGCCGCAGTCGCTCGCCCATCCCGGTTGAGCGCACTCGGTGATGACGTCGCTGAACCCGGCGTCGTTTCCGCCGACCGAGATCGTCACGTAACGCGTGGTGCTCGACAGCGTGCCCAGCTGGGTGTTCGTCACCGTGGACGTCGTCGCCCCCGAGCAGGCCTGGAAGCTCAGCGCATAGCCCTTGGAGTGCGCGATCAGGTACGGGTAGGCGTAGGTGGAGCGCTCGCAGGACGTGCCGTCGTCGATGTAGGTCCGGGTGCCGACGCCTGAGGAGTACGAGTCGCCGAGTGCGACGTACGGCGCACCGGCCGCGTGCGCCGGTGCACTGACCAGGGGGACGACGACGCTGCCCGCCAGGGCCGCGAGTGCGGCGAGGACGCTGCGCCGTGTCGAGCGGCTGGTGACGCGAGAAGACCGAGATGCCATGGGTGGGTGGACCTTCCTGGGTGACCCCTCCCCAGGCGGCCCGACTGTGTGAGCCGCGCCACAGCAAAGCGCTCCTCGCCCGGTTTGTCCAGCGTTCTCGCAACGTAGGCAGCGGATCCCGGTCAGTACCTCACCCGGATCCGTTGCAGTCGACGCCGGTCAGGCCCGGTGCAGGTGACGGGCGAGGAAGCGGAGCTGGGCGGGCGCGACGCTGCGCCAGTACGCCGCGTCGTGCGCGCCGGGTCCGAACGACGTCCGCGGCGACGGCCGGATCCGAGCGGTGAACGAGCGGGTGGCGTCGTAGAAGGGATCGGAGCGACCACAGGCGACCATCAGCGGCACCCCGCGCAGCCATGCAGGATGTGCGTAGACGTCGTGGCGGTCGAAGTCGGCGGCATCGTCGAACGCCCCGGCCGCCGTCGCGCCGGCCGAGGTGAACAGGGCCGGGCTGGACACCGCGACCGCTCGGGCGCGGACCCGTCGCTGCCCGGCGAGGAGCAGCGCGCCGTACCCGCCCATGGACCAGCCGTAGAGCCCGACCCGGCTCGTGTCGAGCCCGTGCCGGGCCAGCAGCGGGACCAGCTCGTCGGCGACCATCGCTCCGGCATCGGACCCGTCGGCGCGCCGGTGCCAGTAGCCGTGGTCACCGCCGTCGACGGAGGCGAGGGCGAACGGGGGCGATCCGGCGGCGACGACGGCCTGCAGGACGCTGCCCAGACGCAGCTCGTCGAAGGTGCTGCGGTGGTCACCACCGCGGCCGTGGAGGCTCACCACGACCGGCAGTCGCCGGCGGGCGCCGACCGGACGGGCGACGGTCCAGCCGACCCTCGGCCCAGGCAGGTGCTGGGAGGAGAAGCTGCCGCTGACGAGCTCGGCCTCCTCGCCGGCGGAGCCGCAGCCGGCGAGGGCGGCGAGCCCGGCGGCGGTCCCACCGGCGAGCAGACCGCGGCGGCTCAGCGTCATCGCACGGCGCCGCTCAGGCGTCGATCGCCTCGGCGTCGACCTCGTACGCCCCGGCGACGATGAACTCCTTGCGAGGGGCGACGTCGGATCCCATCAGCAGCTCGAAGACCTCCGACGCCTCGGAGGCGTCCGCGGCGGTGAGGCGGCGGAGCGTGCGACGTCGAGGGTCCATGGTCGTCTCCGCGAGCTGGTCGGCGTCCATCTCGCCGAGCCCCTTGTAGCGCTGGACCGGGTCCTTCCAGCGCACGCCCTTCTTGGTCAGCTCGGCGAGCTTCCGCTGCAGCTCGGGGTCGGAGTAGGTGTAGACGTACTTGTCCATGCCCTTCTTGGGGTTGGACAGCTCGATGCGGTGCAGTGGGGGGACCGCGGTGAACACCCGTCCGGCGGTGACCAGCTCGGGCATGTAGCGGAAGAACAGGGTCGCGAGCAGGCAACGGATGTGCGCACCGTCGGAGTCGGCGTCGGCCATGAAGATGATCCGGCCGTAGCGCGCCGCATCGAGCTCGAACGTGCGGCCGGAGCCGGCGCCGATGACCTGGATGATCGAGGCGCACTCGGCGTTCTTCAGCACGTCGGCCACGCTGGCGCGCTGCACGTTGAGGATCTTCCCGCGGATCGGCAGCAGCGCCTGGAACTCGGAGTTGCGGGCGGCCTTCGCCGTGCCCATCGCGGAGTCGCCCTCGACGATGAAAAGCTCGGAGCGCTCGACGTCGCTGGACCGGCAGTCGTTGAGCTTCGCCGGGAGCGCCGAGGACTCCAGGGCGTTCTTGCGGCGCTGGGTCTCCTTGTGCGTGCGGGCGGCGATCCGGGTCTTGGCGGCGCCGTTGACCTTCTCCATCAGCAGCTTGGACTGCGCCTTCTCGCCACGCTTCGTGGAGGTCAGGAACGCCTTGAGCTCGTCGGCGACCACCTTGCGCACCACGGAGCGCGCCGCCGGCGTGCCGAGCACCTCCTTGGTCTGGCCCTCGAACTGCGGCTCGGCCAAGCGGACCGTCACCACCGCGGTGAGGCCCTCGAGCACGTCGTCCTTGACCACGTCGGCGTCGTTGACCTTGAGCACCTTCGCGGCCCGCATGGCGTCGTTGAACGTGCGCGTCAGGGCTGCGTCGAAGCCGGCCACGTGGGTGCCGCCCTTGGGGGTGGCGATGACGTTGACGAACGAGCGGACCTCGGTGTCGTAGCCGGTGTCCCAGCGCACCGCCACGTCGACGGTCATCTCCCGATCGACGTCCTGGGGCGTCATGTGGCCCTTGTCGTCGAGAAGCGGCACGGTCTCGGTGAACGTGCCCGATCCCTGGAGGCGAAGGACGTCGGTGACGGCCTCGCCGTGGCCGAGGAACTCGACGAACTCGCTGATCCCGCCGTCGTGGCGGAACGACTCGGTCACCGGCTCGGCGCCCCGCAGGTCGCTCAGCACGATCTCGAGCCCGGGGACGATGTAGGACGTCTGCCGGGCCCGGTTGACCAGTCCGTCGTACTCGAAGCGGGCGTCGCGGGTGAAGATCTGCCGGTCGGGCCAGAACCGGACCCGGGTGCCGGTGCGGCCCTTGGCGACCCGCTTGCCCTTCCGGCTGAGCCCCGAGGCGGGCGCGAAGGGTGCCGCGGGCCCGTCGCCGTCGAACACGCCGGGCACGCCCCGCTGGAAGCTCATCCCCTGCGCGGCCGGGGACCGCTCGACGTCGATGTCCATCCGCACCGACAGCGCGTTGACGACCGAGAGACCCACGCCGTGGAGGCCGCCGGTGGCGTTGTAGGAGCCGCCCCCGAACTTGCCGCCGGCGTGCAGCTTGGTCGCCACCACCTCGACGCCGGGCAGTCCCGTCCGCGGCTCCTTGTCGGTGGGGATGCCGCGCCCGTCGTCGTGCACCTCCACGGAGTCGTCGGGATGCAGGACGACCTCGACCCGGGTCGCGGCACCGGCGAGCGCCTCGTCGACACCGTTGTCGATGATCTCCCACAGGCAGTGCATCAGGCCCCGGGTGTCGGTGGAGCCGATGTACATGCCGGGCCGCTTCCGCACGGCCTCCAGCCCCTCGAGCACGAGCAGGTGCTGAGCGTTGTACGTCTGGTCCATCCCGGCCTTCCGCGTCCCGCGTCGGAGCCGCTCCGGCGCGTCCTCACCCTAACGGCGCCGACCGACGCCGCCCCGCCGCACCGCGCGGCGCGCCGAGCCCCACCTTGCAGAACGGCCACATCCGATGTGGTCAACTGTCACGAACAGGGAACAAGAGAGTCACACGTGGACCGAACGCGTGATTCCGGGGTGTGGATGGGCAAGACTCGACCCCTCATCCCGGTGGTTGGATGACCGATGTGGTGGGTGACACGCAGATCGGCGGGAACGAGGGGAATCCTCGGGCCGGGCGACTCGTTGAACCGGTCACGGACGATGTGAGGAGGCACCCCGTGAGCACTGTTACCGCCCCGAGTGCCACGCCGTTGACGGCTGTGGACCGCTGCGACCGATGCGGCGCGCAGGCTTACCTGCGCGTGCAGCTGCAGGCCGGTGGTGAGCTCTTGTTCTGCGCCCACCACGCCCGCGAGCACGGCGAGAAGCTCCGTGAGGTCGCGGCGCACGTGCAGGACGAGACCGGGAAGCTCTCCGACACCCCGGCTGCGCCCGACGCGGAGCACTGAGCCGACCGACCGACCACGAGCGGTCCCGGCGCCCTGAGGGGCGCGGGGACCGCTCGTCGCTTCTGCCGAGCAGGTGCCGGCGCCCGGACGGGGCCGCGGCGCCGGGAAGGACCATCGCGTGGCGGCTGTGCTGCTGGCGCTCGCGGGCGCCGTCGCGTACGGCCTCTCCGACTTCCTGGGCGGCCTGACCGCGCGGCGGACCAGTGCCTGGCCGGTGGCGTTCCTGGCGTGCAGCGGCGCCCTCCTGGGGTCGCTGCTGCTCGCGGTCCTGCGCGGGGGCGATCCGCACGGCGCGAACTTCGCCTGGGCCGCGCTGGCCGGGGTCGGCAGCGGCGTGGGGAGCGGCTTCCTCTACCGCGGTCTCGCCGGCGGCCGGATGGGCGTGGTCGCCCCCGTGTCCGCGGTCGGCGCCGCGGTGCTGCCGGTCGTCGTGGGCGTGGCCGGCGGCGAGCGCCCCGGGGCGTGGGTGTGGGTCGGGATCCTCGTCGCGCTGCCCGCCATCTGGCTGGTCAGCCGGGAGGAGGACGCGGGCGTCGACGCAGGCGCCGACGCAGGCCACCCATCCGCCGCGGGATCGGGTCTGCTCGACGGTGTTCTGGCCGGTCTCGGCTTCGGACTGCTCTTCGCCGCCCTCGGGCAGGTGCCCGGCTCCGCGGGCTATTGGCCGCTCGCGGTCGCGCAGGTCGCGTCGATGGTCGGCCTGGTGGCCGTCGCGACCGGGCTGCGCCAGAGCTGGGTCCCCCGTGATCGGCGGTCGTGGTGGGGACTGGTCCCCGGCCTGCTGGCCACCGTCGCGGTGCTGTGCTTCCTGCTCGCCACCGATCGCGGGCTGCTCACCGTCTCCGCGGTGCTCACCTCGCTCTACCCCGCAGCGACCGTCCTGCTGGCGGTCGTGGTGCTGCACGAGCGGATCCACCGACCCCAGGCGATCGGCCTGGGGCTGTGCGCCGCCGCCGTGGTGTGCGTCGCCCTGGGCTGAGACCCTCCCGCGCCGAGCGGGTCACTCCGGGCCGGGCGGGTCAGTCCAGGTAGTCGCGCAGCACCTGCGAGCGGCTGGGGTGGCGCAGCTTGGACATGGTCTTGGACTCGATCTGGCGGATCCGCTCGCGCGTCACGCCGTAGACCTTGCCGATCTCGTCGAGCGTCTTGGGCTGCCCGTCGGTGAGGCCGAACCTCATCGACACCACGCCGGCCTCACGCTCGGAGAGCGTGTCCAGCACGGCGTGCAGCTGCTCCTGCAGCAGCGTGAAGCTGACCGCGTCGGCCGGGACGATGGCCTCGGAGTCCTCGATGAGGTCGCCGAACTCGGAGTCGCCGTCCTCGCCCAGCGGCGTGTGCAGCGAGATCGGCTCCCGGCCGTACTTCTGGACCTCGACGACCTTCTCGGGGGTCATGTCGAGCTCCTTGGCGAGCTCCTCCGGGGTGGGCTCGCGGCCGAGGTCCTGGAGCATCTGCCGCTGGACACGGGCCAGCTTGTTGATCACCTCGACCATGTGCACCGGGATGCGGATCGTGCGCGCCTGGTCGGCCATCGCGCGGGTGATCGCCTGCCGGATCCACCAGGTGGCGTAGGTGGAGAACTTGTAGCCCTTGGTGTAGTCGAACTTCTCGACCGCACGGATCAGGCCCAGGTTGCCCTCCTGGATCAGGTCGAGGAAGAGCATGCCGCGGCCGGTGTAGCGCTTGGCCAGCGAGACGACCAGGCGCAGGTTCGCCTCGAGCAGGTGGTTCTTCGCGCGGCGCCCGTCGGCGGCGATCCACTCGAGCTCCTCGAGGACCTTGGCCGAGGTCTTGCCGCCCTTGCCGAGCTTCTCCTCGGCGAACAGGCCGGCCTCGATGCGCTTGGCGAGCTCGACCTCCATCTCGGCGTTGAGCAGCGGCACCTTGCCGATCTGCTTCAGGTAGTCCTTGACGGGGTCGGCGGTGGCCCCCGCGACCATCACCTGCTGCTCGGGCTCGTCGGTCTCGTCGGCCGCGGACACGATGAAGGACGCCTGCTTCTCGTCCTCGACGATGGTGGGGTCCGCCTTGACGTCGGCCTCGAACTGCTCGTCCGGGACGTCGGCGAGGATCTTCTTGCCGTCCGGTCCGACGGCGGCGACCTCGGCCTGAAGCTGCTCGGCGCTCTTGGCCGAGGCGCGCGGCGCCTTGGCCGGAGTCTTGGCCGGAGCCTTCTTCGAGGCGGCCCGCTTGGCGGGGGCCTTCTTCACTGCCGTGTTGCCTGCAGACGACGAGCTCGCGGTCACGAACTACCTCTCGGATTTTCGACGAAAGTGGTTCCGGGGCGCGGCAAAGCCCGTACCTGTCAACAGCCGCACCACCCATTGTGTCACGGGACCAAGGGCTGCTCGGTCCCGCCCTGACAGCGGTGAACGCGCCAGAGCGCACGAAGTCACGCGCGGGGGCTGTGGACGACTGTGGACGACCCGAGCCGGCACCGGCCGGACCGGCCATCCTGGGGAGATGACCGCCACTCCCCCGCTCGCCGCTGAGGTCCACGACGCCATGTGCGCCTTCGTCACCGGCAGCCGCTGGCGACGCAGCGTGCCGCCGGTGCTGTGCCTGGGGCGACCCGCCGGCGAGCAGCGGCGGGTCGTCGACGCGAGCTGGTACGACGCCGGCACCCGGGCGGACCTGGTCACCCGGGCCCTCGACGGCCTGGCCTGCCCGCACCCGCTGGTGTGGCTGGGCCGCACCGGGGGCCTCGAGGTCGCGCCGGTGGACCTGTCGTGGCTGGCGGCCGCCCGTGCCGCCCACGGCCGCCACGGCCTGGACCTGAGGCACTTCTTCGTCGTCACCCGGCAGGGATGGGCGGACCTCGTGGCCGGCGAGGAGCACCCCTGGCACCGGGTGCGGCCCGCCCGCCACGTCTCCTAGGAGGGCACCGGCCAGGTGTGCACCGGCTCGCCCGCGTGCATCTGCTCGCGGTAGTCGAGGACGCCGCGCCGCAGCGCCTCCTCGCGACCCCACCGCTCCTCGCGCGCGGTCACCGCCTCGACGAACCACGACGCACCGTTGCGCCCGGTGACGCAGCGCTGCTCGATGATCCCGAGCAGCCGGTCGACGTCCTGCTGGTCGACGCCCCAGCTGGCGAGCCCTTCGCGCGCCAGCGGCAGCAGCCGCCGCAGCACCAGCTCCACGGCCGAGACCTGGCCCACCCCGGGCCAGTAGACGCTGGCCGCGATGCCGTGCCGGGCGGCGAGGTGGAAGTTCTCCTCCGCCGCGGAGAACGACATCTGCGACCACAGTGGCCGCTCGCTCTCGGCCAGGGCCCGCACCGCGCCGTAGTAGAAGGCGGCGTTGGCCATCGTGTCGACGACGGTCGGCCCGGCGGCGAGCACGCGGTTCTCCACCCGCAGGTGCGGCAGCCCGTCGGCGACGTCGTAGACCGGCCGGTTCCAGCGGTAGATCGTGCCGTTGTGCAGCCGCAGCTCCTCCAGGGCCGGCGTGCCCCCGGACTCCAGCACGGCCACGGGGTCCTCGTCGGCGGTCACGGGCAGCAGCGCCGGGAAGTAGCGGGAGTTCTCCTCGAAGAGGTCGAAGATCGAGGTGATCCAGCGCTCCCCGAACCAGACCCGGGGCCGCACGCCCTGGGCCTTGAGCTCCTCGGCGCGCGTGTCGGTGGCCTGCTCGAACAGCGGGATGCGGGTCTCCTGCCACAGATGCTTGCCGAGGAGGTACGGCGCGTTGGCGCCCAGCGCCACCTGCACCGCGGCGATGGCCTGGGAGGCGTTCCAGTAGGGAGCGAAGTCGTCGGGGCTGACCTGCACGTGCAGCTGGGTGCTGGTGCACGCGGCCTCCGGCATGATCGACTCCGAGGTGGTGCGCAGCCGCTCGGGACCGGCGATGTCGATCAGCAGGTCCTCCCCGCGCGCGTGCAGGATCTGGTCGCTGAGAAGCTGGTAGCGCGGGTTCGGACTGATGGTCGCCGGGCCGAGGTGGCCGGGCTCCAGCGTGGGCAGGATGCCCACCATGACCAGGTGCGCGTCGATCTGGCGCGCGGCGCGGTCGGCGTCGTTGAGGTGCTCGCGCAGGTCGTCCTCGAACTGACGCAGCCCCGGCCCCTCCAGCTGGCGGGGCGGGACGTTGATCTCGATGTTGAACTGCCCGAGCTCGGTCTGGAAGGCCGGGTTCGCGATCCGGCTCAGCGCCTCGCTGTTCTTCAGCGCGGGCCGGCCCGCGTCGTCGACGAGGTTGAACTCGATCTCGATGCCGGTCATCGGGGCGTCGCTGTCGAAGCGCGACTCCCGCAGCATCAGCGCCAGCACGTCGAGGCAGCGCCGGACCTTCTCGCGGTACCGCGTGCGGTCGGCGCGGCTGAACTCCTGCAGGTCGACATCGCGTCCCATGGACCGACCCTAGGGCTATCCCGCTCGTCGCGGCGGCTCCGGATCCGCGGCGAGCAGCGGGAGGTCGCTCGCCGGGATGCCGGTCCAGGCCGAGGGCGGGGTGGCCGACATGAGCACCCCCGCGACGCACTCGGCCATGGAGTAGTCCGGATCGACCGCCACGCACCGGTCCACCGCGCACCACGCGAGCGCACCGTCGCCGGCCAGCCAGGCGGAGAAGGCCAGCAGCGCCGCGGGCGCGGGGCTCAGCTCCTCGGGTGCGCGCCGCAGGAGGTCGCGCCAGAGCTCCACATGGCGCGGCGCGGTCGCGCGGGTGATCTCCGCCCACGCCACGTCGCGCAGGGAGATCACCGCGACGGACCCGAGCAGCTGGCCGGCCTCGACCGCTCCGAGCGGGAGCCCCTCGCGCTCGAAGCGGCGGAGCCGGCCCTGGATCCAGCGGGCCTCCGCACGGCCCGCCCGCGACGGGCCGCTCGGACCGGCACCCCGCTGCAGCATCCGGTCGGCCCACGCCTCCGCAGCCGCGAGGATCTCGTGGCGGTCGTCCTCCTGTCCGCCGACCAGCGTCTCGGCGAGGGCCGCGCGGGAGTCCTGCACCACCCGGCCCTCGAAGACGCTGCGGGCCGTGAACGGGTGCGTCCCGACGTCGTAGGTCGTCCCGGTCCGGTCGTCCTCGAGCGGGAAGAAGTACCGGTGCCTCTCGACGCGCAGCACGTCGATCACCTCGACACCCTCCTCGAGCAACCGGTCCAGCAGCAGGCGTCCTTGGCGCAGCGCCACCACGCGGTCGGTGCTGTAGAGGAGCACCGCGGCCCGCTCCGCGCCGTTGCGCCGCACCGCGCCGACGAGCAGGTCGGTCACCTGGTCCTGCAGGTCGGGCTCGACGGGGAGGTCCACGCGGGCGTGGAAGCCCCGTCCCCCGCCGGTGCCGGCGCGTCCGAAGGTCATCAGCACCACCGAGTCCTCGGGGTGGAAGCCGATGACCTGCGGTGCCAGGGCGATGAGGTCGACCGGGCCGCGGGCGACGTAGGGCGCGGCGGAGCCGCGGGGCGAGGAGCCGGAGCCGGCGGAGGAGGAGTGCGTCATGGCCCCACGCTGATGGCGCGCGCCCGGGGAGGGGACCCGCCGGGGGAATGCTGTGGACGAGCGGCTGCGCCGTGCCGCTGTGGACCGGGGACGGTCGGCCGTCCCGCGGGGCCGGTCGGAGGGGCCGGTCGGAGGACCGTGGGAGGATGCGCCCGTGCGGACGGCCGCCACGATCCTCCACCTCGACCTGGACGCGTTCTACGCCGCGGTGGAGCAGCGCGACAAGCCCTCCTTGCGGGGCAAGCCCGTCGTGGTCGGCGGTGTCGGAGGACGCGGGGTGGTGGCCACCGCGTCGTACGAGGCACGTGTGTTCGGCGTCCGATCGGCGATGCCGACCGCCGAGGCGCGCCGCCGGTGCCCGCACGCGGCGTTCCTGACCGGACACTTCGAGGCCTACCGCGAGGCGAGCAACGCGGTGATGGGCGTGCTCGGCGCCCTGAGCCCGCTGGTCGAGCCGCTCTCGCTGGACGAGGCCTACGTCGACCTCGCGGCCGCGGACCTGCCCGACCACGACGTCGCCACCGTCAGCGCCGTCGCACGCGAGCTCAAGGCGGCCGTCCACGAGGCCACCGACGGGCTGACCGCCTCGGTGGGCGTCGGCACCTCGAAGCTGATCGCCAAGATCGGCAGCGACCTCGACAAGCCCGACGGGCTGGTCGTCGTGGCGCCGGGACTGGAGCAGGACCTGCTCCGGCCGCTGGAGGTCGGGGTGATCCCCGGGGTCGGGCCGGCGACAGCGGAGCGGCTGCGCCGGCTCAACGTGCACACCATCGCGGACCTGGAGCGCCTCGGCGAGGAGGAGCTGGTCCGCGAGCTGGGGCGCGCCCACGGGCACGGCCTGCACCAGCTCGCGCGGGCCCTCGACGACCGGCCGGTGGTCGCCGAGCGCGAGGCCAAGTCGGTCAGCGTGGAGGACACCTACGAGACCGACCACGTCGACCGCCGGCTGCTCGATGCGCTGGTCGAGCGTCAGGCCGGCAGGGTCGCCGAGCGGCTCGTCGCCTCGGGGTCGTCGGGCCGCACCGTGACGTTGAAGGTGCGCCTGCACGACTTCTCCACCCACACCCGGTCCAGCACGCTGGCCTCCCCCACCGACGACGCCCGGGTGGTGTCCCGGGTCGCCCGCGGCCTGCTCGGCGAGCTCGACACCTCGGGCGGGGTGCGGCTGCTCGGGGTCGGCGTCTCGGGGCTGGCCGACTGGATCCAGGACGAGCTCTTCGCCGACCCCGCCGAGGAGGGGCTCGAGGAGGGTCCAGACGCGGCCGTCGCGGAGGCCCTCACAGCGGGCGTGAGACGACGCGGTGACGCCTGGAGGCCCGGCCAGGACGTCGTGCACGCCGAGCACGGGCGCGGGTGGGTGTGGGGGTCAGGACGGGGCGTGGTGACGGTGCGTTTCGAGACGGCCGCGACCGGCCCGGGGCCGGTCCGGTCCTTCCCCGCCGAGGACCCGGCCCTGTCGCGCTGGACCGCCGGCTCGTGACCGGCCGGAGCGTGCGCCGAACCGCCGGATGAGAAATCTCTGAGAATCGCATGCGACGGCAACTCCGGGGCACGTCCCCTCGTCTGAACCTGTGACAGCAACCGCCCGCAGCCGACTAGCGCCGGCCCCCCGGACGGGGGGACCTCCGCGGAATTCCCGGGGAATCTTCCACGTCGCGGGCACGTTGCAACAGGTGCGGGGCCGCCCCCTTCGGTCCCGCGAGAAGGGAGTGCAGATGACCACGCGAGGCGCCGACCGTGAGATCGAGGGACGCGACAGCGTCGGGATGTACCTCGACGAGATCGCCCGTACTCCGCTGCTCGACGCAGCGACCGAGGTCGAGCTCTCCAAGCGCATCGAAGCCGGCCTGTTCGCCGAGGCGCTCCTCGCCGAGGGCCGCGTCGGCCGGCGCAAGGGCGGCGCGCCCAAGGCCGCCAACGAGGCCGAGCTGCAGTGGATCGTCGAGGACGGCGAGCAGGCGATGCGGCAGTTCATCAACGCCAACCTGCGGCTGGTCGTCTCGATCGCCCGCAAGTACGGCCGCAGCGCGATGCCGATGCTCGACCTGATCCAGGAGGGCAACACCGGCCTGATCCGGGCGGTCGAGAAGTTCGACTACGCCAAGGGATACAAGTTCTCCACCTACGCGACCTGGTGGGTGCGCCAGGCGATCACCCGCGGCATCGCCCAGCAGGCCCGCGTGGTGCGCCTGCCCGTGCACGTCGTCGAGGAGCTCAACCAGGTGGGCTCGGCCCGGCGCCAGCTCGAGCGTCAGCTCGGACGCGAGCCGGAGCCGGAGGAGATCGCCGCCGAGCTGGGCATGGAGCCCGACCGCGTGATCGACCTGATCAGCTGGGGCCGCGAGCACGTCAGCCTCGACACCCCGATCGACGAGGACGGCGACACCTCGCTCGGCGACCTGATCGCCCAGGAGAACTCCCCCGGGCCCGACCTGACGGTCCTCGACGTCGAGGCCCGCGACCGGCTGCTGGCCCTCGTCGACCACCTCGACGAGCGTTCGGCCGACATCATCCGGTCCCGCTACGGTCTGGTCGACGGCCGGCAGCACAAGCTCGCCGACATCGGCGCGAAGCACGGCATCTCGGCCGAGCGGGTGCGCCAGCTCGAGCGGGAGGCGATCGCCAAGCTGCGTCAGCTGGCCGACCCCGACCTGGCCGCCTGAGCCTGCAGCTCCTCGAAGACCTCCGCGACACGCTCGCGGAGGTCTTCGCGCGTCCCGGTGTTGTCCACGACGTGGCTGGCGATCGCGAGCCGGTCCTCCGCGGCCGCCTGCGCGGCCATCCGCGACCGGGCCTCCTCGGCGGTCCATCCTCGGTCGCGCACCATCCGCTCGACCTGGAGCTCCTCCGGGGCGTGCACCACCACGACCGCGTCGAAGGTCGCGGCCCGCCCCGACTCGGCGAGCAGCGGGATGTCGTGCACGACGATCGCGCCGTCGGGCGCGCCGGTCTCCAGGGCGACGATCCGCTCGAAGACCAAGGGGTGCACGATCGCCTCGAGCCGTCGCCGGGCGTCGCCGTCGGCGAAGACCAGCGCGCCCATCGCGGGCCGGTCGAGCGCGCCCTCGGGGGTGAGCAGCCGCGCCCCGAAGGCGGCGACCACCTGCTCGAGGCCCGGTGTGCCCGGCTCGACCACCTCCCGCGCGAGGGCGTCGGCGTCGATGACCACCGCACCCAGGTCGGCCAACAGCCCGGAGACCGTGCTCTTGCCGCTGGCGATGCCGCCGGTGAGGCCGACGCGGAGCGCAGGGGTTCCCATGGGGCCAGTATCCGCGCCCGGCTCAGGTGTCCCGGACGAGGGCGACGACCGTCGACCCGGCACCCGGGGCGCGGCCGCCCTCCCGCGCCACCTGGACGCTGCCGCCGCGCAGGGCGAACAGCAGCACCGCGTCGGGATAGCGCTGGCGGAAGTCCGCCAGGGTGAACTCCTCGGTCAGCCGGGTGCGCTTGACCGTCATCCCGCCGGCGACCCGGTGCTCCAGCTCGTCGTACGACAGGGGCGGGTCGAAGGGGTAGCGGGCGGAGAGGTGGGAGGCCTCCGCCCGGCGGTTGTCGCTGGAGGGGTCGTCGGTGCGGGCGCGGCGCAGCTGCCACACGTTGGCGCGGCCCAGGTCCTGGGCGAACTCGCGGGCGGCCGTGGCGTTGACCTCCTCCTCGGCCGTGCAGGCGATCAGGGAACCGATGCCGACCAGGTCCATGTCCTTGACGGCGTAGTCGGAGAGGATGTTGGCCGTCACGGTGGGAAGGCCCGACATCCGCGCCTGCGCCAGGGAGCGGTAGTCGCGGGAGACCACCAGCGTCGCCACCTCCGACTCGCGCAGCACCGCAGCCGCCTGCACCACCCACGGCTGGTCCCCGACGAACAGCACGCCCTGGGGTGAGGGTGAGGCCAGCCCCAGCCGCGCCGCCAGCGGGCCCGCGCCGAACCCGTAGACCGCGACGCTGATGACGATCGTGAGGAACACCAGCGGGATCAGCCGATCGGCCTGCGAGGCGATCGACCGCAGCCCGGGCTGGTCCTGGGCGGCGGAGGCGATGGAGAGCGCGAAGATGCTGCTCACCGCGGCGGCGACGATCCCGCGGGGAGCCATGCAGGCCAGCAGGATCCGCTCGGCCCGGCTCACCGACGTGCCCCAGAGCCCCACCACCACGCTGACCGGGCGGACCACCACGATCAGCAGGGCGGTGAACAGCAGCGCCTGCGGGGCGACCTCGATGAGCTGGTCGGGGCGGATCCGACCGGCCAGCACCACGAACAGCGCACCGACGAACAGCACCTGCAGGTGCTCCTTGAACTCCGCGACGTGCTCGACGTGCAGCTCGGGACGGTTGCCGACGTAGACGCCGAGCACGGTCACCGCGACCAAGCCGCTCTGCTCCTGGAGCGCGTCGGCGGCGACCATGCCGCCGATCGCCGCGGCCAGGAACGTCACGCCGTGCAGGAAGTCGGGAAGGGCGTGGCGACGCATCAGCACCTCGAGCAGGACCCCGAGCGCGAGCGCGATGCCGAAGGCGACCAGCACGGTCCGCACCACCGCCCACAGCAGCTCCGGAACCGCCTGCCCGACGTCGCCGAGCCGCAGGGCCTGGAAGACCAGGACCGCGAGCACCGCGCCGATCGGGTCCACGACGATGCCCTCCCACCGCAGCAGCGAGGAGACCCTCCGGGTCGGACGCAGCTGGCGCAGGATGGGCGCGAGCACCGTGGGACCGGTCACGACGAGGATCGCACCGACGAGGACCGCCAGCCCGAGCGGGAAGCCGATCAGCAGGGCGCACAGGGTGATCAGCACCCACGCGATCGCCACGGTGATGGTGCACAGCCGCACGACCGGCCGGCCCAGGTCCCGCACGTGCGCGAGCCGCAGCGACATGCTGCCCTCGAAGAGGATGATGCCCACGGCCAGCGTGACGCCGCCGAAGAGCACGTCGCGGCCGAGCACCTGCTCGGGGTCGACGACGCGGCCGACGCCGAACCCGACGACGAGCAGCACCAGGATCGAGGGCAGCCTCGACCGCCACGCGAGCCACTGCCCGACCACGGAGACGACGAGCACGATGGCCAGGTACGGCGCCGGGGAGACGTGCGCCAGGGCATGGCCGACGGAGCCGAGGACCGGCGCGACGGTCGACGGTGGGTACGCCAGGGCGGGCAGCAGGCTCATCGCTGACCACGGTGTCGGGTCCGCGCGGACCGGGCAAGGCACCCTCGGGTGAGGTGACCGACAGCATGAGCGGGCAGGATCGGGGCATGGGCACCACCGCACCCCGTCGCTCCCCCACCCCGGGCGACCTGCGTCCCGGCGACCGGGTCGCGTTGCTGGTCCCGGGCAGCGCGGCGTACGTCGACGTCGTGATCGGCCTGCTCGCCGCCGGCCGCTTCCCGATCCCGCTGGACCCCAAGCTCACCCCGACGGAGCGGGGCCGGATCCTGGCCGACCTCGACCCGGCACTGATCGTCGAGGACCAGGCGACCCTGGAGCAGATGGTCGCGGCCACCCCACCGGCACATCGACGGGGTCTGCCCTTGGGCCGCCCGATCCACGTCACCAGCGGGACGACGGGCCGGCCGAAGGGGGTGTTCTCCGGGCTGCTCGCCGAGGAGGACGCCCGCGCGTTGCTGCAGGAGGAGCGCGACCTCTGGAACTTCTCCGCGGACGACGCCAACCTGGTCCTCTCGCCGCTGCACCACTCCGCACCGCTGCGGTTCGCCCTGGGGACGGTGCTCGCCGGCGGTCGGCTGGTCATCCCGGGCGGTGGGGCGCAGGGCCCGCTCGACCCGGCCGTCGTGACCGCGGCGATCGAGACGGAGCGCCCCACGACGATGTTCTGCGTGCCGGCGCACCTGCAGCGGCTCTTCGGCCACTGGGACGAGCACGGCTGGCCCGACCTGTCGAGCTTCCGTCTGGTCGCCCACGCCGGTGCGCCGTGCCCGGACCACCTCAAGCGGCGGCTCCTCGAGGCGTTCCCACCCGCGTCGACGTGGGAGTTCTACGGGTCGACCGAGGGCCAGTTCACCGCCTGCCGCAGCGAGGACTGGCTGACCCGGCCCGGCACGCTCGGAACGGCCCGCCCCGGACGCGTGATGAGCGCCGACGCCGACGGCCTGCTCTGGTGCAGAGTGCCGCCCTACGCACGCTTCTCCTACCTCAACGCGCCCGACAAGACCGCCGCGGCCTGGAGGGAGACGCCGTCCGGGCCGGCGTTCACCGTCGGCGACCTGGGGCGGATCGACCCCGACGGGCACGTGTTCCTCGACGCCCGCCGCGAGGACCTGGTCATCTCCGGAGGCGTCAACGTCTATCCGGCGGAGGTGGAGAACGCGCTCGGCGCCGTGGACGGCGTCGTCGAGATCGCGGTCTACGGCGTCCCCGACGAGCGGTGGGGGCAGCGGGTCTGCGCGGCGTACGTCGGCACCGCGGCGCCGGCCGACCTCGACGCGTACGCCCGTGCCCATCTGGCCCCGGCGAAGCGGCCCAAGGAGTACCACCGCCTCGACGCCCTCCCCCGCACGCCGACCGGGAAGGTGCGGCGCCGGGACCTCGCGGCCGGGCCCTGCGCGGAGGGCAGTGCAGGCTAGCCCGCGGCTGACGCCTGGCCCGGTGCGCAGAACGTGCGGCGGTACCGTCCCGGGCTCACGCCGCGAGCGCGCAGGAAGTGCTGGCGCAGCGTCGCGGCGTTCGCGAATCCGACACGCCCCGCGATGTGGTCCACCGGGAGGTCGGTGCGCTCCAGCAGCTCCTCGGCCGCGGCGACCCGTTGCCGGGTGACCCACGCATGGGGCGTCGCGCCGGTCTCGTCGCGGAAGCGCCGGGCGAAGGTGCGCGGCGACATGTGAGCGCGCCGGGCCAGGGCCTCCACACCGAGGTCCTCGGCGAGGTGCTCCACGATCCACAGCAGCAGCGGCTCGAGGGTCTCGGCGCTGCAGTCGGGGACAGCGCGGGCGATGTACTGCGCCTGACCGCCGTCGCGGTGGGGAGGCACCACCATCCGCCGGGCGACGGCACCCGCCACGGCGGCGCCGTACTCCTGGCGCCACAGGTGCAGCGCCGCGTCCAGGCCGGCCGCGGAGCCGGCGCTGGTGACGACCTGCCCGCTGTCGACGTAGAGGACCTCCGGGCGTACCAGCGCCGCCGGGAACCGCTGTGCCAGCGCCTCGGTGTACTTCCAGTGCGTCGTGCACGCGCGACCGTCGAGAAGGCCGGCCTCGCCCAGGGTGAACGCGCCGCTGCACACCGACAGCAGCCGCGCACCGCGGTCGTGGGCCGCACGGAGTGCCGCGAGCACCTCGTCCGGGACCGATCCGGGCTCGAGCGCACCCGCGACCGCGGGCACCGCGACCACGTCCGCCCGAGCGACCCGGTCGAGGCCGTCCTCCACCTGCAGGCTGAAGCCGGCGGAGGTGCGGACCGGACCGGGGCGGGCCGCGCACACCGCGAAGCCGACCTCCGGGACGCCGTCGTCGCTGCGGTCGATGCCGAACGCCTCGCACAGCACACCGAGCTCGAAAGGGGCGACGCCGTCGTGGACGAGGACGGCGACATCGGTGAGCATGCGGGCCAGTGTGGCGTTGGCAGGATTTCGACGCAAGCGGGCAAGCATGCCACTCGTGGCAGGAAGACGAGCACAGCATGATCTCTGCCATGGACATCGTCATCCTTCTCCTCGCCCTGACCGTCACGACCGGGCTCGCCTGGTCCCTCGTCGACGCCACGGACCGCTGGTGGCAGCGCGACGGGCGTCGCCGGACCCTGACGGCCCGCCGCCGTCCATGGTGACCCGCGCAACGGGCCCACCGGGGACGACGATGCCCCCGTGGGCGGCCGGGGGGGCCCCAGGGGGGGAGGAGGGGGGGTGGGGGGGGGTGGGGGGCCG
>JBQCHZ010000074.1:0-56992 GCA_051954195.1 Marmoricola sp.
GTGGTATGTGACTGGAGTTCCAGACGTGTGCTCTTCCGATCTGGACCGTCGTCCAGCCCCGGTCCCGACTCGCGGCGACGAGGTCGGCGAAGGGGCCGGCGACGGGCCCGCCGTCAGGCCCGCCGTCACCGGGGATGCGGACCACCCGCACCGACCGGCCGGCGACGGTGCCCTCGACCCCGGTGCCGGGCAGGTTGCGGAAGTCGGTCACGGTGCCGACCGGCTCGGCGTGGGCCGCGACCGCCCGCCCGACCGGATGCTCGCTCGCTGCCTCGAGCGCCGCCGCCAGACCCAGCACCTCCGCCGGGCCCTCGGCCGCGTGCACGGTCATCATCCCGGTCGTCAGCGTGCCGGTCTTGTCCAGCACCACCGTGTCGATGCGGCGGGTCGCCTCGAGCACCTCGGGGTCGCGGATGACCACGCCGAGCTGGGCGGCGCGGCCGGTGCCGACCAGCAGGGCCGTGGGTGTCGCCAGGCCGAGCGCGCACGGGCACGCGATGACGAGCACGGCCACTGCCGCCTCCACCGCCGCGTACGCCGGCCGGCCCGACACGAGCCAGCCGAGCAGGGTCAGCGCCGCGATGCCGAGGACGACGGGCACGAACACCGCGGAGATCTGATCGGCGAGCCGCTGCACGGGTGCCTTGCCGGACTGCGCACGGGCCACCATCGCGGTCAGCCGCGCCAGCACGGTGTCGCCGCCGACGCGACGTACCTCCGCGACCACCCGGCCGTCGAGGTTGAGCGTGCCCCCGACGAGCTCGTCGCCGACGTCGCGTACGACGGGCAGGCTCTCGCCGGTCACCATCGACTCGTCCACCGACGAGCGGCCCTCCACCACGACCGCGTCGGTCGGCACCTGGGCGCCGGGACGGATCAGGACCCGCATGCCGGGGCGCAGCGTAGCGACGTCGACCTCGTGCTCCGCGCCGTCGTCGAGCACCACCGCGGTGTGCGCCCCGAGCTCGAGCAGTGCCCGCAGCGCCGAGCCGGCCCGGGACTTCGCCCGCGCCTCGCTCCAGCGGCCCAGCAGCAGGAACGTCGTCACGGTGGCGGCGACCTCGAAGTAGAGGTGCTCGCCTCCGCGGACCAGCTGCACGATCGACCACCCGGTGGCTGCCAGGGTGCCGAGCGAGACCAGGGTGTCCATCGTGGAGGCGCCGTGCCGGGCGTTGACGGCAGCCGCCCGGTGGAAGGGCCAGCCGGCCACCAGGACCACCGGCAGCGCCAGCACCAGCTGCACCCACGGCAGGCGCGGCACACCGGGAGCCATCGCCAGCACCAGCACGGCGACCGTCAGCGGCGCGGCGAGCACCAGCCGGCGCAGCAGCGCCGCGGCGTGGGCGCGGTCCTCGTCGGTCCGCTCCTCACCGGGCACGGCGGGCGAGGCGGTGTAGCCGGCCGACTCCACGGCTGCGACCAGCGCGTCGACCGGCGTACCGGCCGGGTAGGCGACGTGGGCCGAGGCGGTGGCCAGGTTGACGGTGGCCTCGACGCCGTCGAGACGGTTGAGCTTCTTCTCCACCCGCGCCACGCAGGACGCGCAGGTCATCCCGCCGACGAGCAGGTCGAGCTCGGTGCGCTCGAGGGTCGGCACGGTCGTGCTGCCGGCGCTCACGGTGCGGTGGTGGTGAGCTGGTAGCCGGCCTCGTCGACCGCGGCCGCGACCTCGGCGTCGCTCGCCCGGCCCTCGACGGTGAGGCGGCCACTGGCCAGGTCGACCTCGACGCCGGTGACGCCGGCGATCGCGCCGACCTCCTCGGTGACCGCGCGGACGCAGTGCTCGCAGGTCATCCCGGTGACGGTGTAGGTGCTCATGGGTGTCTCCTTCGTCAGCTCTTCAGCAGGCGGGTGATGGCGGCGCCGGCCTCGGCGACCTTCTCGGCCGCACGCGCCTGGCCGTCCTGGGTGCCGTCGGCAGCGCCCTCGACGGCGTGCCGGACGCAGTGGTCCAGGTGGTCCTGGACCAGGCCGGTCGCCACCGCCTGCAGCGCGCTGCGGGCGGCCGAGACCTGGGTGAGGATGTCGATGCAGTAGACGTCGTCCTCGACCATGCGCTGGAGGCCGCGCACCTGCCCCTCGATGCGGCGCAGCCGCTTGAGGTAGGCGTCCTTGGTGTCGTGATATCCCGGTTCCACGACGCCACCATATACCCCTAGGGGGTACCACTCAAGGGGTGCCGATTGCGCCGGGGAGCGGGCCTGCACCTAGCATGAGGACCGTTCGTGATCCTGCACCCAGGAGAGCCACCGTGGCGTTGCGCTTCAAGCCCGTCGATTCTGCGTTCTACGACCTCCTCACCGACTCCGCGAAGCGCCTGATCATCGGCGGCGACCTGCTCGCCGAGATGCTCGGCGAGAGCGCGGACCGTGAGGACGTCGCCCGTCGCATGCGCGACGCCGAGCACGCCTCCGACGAGACCACTCACGAGATCGTCCGGCGGGTGAACAGCACGTTCGTCACGCCGTTCGACCGCGAGGACATCTATGCGCTGGCCTCCCAGCTCGACGACTGCATGGACTTCATGGAGGAGGCCGTCGACCTGACGCTCCTCTACGGCGTCGAGCACCTGCCCTCGGAGTTCTCCGAGCTCGTCGAGGTCATCCAGCGGTGCGCCGAGCTGACGGCGGAGTCGATGCCCAAGCTCAAGCTCATGAAGGACCTCGAGGAGTACTGGATCGAGGTCAACCGCCTGGAGAACGCCGGCGACAAGTACTACCGCCGTACCGTCGCGAAGCTGTTCAGCGGCCAGTACGAGGCGCTCGAGGTGCTCAAGCTCAAGGACATCGCCGACTCCCTCGAGGCCGCCATCGACGCCTTCGAGCGGGTCGCGAACATCGTGGAGCAGATCCACGTCAAGGAGTCCTGAACGGTGGAGCTCGCCATCGTCATCACGGTGGTGGTGGTCGCGCTCGCGGTCGACTTCACCAACGGCTTCCACGACGCCGCCAACGCGATCGCGACCTCGGTCTCGACCCGGGCGCTCACCCCGCGGATCGCGCTGACCGTCGCTGCGGTGATGAACTTCGTCGGCGCGCTGCTGGGCCAGGAGGTCGCGCACACCGTCAGCGACACGATCTCCACGACCGGGCTCTCGGTCAACCACGGCCTGACCATCGTGCTCGCCGGCCTCCTCGGCGCCATCGCGTGGAACCTCATCACCTGGTACTTCGGCCTGCCGTCGTCGTCCTCGCACGCGCTCATCGGCGGGCTGGTCGGTGCGGCGATCGCCGCCGGCGGGGTGGTGCACTGGAAGACGATCGTCGACAAGGTGATCATCCCGATGGTCGTGTCGCCGGCGGTCGGCTTCATCGGGGCGTTCGCGCTGATGCTGGCCTTCATGTGGATCCTGCGCCGGCGCAACCCGCACCGGGTCTTCCGTGGCTTCCGGCTCGCCCAGACGGTCTCGGCCTCCGCGCTCGCGCTCGGTCACGGCCTGCAGGACGCCCAGAAGACGATGGGCGTGATCTTCCTGGCGCTGGTGACCAGCGGTCACGCCCAGGACGGCGACCGGCTGCCGTTGTGGGTCGTGATCCTCGCCGCCAGCGCGATCTCGGCGGGCACCTACTCGGGCGGCTGGCGGATCATGCGGACGCTGGGTCGGCGGATCATCCACCTCGACCCCGCGCGCGGCTTCTCCGCCGAGGCGGTGGGCGCCGGTGTGCTCTACACCACCGCCTTCGCCTTCCACGCCCCGATCTCCACCACCCACCTGATCACCTCCGCGATCATGGGCTCGGGCGCCACCAAGCGCTTCTCCGCGGTGCGCTGGGGGGTGGCCCGCTCGATCCTGGCCGCCTGGGTCTTCACCCTCCCCCTCGCCGCCCTGGCCGCCGCCTTCGTCTACGCCATCCTGCGCTTCGTCCTGCGGCTTCCCTGAGGTTTCGCGGGTTCACCCGCGAAACCTGCACCTCCCTCCCCCTGCCTGGTGCAGGAAGAGTGGTTTTCGCGGGTGAACCCGTGAAAACCGACCGCGAGAACCGCCCGTGAAGACCGACCGGCGGGGGCGTCAGGTGCGGAAGCGGCGCCAGCTCCAGGCGACCAGGGCAGCGGCGGCGAGACCGGAGAGGACCAGGGTGGCGCCGGTGCCCCAGCCGCCGAGGAGCCAGTAGCGCTCGTGCACAGGCCACCAGTCCGGCGCAGGGGGCGAGACGGCCCACAGCACGCCGAGCCCGACCAGGACGAGGGCGCCGGCCACCGAGACGGCGACCCGGTACCAGCTGGCCACGCTCTCCCGGGCGGCGCGCAGGGCGGTGGCGCGGACCGGCTCCAGGCGGCGCTCGGCCCAGGGGTACTGCTCGGCGAGCAGCACGAGCCCGGCGGCCAGCAGGACCAGGCCCGGACCGGGCAGCACCAGGGCAGCGATGCCGGCGAGCACCAGCAGCCAGCCGGCGGTCTCGAGCGCGACGCGCCGTACCCTCTTCCGCACCGTCATGCGCCGAGCATCCCAGGCCCGGGCAAGCACCGGGTCAGCGCGCGGACCGGTCGGCGACGTACGCCGCGGTGGCGCGCTGGTCGGGATCGTGGAAGATCTTCGCCGTCGCGCCCATCTCCACCAGTCGGCCCGCTGCCGAGGCGCCGTCGCCGGGCGCCGGGCGGGCACTGAGGAAGGCCGTCTCGTCGGAGACCCGCGCCGCCTGGGCGAGGTCGTGGGTGACCAGGACGATCGTGTAGCTCGCGCGCAGCTCGCCGATGAGCTCCTCCACGGCTGCCGTGGAGTCGGGGTCGAGCGCCGAGGTCGGCTCGTCCATCAGCAGGACGTCGGACTCCAGCGCGACCGCGCGGGCGATGCAGAGCCGCTGTTGCTGTCCGCCGGACAGCCCTCCCGCGGGACGGTCCAGCCGGTCGCGGGTCTCCTCCCACAGGTTCGTTCGGCGCAGGCACCGCTCGACGAGTCCGTCGGCGTCGTCGACGGTGCCCTCCAGGCGCAGCCCGGCGAGGACGTTCTCGGCGACCGACAGGTGTGGGAAGGGGTTGGGCCGCTGGAACACCATCCCGAGCCGGCGACGCACGGTGACCGGGTCCGTGCCGGACTCGTAGACCGACTGCTCGCCCACGACCACGCTGCCGCTCACCCGTGCTCCGGCGGTGACCTCGTGCATCCGGTTGAGACAGCGCAGGAACGTCGACTTGCCGCAGCCGGACGGCCCGATGACCGCGGTGACGGCGTGCGGGGCGATCCGCATGCTGACGGCATCCACGGCGAGGTCGTCGCCGTACCACGCACTGAGGTCGCGCACCTCGATCGCCGGGGCGCCCCCGCCGCCGCTCATCGACGTCCCTCCGGCAGGTGCCGCTCGGTCGCCACGACCCGGCCGCGACGGTGGTGGACCACGACCAGCTCGCCCGGCGCCAGCGGCTCCTCGGCGACGCCGAGCGCGGCGAGCACCGTCGGCAGCACGGGCCGGTGCGTGCACAGGGCCGCCGAGCGGCGCCCCGCGAGCAGGTCCTCGAGCACGTCGGCGATCCGGGCCGGGTCGTGCCCCTCCTCGCTGAGGGCCGGGCACTCCTCCACGACGCGCCCCGCCGGCGCCAGGGTCTGCAGGCACCGCCGGCTGGGGGAGCTGACCAGGCGCTTGACGCCGTACGCCTCGAGCACGCCGGCGATCGCGACGGCCTGCGCCTGGCCGACGTCGGCGAGCGGGCGGCGGGGATCCGGGCCGTTCCACCCGGCACGGTCGCGGGCCTTCGCGTGGCGCACCACCACGAGGGCGGCGGTCCGGCGGCGGCGCCGCGCCGCGGTGGCCAGCAGGTCGCGGTCGGCCTGGTAGGTGAGCAGTCCCTGAGCCTCCTCGAGGTCCACCCACCGCACGTCGTCGATCTCGTCGTCGGGGACGAAGCCGCTGACGTCGTCGCTCCCTCGGGTCCGGCCCGCCCAGAACGACACCGACTTCGCCCGCCCGTCGGGGAGGGCGTAGAGCTGCGGCGGGAGGGGCCGGCCCAGCCGCACCCGGAGCCCGGTCTCCTCGCCGACCTCGCGCACCGCCGTGACCGTGACGTGCTCGCCCGGCTCCTGCTTGCCCTTGGGGAAGGACCAGTCGTCGTGGTGGGGCCGGTGCACGAGGAGCACCTGTCGTCCGCCCCGGCGCAGCACCACCGCGCCCGCGGCGACGACGGTGTCCGGGGCGCCTGGGGGCATGCCAGTAGTCTCACACCCGACCCGCGACCCGAGGAGGCGGCGTGCAGGTGTCGCTGCCGGAGTCCCGGTGGGCGCGTGCCCTCGCGGTGGTGCTGGTGCTGGTGCTCGTCGTGGTGCTCGCGCTGGTGGGCCGGGCCGTCTGGGAACGCTCGCACCGGACCACGTTCGCCCGATCGCTGGAGCGCGTCCCGGCTGCCACCCGCCGCCTGGCCTTCACCGACTGGGCGGCGGTGCGGGCGAAGCTCGGCGTGCGAGACGACGCTTCCCCCAGCCCCGCCTCCGTGGGGCGGTGGCTCACCCGCGCCTACTCCCAGGACCTGTCGGCGGCCTCCAGCATCGATGAGTCGGCCCGGGCGCTGCAGCGGTACTACGGGTTCTCGCCCGGCAACGCCCGCTGGGAGGCGTACGCGCAATCGCGCCAGGGAGCCACGATGGTGCTGCGGCTCGACGACGACGTGGACTTCGCCGACCTGCGCGACAACCTGCGGCGCATCAACTACCGCGCGCCCGCGCGCGCGGACGGGGTGTGGCGCGGCGGTGTCGACCTGGTGGCCTCGCTCGACGGCACGCTCACCCCCGAACTGCAGTACGTCGTGCTGCTGGCGGACCAGCACCTGGTGGTGAGCAGCGACACCGCGGCCTACGCCGCCCTGGCGGGGCGGGTGGCGGCCGGCCACGGCGCCGCCCTCTCCGAGCACACCGACGACCGGGCCGTCGCCGCCAGCGTCCCGGAGCCGGCCGCGGCGATCCTGTGGGCCGGCGACTTCGCCTGCACCGATCTCGCGATGTCCCAGGCCGGCGCCGACGACCAGAGCCTGGCCCAACAGCTGATCGGCCAGGCGGGCAAGGTGAGCCCGCTGTCGGGCCTGGTGATGGCCCTGGCCCCCGACCGCACGCTCCGGGTGGCCGAGCAGTTCGAGTCCGGCGACCAGGCGCGGGCGAACCTGCGGGCCCGAGCCACCCTGGCGGTCGGCCAAGCCGTGGGGCGCGGCGAGGCGACCTTCGCCGACGACCTGCGGCTCACCGGCGCGCGCACCTCCGGGGCAACGGTGCTGCTCACGATGCGGCCCCGCAGCAGCGGCGTGTACCCGCTGTCCTCGCTCTACGACGGTCCGGTCGTCTTCGCCACCTGCTGAGATACCACCCGACGACGTTCTTCCCTCCCCCGCGTCGCTCCTCTGGGAACAACGCCGCGGCGACCCCGAAACACCCTGAGATCACCCCCCGACGTTCTTCGCTCCCCGCCTCGCCCCCGCCTCGCCCCCGCCTCGCGCGGCGCTCAGCGGCGGCGGCGGTGCAGGGCGATGAGGGTCTCCTGCAGGTCGCGACCCGGCGCGCGCGTCCAGGTGCCGTCGGGACCGAGCTCCCAGGCGGCCGTGCCGGGGTCGAAGGCCAGGTCGAGCAGCCGGCCCACCTGTGCGACGGTCTCCTCGGTCGGTAGCCTCACCAGCACCTCGACCCGCCGGTCGAGGTTGCGGTGCATGAGGTCGGCCGAGCCGATCCACGCCTCTGGCTCGCCGCCGTTGTCGAAGCAGAACAGCCGGCTGTGCTCGAGGTAGCGGCCGAGCACCGAGCGGACGGCGACCTGGTCGGAGAGCCCTGGTACGCCGGGCCGCAGCGCGCAGATGCCGCGCACCAGCAGCTGCACGGGCACCCCGGCCCCGGAGGCGAGGTAGAGCTCGTCGATCACCGCCTCGTCCACCACGGAGTTGGCCTTGATCCGGATGCGCGCCTGGCGTCCGGCGCGGTGGTGCTCGACCTCGGTGCGGATCAGCTCCACCAGGCCGCTGCGCACCGAGTCCGGGGCGACCAGCAGCTCGTCGTAGGAGGGGTTGCGTGACCAGCCGGAGAGGTTGTTGAACAGGTGGGCGACGTCCTCGCCGATCGTCTCGTCGGTGGTGAGCAGGCCGAAGTCCTCGTAGGCGCGGGCGGTCTTGGGGTTGTAGTTGCCGGTGCCGATGTGGGTGTAGCGGCGGATAGCGCCGGCGGACTCGGGCTCCTCGCGCACCACCAGTGACAGCTTCGCGTGCGTCTTGAGGCCGACCTGGCCGTACACGACGTGGCAGCCGGCCTGCTCGAGCGTGCGGGCCCAGGCGATGTTCGCGCGCTCGTCGAAGCGCGCCTTGATCTCCACGATCACCAGCACCTGCTTGCCGGCCTCGGCGGCGTCGACCAGCGCCTCGACGACGGGGGAGTCGCCGGAGGTGCGGTAGAGCGTCTGCTTGATCGCGAGCACGTGCGGGTCTGCGGCCGCCTGCTCGAGGAAGCGCTGCACGGAGGTGCTGAAGGAGTCGTAGGGGTGGTGCAGCAGCACGTCGCCGCGACCCAGCGCCTTGAAGACGTCGACCGGCGAGGCGGACTCGACCGGCGCCAGGGAGGGGTGGGTGGCCGGCAGGAAGGCGTCGTACTTGAGGTCCTCGCGGTCGAGGTCGGCGATGCCGTGGAGGCCGCTGAGGTCCAGTGGTCCGGGCAGCCGCACCACCTCCTCGGTGCCGATGCCGAGCTCGGAGACGAGCAGCGCGAGCACGTGGGCGTCGATGGACTCCTCGACCTCCAGGCGCACCGGCGGTCCGAAGCGGCGGCGGGAGAGCTCCCGCTCGAGCGCCTTGAGGAGGTTCTCGGCGTCGTCCTCCTCCACCTCGAGGTCCTCGTTGCGGGTGACCCGGAAGGTGTGCGAGCCGAGCACCTCCATGCCGGGGAAGAGCCGCTTGAGGTGCGCGCCGATGACGTCCTCGAGCGGCACGAACCGCTGGTTGCCCAGCGGGACGAACCGCTTGAAGCTCTGCGGGACCTTGACCCGGGCGAAGTGCTCCTTGCCGGTCTCGGGGTGCCGCACCAGCACGGCGAGGTTGAGCGAGAGCCCGGAGATGTAGGGGAAGGGGTGCGCGGGGTCGACCGCCAGCGGCGTGAGCACCGGGAAGACCCGCTCCTTGAACAGCCTCTTGCAGGTCTTCTGCTCGTCGCGGTCGAGGTCGTCCCACCGCACCAGCACGATCCCCTCCTCGGCGAGGGCCGGCACGACCTCGTCGCGGAACGCTGCGGCGTGCCGTTGCTGGAGGTCCTGGGTCGCCGCCCAGATCTGCTCGAGCTCCTCGCGGGGCATCAGTCCGGACGCGGCCCGGACCGCGACGCCGGCGGCGATGCGGCGCTTGAGGCCCGCCACCCGCACCATGAAGAACTCGTCGAGGTTGCTCGCGACGATCGCGAGGAACCGCACCCGCTCGAGCAGGGGCAGTGTGGCGTCCTCGGCCAGCTCGAGCACCCGTTGGTTGAAGGAGATCCACGACAGCTCCCGGTCGAGGAACCGGTCGGGGAACTCCTCGGCCAGCCGGGTCCGCCGGCCGCCGGTCTCGTACGGCGGCTCCACGTCGAAGGTCTCGTGGGCGGCTGTCTCGCCCGGCGCCTCCTGCAGCGCGCGCAGCACAGGACGTCCCTCGCCCACGTCGGAGCGCGGCTCGTCGGTGGCCGACCGGCTCGAGGAGCCGGACGGGTGCGGTGCCTCCATGCGACGAGTGTGGCACTCCGGAGAAGGTTGCAGGACAAACACTAACGATATATCGTTACTGCATCCGACACGGCGATCGGACCCCACGTCGAAAGGAGTCACCCATGAGGACCATGGATGACGAGATCCGGCCGCATCGGCGGCACCACCACCCCGGCGGCCCGGGCGGGCCGGATGAGGGCCCGCACCACGGCGGACGGCCGGGGGAGCACCCCGCGGACCGCACGCCGCCGCACCGCCGCGGCGGGCCACGCCGCGGTCCGGGACGCGGTCGCGCGGCGCGCGGCGACGTCCGCACCGCCGTGCTGCTGCTGCTCACCGAGCAGCCGATGCACGGCTACCAGCTGATGCACGCCATCGCCGAGCGCACCGGCGGGGCGTGGCGCCCCAGCCCCGGCGCGGTCTACCCCACCATCAGCCAGCTCGAGGACGAGGGCCTGGTCAGCATCACCGCCGACTCCGGGCGCAAGCTCGTCACGTTGACCGAGGACGGCCGTGCTCAGCTCGAGGAGCACGGCGAGGCCTGGGGCGACCCGTTCGCCGGGCACGAGGACGCTCGCCGGGGGCCCGACCTGCGCCGCCTGGTCCACGACCTGCACGAGGCGACCCGGCTCGTCGGGCGCACCGGCACCGACGCCCAGCGCGCCGCCGCGGCGACGATCCTCGCCGATGCCCGTCGGGCGCTGTTCCTGCTGCTCGCGGACGGCCCGGGGGAGGAGGGGGACGCCTGAGACTCCGGCGCGCCGCGGCGTGACGCAGAGCACTGCCCGGGAGCCGCCGCGTTGAACTAGGTTCACCCCCATGGCCGACCTCCAGGAGACCTTCGAGTCCGCCCTGCTCCGCGGGGCGATGGCGCTGCCGGAGCGGGCGCAGCGGGCGCTCGCCGGCAGGCCCGTCGTACGCGAGGGGCAGACGCTGGCCACCGAGATCCAGCTGATGCTGCGGCTCCAGAAGGTCGCCCGGATGACCCCCGCCGAGGAGCTCGACTGGACGCCGGCCCGGGAGGCGCTCGCGCGCCAGAGCCGCCTCGTCGGGGGACGGCAGCCCATCGGCTCGGTCCGCGACCTCACGATCCCCGCCGAGCACGGCCCGCTCCCGGCCCGGCTCTACACCCCGACCAGCCGGCTCAGCGACAGCGCCGCACCCACGATGCTCTTCATCCACGGCGGCGGGATGGTCTACGGCGGCCAGCACGGCACCCACGACCAGGCGGCGCGCTTCCTCGCCGAGCGCTCGGGTGTGCAGCTGCTCAGCCTCGACTACCGGCTGGCGCCCGAGCACCCCTTCCCGGCGGCGGTCGAGGACTGCGCGGCGGCGTACCGCTGGCTCGTCGACAACGTCGCCCGGCTCGATGCCGACCCCGAGCGGCTGGCGGTCGGCGGTGACTCAGCAGGTGGCTACCTCTCCGCGACCACGGCGATCACCGCGGCCGAGGAGGGACGGCCGTGCGCACTGCAGTTCCTGCTGTATCCGTGCACGGACTTCGTCGAGGCGTCCGTGTCGCGACGGGCGTTCAGTGAGGGGTTCTTCCTGACCCAGCGGTTCATGGACCAGGCGACCGCCGCGTTCTTCCCGGACGAGGAGAGCAAGACGCACCCGCTCGGCTCGGTGCTGCGCCGTACGTCGTTCCCCGAGGGTCTCGCGCCTGCCTACGTCGCCACCGCCGGCTTCGACCCGCTGCGCGACGAGGGCGAGGCGTACGCGACGCTGCTCGCCGAGCACGGTGTCACCGTGGAGGCCCGGCGCTTCCCCGACATGATCCACGGCTTCATCAACATGGTGGGCGTCGGCCGCACCGCGGTCTCCCACAACGTTGAGCTCGCCGCCACCCTGCGCCGCCTGCTCGGCTGACGTAGCGGTCGGTCGAGCGGTCGAGCGGTCGGTCGAGCGGTCGGTCGAGCGTGGCGGAGATGTGGAATGTCCGCGCGAGCGCAGCGTTGAGACTCCTGTGAGCACCGGAGCCTGGGTCCTCGTCGTGGCCGTCGTGGTGGCGGTGGCCTTCGGGTCGTTCCGTGCCGCCACGGACGGTCGCTTCGCCGGCACCCGTCGCGTGCGAGCCGCCTCAGGGGACGGGGCTGAGGACGCGGCTGCGGCCGGAGCCGGTGCCGAGCCGGTGGCTGCCTCGGTGCTGGCCGGCACGCCGTGGTCGGATGCCCTGGGGGAGCGCGCGACGCTGCTGCAGTTCTCCTCCGCCTTCTGTGCGCCCTGCCGGGCCACCCGGCGGGTGCTCGAGGCGGTCGCCCGCGAGCAGGGCGGTGTCGCGCACGTGGAGGTCGACGCCGAGCAGCACCTCGACCTGGTCCGCCGCCTCGGTGTCCTGCGCACCCCGACGACCCTCGTCCTCGACGGCTCGGGCCGCGAGCTCGTCCGTGCCGCGGGCGCGCCGACCAAGGCGCAGGTCATCGCGGCGCTGCCGGCGTCCTGATCGTCAGGACCAGACGCGCACGTAGTCGATCTGCACCGTCGCCGGCAGGGGCGTGGCGGCGGTGAGCGCGTTGGTGCCGGTGCCGAGCGCCTGGGTCAGCGCCAGGATGTACGGCTTCTGGAAGGCGACGTCTCCGCTGGTGTTGACCAGGCAGGGCCGGCCGTTCACGTCGATCTCCAGGCGCGTGGGCGACCACGTCAACGTGTAGGTGTTGAAGGCGCCCGGCACGATCGAGCAGGTATAGGCGGTGTTCACCCCGGGCTGGCTGCCCATGTCGGTGCCGTAGTGCAGGAACGGGACGTCCAGCCCGGCGTACTGGGAGTAGTGCTCCATCACGTCGATCTCCCCGGCTGCGGGCCACACGGCCGTGCTCGCGACACGGTCGTCGGGCCAGAGCCAGAAGTCGTCCTGCAGACCGCTCCCGGTGTAGGTCGGGGACTTCATCCGTGCCTCGAACCGGCCGTACTGCTGGCTGAAGAGGTGGTAGGTCGACACCATCCCGGCCGTGTAGAGCGAGCTCTGCCCGGGCAGGGCCGCGCACGGCTGGGGCGCCGACTCCCGACGCACCGTCAGCGCGAGGCTGCCGCCGGAGACCGCGATGTTGCTCGGGTCGTCGCGGTAGCACGCGAAGGCGTCCGGCGTGCCGGTGGTGAACTGGGTCTGCGGGAGCCACTTCGTGCGGTCGAGGCTGGTTCCGGCGAACTCGTCGTCGAACGTGCACGACCACAGCGAGCCGTCCGGCTTGGTGGGGCGTCGTCCGCAGGCGTCGGAGGTGGCGGTCGTCCTGGTGGGCGCCGTGCGGGTCGCCGGGAGCCGGACCGACAGGGCGCGGCTGCGTCCGTGGGCGGCGATGACCCGATAGGTGGCGCCGCGGGCCCGCTGGCGGAGCTCGCGGGTGAAGCGGTGCTTGCGGATGCGGGCGTGCCCCGCGGTGCGCCACCCGGTGTGGGTGCGACGCTGGATCGCCACGTGACCGTGACGGCTCAGGGTGCGGCCGGTGATCCGGACCGTCCGGCGACCGACCGGCTCCGCGGAGGCGACCACATGCGCGCTGCCGCGCTCGTGCAGCGCCGATCGGTGGTCGAGGGCACGGTGGCCGCCGACGACCTCCGTGGACGCGTGGGCCGGTGCGGCGGCGACGACCACCACGCAGCACGCGATCGCTGCCCAGATCCTGCGCACCGCCATGCCGCTCCTCCCGCGAGACCCTCGTCAGGGGGTACGTCGGCGGGCGAGCAGGCAACCTGAGCGAAATGTCGGTTTTATCCGGATGGTGAGGCCGTGGCGCCCGCCCGGTCCGGGTCCGCAGCGGCGCGGACCCGATCCCAGGCCGACTCCGTCGGGGGCCCCTCGTGGTGGAAGTAGGCCAGCGATGCGGGCAGCTCACGCACCGGCTCGGCGGGGTTGCCCCGGTAGAAGGTGAGCTCCTTGGTCAGCCGGGTCGCCACCACCGACCCCGCGGAGACGATCGAGCGCGGCGGCACGCGCGTCCCGTTGAGCAGGATGCAGCCCGACATGACCGCGCAGCGCTCACCGAGGTGCACCGGCGTGGTCACGAAGCGGTCGCGGACGAGGTCGAGACTGTGGGTGAGGATCTGCGAGCGGAACCCCGCGAGCCGCGCGTAGGGGCCGAGCTCCACCCGGTCCGAGCAGTCCAGCTCATGGCCGTGCGTGATCATCGCCCAGGGACCGAGCACCAGGACCGGCTGCCTGTTCGGCGAGTGGGGGAACACCTCGGAGCCCGACGGGAACGCCGAGATCGTGTTGTCCCGCGCGATGCTGGCCCCCTCGCCCAGGCGGAGCTCGTCGAGTCCGCGCACGACGTTGTGCGGTCCGATCGAGGAGCCGGGGCCCATGGAGAGGTGGCCCACCCGCACGATGCTCCGCCCGATGTAGGCGGTCGGGTGCACGTCCCAGTGCAGCACGTGACGAGCGAGGAGGTGCTTGAGGCGCTGCGGCAGGACCCAGAGCAGCAGCGCGGTCACGATGTCCATGCCCATGTCTCCTCCGGCCGCCGTCGCGGAGGAGTGTAGGGCGTCCCGACGCGGGCACGGCGAGCACGACGGCGGATCCGCTACCGTTCCCCCGCGCAGTCGCTGTGCGGAAGCAAGGATGGGCGGCCGGAAGGATGGCGGGTGTGGATACCTCGATGCCGGTGAGTCACGAGCCGGCTCGGCACTACGACCGGGTCCACCAGGCGTGGCGGATCATCATGGGTGCCGAGTTCCACTACGGCTACTTCACCGACGCCGAGGACACCCTGGAGGGCGCGACCGCGCGTCTGACCTCCCAGATGCGACAGCGGGTCGGCATCGCCGCCGGTGAGGACGTCCTCGACATCGGCTGCGGGACCGGCCAGCAGTCCTGCGACCTCGCTCACGACCTCGGGGCACGCGTCCTGGGGATCACCACGAGCGCGGAGGGCGTTGCGGCGGCCACGGCACTCGCAGCGGAGCGCGGTCTGGGTGGAGCGCGGTTCGAGCAGCGCGACGGCACAGACAACCGGCTCCCCGACGCCTCCTTCGACGTCGTGTGGGCACTGGAGTCGTCCCACCTGATGCGCGACCGCGCCGCCCTGCTGCGTGAGTCGGCCCGCGTGCTCCGGCCCGGCGGACGCCTGGTGCTGTGTGACATCGTCCGTCGACGCGAGATCCCGTTCCTCGAGGTGCGCGAACGACGCGCGGACCTCGCGGTGCTGAGGGCGGCCTTCGGCGAGGCGCGGATGGATCCCCTCGAGGAGTACGCCGCGACGCTCCGCGATCTGGGTCTGCGGGTCGTCGACCGGACCGACATCAGCGACCAGACCTACCCCACCCTCGCCGCCTGGCGCGCCAACGCCGAAGCGGGAGCGGATCGGATCACCGAGCTCATCGGGGCGCAGGCTCTTGCCGACTTCGTGCGCGCGACCGAGATTCTCGAGGCTTTCTGGAGCGACGCGACGCTCGGGTACGGGATACTCGCCGCGGCGATGCCCGCGTGAGGTTCGCCGGCGAGCCCCTCACGCATGTCGAAAGGACCCAGCATGAGTGCCGACGCGGCCACCGTACGTGCCGTCATCGTCCGCTTCCTCGAGCGATCGGACAAGCCCACTGAGGCACTGACGTCCGAGACCGGGCTCTGGGGTGACGGGCTGGGATTGGACTCGCTCGAGGCCGCGGAGCTCTCCGCGATGCTCGAGGACGAGTTCGGGACCGACCCGTTCTCCTCCGGTGACCTGCCGGAGACCGTCGGGGACGTGCTCTCCTACTACGAGGCCTCCGCGCACGCATGATCCGGCTCCTCGAGGCGGCTGCCGCCGCGTCGGGCCCGTGCACGGCGGTCGAGACCTCGGAGCGCCGTCTGACCTATGCCGAGCTGCTCGACGAGGCCCGGCGCACCGCACGCGGCCTCGCCACCCGTGGCATCGGGACCTTCGCCGTGCTCGAGAGCGACGCGGCACGGGTGCTGGCGCTCCTGTCCGCCGCCGCCTGGGTCGGTGCCGAGCCGTGCCAGTACCAGCCCGACCTCGGCGCGGAGGAGTTCCGTGCCCAGGCCTCGGCGCTCGGCCACCGCGTGGTGGTGAGCCGGCGGGGCGATCTCGGCCCGGGCATCGAGGTCGTCGACCCCGACGACCTCCGCGACACCGAGGGCGCCGACCCCCAGCGGGCGGAGCGGCCGACCCTCCTTATCCGCACGACCGGGACGACCGGTGCACCCAAGGCGGCTCGGCACGACTGGGCGATCCTGGAGAGGACGGTGGCTCGTGTCGCTGCCGACCCCGAGGCCGCGTGGCTGCTCGCCTACGGTCCCCACCAGTTCGCGGGCATCCAGGTGCTGCAGCACGTCGTGGCCGCTCGCGCGACGCTGGTCGCGCCGTTCCCCCGCCAGCCGCGCGACGGCCTCGCCGCGCTGCTCGAGCGTCACGTCACCGCAGTGAGCGCGACGCCGACCTATTGGCGCTTCCTGCTCGCCGAGGCGCGGAGCCGCGACGTCGCGCTGCCGCCGTTGCGCCAGATCACGCTCGGCGGCGAGGCCGCCTCCGACGCGCTGCTGGCCGAGCTGCGCCGCGCCTTCCCCGACGCCCGCATCGCGCACGTCTACGCCGCTACCGAGGTCGGCTCGGTCGTCTCGGTCTCCGATGGTCGAGCCGGCTTCTCGGTGACCGCCCTGCTCAGCGAGACCCGGCCCGAGGCGCACCTGAAGGTGGTCGAGGGCGAGCTGTGGGTCCGGGCTCCCGCCGCGATGCTCGAGTACGCCGACGCCGACGCCGACGCCGACGTCGAGGGCCGTCGTGCCGAGGACGAGTGGCGTCCCACGGGCGACCTCGTGGAGGTCGTCGGAGACCGTGTGCTGTTCCGCGGCCGGACGACCGAGATCATCAACGTCGGCGGGGTCAAGGTGTCACCGCTGCCGGTCGAGGAGCGGATCGGTGCTGTCCGCGGCATCGCCGCGGTCCGGGTCTTCGGCCGCCCCAATCCGCTGACCGGGGCGATCGTCGCCGCGGAGGTGGTCGCCGAGCCCGGCTTCGCCGAGGACGAGCTGCGTGAGCTGATCCGCTCCGCGGTGGACGACCTGCCGCGCGCGTGGCGTCCTCGGAGCCTCCGCTTCGTGGAGGCCATCGAGACCCAGGGCGGCAAGACCGTGAGGAGAGTGGCCGAATGAGCGACCAACAGGGACGACGGCGCGTGGCGCTGGTGACGGGTGGGAGCAAGGGCCTGGGTGCGGGACTGGTGGCGGCCTTCCTGGCCGCCGGCTATGCCGTCGTGACGTGCGCGCGCAGCGAGACCGACGCCGTCCGCGCGTGGCGTGAGCATCCGGTCCACGGCGAGCACTTCCTGTTCGTCACGGCCGACGTGTCCGAGCGCGACGACGCCGACCGCCTGGTGAAGGCGGCCGTCGACGCGTTCGGCGGCGTGGACGTCCTGGTCAACAACGCCGGGGTCGCCCGTGAGGGCGTGATCGCGCTGTTCGGTGACGACGACGTCGACGACGTGGTGGACCTCAACCTGAAGGGCACCGTCTACGTCACCCGCGCCGCGAGCCGGGTCATGCTCGCGCGGCGCAGTGGGTCGATCGTCAACGTCTCCTCGATCGTCGGGCTCTCCGGATACCGCGGGCTCTCGGTCTACGCCGCCACCAAGGCAGCGCTCGACGGGTTCACCCGAGCGCTCGCCCGGGAGCTCGGTTCGCGAGGCATCACCGTCAACAGTGTCGCGCCCGGCTATCTGCGCACCGAGATGAGCCACGGTCTCGACGAGGCCCAACTGCGTCAGATCACCCGTCGCACCCCGCTGGGCCGGCTCGGGGACCCCGAGGACATCGCGCGCGTGGTGCTTTTCCTCGTCGACCCCGCGAACCGCTACCTCACCGGTCAGGTCGTCGTCGTCGACGGCGGGCTCACCTGTTGAGGGTCGACGGGTCCCCGACGGTCCCGCGGTACTGCACCTCGGTGCGCAGGTCGGTGAACCCGAAGCCGCGGTAGAGCGCCACCGCGGGCTCGTTGTCGCCGTCGACGTAGAGAATCACCCGCTCGACGCCCGCGTCGGCGAGGTGGCGCAGGCCCACGTCCGTGAGCACCCTGCCGATGCCGCGACCAGCGGCCCGCGGGTTGACCGCGACGACGTAGACCTCGCCGTAGGGCGGCTCCTCGTCGCGGTGCACCTTGGTCCAGTGGAAGCCGAGCAGTTCGCCGTCGGCGTCCTTGACGAGGAACAGGCCGCGCGGGTCGAACCACGACTCGCTCGTGCGCTCGAGGAAGTCCTCGCTCGTCATGTGCCCCTGCTCGGGGTGATGGGTGAACGCCGCTGCGTTGACGGCGAGCAGCGCCTCGGTGTCGTCCGCGGCGAAGGTGGTGACGGTGGTGCCCTCCGGCGTGGCCGCGGGCGGCAGCGGCTCCGAGGTCGGCCGGGTCATGATCAGCAGCTCGCGCTCGCGAGGGACGCCGAACCGCTCGGCGAGCCGCGCCGCGGCCGGATCGTCGGCGTGCGACCACGCCTCGATGTGCCCGGTGTCCACCAGGGCGGCCTCCGCCAGTGCCCCCCCGATCCCGCGGCCGCGCGCCTCCGGGTGCACCGCGAGATCCAGGGACCCGTTGTGCAGCAGGGCGAAGCCCTGCGCCGGCGATCCGGCGAGCCAGAGCCGCGCGTCGCGCAGGCCGCGGTACTTCAGCTGCAGGCAGGTCTGCTCGTTGAGCGTGATCACGCGGTCGGCGACGTCGCAGGCCTCGGCGATCCGGCGCACCTCCGCGGACGGTCCGGTGCCGGTGCCGTTGGTCGCCTCGAAGTCCTCGGCCGCGACCTCGACGATGTGGTGGCCGGTCGTCGGCTCGCTCACTGGTGCGCGTCCTCTCGCTGGGGTTCGGTGTCCTTGGGGGGCAGCACGAAGCGGTAGCCGACGTTGCGGACGGTGCCGATCAGCGCCTCGTGGTCGGGGCCCAGCTTGGCGCGCAGCCGCCGCACGTGCACGTCGACCGTGCGGGTGCCGCCGAAGTAGTCGTAGCCCCACACCTCCTGCAGCAGCTGCTCGCGGGTGAACACCCGGCCGGGGTGCTGGGCGAGGTACTTGAGCAGCTCGAACTCCTTGAAGGTCAGGTCGAGCAGCCGCCCCCCGACCCGGGCGGTGTAGGCGGCGTCGTCCACGACGACCTCGCCCGAGCGGATCAGGTGCTGCTCGGGGTCCTCGGCGTCGCGCTGCGCGGCGAGCCGGCCGGTCGCGAGCCGCAGGCGGGCCTCGATCTCGGCCGGGCCGGCGGTGTCGAGCAATACGTCGTCCATGCCCCAGTCGGCCTGCACGGCCGTCAGGCCACCCTCGGTCACCACGACGACGACGGGCCGGTCCGAGCCCGTCGTACGGATCAGCCTGCTGAGGTCCCGGGCGTGGGCCAGCTCCCGGCGCGCGTCGATCAGCACGACGTCGTGGCGCGGCGCCTCGAGGAGCGCGCTGCCCTCGGCGGGCAGGATCCGCACCTGGTGGCCGAGCAGCGCCAGGCCGGGCAGCACCGCGGCCGACGGCTGGGTCGTGCTGGTGAGCAGCAGCAGGGTGCTCACGGGCCACCTCCTCGGGGGTGGTGCGGGATGGCAGGATATCGGAGGTGACGAACCAGCACGGGTCGGGCGCCGAGGGCCGGATCACGCTGCGCTACTGGGCCTCCCTGCGGGCCGCGGCCGGCGTCGACCACGACGAGCTGAACGCCGCGGAGCCCATGACGCTCGCTGCGATCACGGAGCATGCTCGGCGCCTGCACGACGCCCGTCGGTTCGCCGACGTGCTCTCCACCTGCTCGGTGCTCGTCGACGAGCAGCCCGCGAGCAGCTACGACCCGTCCGCCGTCGTGGTCCGCCCCGGACAGACCGTGGAGTTCCTGCCGCCCTTCGCGGGTGGCTGAGCCTGCTCTAGGCGGGCGCCTTCTGCGCGAAGACCATCAGGGTCGAGGCGAGGGGCGGCGGGGTCAGGTGCGCCACGACGGCGGCTGCGCGCCACGCCGCGACGGAGGAGCCGGCGTACCGCGGCTCGCTGTCGTGGCCGTAGACCGTCAGGCGATGGGGCGGCGGGAACAGCCGAGCGAGCTGACGCCGGGTGTTCATGTGGTACTCCACCGGGAAGACGTCCTCTGCCTTGCGTCCCGGCTGGAGACGCTCGAGGACCCGGGTGTGGAGGCGGTTGGGCACGGCCCGCGCGCCGATGCCGATGACGCCCCACTTGTTCGGAGTGCGGGCCGCGACCCAGCCGCCCGGCTTGAGCACCCGGAGCATCTCGCGGGCGACCCGGGGGGCGTCGCTCTCGCTGACGTGCTCGAGCACGTGGTCGGCCAGGACCAGGTCGAAGGTGGCGTCGCCGTAGGGGATCGGGTCGTGCGCCCTCACGACCCGCGCCTCGGCGAGATGCGGGTTGTCGAGGACGGCATCGTCCACGTCGATGCCGACCACCCGCTCGACACGCTCGTGGAAGGCACGGAGGCGCCTGGACGTCTCGGGGAACGGCTCGGTGGCCCACAGGCCGCGGCCGGCGCCGAAGTCGAGCACGGCGCTGTCGGCATCGAGCAGGGCGTTGACCCGCGTGTAGAACTCCACGAAGCCGTCCCGCCGCGTGTAGCCACCGACGGCGGCCTCGGGGTACAACGCGAGGAGCGTCGAGCTGGGCATGAACCGCGGCGCGCGCATCGTCACCTCTTGCAGCAGGACCGGGGGACCCAGGACAGCATCGAAACGGCCTCGGGTGAGGAGCCGGTTCGGTACCCTACCTTCGATTCGGTCGGGGCGGAGTAGAAACGGGCGTCGTGAGCGAGAGTCGGAAGGCAGCGGGCGCCAGGCTCAGCCTGATCACCATCGACCAAGCCGCGGCCGGTGCCTCCAACGTCGTGGTCGCCGTGCTCGCGGCCCGCCTGCTCAGTGCTCCTTCCTTCGGTCTGTTCGGACTGATCTTCCTGGTCTACGCCCTGCTGCAGGGCGTGTCCCGAGCGATCGTCGGCGATCCGCTCCTGGTGCACCCCGAGGACGCCGAGCAGCGACCGGAGCAGGCCCTGGGCACCGGCCTCGCGCTCGGTCTCGCGCTCGGGGTGCTCGCGTGCGCGGCCGCCGGGGTTGCCGGGCTCTGGAACGGGTCGTTCGCCGGCGCCCTCGCCGTGCTCGGTGTCCTGGCACCGATGCTGGTCCTGCAGGACCTCGGCCGCTACCTGGGCTTCGCCGTTCGCCGCCCGGGTGTCTCGCTCGTGCTCGACCTCGTCTGGCTCGTGCTCGTCGTCGCCGGCGCCGTCGTGCTCGCCGTGGTGCACGAGCGGACCCTCGTCGCCTTCATCGCGGTCTGGGCCGGGTCCGGCGCACTCGCCGGAGCGTTGACCGGGCGTCTCTTCGCCCTCCGCCTGCGGCCGGACCTCACCTGGTTGCGAGAGAAGTGGTCGTTCGCCTGGCGCTACCTGATCAGCTACGCCTCGACGCAAGGTGGCGCTCTCGCGGGCGGGGCGCTGGTCGTCGGGCTGGCTGGGGCGCGTGCGCTGGCCGGCATCCAGGGAGCGCTGCTGCTCGTCCGTCCGTTCATGACCGTCCAGACCGCGGCGATCGCGGCGGGAGTCTCCGACATCGCCCGGGCAGAGGGTGACGGCGCCGCCGTACGCGCGAGCGGCCTGCGCATCTCTGCGCTCACCGGTGCGCTTGCGGCGGCCAACGCCCTCGTCCTCCTCGTGCTGCCCGGCTCCTGGGGCAGCGCCGTCCTCGGCGCGAGCTGGTCGGCGGCGCAGCCGCTGCTGCTGCCCACCGCCGTCCAGGTGGTGCTGCTCGGCCTGATGACCGGTGCCCGCTCGGGGCTGCTCGGCCTGCGAGCCGTCGACACCGCCGTGCGCATCGACGTTCCGACGACCGTCGGTGTCCTGGTCGCGACGGTGGTCGGGGCGCTGGTCGATGGGGCTCGTGGTGCCGTCTGGGCGGTCGCGGTCGTCCAGCTGCTCGCCACCGCCGTGTGGTGGGCGTCGTTCTGGTCCCGGACCGGGCCCGGCGGTGCTCGTGGGGTGCTGGTCCCGCCCGGGCCGGTCGCCGCGCAGCCGACCGTCGAAACCCTGCCCCGATCGTTGAGCTGAGAGAGGTCCACCGTGCATCTGCTCCGCTTCCTGCGGCACGCGCTGCGACAGCTGGCCGACTACTACCGAGGCCCGGAGAAGGCCGCGATCCGGCGGCTGGTGCGCCAGGGCCGGGCGACCGTCGGGCCGCACACGATGGCGTACTCCCTCCCGCGGGTGAAGACGTTCGTCCACGACCGCACCGGCCTTCACATCGGGGACTACTGCTCGCTCTCGACCGAGGCCATGGTCATGCTCGGGGGCAAGCACGCCGTCGATGCCGTCACGACCTACCCGCACCGGATCCTGTGGCGCATGGAGGGGGCGGGCGAGGACGGCTTCCCGATGCCCACCGGCGACACCGTGATCGGGTCCGACGTGTGGCTGTGCGACGGCGCCATCGTGCTCAGTGGGCTGCGGATCGGTCACGGCGCGATCGTCGCGGCCGGTGCCGTGGTCACCAAGGATGTGCCGGACTTCGCGGTGGTGGCAGGCAACCCCGCGCACGTGGTCAAGTACCGCTTCGACGAGGAGCAGCGCCGGGCCCTGCTCGAGATCGCCTGGTGGGACTGGCCCGAGGATCAGGTGCGCGCGGCGGTTCCACTCCTGGCGGGCAAGGACATCGACGCCTTCATCGCCTGGGCGCGCAACCGCCCGGCCGCGGCGCCGCAGGCGGGCGTCGCGTCACACTGACTTGCGCCAGTAGGCCCCGCTGCCGTCGATGTCGACGATCTCCTCGGTGATCTGGTGGCGGCTGCGGTAGTCGTGCACCGCCGCCTGTGCCTGCGAGACCAGCGTCCCGTAGTCGTCGATGATGCAGAAGCCGCCGGGGGAGAGCTTGGGGTAGAGCGCGTCGAGGGCCTGGATCGTCGACTCGTACAGGTCGCCGTCGAGCCGCATCAGGGCGAGTCGCTCGACGGGCGCGACCGGGAGGGTGTCCTTGAACCAGCCGACGAGGAACTCGATGTTGTCGTCCCACAAGCCGTAGCGCTCGAAGTTGTGCCGGACCACGTCGGCGCCGACGCCGAGACCGGTCTGCTGGTAGAAGGTGTCGCCCTCGTCGGCGGGATACTCCGCGACGTTGGGTCGCGGCAGGCCCTGGAAGGAGTCGGCGGCGAAGATCCTGCGGTCGGTCGCTCCCCAGGCCTTGAGGTTGGCCTGCATGAAGATGACGGCGCCGCCGCGCCAGACACCGGTCTCGATGAGGTCGCCCGGCACCTCGTCCTCGACGATCGAGGCGATGCACTGCTGGATGTTGTCCATGCGCCGCAGGCCGATCATCGACTCGGCACGGGCGGGCCAGTCCATCCCGATCTCACGCACCCGCGGGTCGTAGGGCTTCTTGAGGGCGATCTCGACGTTGGCGCGCTGGGCGAGCTTCCCGAGGACGTCGGCCGCCCGCTTGACGCGGGAGGGCGATCCGGCGGTGCGGACACCGCCCAGGATCGAGTCGTTGTCCTCGGCGAGCGCGCCGGTCAGGCTCCGCTTCATCAGGTCGAGGTAGAGCGATCGCAGCTGCGCCGGGGTCGTCACGCGGCCGAACGCTAGCAGCCCTAACAGCCCCCACGTGGGGTATCGCGCCGCTACGCTGCGGCCGTGCCGACAGCAGCCGAAGAGGTCCGCTTTTGCACGGTGCTGTCGGAGAACTACCTGCCGAAGGCCGTGACGCTCGCCGAGAGCCTGGCGCAGCATCACCCCGGGGCTGAGCTCCTCGTGGTGATCATCGACGTCCGTTCCGACGACGAGCTGCCCACGCTGCCCCCCGGTCTTCCGGTGCGGTTAGCCAGCACGGCCGTGCTCGGCCTTCCCGAGCGAGAGGTCCTGCGCCTGGCGACGATCTACGACCTGGTCGAGTTCGCCACCGCCATCAAGCCCGTTCTCTTCCGGCGCCTGCTGGACGAGGCCGAGCAGGTGGTCTACCTCGACCCGGACACCTACCTCACCTCCCCCCTGGCCGAGCTCGTCCCCGACCTGACGGCGAGCGAGGGGGGCATCCTGCTGACGCCGCACTTCCTCGAGCCCGTGGGTGCCGGCGCGGAGCTGAGCGAGGGTCACCTGCTGACCGTGGGTGTCTTCAACCTCGGCTTCTGTGCGGTCGATCGACGAGCGGTCGCCTTCCTCGACTGGTGGTGGGCCCACCTGCGCGACGAGTGCCTGTGGGACCCGTTGTCGGGGCTGTTCGTGGACCAGAAGTGGGTGGACATCGGCGCGGTCCTCTTCCGCGCCAGCGCCTGGCAGCACCGCGGCTACAACGTCAGCGTCGCGAACCTGCACGAGCGTCCCCTGCGGCGCGCTGCGGACGGAGCACTGGTGGCCGGCGAACGGGATCCGCTGCGCCTGTTCCACTTCCACGCCTTCGACACCGCCCACCCCGAGGAGCTGTCCACGAGGTTCGACAGCTCGACGTCGCACCTCCGGGCCGGCGACGACATCCTGGACGCTCTGTGCCGCGAGTACGCCGAGCGGCTGCTCGCCCACGAGCGGCGCCTGGCCCCCGCCGGTCCGTACCCCTACGCCACCGACAGCGCGGGCCGGCGGCTCAGCCGGCAGCTGAGGCGCGCCTACCGGGTGCAGGACGCCGCCGGGGCAGTGCTCCCTTCGCCCTTCCTCCCGCGGGAGCGGGACGCGTTCGAGCGCTGGCGTCGATCCGCGTGGCGCACCACGGGGCGCGCGATGGCCGGCGACGTCGTCAAGGGGGCCCGGCTCGCGTTCCCGGAGGAGTACGGCCGGCTCAAGAAGCGCCTGCCGGGACTGACCGGCAGGATTCGTGCGCGGGTGGTCCGCGACGAGGGCATCTGGGGCTGACCCCCGGGCCGACGTCGGAGCGGTCAGCCGCGCCGAGCCAGCCCGCCCAGGAACTCCCGCGTCTGCTCCACGCAGCGCCGCCAGGTGAACGCCGCCGCGTGCCGCTGCGCCGCCTCCCGCGCCGAGGCCGGGACCCGGGATGCCGTCACCACGGCGTCGACGAGCGCGGCGGGGGTCCAGTCGGCCAGCACGGTGGCGTGGCCGCCCGCCACCTCCAAGGTCCCGGGGTCCGGCCCGATCACCACGGGGGCGCCGAGCAGCATGCCCTCGACCACCGGGAGGCCGAAGCCCTCGAAGTCGGAGGGGAACACGACCAGTGAAGAGCTCTTCATCAGTGCCTGGAACGCCGGCTCGGGCAGGAACGGTGCGAGCGTCACGTCGTCGTGGAGGTGGCGTACGTCGATCTCGGCCTGGAACGCCGCCCTGCGGGCGGAGCCGACGCCGAGCATGGTGAGCGGAGGCAGGGTGGCGCCACGATCGCGCCCGGTCGCCCAGGCGTCGAGGATCAGCGTCGGGTTCTTGTTGCTGTGGTGGGCAAAGGTGACGGCCGGGCCGCCACCGGCAGCGCCGGGCCAGCGCAGGACGTGGTCGGCGCCGAGGTGGGTCACCGCGCTGGGTGTCCCCGCGGTGGAGGGGTGCAGCCGGTGCAGGTCGTCGAGCGTGCGTTGGGAGATCGACACGATGCCGTCGGCGAGCCGGTACCCGGCGCCGTAGGAGACGTTGCGCAGCAGCCGGCGGCCCCGGCCGAACTGCTCGGGCCGCAGCTCGTGGCGCAGGTCGTAGACCACGATGGCGGTCGGGACGCCCGGATGGCGCAGCGTCGTCGAGGGCAGCGTGGCCAGCACCGCGTCGACGCGGTACTCGCGGGCGAGGCGAGGGACGGCGAGCGTCTGGACGAGCGGCCGGGCGACCACGTCGGGTCGAGGGACGTCCAGCTCCACACGACGGTGCCCGAAGGTCGGGACCGTCGATGTCCGGGGCACCACCACGACGAGCTCGTCCTCGGGGTGCGTCCGCTCCCAGGTGTCGAGCAGGTGCTCGACATAGGTCCGGATGCCGCCGAACTCCGCGCTGATCACCTCGACGAGGACCCTCATGACGGCCCTCCTACGGCGAGCTCGGCCGCCGCGTGGGCGACCATCGTGTCGATCTCCTCGCGCAGGGTGACCTCCGGCCGCCACCCGAGGACCTCCGCGGCGCGTCGGTTCACCCCGCGCACGCCGCCGAAGTCTGCCGGCCGATGGCCCGGGGCAGCGCGTACCTCCGCCTGGACGCCGGCGGCCTCCAGGGCCCAGCGGGCGATCTCGTCGAGCCGGTGCAGTCGTCCCGTGGCGATGACGTAGTCGCCGGCGGGGCCGTCGGCGGCGAGCGGGAAGGCTCGCACGAAGTCGCGCGCCGCACCCCAGTCACGGGCGACCGCCGGGTCCCGCAGCTCGACGGCGTCGCCCAGCCCTGCCGCCACCGCGGCGGCCTGCCGGGCGATGGTGGGCAGCACGAACGCGTGCGCGTGCCCGGGACCGGTGTGGCCGAAGAGGACGAGGTTGGTGCTGTCCAGAGCGCCCCGCGCTGCGACGACGGCGCGGTGAGCAGCGGCCTTGGCGCGGCCGTAGGGACTGACCGGGGCCAATGGCGTCTCCTCGTCGGCGACCCCGCTCGGCACCGGCCCGAAGATCTCCGAGCTGGAGGCCTGCACGAAGCGGCACCCGGGTCGCACGTCGACGAGGACGTCGAGCATCGCGACGACGGCCCCATGGTCCACCGCGACGACGGCCTCCTCGTCGTCCCAGCTGCGCTGCACCGAGCTGATCGCTGCGAGATTGTGCACCGCGTCGGGCGCGTGCTCACGGACGAGCCGGGCGAAGGCGTCCACGTCGGTCACGTCGAGCTCGGCCTCGACCACGCCCTGCTGCGCCAGCAGAGGGCTGCCCGGTCGCCGGCACGCCACGACCGGGTCGTTCGCCGCGGCCAGCAGGCCGACCAGGAGTCGGCCGTCGTGTCCGGACGCGCCCGTGACGAGGTGGCGGGTCACGTCGCGATCAGCCGCGCCATCTTCTCCAGGTCCGCATCCACCATGATCGCCGCGAGCTCGTCGGCCTTGGTCCGGGCCTCCCAGCCGAGCACCGCGCGGGCCTTGGAGGCGTCACCGATGAGAGCGTCGACCTCCGTGGGGCGCTCGTACTGCTTGTCGTAACGGACGTGGTCCTCCCAGTCGAGGCCGGCGTGGGCGAACGCTGCCTGGCAGAACTGCCGCACGGTGGTGCCGACGCCGGTGGCGAGCACGAAGTCCTGGGGCTCGTCCTGCTGCAGCATCCGCCACATGCCCTCGACGTACTCCGGGGCGAAGCCCCAGTCGCGGACAGCCTCCAGGTTGCCCAGGTCCAGGCTGTCGCGCACACCGAGCTTGATCGCCGCCACGCCCAGGGTGATCTTGCGTGTCACGAAGCTCTCGCCGCGCCGTGGTGACTCGTGGTTGAACAGGATGCCCGAGACCGCGAACAGGTCGTAGGCCTCGCGGTAGTTCACCGTCACCCAGTGGGAGTAGAGCTTCGCGGCGCCGTACGGCGAGCGCGGGTAGAAGGCGGTGGCCTCGTCCTGTGGTGGCGGTGTCGCGCCGAACATCTCGGAGGTGGAGGCCTGGTAGAACCGGCAGCCGAGACCGCTGGCGCGGATCGCCTCGAGCAGCCGCAGGGTGCCGACCGCGTCGGCCGACGCGGTGTACTCGGGCATCTCGAAGGAGACCTTGACGTGGCTCTGGGCGCCGAGGTTGTAGACCTCGTGCGGCTCGATCGACCGGATCAGGTTCACCAGGCTCACCCCGTCGGTGAGGTCGCCGTAGTGCAGGTGCAGCCGCTCCTCGCCGTGCAGGTGGTCGATCCGGTTGCGGTTCAACGTGGAGGCGCGACGCACCAGGCCGTGCACCTCGTATCCCTTGCCGAGCAGCAGCTCGGCGAGGTACGAGCCGTCCTGGCCGGTGATGCCGGTGATGAACGCGCGTCTCATGGCGGGCGAGCGTACCGGCCGGGCGGGTCCGCAGGCGCGACCAACCCAGTTTTCTACCCGCGCGTAACCACGCACAAACCCGGTCGTTGAGTCCGTGACGTGGTTCACCGGCGAGGGAGACTGGGATGGCTGACGTGGATGTTCTGGTCGCCGGCGGCGGCGGCTTCATCGGGGGCCACCTGGTGGCGGACCTGCTGGGACAGGGGCTCAGCGTGCGGTCGGTCGACGTCAAGCCGCTCGAGGAGTGGTACCAGGTCCACCCGGAGGCGGAGAACGTCCGTGCGGACCTGTCCCGGCGGGAGGACGCCTTCGCGCAGACCGAGGGCGCGCGCGAGGTCTACATGCTGGCCGCCGACATGGGCGGCATGGGGTTCATCGAGAACAACAAGGCGCTGTGCATGCTGACGGTGCTGACCAGCACCCACATGCTCGAGGCCGCCCGGGCGGCCCGCGTCGAGCGCTACTTCTACTCCTCCTCGGCGTGCGTCTACGCCGCCGACAAGCAGACCGACACCGCCATCACGGCGCTCAAGGAGTCCGACGCCTACCCGGCGATGCCCGAGGACGGCTACGGCTGGGAGAAGCTCTTCACCGAGCGGATGTGCCGGCACGTCCTCGAGGACTTCGGGTTGCAGACCCGGGTGGCGCGCTACCACAACGTGTACGGCCCGCACGGGACCTGGACCGGTGGTCGGGAGAAGGCACCGGCTGCGGTGTGCCGCAAGATCGCCACGGCGGTGATCACCGGCGAGCACCACCTCGACATCTGGGGTGACGGCGAGCAGACCCGCAGCTTCATGTACATCGACGACTGCGTGCGGGGCTCCCAGATGATCCTCGGCGGCAACAGCCCCGAGCCGGTCAACCTCGGCAGCGACGAGCTGGTCTCGATCAACGGCCTCTACTCGATCGTCGAGGAGATCGCCGGCATCACCTGCGCCCGTTCCTACCAGCTCGACGCCCCCCAAGGAGTGCGCGGGCGCAACAGCGACAACACCCAGATCCTCGACACCTACGGGTGGGCGCCGAGCGTCTCCCTCGCCGACGGGCTCGAGCGCACGTATCGCTGGGTCTACGACGAGGTTAAGCGGTCGATCGGCTGAGGGGCGACGCGATGAGGATCCTCGTCCACGACTACGCGGGCCACCCCTTCCAGGTCGAGCTGAGCCGCGAGCTGGCGCACCGCGGGCACGACGTCGTGCACTCCTGGTGCGAGGCCTACGAGTCGGGCAAGGGCGAGCTGGCGGCACGGCCGGGCGAGACGCTGCGCTTCGCCTCCATCGGCGGCGGGCTGTCGATTGCGAAGCTGCGCTTCCGCCGGCGCGTGTTCCAGGAGGTGCGGCTGGGCCTTCAGCTCGCTCGCCAGGCGCGGGCCGAGCGACCCGACGTGGTGATGGTGGCCAACGTCCCGGTGCCGACGCTGGTGGTCCTCGCGGCGGTGATGCTGGTCTCCCGCATCCCCTGGGTGCTGTGGCACCAGGACGTGCAGTGCGTGGCGATCAAGAGCTTCGCGGGGGCGGCACTGTCCCGCTTCTTCCTGGTGGTCGGCCAGCTGATCGGCTACGCCGAGCGGTGGTGCTCGCGCCGGGCCGCCGCCGTGGTCGTCATCGCGGAGTCGTTCCTGGACATCCACCGCTCGTGGCGCACCGACGCCAAGGCGGTCGTGATCCCCAACTGGGCCCCGCTCGACGAGATCGTCCCCGTCGCGCGCGACAACGCCTGGGCACGCGAGCAGGGCGTCGACCGGGTGCAGACGCTGCTGTACTCCGGCACGCTGGGCCTCAAGCACAATCCCGCGCTCCTGCCCCAGCTGGCCCGTGCCGTCTCCGACCTCGGCACCCCGGTGCGCCTGGTCGTGGTGAACGAGGGACCGGCCGCGCCGGTGCTCGCGGCCGAGGCGGAGCGCCTCGGTGTCGACCTCCAGCTGCTCCCCTTCCAGCCCTACGAGCAGCTGCCGTACGTGCTCGGCGCGGGCGACGTGCTCGTCGTGCTCCTCGAGCAGACCGCCGGCGCCTTCTCGGTGCCCTCGAAGACGCTGTCCTACCTCTCCTCGGGCCGGCCCGTCCTCGGCCTCATGCCGGAGGAGAACGCCGCCTCCGGCCTCGTCGCGCGCGCCGGGGGATGCGTGCTGCCGCCGGCTGAGCACTCGCTGGAGGCCGCTGCCGCGTGGGTGCACACCGTGCTGGGCGACCCGGAGACAGCGACCCTCCTGGGCAAGCAGGCACGTGCACTGGCCGAGGAGGAGTTCGCCCTGGCCCGGTGCGCGGACCGGTTCGAGGCGGTCCTCGCCGACGCCGCCGCCCGGCGCGCCCCGCGGGCCGAGCCGGCGCCGGCGATGGTTCCGTCTCGCATCTTGGATGCAGAGTCCGCTGCTTGAGACGGCGGCTGGGGCTGGTCCTGGTGCTGGCCCTAGGCTGAGCACCATGAGCTCGACCCTGCTGACCCGTCGCCGCGCAGTGGACCACTGCCGCGTGCGCTCGTCGCTGTGTCGACCGTCCTGACGCGACGTCAGCTGCCGCGCTGAGAGCGGCCCCGTCACGCACGCGCCGTCCGGCGCTGCACCTGACGTCGCGCGTCGAGCGCCCGCTTCGAGCCCCCGCCCGCACTCTCTCGTCAGGAACGTCATGTCCCGTCCGCAGATCGACCCACGCGGCCCGCGCTTCAACGCGGCGCTGACCAGCGTCGTGCTGGCCGTGGTCCTGCTGCGCGCACCCCACGCCATCGGCATCGCGCTGCTCGCCGTGCAGACGGTGCTGTTCGCGATGGGTGCCGCCCTCGGCGTCGGGCAGACGCCGGCGGCCCTGCTGTTCCGCACGCTCGTGCGGCCCCGGCTCGCGGCACCCACCCATCTCGAGGACGCGGCGCCGCCGCGCTTCGCCCAGGCGGTCGGCCTCGCCTTCGCCGTCGTGGGTCTCCTCGGCTACCTGTCCGGCGCGACCCTGCTGGGGGCCATCGCGACCGGCTTCGCCCTGATGGCGGCACTGCTCAACGCCGTCTTCGGGCTCTGCCTCGGCTGCGAGCTCTACCCGCTCGCACGTCGTCTGGTCCCCACGTCCACCCCATCACCGGCCGCCCCCGCGGCCGGACACCCCAACAAGGAAGAGGCTGTCGCATGAGCCGCGAGAACTCCCTGGTCACCGTCGAGTGGGTCGAGGAGCACCTCGACGACCCGAACGTGGTCCTCATCGAGGTCGACGAGGACACCACCTCCTACGACAAGGGCCACATCCGTGGCGCCATCAAGCTCGACTGGACCACCGACCTGCAGGACCAGGTCCGGCGCGACTTCGTCAACAAGCAGCAGTTCGAGGCGCTGCTCTCGGACCGCGGCGTGAGCAACGACGACACCGTCGTGCTCTACGGCGGCAACAACAACTGGTTCGCCGCCTACGCCTACTGGTACTTCACGCTCTACGGGCACGCCGACGTCAAGCTGATGGACGGCGGCCGCAAGAAGTGGGAGCTGGACTCCCGCGAGCTCGTCACCGACGTGCCGACCCGTGAGAAGACCTCCTACACCGCCCAGGAGCAGGACCGGTCGATCCGCGCCTTCCGCGACGAGGTCGTCGAGGCGATCGGCGTGCAGAACCTCGTCGACGTCCGCAGCCCCGACGAGTACGCCGGCCGGCTCCTCGCCCCGGCTCACCTGCCCCAGGAGCAGGCGCAGCGCGCCGGCCACGTGCCGACCTCGGTCAACGTGCCGTGGAGCAAGAACGCCAACGACGACGGCACGTTCAAGTCCGACGAGGAGCTGAAGGCCCTCTACGACGAGGTCGGCTTCGACGAGGGCAAGGACACCATCGCGCTGTGCCGCATCGGCGAGCGGTCCTCGCTGACGTGGTTCGTCCTGCGTGAGCTGCTCGGCCGCGAGAACGTCAAGAACTACGACGGCTCCTGGACCGAGTACGGCTCGCTCGTCGGCGTGCCGGTCGTCGTCGGCGACGAGCCCGGGGAGGCCTGAGATGTGCGGCGCCACCGCGGGAGGCCTGTCGCTCGACGGCGTCAACGTGGCCAAGGAGGCCATCATCCAGGGTCAGGTGCTGCGGGACGACGAGCCCGTCGGCAACGCCTACGTCCGGCTGCTGGACCGCACCGGTGAGTTCACCGCCGAGGTGCCGACCTCGGCGACCGGGCACTTCCGGTTCTTCGCCGGCCCCGGTGAGTGGACGCTGCGGACGCTGGCGCCGAAGGCCGAGCCGGTCGACCGTCGCGTCCGCGCCCAGACGGGCGTCGTGGCCGAGGTGGCCGTCACCGTCTGAGGCTCCCCGCCCCTCGAGGGCGCCGTGCGACCCCTTCGCCCCGCGGTACGACGTACCGCGGGGCGAAGCCGTCCCTGCCGTCGGTTCCCGGGCCGCCGCTAGGGTCGGTTCCCGTGGGTGCACCCGAGGAGTCGCGGCGCTCGACGCCCGAGCCCGCGGTGCCGTCCGACGTGCCCCCGGAGTTCGCCGAGGCCTACCGGGCCGCCTACGTCGAGGCGATCGGCACCCCGGAGGCGCCACCCGCTCCCCGACACCTCCGCGCGCCTGCCCCGCGGCGGCGCGTGCTCGCCGCTCCGGAGGTCGGCAGCGAGCTGCGCGGGCTGTGGGCGGAGACCTGGGTCAAGGCGGCCGCCGCCGGGCTCGTCGCGATCGCGCTGGTCCTCGGCGCCTACGGCATCGGCCGGTTGCTCGCCTCGTCCTCGCCGGGCGCCTCGCAGGGCGGGGCCAGCAGTGGTGACAGCAGTGGTGCCTCGGCGACGAGCCGGCCCTACACCGGCGCACTCCGCCCGGTGCGGCCCACCGGCGTCACCGCCTCCTGCACCGCCGCGCCCGGGGTCGACGCCGGCGGCAACCGGGTGCGCTACCAGCCGCGGAACACCCTCGACGGCGACGGGAGCACCGCCTGGCGCTGCGACGGTCGCGGGGTCGGTGAGCGGCTCACCTTCGCGTTGCCCGCCGGCACGCAGGTCGCCGAGGTGGGCCTGGTGCCGGGCTACGCGAAGACCGACCCGGTCAACGGCGTCGACCGCTACGCGCAGAACGACCGGATCACCGCCGTCCGGTGGACGATCGGCGACCGGACGGTCGTGCAGCGCCTCTCGCCCGACGGGCACGACCGCTCGTTGCGCACCGTGCGGATCCCCGTCACGCAGGCGAGCCGGGTCCGGCTGCAGATCCTGGCGACCGCACGCGGTCCGCGCAACACCGTCGCGATCAGCACGGTCCGGATCGCCACGCCCCGGCGGTGAGGTTGGCTAAGGTCAGCCACGCCATCCGCGTCCACGACAGGGGTTCATCGCCACCATGCTGGTCCTCATCACCGGCGGCGCCGGGTTCCTCGGCTCCCACCTCTGCACGCGCATCCTCGACGAGGGTCACCGCGTCGTGTGCGCCGACAACTACGTCACCGGCCTCCGGGCGAATGTCGAGCACCTGCTCGGACGCGACGGCTTCGAGCTCGTCGAGGTCGACGTCAGCGACCGGACCGCCTTCCTGGGCGCGCTCGCGGGGCGCACCTTCGACCTGGTGCTGCACTTCGCGTCGCCCGCGTCGCCGATCGACTACCTCGAGCTGCCGATCGAGACGATGAAGGTCGGCTCCCTGGGCACCTTCAACTCCCTCGACCTCGCCCGCGACAGCGGTGCCCGGTTCGTGATCGCCTCCACCTCGGAGACCTACGGCGATCCCCAGGTGCACCCGCAGCCCGAGTCGTACTGGGGCCACGTCAACCCGGTCGGCCCCCGCGGGGTCTACGACGAGGCGAAGCGCTTCGGGGAGGCCGCCACCGCCGCCTACCGGCGCAGCCTGGGCACGAACACCGGCATCGTCCGGATCTTCAACACCTTCGGCCCCCGGATGCGGCCCAACGACGGGCGCGCCATCCCGGCCTTCGTCTCCCAGGCGCTGGCCGGGCGGCCGCTCACGGTCGCCGGCGACGGCACCCAGACCCGATCGATCTGCTACGTCGACGACCTCGTCGAGGGCATCTGGCGCCTCGCGCAGAGCGACCTCCCCGGACCGGTCAACATCGGGAACCCGACCGAGATCTCCATGCTCGACCTGGCGCGCTGGATCGTCCGGCTGACCGGGTCGACCTCGGAGATCACCTTCATCGACCGCCCGGTCGACGACCCCGGCGTCCGCCGTCCCGACATCACGCTGGCACGCGAGGCGCTCGGCTGGGAGCCGGTCGTGCCGGTGGAGGACGGCCTGCTGCGCACGATCGAGTGGTTCCGGGCCCAACCGCAGTCCGCGTCGAGCTGAGCAGGCCCTCAGCGAGCCGTCTCAGGCCAGCAGGTCGTCGACGGCTGCCGCAAGGGAGCGCTCGGAGACGGTGATGTCGGTGAGCACTCCCGTCATCGGCGAGCCGGCGCGGGGCGCCCGGCCGCTGCCGACGAGGTAGCGGTAGCGCGACTGCGGCACGTTGTCGGCGATCACCCAGTAGCAGGGGTTCACGTACGTCGGGGCGAACAGCTCCAGCACGCGGACGCCGGGCCGGCAGAAGACCAGGTTCGCCAGGGCGGCGCCGTGCGGGGCGACGATCGCCTCGGCGGCGGCGAAGGAGTCGATCTGGTCCTGCACGTCGTGCTCGCCGGGGTCGAAGCGGACGAAGCCGTACCGCTCGAGCACCGGCAGCAGCCGGGCCTCGTCGACCAGCCGACGGGTGTTGGGCCGGTCCCCGCGCGTGACGTAGAGGCGGCGTGGCCGGTCGTCGAGATCGCGCGGGGGCAGCGCGTGGCGCAGCCAGTCGGTCGTCCAGTGCGGCGCCATCAGGTCGGGGTTGGGGATGCAGGGGACCAGCAGGCGCTGGGCGCGCACGTGGGCGTGCTTCGAGGCCTCCAGGACCGGTACGTCGCCGAGCCCGATCAGGTCGAGCAGGCGACGCTGGTAGGAGGTGCCGGTGTTGAGGTACCAGGCATCGGGCAGCTCGTCCGGCAGGCACTCGCGCAGGACGCCGAGGCGGGGGAGGACGTCGAGCAGGAAGTGGTAGTAGTTCGCCGACGAGCCGCGCGTCGCGAGCGACACCACGGTGCCGTCGACCGGCGTGGGGTCGGGCAGCCGTCGGCGCAGGAAGAGTGGATGCTGGCGCCACCCGTCGATCCCGAAGTAGCCGCTGGTCTCATAGTCCAGCACGCCGCCCGGCGTGAGGTGGGCGGCGTAGTCGCCGACCACGGAGCCGCCGGTTATCTCGAGCGTGAACCGGCGGGGCACGTCGTAGGCGGCGTTGGCCGCGAAGTTCCAGTGGCCCGCCGGTTGCCCGACGGGCGGTGTACGGCGCAGCTGCTCACCCGGGCCGCCCGGGTGCAGGCGCACCGATCCCGGCTCCCCCAGCGCGGTCTCGTCCGCGCTCGTGCTCGCCGTGCGGGGGAGGGGGTGGGCCGCGAGCCGGCTGGTGCGCCGGTACACCGGCCCGAGCACGCTGGTGGAGCGCCGGTGTGCACGCTTGGCCAGCGGCCACAGCGGCTGCAGGCGCGTGGGCAGGCGCGACATCAGCGGCGCTTGCTGAGCCAGACGGTGCCCTGCCGCGGCGTCACCGGCACGTGCCGCACCGCGGCCAGCCCGGCCCGGCTGAAGTGGTCGGCGAGCTCGAGCCATCCGTGCCCGGGCACGTCGTGGTACTCCATCACCACGGTGCCGACGCCGGCCCAGGCCGCCGGGTCGCTCCCGAGCACGAAGTCGTACTCGGCGCCCTCGGTGTCGATCTTGACCAGGTCGACCCGGCCACCCGCGGCCGCCACCGCGTCGGCGAAGGTCACCGCGGGCACGGCGACGTCGCTCGTCCCGCTCGGGGCGGTCCGGCCGTTGAGGCTGCTGCCGTGGGCGTTGTCGGCGAACTGGAGCGTCCCGCGCTGGGCAGCGAGCGCCTCGGCGTGCACGTGCACCCGGTCGCCGAGCCCGTTCGCTGCGACGTTGCGGCGCAGCCACGCCGCGGTCGAGGGCGACGCCTCGTAGGAGTGCACCTGTGCGTGCGGCAGGAGACGGGCGACGGCGACCGCGAAGCACCCGATGTGTGCGCCGATGTCGAGCACCGTCGCCTCGGCGGGCAGGCCCTCGAGCAGGTCGCCGAAGCGGTAGGTGTCCTCGGCGAAGACCTCATAGACCGGCACCCGCGCGCCGGGGTGGTTGGGGCAGTGGATCACGCCTCCGCCGGGTAGCCGGTAGCTGATCTCCCCACCGCGCCCGAGCACCACCCGGGGCAGCACCTGCCAGCCGTTGTCGAAGTCGCGGAGGGTCTGTGCGACCCGTCGGGTCGCCAGGGCGAGTGATCGGTTCATCGGAGTGCTCCCTGGGGCTGGGCCGCGCGGACGGCCGGAGTCGTGAGGGGCAGGGCGGCCTCGGGAGCCGTCACGTCCTCGGGTGCCGCGTCGTAGAGGAGGGGGAGCAGCAGCGCCGTCCAGGCGAAGCGGTCCCACAGCGTGTTGTTGAAGGTGCTGATGACGATGTAGGCCAGCGGTGCGTAGGCGAGCCGGTTGCGGGCGCTCGCGCGGAGGAGCGGACGCACCAGCGCGGCCAGGATCATCAGGTAGCCGATCAGCCCGAACAGCCCGGCCGCCTGGAGGATCTCGACGTAGCCGTTGTGGCTCAGCGACGTCTCGAAGGTGAAGCCGTTGCCCAACAGCGGATGGTGCACGACCTGCTGGAGCGCGACGTGGAGGTTGTGGCTGCGCTCGTCGTCGGAGCCCTGCGCCGAGCCGGCCCCGCTGAGCCGGGAGATCGCCGAGCCCGCGCCGAGCGCCGGCAGCAGCGCCGCGTTGGCCAGGGCGACGACGCCCGCGGCGCCCAGCAGCAACAGGTAGCCCGCCCGCGCCGAGCGCTCGAGCAGCGGGTAGGCCAGCGCCAGCAGTGCGACCGCGAGCAGGGCGGCGCGGCTGCCCGAGAGCAGCACCGAGCCGGCCGACACGACCAGGGCCAGGACGGGGAGCCACCGCCGCCCCTGGGGGGCGCGGTGGAGCAGGAAGAGGCTCAGCGCGGTGGCCAGTGCCCCGCACATGCCGTAGAAGTTGGGGTGCGTGGTCAGCCCGTAGTCCCGGCTGTCGCCGACGTGGCCGAGGGCGGCCCCGATGACGGTGCTCAGGAACTGCCCCCCGATGTAGCACCAGGCCAGCCGGTCGACCATCGCCCGGGCCGGTCGCCACGCGAGGAAGGCGACCGGGAGGAACGTCGAGGCGCTCAGCATCCGCACGAGGTAGCCCAGGCTGGTCACCGTGTCGGCCGATGCCACCGATGCGAGCGTCCAGAAGACGGTCATCAGCAGGGCGCCGATGAGCAGGAGCGACGGGACGCGGATGCGCCTGCTCAGCAGCTGGGGCACCAGCAGGGCGAAGCCGCCGACGAGGAAGAGGTCGGAGAACGTGACGAGGTCGGCGCTCTGGATCGGGCGCACGCTGTTCATCGGCGCGGTGACCAGGGCGAGCATCAGCAGGAGCGTGCCGAAGCGCTCGGCGCCCAGCGCGGCGGTGGCGGTGCAGCCGGCCGCGACCACGATCGCGGCCGCCGTCCCGATCGGCCCGGTCGAGGCCAGCAGGACCAGCAGCGCGAGCAACAGGACAGCGCCCACCGACGCGAGCGATCGTCCGGTCATCACGACCCCGGTACGCGGCCGAGGCCGGTGTAGGTCCAGCCGGCCTCGATCCACGCGCCGGCGTCGAGCACGTTGCGCCCGTCGAGGATCCGGCGGGTGCTGACCAGCTTGCCGAGGCTCGCCGGGTCGAGGTCGACGTACTCCTGCCACTCGGTCAGCAGCAGGACGGCGTCGGCGTCGGCCACGGCTTCCTCGGGGCTGTCGACGTAGGTCAGCGTCGGACTTGTGCGCCGTGCGCTGGCCAGACCGCGCGGGTCGGTGACCCGCACCTGAGCACCTTTGAGGTGCAACGCCTCGGCGACCGCGAGCGCGGGAGAGTCGCGGATGTCGTCGCTGTTGGGCTTGAAGGCCGCTCCGAGCACGGCGATGCGCGCGCCGCGGACGTCGCCGTCGAGCCACTCGTGGACGATGTCGACGGCCTTCTGTCGCCGGCGCAGGTTGATCGCGTCCACCTCGCGGAGGAAGCTCACCGCCTCCTCCGCGCCGAGCTCCGAGGCGCGGTGCATGAAGGCGCGGATGTCCTTGGGCAGGCAGCCACCGCCGAAGCCGACCCCGGCGTTGAGGAACCGTCGGCCGATCCGAGCGTCGTAGCCCAGGGCGTCGGCGAGGCGCACCACGTCGCCGCCGGCGACCTCGCACACCTCGGCCATGGCGTTGATGAAGGAGATCTTGGTCGCCAGGAAGGCGTTGGCCGCCACCTTGACCAGCTCTGCAGTGGCGAAGTCGGTGAGCAGGACCGGCGTCTGGTCGGTCATCGGGCCGTAGACAGACCGCAGGCGCTCCGCCGCGTCGAGGCCCGGACCGTCGCCGGCACTGCCGATCACGATCCGATCGGGGTGGAGGGTGTCCTCGACCGCGAAGCCCTCGCGAAGGAACTCGGGGTTCCACACCAGCGCCGCTCCCGGGCAGGCCGCACGCAGTCGCTCGTCGAGCGCCGGAGCCGTCCCGACCGGGACCGTCGACTTGCCGGCCACGACGTCGCCCGGCTTCACCACACTCAGCAGGCCGGCGAAGGCCGACTCGACGTAGCTCAGGTCGGCCCCGTGCTGGCCCGGTGTCTGCGGCGTGCCGACGCAGATGAAGTGCACCGATGCCGCGGCGGCCTCGCCGATGTCGCGGGTGAACCGCAGCCGGCCCGAGCGCCGACCGGCGGCGAGGAGCTCGTCGAGCTCCGGCTCGTAGAACGGTGCCCGGCCCTGCTCGAGCAGCGCTGCCCGCTCCGCGTCGGCCTCCACCCCGATGACGGTGTGCCCCAGCTCGGCCATCGCGGCGGCGTGGACGGCTCCGAGGTAGCCGCAGCCGATCACCGACACGACCGCACCGGCGGGGACCGGGGCGTCGATGCCCAACCCGCTCAGCTCCTCGACGCCGCGCTCGGCGCCCCGGGCTCGGGGGCGTACCCGTAGCCGTAGGGGTCGCCGTAGCCGTAGCTGCGTCCGCGCCGCGGGGTCATGTTCACGACCACACCGAACGTCCGTCCGCCGACCTGCTCGATCCGGGCGATCGACTGGCGCAGCTGCTCGCGGGTCGTGCGACCGTGCCGGACGACCACGATGGCGCCGTCGACGTCGGTGGTCAGGATCGCGGCGTCGGCGACGGGGAGGAGCGGCGGCGCGTCGATGACCACGGCGTCGTACATGCCGCCGAGCAGGTCGAGCAGCTCCCGGGTGGCGCGCGACTGGAGGATCTCTGTCGGGTTGGGCGGGATAGGGCCGCTCGCCAGGAAGTGCACGCCGCTGGGCTGGTGGACCTGGATGCTGTCGGCCAGCTCGCTGCGGCCGACCAGGACGGTGGTGAGGCCGACGGCGGTCTCCAGGCCGAGCAGCTTGGCGACCCGGGGGCGCCGCAGGTCGGCGTCGACGAGCAGGACCCGCTTGCCGGCCTGCGCGAGGGAGATGGCCAGGTTCGTCGCCGTGGACGTCTTGCCCTCCTCCGGCACCGCGCTGGTGATCACGAAGGTGCTCGGCTGGCTGTCGAGGTCGAGGAACTGAAGGTTGGTGCGCAGCAGGCGGAACGCCTCGGCCCGCGCGGTGTGGCTGCCACTCTCGGTGAGCAGCGGCGTCTTGGGCACGTTGGGGTCGTAGACCACGTGCGACATCACCGGTGCCGGCGTCACCAGCTCGATGTCCTCCGGCGTCTTGACCGAGGTGTCGAGGAGGTCGCGCACGACGGCGAGGCCGGCACCGAGCAGCAGGCCGAGCACGCCGGCGATCGCGAGGTTGACGCCGGTGCGCGGCGAGATCGCGGTGCCGTCGAACGTCGCCGGGTCGGTGATCGTCGCCTTGATCGGCGTGGTGTTCTTGCCGGCCGGGGTCTCCACCTCGGTCAGGTAGCCGGTGAGCTCCTCGGCCTCGGCCTGGGCGATCTGCTGGGCGGTGCGCGCGTTGGGGTCGCGCACCTCCAGGCTGATGATCACGGTGTTGGTGCCGACGCTGGCGGTGATCTTCGAGGCCAGCTCCTGCGGGGTCAGGTCCAGGTCGAGGCGCTCGATCACCTTGCGCATCACCTCGCCGCTGGTCGCGAGCTCGGCGTAGGACTGCACGCGCTGCTGGCCGAAGGCGTTCGCGTAGAACGCGTCGGTGGAGTTGCTGACGTCGGTCGAGATGAAGATGCGAGCCGTCGAGTGGTAGATCGGCGTCTGGCTCAACGACAGCGCCGCCGCAGCGGCGAGTGCCAGTACGAACAGGGACGCGATCGTCTTCCACCGGCGACGGGCGAGTCGCAGCAGGTCCTTGAAGTCCACGCCGGCCTTTCTCAGAACGGGTACGTCGACCAGTTGGGTCGAGAGTGTAGTGACTAACGAGCCACCAACCGTTTCGTATCGTCCCGGTCTGGGAAAAGAAGCAGATTCTCTCTCCGCCCCTGCTGGCGGCGCCGGTCCTCAGGCGAGCCCGAGCAGACTCCGCGCCTCCGCCGGCGTCATCGGCTCCCGCTGGGCGAGCCGGCCGAGCTCGACGGCGCGGGAGACCAGCTGGTCGTTGTGCTCCACCGGTACGCCGCGCGCCAGCGTGAGCACGTCCTCCATCCCGACCCGGAGGTGACCGCCCTTCGACAGCGCGGCGAGCGCGACCGGGAGCGTGCTGCGGCCGATCCCGGTGGCCGACCACGACGTGACGGCCGGCGGAAGGGCCGCGACCGCGGCCACCAGTGCGTCGGCGGTGCCCGGCATGCCGCCCGGCACCCCCATCACGAGGTCGCAGTGCACGCGGCCGCCGTAGGGCAGGCCGTACCGGTCCAGCAGCCGCTCGAGAGCGGCGACGTGACCGAGGTCGAACAGCTCGAACTCCGGCACCACCTCCCGCTCCTGGCTGAGCTGGTAGAGCTCGCAGACGAACGGCCACGGGTTGGAGAACACGTCGTCGCCGAAGTTGGTGGTGCCCATCGTCAGGCTGCACGAGTCCGGCTGGGCGTCGAGCACCGCGAGCCGGTCCTCGAGCGGGTCGTGGACCGAGCCGCCCGTGGACAGCTGCACGACCAGCCCGGTCCCGTCCCGCAGCGCGGCGACCGTCTCCCTCAGGCGGCCCGGGTCGAGCGTCGGGCGGTGGTCGGCGTCACGGATGTGCACGTGCACCATCGCTGCCCCGGCGGCTTCGCAGCGCTGCGCCGTCTCGACCAGCTCCTCGAGGGTGGTCGGCAGCTGCGGGCAGCTCTCCTTGGTGGTCTCCGCCCCTGTCGGGGCCACCGTGATCAGCAGGTCTCCCATGGTGGGCGAACCTACCGGTGATCGAGCGATCAGTAGACCAGCGCCTGCACGCCCTCGCCGAGCACCTCCTCGGCGAACACGGCCGCGCCGGCCACCCGGACGCCGTCGACCATGTCGCTCTCGACGAGGCCACGCCGCTGGGCGCACTGGGTGCACACCGTGATCCGGCCGCTCTCGAGGACGAGGTCGCGCAGCTCGGCGAGGGGCGTCGCGAGGTCGAGCTCGAACTCCTCGGCCCGTCCGGGCGTGGCGAACCAGACCGCGTCGCCGGTGAGCCACAGCGACACCTCCGCGCCTGCGGCGACTGCCGCCGCGGCCACGGTGAACGCCTGATTGCAGCGCTCGGCCTCCTCCTCGCCGGTCGTGCACTTGATCACCAGGGAGCGCATGACCGTGAGCCTAATAGGCTGCCCGCGAGGGCTCGAGCGGTCGGGAGGAGGGCGCGATGCGACGCGCTGCCGCACTGACCGGCGTGCTGGCGGTGCTGCTGCTCTTGGTGGCGGGTTGCGGCGGCGCACCGGCCGCGACCGAGCGCTCCGCGAGTCCGGGCGGCATCGGTCGCTACGTCGCCCTCGGCGACTCCTACACCGCCGCCCCCGGCGTCCCCCGGCCGACCGGACCGGCCACCTGCTTCCGATCCGACCGCGACTATCCCGCGCTCGCCGCGGCGGCCCTGCACCCGAGCGCCTTCGTCGACCGGAGCTGCGGCGGCGCCACCACGGCCGACATGACCAAGGCCCAGGCCTCGGGGGTGACGCCGCAGTTCGACGCGCTCACGCCGCAGACCGACGTGGTCACGGTGGGCATCGGCGGCAACGACCTCAACGTCTTCGGCATCCTCGTCGGCTACTGCGTGCAGGCGGCGGCGGGCGACCCGCAGGGCGCTCCCTGCACCGACGCGCTGCGCAAGAACCCCCAGCGCGTGCAGCAGGCGCTCGGCACCATCCGCCGCAACGTGACCCAGGTGCTCCGCGGCGTCCGCGAACGATCGCCACACGCCACCGTCCTCGCCGTCGGCTATCCCCAGATCGTGCCGGCGCACGGCACGTGCGCGGCCATCCCGCTCGCGACCGGCGACTATCCGCTGGGCCGCCGGGTCAACCGCGGGCTCGACCGAGCGGTGCGCTCGGCAGCCCGCACCGCGGGGGTCGGCTACGTCGACATCTGGTCCGCCAGCGCCGGTCACGACATCTGCGCAGCCGATCCCTGGATCAACGGCATCCACAACGCACCCGGCAAGGCGATCCCCTTCCACCCCTTCGAGGCCGAGCAGCAGGCCGTGGCGCGGCTCGTCGTACGCGCCGTGCGGCAGCCGCACTGACTGTCGGCCCCGGTGATACGGCCGGAGTGAGGCACGTCCTCCGGTGCTGTGCGGATTTCTCTCTCGAGCGATCGAGCAATCGTCGGTCGACCTCGCCGAGGCGCTGTTAGCGTCCGAGCGCCGCACGGGCGGCACCTACCGGAGGTCGCTGTGAACCGTTTCGTCACGTTCGTTCTTACTGCGCTATTGGCGGTCGCCGGCCTCGACGTCGTCGCCGCACCGGCCATGGCGCACACATCGCCCGGTCGGGTGACGGCGCGCTTCTCAGCGACCCCCGCACCGACGTGCTCGGTCAAGGTCGGCCGACCGGGAGGCCGCCGCACAACAGTGCGCACATTCCCCGGTTGGCAGCGCCGCATGGTTGTCGTCGTGCCGGAAATGGCTGCCCGACGCGCGCACCGCAAGGTCTACTTCTTCGCCTGCGGCAAGCAGGTGGAGCGCCGCGTCGTTCCTGCTGGACGGCGTGCTCGCCTTGGTCAGCTCAGGATCACCTTCCGTCCGCTCCTTCCCGGAGAGGACAACCTGCGCAACTTCCGGGACGGATCCAATGTTGCGGCGCATCCCGGTCCTGAGGAGCAGCTCGGCGGCGGCCGCTACTCGAACGCGACGATTGCAGACATCGGCCTCAGCAAGGTCGGGCAGAACCTCTACACGCCGGGGCCCATCGACCACGGACAGTGCAAGCAGGCGGTGAACGACTGGATCTATCAGGCGTCGGGGCACACGCAGTCGACGGCGCCTGGCTACTACCGCGCATACGCCAGCCAGGGTGGTGAACTGGTCTCACGCGACGAGGCTGTCAAGGGCGACATCATCCAGACCTACAGCGCCGCGGACGGCGGAACTGGCTACCACAGCGGCATGCACACCATGGTGGTCGTGAGCCATCAGAGTGGCTCCAACACCTTTGACGTCGTGGACAGCAACTCCGTGGCCTCCGACACGGTCGGTCATCACCTGTACGACCCCTACGCGAAGGCCGCCCGGTGGGGGCTCTCCGTCGCCATCTGGCGGATGGGCTCCGTCGACGCTCCTGCCGCTCCTGCCGCATCGCCGCAGCCTCCCCCGTCCACCTCCAACCCGACGCCACCACCGACGCCCTCCGCCGCTACGTACACCGAGACGGCGGGCAGTTCGGTGCACACATGGACGAACTACACGAACGCCGGTGGGGCGGAGGGGGCGACCATCGCGAAGGGTCAAGCCGTGCAGATCGCCTGCAAGCTGCCCGGCTTCCGGGTGTCGGACGGCAACACGTGGTGGTATCGGGTCGAGTCCTCGCCGTGGAACGACGCGTACTACGCGTCGGCCGACGGCTTCTATAACAACGGCGCAACGGCCGGCTCTCTGTCCGGAACGCCCTACGTCGACCCGACCGTCCCCGACTGTGGCTCAGGGGCGGGTCCCGGTGGGGATGGAGGAGCCACTGGCGCCCGGGAGACCACCGGTTCGGTCGCACGGACCTGGACCAACTACAGCAACGCCGGCGGGACGGAAGGGCCGCAGATCGGCTCGAACCAGACGGTCACGATCGCGTGTGTCGTCCAAGGCTTCCGGGTCGCGGACGGCAACACCAACTGGTACCGCATCGCCTCGGCGCCGTGGAGCGGTCAGTACTACGTCTCGGCCGATGCCTTCTACAACAACGGAGCGACCAGCGGCAGCCTCCACGGCACGCCGTTCGTCGATCCCGCTGTTCCTGCGTGCTGAGAGGCCGCCCACATGTGCTCACCCCGTTGGATGCCCTCGGTCCTGCTCACCGCTGTCGTCCTGGCCGTCGGCCTTGTCGCGTCGGGAACGGCTGCTGGTGTGCCTGCGGCCCACCACCCGCTGTTGATCTCCTACGGAGCTCACGGTCGAGGCGTCGTGGTGCGTCCCGACGGCGGGATCAGCCGGCTGAAGGGGACCTCGGCAGCCTTCAAGCAGCACGTCCGAGTCGAGCTGAGCCGGCTCCGCGCAGCCATCGAGCCGGCCCTTCGCTCCGCCTGCCGCAACGCGCCGACGGTGGTCGTCGCCCGCTATCGGACCGATGGTTGGGCCTACATCGCGAACGAGGGCCTCTTCGCCGGTGACGGAGCCCCGGAGTCGTGTGCTCGCGGAGGTGCGTACGGCGTCTGGCACCGGACCCGTCACGGCTGGCGCACGGTCGTGGGCGGCCAAGAGCTCCCGACCTGTCGGAGCCTGGCCCGCCTGGGGGTGCCCTCCAACGTGTGGGCGCAGGGTTGCTACCGGCTGAACCACGAGGTGCGCTACGGGCGCGGGCCGGGAAGCAACAGCCCGTCCTGCTCACGACGCGCGCTCTTCCGCGCGGCGGCGAGCCACGAGGGCTTCGACCCCGCGGACCCGTCGTACGCCTCGATGTCAGAGGGCCCGACGGTGTACGGAGCGCGATGCTACGACGGGTGGGCCGTCGCCCTGGTCAGCCGGCCGGAGGTGGGAACGACGGACGGTGGCACGCTCTTCGACGTGTCCCAGGGCCGGTGGACCGAACGCGCCCAGATCGGCGCCGCCATGCCGTGCACCTTGCGCCCGCAAGGGGTCTCCGAGCGGGACATCTCACACCTGACGAGGGCGATCGACAGTCCGGCCTACTGCGGCTGAGCGCCGCCGCGCCGACCGAGCCACATGCTCCTGTCGGCCTAGACTCGGTCGCTATGGAAGCCTTCCTGGTGGTGCTGATGGCGGCGGCGATCCTCGGCGTGGGGGTGCTGGTGACGATCGGCGCGGTGCTCGTCGCCCGCCTTGACACCGCGGCCACGGGGAAGGACCGCTGATGCCCTTCCAGATCCCGGAGAACATCCATCCGGACTGCGCCCGGCTCGCCTGGCTGATCGGCACCTGGGCGGGCAACGGGCACGGCGAGTACGAGACGATCGAGCCGTTCCAGTTCGGCCAGGAGCTGATCTTTCAGCAGGACGGCCGGCCGTTCATCCACTACCTGAGCCGCTCGTGGATCACCGACGCCGAGGGCACCGTGCTGCGCGAGGCAGCCCAGGAGACGGGCTTCCTGCGGCCCCAGCCCGACGGCACGCTGGAGTGGGTGCTGACCCACAACACGGGCTTCGTCGAGATCTACTACGGCGAGATCCACCCCGAGCAGCCCCGCTTCGAGGTCGTCACCGACGCGGTCGCGCGCACCGCCACCGCCAAGGAGTACGCCGGCGGCAAGCGGCTCTACGGCTACGTCAACGGCGACCTGCTCTACGCCTACGACATGGCCGCGATGGGCAAGGACCTCCAGCCGCACACGCACGCCCAGCTCAAGCGGGTGGAATGACGGCCTCCCCGGATGGTCGAGCCCAATCGAGACCCGACTGGCAGGACCGCCTCCGCGCCTCGGGTCACCGGCTCACGCCTCAGCGCGAGCTGGTGCTCGCAGCGGTCGAGCGCCTCCAGCACGCCACGCCCGACGAGGTCTACGCGGAGGTCCGCCGCCAGTCGGAGGCCATCAACCTCTCCACCGTCTACCGCACCCTGGAACTGCTCGACGAGCTCGGCCTGATCCGGCACGCGCACCTGACCGACCGGGCCCCGACCTATCACTCCGCGAGCGGCCACGAGCACGTCCACCTGGTGTGCCGCTCCTGCAAGGCGGTGATCAGCATCGGCCGCGAGGAGGCCGAGGCCGCGCTCGGTGCAGTGGTGACCACCCGCGGGTTCGAGCCCGACTACGGGCACCTCACCGTCTTCGGGCGCTGCGCGGCCTGCGCGCGAGACGCCGAGTGATCCCCGGGCTCACCCTGCTCCTGCTCGTGCTGCTCGCCGGAACGGGGGATCGGACCGGGCGCCCGGGCGCCCTCGCGCTCGCCGCGGTGTCCGTGGCCTGGTTGCTCGACAACGCTCCGATGGAAGGAGCGGTGCTTGTCGTGGTCTCGCGCACGCACGGCCTGACCGCCGCGGACCTCGCGGGTCTGGTGGGCCTCGTCCTGGCTGCTGTGCGCCTCGTCGCAGCCGGCCGGCGGCGTCGCCGGGGGAGCGGTTGCTGAGGACGCGGGTCCCGAGTCTCGGGCTATACCGGCGCCCCGGAGGGGCGGAGATGGTCCTCAACGCCCGCGCGCGGCGGTACGGTCGTGTCATGCCTCTGGGGAGGGGCTCGCACCGTGGACGACCTCGCGCGTCGCGGCGGACGTTTTCAGGGGCTACGGAGGGGAAGGAGCCAGCTATGGGGATCCTGCTCGCGCTGGGCGCGCTGTGGTTGGTCGTCTCGCCGGTGGCTGCCGTCGTCGTGGGCCGCGGGATCGCCCGCGCCGATGCGGTCGGGGCGCGCACCGCACCTCGGCCCGACCGCCTCGCCGCCTGATCAGGCAGGCAGCGTTCAGGGCGTCACCCGTGGGCGGGGTCGGAATGCCCGTGGCTGGCCACTCGTTGTTCCCGATATGAGCCGAAGCCCGTTCCTGGACCTGCCCGGCGCCGTCGCCGGCGACGGCATCGACGCCGCCGTCGCGGCGCACTACGGCTCCTTCAACGCCGAGCAGCGCACGCTCGAGGGCGGAGACGGATTCGTCGACCTCTCCCACCATGGTGTGGTTCGGATCAGCGGTCCCGACCGGTTGGCGTGGCTGCACAGCCTGACCAGCCAGTACTTCGAGGGCTTGCAGCCCGGTGTACCGGTGCAGGCGCTGATCCTCTCCCCGCAGGGTCACGTCGAGCACGAGTTCCGCGGCACCGACGACGGCGAGGCGTTCACCGCCCATGTCGAACCGGGACGCGCGGCCGACCTGATCGCCTTCCTGGACCGGATGCGGTTCATGATGCTCGTGGAGGTCGCCGACGTCAGCGACGAGCTGGCCCTGATGTGGCGGCACGGAACCTACGACCTCGTCCCGCGGGACCAGCTCCACGCCTACGCCGAGGCGGCGGGTCCGGCGGCCGGTCTGTGGGCGTTCGAGGCGCTGCGCATCGCCCGGGGCGAGCCGCGACTGGGCATCGACACCGACCACCGCACGATCCCGAACGAGGTGGGCTGGGTCCCCGCTGCGGGCGCCGTCTCCGCGGTCCACCTCGACAAGGGCTGCTACCGGGGGCAGGAGACCGTTGCCCGCGTGCACACCCTCGGGCGCCCACCGCGGCGCCTCACGCTGCTGCATCTCGACGGCTCGGAGAACCGCCTCCCGGCGCAGGGGAGCGCGGTGCTCCTCGGTGAGAAGGAGATCGGCTTCGTCGGCTCCTCGGCGCGGCACTACGAGCTCGGGCCGATCGCTCTCGCCGTGCTCAAGCGGAACGTGCCGCTGGACGCGGCGCTGCGGGTCGACCGCATGCCTGCGGCCCAGGAGGTCGTCGTCGACCCCGAGGTCGGGTTGCACCTGCGCCCGCTGAGATGACGGCGTGCCGTTGAAGTGGCATCCGTGAGAGTCAGGACCTGTGCTCGACCAGCCGTCGTAGATAGGCTCCGTAGCCGCTCTTCTCGAGCAGGGCCGAGCGATCGAGCAGTTCCTCGTCGCTGAGGAAGCCCATCCGCCACCCGACCTCCTCGGGCGAGCCGACCTTCAGTCCTTGGCGTCGCTCGAGCGTCCGGACGTAGTTGCTGGCGTCGTTGAGCGATTCGAAGGTGCCCGTGTCGAGCCATGCGGTACCGCGGGCGAGCACCTCGACGTGCAGCCTGCCCTCGCCGAGATAGAGCCGGTTGAGGTCGGTGATCTCCAGCTCGCCGCGCGCCGAGGGCCGCAACGAGCGCGCGCGATCGACGACGGTGTTGTCGTAGAAGTAGAGCCCCGGCACCGCATAGCTGCTGCGCGGCCGTTCCGGCTTCTCCTCCAATGACAGTGCCCGTCCCTCCGCATCGAACTCGACGACGCCGTAGGCGGACGGATCCTCCACGCGGTAGCCGAAGACCGCCGCGCCGTCGATGTTCTCGAAGCGGCGAAGCGTCTGCCCGAGGCCGCTGCCGTAGAAGATGTTGTCGCCGAGCACCAACGCGGCGGTGTCCGAGCCGATGTGCTCCGCGCCGATGAGGAATGCCTGCGCCAGCCCGTCGGGATTCGGCTGCACGGCATAGCTGATGCTCACGCCGAAGGCCGAGCCGTCCCCGAGCAGGCGGCGGAACGCATCGGAGTCGTGCGGCGTCGTGATGACGAGGATCTCGCGGATGCCCGCCAGCATGAGGGTCGAGAGCGGGTAGTAGATCATCGGCTTGTCGTAGACCGGCACCAGCTGCTTGGACATGCCGAGCGTGATCGGGTGCAGCCGGCTCCCGGTGCCCCCGGCCAGGATGATCCCGCGCATGGCGACAGGCTAGCCGCGTGCTGCGCCGGCGCCGCTGCGAAAGAGCGGTGGCGAGCACGAGAGTTCCGTACCATGGTGGACCGTGCGAAGACTCCTCGTGACCGGTGGAGCGGGCTTCATCGGCTGCAACTTCGTCCACTACGTCCTTGCGCACACCGACGTACGCGTCACCGTCCTCGACAAGCTCACCTACGCAGCCTCGCGCGAAGCCCTTGTCGGGCTGCCCGAGAGCCGGGTCTCGCTCGTCGTGGGGGACATCGCCGACGAGGCCACCGTCGACCCGCTCGTCGCCGATGCCGATGCCGTCGTGCACTACGCCGCGGAGTCGCACAACGACAACTCGCTGCGCGACCCCGGGCCGTTCGTGCGCACCAACCTGGTCGGCACGTTCACGCTGCTGGAGGCGGCGCGCCGCCACGACACCCGCTTCCACCACGTCTCCACCGACGAGGTCTACGGCGACCTCGCGCTGGACGACCCGGAGCGGTTCACCGAGGCGACGCCGTACCGTCCCAGCTCGCCGTACTCGGCGTCGAAGGCGGGCTCGGACCACCTCGTGCGTGCCTGGGCGCGCAGCTTCGGAGTGCGGGCGACACTGAGCAACTGCTCGAACAACTACGGGCCCTGGCAGCACATCGAGAAGTTCATCCCGCGTCAGATCACCAGTCTCATCGACGGTGGTCGTCCCCGGCTCTACGGCAGCGGCCGGAACGTGCGCGACTGGATCCACGCCGAGGACCACTCCTCGGCCGTCTGGACGATCCTGGAGAAGGGCCGCGTCGGGGAGACCTACCTCGTCGGCGCCGACGGTGAGCGTGACAACCTTGACGTGGTCCGGGTGTTGCTGCGCGCGTTCGGTCGCCCCGAGGACGACTTCGAGCACGTCGAGGACCGTCCAGGCCACGACCTCCGCTACGCGATCGACTCCGCTAAGCTGCGCACCGAGCTGGGGTGGAAGCCTGCTCACGACGATCTCGTGGCGGGGCTGGAGCGCACGATCGACTGGTACCGCGAGCACGAGGCCTGGTGGCGACCGCACAAGGCTGCGGTCGAGGCCGCCTACGCCGCCCAGGGACAGTGATGGCCGGCTCGGCCGCCCCAGCGCTGCGCATCGCCACCACCCCGATCCCGGGCCTGCTCGTGGTGCGGCTGCCGGTGCACGCCGACGCACGCGGCTGGTTCAAGGAGAACTGGCAGCGCGCGAAGATGGTTGCCGCGGGACTGCCCGACTTCGTGCCGGTGCAGAACAACGTCTCCTACAACGCCCACCGGGGCGCCACCCGCGGCATCCATGCCGAGCCGTGGGACAAGCTGGTCTCGGTGGTGACCGGGCGCGTCTTCGGCGCCTGGGTCGACCTGCGGGCGGGCGCCGGCTTCGGGGCGACGTTCCACGTCGAGATCGACCCCTCCGTGGCGGTGTTCGTGCCTCGCGGGGTCGGCAACTCCTACCAAGCGCTCGAGGACGCCACGACCTACAGCTACCTCGTCAACGAGCACTGGCGTCCCGGCGTGACGTACCCGGCGCTGGCCCTCGACGACGCATCAGCCGCGATCCCGTGGCCGATCTCTCTCGCCGAGGCCGCGATCTCCGAGAAGGACCGCACGAACCCCTCGCTGGCCGACCTTACGCCGATGGCGCCGCGCCGGACCCTGATCACCGGAGCCCACGGCCAGCTGGGCCGAGCACTCGCCGGGGTGTGGCCCGAGGCGGACCGTGTGGACCTCGACGAGCTCGACCTGACCGATCCTGTCCAGGTCGCCGCGTGGCCCTGGTCCGACTACGACCTCGTGCTCAACGCCGCCGCCTACACCGCCGTCGACGCCGCGGAGACCGAGGAGGGCCGTCGTGCGGCCTGGGCGGCCAACGCCACCGCCCCGACCACGCTTGCCCGGCTGGCCGAGGCGCACCGCTTCACGCTCGTGCACTACTCCAGCGACTACGTCTTCGACGGTACGCGACCGATGCACACCGAGGACGAGCCGCTCGCGCCGCTCGGTGTCTACGGGCAGAGCAAGGCCGCTGGCGACCTGGGTGTCGCCACGGCGCAGCGCCACTACCTGCTGCGCACCTCGTGGGTCGTCGGTGAGGGCAAGAACTTCGTGCGGACGATGACGCAGCTCGCCGCCGACGGCGTGAGCCCCACGGTCGTCTGCGACCAGGTCGGCCGACTGACCTTCACCGACGAGCTCGCCCGCGCCACGCAGCACCTGGTCGCCTCCGGAGCTGCCTACGGCACCTACAACGTCACCAACGCGGGGGAGCCGGCGAGCTGGGCCGATCTCGCTCGTGCGGTCTTCGTCCGCTGTGGTCGCGAGGCGCGTGACGTCGAGGACACGACGACCGCGGAATGGGCCGCTGGCCGGGACGCTGCTCCACGCCCGTTGCGCAGTGCCTTGGACCTCAGGAAGCTTCACGCGACCGGTTTCGTGAGCGAGGACCACGTCGTCGCTCTCGACCGCTATCTCAGCCGATCCAGGTGAAGCTGACGTCTTCATCCATCTGCGGCGGCGCGGCTGCGATGATGTGCGCCATGAGCCACAGCATCTTGGAATCGGAAGAGCGCCCGTGGGGCTCGTGGCACGTCATCGACGTCGCCGACGGCTACAAGGTCAAGCGGATCCACGTCACGCCGGGATGCCGCCTGTCGCTGCAGACCCACGAGCACCGTTCGGAGCACTGGGTCGTCGTGAAGGGCACCGCCACCTGCTTCGTCGGTGACCTCCAGAAGAACGCCGGCCCGGGCGAGTGCGTGGACGTCGCGATCGGCGAGAGGCACCGCATCGCCAACGAGGGCAGCGAGGAGCTGGTCATCATCGAGGTGCAGTTGGGTGCCTACACGGGCGAGGACGACATCTGCCGGCTCGAGGACGACTACGGACGCTGAGAAGAACAGTCCTGGACGCTGACAAAGGCAGTCCTGGACGCTGACAAGAACAGTCCTGGACGCTGACGGGGACCGTCGACGACGAAGGGCCCGGGACACCGTCCCCGGCCCTTCGATCGTCATGCGGGTCTTTAGTTGATCATGCCTGCGCCGACGGTCACGCCCGTCGCCTCGTCGATGAGGATGAACGAGCCGGTGGTGCGGTTCTTGCTGTAGGGATCGCACAGCAGGGGCACAGTGGTGCGCAGCTGCACCCGGCCGATCTCGTTCAGGCCCAGCTCTCCGGCGTCGGAGTCGCGGTGCAGCGAGTTGACGTCGAGGCGGTACTGCACGGCCTTGACCATCGCCCGGCCGGTGCGGGTGGTGTGCTTGATCGCGAGCTTCTGCTTGGGCCGCAGCGGCTCGTTGGTCATCCAGCAGACCATCGCGTCGATGTCCTGGCTCGGGCTCGGGGCGTTCTTGACCCGCGCGATCATGTCGCCCCGCGAGACGTCGAGGTCGTCCTCGAGCCGCACGGTGACGCTCATCGGCGGGTAGGCCTCCGACACCTCGTCCTCGAAGAGGTCGATGCCGGCGATCCGGCTGGTGAGACCGCTCGGCAGCACGACGACCTCGTCGCCCGGCTTGAGGATGCCGCCGGCGACCTGCCCGGCGTACCCGCGGTAGTCGTGGAACTGGTCCGACTTCGGCCGGATGACGTACTGCACCGGGAAGCGGGTGTCGACCAGGTCGCGGTCGGAGGCGACGTGGACGTGCTCGAGGTGGTGCATGAGCGTGGGACCGGAGTACCACGGCATCTTGTCCGAGCGCGTGACCACGTTGTCGCCCTGGAGCGCCGAGATCGGGATCACCTCGAGGTCGGGGATGCTCAGCTTGGTCGCGAAGGAGGTGAACTCCTTGTAGATCCGGTCGTAGACGGCCTGGTCGTAGTCGACCAGGTCCATCTTGTTGACCGCGAGCACCAGGTGCGGCACCCGCAGCAGCGAGAGCAGCACGGCGTGCCGGCGGGACTGCTCGGTCAGGCCCTGCCGTGCGTCGACGAGCACCAGGCCGAGGTCGGCGGTCGAGGCGCCGGTGACCATGTTGCGCGTGTACTGCACGTGCCCGGGGGTGTCGGCGATGATGAACTTGCGGTTGGGCGTCGCGAAGTAGCGGTACGCCACGTCGATGGTGATGCCCTGCTCCCGCTCCGAGCGCAGGCCGTCGGTGAGCAGCGCCAGGTCGGTGTAGTCGTAGCCCTTGGACTGGCTGGTCGCCTCCACGGCCTCGAGCTGGTCCTCGAAGATCGCCTTGGAGTCGAGCAGCAGCCGGCCGATCAGCGTCGACTTGCCGTCGTCGACAGAGCCCGCGGTCGCGAAGCGGAGGAGGTCGGCGTCGTCCTTGATGGCCTGCTGGCCCTCATCGGTGCCCATCAGAAATAGCCTTCCTTCTTGCGGTCCTCCATGGCGGCCTCGGAGAACCGGTCATCACCGCGGGTGGCACCCCGCTCGGTCACCCGAGCCACGGCGATCTCCTCGATGATCTTGGGCACGGTGTCGGCGTCGGACTCCACGCAGCCGGTCAGCGTCATGTCGCCGACCGTCCGGAAGCGCACCTGGCGCTCCTCGATCGTCTCGCCGTCGCGCGGCTGCACGGCGTCGGAGGCGGAGAGCAGCATGCCGTCGCGCGCGATCACCCGGCGCTGGTGGGAGAAGTAGATCGGCGGGATGTCGATGCCCTCACGGCCGATGTAGTGCCAGATGTCGAGCTCGGTCCAGTTCGACAGCGGGAAGATCCGCATGTGCTCGCCCTCGTGCAGGCGGCCGTTGTAGAGGCTCCACAGCTCGGGTCGCTGGTTCTTGGGGTCCCACTGGCCGAACTCGTCGCGGTGGGAGTAGACGCGCTCCTTGGCGCGGGCCTTCTCCTCGTCGCGGCGACCGCCACCGAAGGCGGCGGTGAAGCCCTCCTCCTCGATGGCGTTGAGCAGGGTGCCGATCTGGAGACGGTTGCGGCTGGTCTTCCCGTCGTCGACGACGACGTCGTTCGCGATCGCCTCGTCCACGCTGGCGATCACCAGGCGCACACCGAGCCGGTCCACCCAGCGGTCGCGGGTCTCGAGCACCTCGGGGAAGTCGAAGCCGGTGTCGACCTGCAGCACCGGAAACGGGATCCGGGCGGGGTAGAACGCCTTCTCGGCCAGCCGCAGCATGACGATGGAGTCCTTGCCGCCGGAGAACATCAGCACCGGCTTCTCGAACTCCGCCGCGACCTCGCGGAAGATGTGGATGGACTCCGCCTCCAGCTGGTCGAGCTGACTCAGCTGGTAATCGGAATGGGTCTGGGTCACAGGTCGGCCTTTCAGGCAGCCTCGCGGGCACAGCAGCGGCCATCGTAACGAGTACGAGCGCTCGCGCCGCGTACCCCGCCTCTCAGGTGGGACCCGGCCGCGCCCAGCCCTCCTCCAGACGCCGTGCCGTGCGCAGCCGCACCGCGCGGTCGGGATGCCGCTGCCCACCCTCGCGGAGCAGGGAGACCGCCTCGTCCGCGAAGGGTACGGCGGCCAGCGTGATGCCGGCGTCGAGCGCCCGGGCGTCGTCGGGGTCGGCCAGCACGTCGTAGAGCACCCGGGCGAGCACGGGCAGCTCGGGCAGCCGGTGCCGCTCCGCAAGAGCGTGCGCCGCCCGGTGGCTCCAGGTCCAGTCCTGGTTGCGGCGGTCCTTGGTGCGGGACGGGGCTGGATCGGGGCGGGACTGCGCTCGACCGGCGGTCGACGCTCGGCGGTCCCCGGGTGCTCGACCGACCGGGGGTGCCGGCACGAGGTCGCCGTAGGGTCCCTCGGCGAGCAGGAGCAGCGCCTCCAGCTGCATCACCCACGGCAGGCCGGCGCCCTGCTGCAGGGCGGCGCAGAGCCGGTCCACGGACTCCCGCATCATCGGGACCGGCATCCCCCGGCTGTCCGGGCGGCGGAAGGCCCGGCCGAAGGCGTACCAGTCCGACCCGGATGCCTCGCTCTCGAGCACACGGGCGGTGAGGGCGGACAGGGCGTGCACGTCGAGGTCCTCGACGATCGGCTCGCGGTCCCCCGGAGCGCTGGGCTGGGCGCGGGTGAGGTGGTCGGAGACGGCTCTCAGCGCGCCGTCCTCCAGTCCGAGGACCTCCTCGTAGCCGCGCAGGAGTCGGCTCGAGCGGATCGCGCCCGACTCGACCCGCGACAGCGCCGTCGGGGTGGCGTGGCAGCCGGCCCGGCGCAGGGCCTGCAGCAGGTCGGCCTGCCGCGGGAACCGCCCGCCCGGCTCGCAGAACCGGTGCAGTCGCATCAGCATCCCGACCCGCACGCCGGCGTTGACGGCGGGCCCGTCGAGCGGGGAGTCGTCGGCCAACGGCTTCAGTGGCGCGCCTCGGGCTCCCCTGTGACCCGAGCCGCGCCCCTCGGACGGGCGTCCTTCCACCAGCTCCACGGTCCGATTCTCGGCACCGATTCCTGGGAGCACCGGTTTCTGAAACAAACCCGTACAACCTCGTACACCGGCCTAGCGTTCGTCCGTGACCACCACCAGCGAGGGCGGCTCCCGGGTCGTCGCCGCGGCGCTGGACTCGCCCGAGGCGTACGCCGCGGCGCTGACCGACCTCCGTCTGGCGGCGGGGATGAGCGTTCGCGAAACCGCGCGCGCCGCCGGAGTCCCGCCGGCCACGCTCGGCGGCTACTTCAGCGGGCGGCACCTGCCCTCGCCCACCCAGCCGGCGGTGCTCGCCCGGCTGCTCACCGCGCTCGGCGTGGCGGCGGAGGACCAACCGGCCTGGCACGACGCCCTGGTGCGGGTACGACGGACGCCGGGGCGCCGGCCGTCCGCGGTGCCGCCGTACCGGGGGCTGGAGAGCTTCGGGGTCGAGCAGGCACACCTCTTCTTCGGCCGCGAGCGGCTGACCGACGACCTCGTCGCCCTGGTCGACACGGTGGCGCCCACGACCTCGGGACCGCGCTTCGTGACGGTGCTGGCCCCCTCGGGGGCGGGGAAGTCCTCCCTGGTGCGCGCGGGGCTGCTCGGCCGGCGCCGTGCGGCCGGGTCGATCGAGGACGTGCTGCTGACCCCCGCGGAGCCGGGCGCGCTGGAGGCGGTGCGGTCACCGGCGCTCGACCGGCCCTCGCGGGTCGTCGTGGTCGACCAGTTCGAGCAGGTGCTGCACCCGGCCGTGCCGGCGCCGGTGCGGGCACGGTTCCTGGGCCGGCTGGCCGAGCTCGCGGACCCGGCAGGGAGCTCGGTCGTCGTGGTCACCCTGCGCGCCGACTGGTTCGCCGCCGCGATCGCGGAGCCGGTGCTGCTGCCGCTGCTCGGTGCCCACCAGCTGCTGGTCGGGCCGATGACGCGCGCGGAGCTCACCCGGGCGGTGCTCGAGCCGGCACGGGTGACCGGGACCGAGGTCGACCCGGCGGTCGCCGAGCTGGTCTGGCGCGACGTCGAGGAGAGCGGGGCACACGCGGAGCAGGCGGTGCTGCCGCTGCTCTCCCACGCCCTGCTCGCCGCGTGGCAGCAGAGCGGCGGAGCCCGTCTCGGGGCGGGGGAGTACCTCGGGGTCGGCGGTCTGGCGAGCGCCGTGACCCGCACGGCCGAGCAGGTCACCAGCCGCCTGCCCGAGGGCGGCCCCGAGCTCGCCCGGCGCCTGTTCGCCCAGCTGGTGGGAGTGACCGACGAGGGCGTGGCGACCCGGCGGACGGTGAGCGCCGAGGAGCTCGCCGAGCTGCCTCCGGAGATCGGGGAGATCGCCGAGGCGTTCGTCGCCAGCCGCCTCCTGACGGCGACCGCCAACGGCCTGGAGATCAGTCACGACGCCGTGCTGCACGCCTGGCCGCGCCTCCAGCAGTGGATCGACGACGACCGGGAGCAGCTCCGGGTGCGGCGCCGGCTGCGTGCGGCCGGCGACATCTGGATCGAGCACGGGGAGGACGACGGCAGCCTGGCGCGCGGCATCCTGCTCGAGCAGGGCCGTGCCCTCCTCGGCGCGAGCACGGTCGCCGTCGGGCCGCAGGAGCGCCGCTTCGTCGAGGCCAGCGCGGCGCACGCCGAGCGGCAGGCAGGCGTCGAGCGTCGACGGCGCTCGACGATGCGGGGACTGTTCGCCGCGGTGGTGGCCCTGGCCGTCCTGGCCTCCGGCCTGTCGGTCTACCTCGCCCACACCACGGCGGTCGCGCGGGACCAGCGCCGCGTCGCCCAGGCGGCCCGCGACGACGCCCTCTCGCGCCAGGTCGCGCTCGAGGCCGACCAGCTGCGGACGACCGCACCGTCCCTGGCCAACCAGCTGGCTGTCGCGGCCTACCGGATCGCACCGACCGTGGACGCCCGGTCGGCCCTGTTCCGCAGCAGCGACCGGCCGGCCGCGAGCCGGCTGATCGGGATCACCGGCACGATGAGCTCCTCGGTCAGCCCCGACGGCCGCCTCATCGTGGTCAGCGGCGCCGACGGCTCGGTCACCGTGTGGCGGCGCGGCGACGGCACGGCCGCGCCGCGACGGATCGCCCGGATCGCCACCGGCACGCCGACACCGCTCTACGCCGGAGCATTCTCCGGCGACGGCCGGTTGTACTTCACCGGCGGCCAGGGACGCCTGGTCGCCATCGACCTGAGCGACCCCGCGCACCCCGTGCTGTGGCCCCACCAGCTCACCGGGGTCCGCACGACCGTGCAGGCGCTGGCCTTCCACGACGGCATCCTCTACGCCGGCACCAGCGACCCGTCGCTGCTGCGCTGGCGGATCAGCGACGCCGGGGCCGGCCCGCTGCCCGCCGTACGGGCGTTGGGGGGGGCCGTGCGCGGTTTAGCCGAAGCCCCCCACAGCACAGAAGCGACAGCGGACCAAGAACGGGTGGTGCGGGAGTGGCGCCCCGCGGGCCCCCCGCGGCCGCCTCCCCGGGCCACGGCCGGTTG
>JBQCHZ010000075.1:0-9312 GCA_051954195.1 Marmoricola sp.
GGTTTTTTTTCTTTGTGTGTCGGGGGGGGGGGGGGTGGTGGTTTTTGTTCCCCCCCCTGTCCTCCACCCCCTGGTACTTTTTTTTGTTGGTGTTGGGGGGCCACGACCGTGCCTCGGGCCCGAGCGTCAGGCGCTGATCGAGCTGGCGAGGGCGACCAGGTGCCGCAGCCGCGCCAGCTCGGAGTCGAGGAACTCCGGACCACCGCGGCGCGCCAGCACGATCGCCTCGTGGTCCCCGAGGCGGGCTCCGGCGATCAGCAGGTCGCCCAGGGCGCGTTGGTGCAGATCGCCGTCGGGCCACTCGATGTCGGCCGGGATCTGGGTCGGTGCGGCCGAGGTGCGGTGCAGCACGGCGTACTCCCCGCCGTCGCGTCCGACCCGCATCCCCCAGTCGACCCGGAACACGGTGGGGCTGAGCTCGACCAGCGTGTCGACGGCGAGTTCGGGCTGCTCGGTCATCGACTCGACCGCCTCGAGGTCGAGGAAGAGGTTGGTGCCCGCTGCGTAGCGCGAGATCCAGAGCACCGTGACGCCGTCGAGCTGCTGGCACGCCGAGACGATGCTGTCGGGCATCACGGTGCCGTCGGCGGCCAGGAAGACGTCGTCGACGGCGAAGCCGTCGTCGCGCGAGACGATCTCGATCGCGTTGATGTTGCCGCCGGCCGCACCGACCGCGCTGGCCAGGCGCCCCAGCGAGCCGGGGACGTCGGGCAGCTGGACCCGCAGCAGGTACGACATGGCCGTGACGTTACCCGCGAGTCGGACCGGGCGGGGCGATCCGGTCCGAAGGGCAGACCCGCCTCAGCGACAGAGCCGGGACCTGGGCACCACAGCGTGGGGACTATCGCGGCGCGACGGCGGGGTCGGCGTCGGGCTCGGTGAGCCGGTGGGGCATCAGCGCGCCGATGACCACCAGGGTGAGCGCGACGGCCGCTGAGACCAGGAACACGTCGTGGAGCGCGGGCGCCAGCACGCCGGCCGGCACGTGGTCGAGGGTGCCGCCCGCCCGGCCGAGCCGGTCGGCGACCTGGGCGTTGGCCACCGCCCCGAAGACCGCGACGCCGACTGCACTGCCCACGGAGCGGCCGAACATGTTCGCGCCGGTGACCACCCCGCGGTTGCGCCAGGTGACGCTGGACTGTGCCGCCACCACGGCCGGGCTGGCGACGAAGCCGAAGCCGATGCCCATCACGAAGCAGGCGCCGGCGAGCAGCAGGATCGAGCTGCGGGCGCCGACGGTCAGCAGCACCGCCGCGCCCGCGACGGCGAACGCCGAACCCATCAGCAGCGTGAGCCGGAACCCCATGCCGAGGTAGAACCGCCCCGCGATCGACGCCGCGATCGGCCAGCCGATCGTCATCGCGGCGAGCGCCAGACCGGCGACCACGGCGCCGTGCCCGAGCACGCCCTGGGCGTAGAGCGGCACGTACGACGAGAGGCCGAGGGTGAGCACGCCGACCATCAACGAGGCCAGGTTCGCCGCGACCAGGGTGCGGTGCCCGAAGACCCACAACGGCAGCAGCGGCTCGGGGGCACGGCGCTCGACCAGCACGAAGCCGACCAGCAGGACCACGCTGCAGGCGAAGAGCACGACGCTGGTCGGTGAGGACCAGCCCCACCGCTGGCCACCCTCGAGGAGCGCCATCAGGAGCGCCGTACCGCCGAGGGCGAGCAGGGTCGCACCGGTGTAGTCGATGCGGTGCCGGCGCCGTTCCACCTTCTCGTCGAAGCGCCGCAGCAGCATCCACACCGCGGCCGCTCCGACGGGGAGGTTGACGAAGAAGATCCAGCGCCAGCTGAGGTAGTCGGAGAACACCCCTCCGAGCGTGGGTCCGACCACGGACGCGATCGCCCAGACGCTCGCGAGGTAGCCCTGGACCTTGGCGCGCTCGGCCAGCGTGTAGAGGTCGCCGATGATGGTGATGCCCATCGGCTGCACGGCGCCCGCGCCGAGCCCCTGGAGGACGCGGAAGGCGATCAGCGTCCCCATGCTCCAGGCGGCCCCGCACAGCAGCGAGCCGGCGAGGAAGAGCCCGATGCCCAGCAGCATCACCGGCTTGCGGCCGATGACGTCGGCGACCTTGCCGTAGACCGGCACCGACACGGCCTGGGCGAGCAGGTAGACCGAGAACAGCCAGGGGAACTGCGTGAAGCCGCCGAGGTCGCTGACGACCTTGGGCACGGCCGTGGCGAGGATGGTGGCGTCGATCGCCACCAGGCCGGTGCTCAGCATCACCGCGAGGAGCACCGGACCGCGCTCGCTGCGCAGTCCCACGCTCGCCCGGCTGACCGGTGGGGTGCTGACCGGAGAAGTGCTCGTCACGTGCGAGGCCAACGCCCGGTCGGGCCGCTCGATTCCCGCGCGGTCCCGCGGGCGGTCACAGCCCCAGGTCGCGGCCGATCAGCATCTTCATGATCTCGTTGGAGCCGGCCCAGATCTTCGTCACGCGCGCGTCGCGCCAGGCGCGTGCGACCCGGTACTCGTTCATGTAGCCGTAGCCACCGTGCAGCTGCACGCAGTGGTCGAGGACGTCGTTCTGGACCTGCGAGGTCCACCACTTCGCCTTCGCCGCGTCGACCGGGGTCAGCTGCTTGCGGGTGTGCGCGAGCACGCACTGGTCGACGTAGGCCTGGGTGACCTCGATCTGGGTGACCAGCTCGGCGAGCAGGAACTGGTTGTGCTGGAAGCTGCCGATGGGCTGGCCGAAGGCCTTGCGGTCGCGGGCGTACTGCAGGGTCTCGTCGAGGATCTGCTGGGCGTGGGCCAGATTGGTGATCGCGGAGCCCAGCCGCTCCTGGGGCAGGAACTGCATCATCGAGATGAAGCCGGTGTCCAGGGGGCCGATCAGGTCGTCGTTGCTGACCCGGACGTCGGCGAAGCCGAGCTCGGCGGTGTCGGACTCGTCCTGGCCGACCTTGTCGAGCACCCGGCCGACCGAGAAGCCCGGCAGGGAGGTGTCCACGCCGAAGAGCGAGATGCCCTTGGCCTTCTTCTCCGGGCTGGTGCGCGCCGCCACCACGACGAGGTCGGCGCTGCCGCCGTTGGTGATGAACGTCTTGGCGCCGTTGATCACCCAGTCGTCGCCGTCACGGACGGCGGTGGTCTTGAGGTTCGCCAGGTCCGAGCCGCCGCCGGGCTCGGTCATGCCGATCGCCGTGAGCAGCTCGCCGGCGCAGAACCGCGGCAGCCAGCGCTGCTTCTGCTCCTCGTTGGTGAGGTGCACCAGGTAGGGCGCCACGATGTCGGCGTGGATGCCGACGCAGCTCGCGAGCGTCATGTTGACCTTCGCGAGCTCCTCGGTCAGCACGGCGTTGAACCGGTAGTCGCCGGCCTCGGAGCCGCCGTACTCCTCGGGCACCTCGAGCCCGAGGAAGCCCTGCTTGCCCGCGGCCAGCCAGAACTCGCGGGTCAGTCCGTGGTTCTCCTCGTACGCCTCGAGGTTCGGGACGACCTCGCGGTCGAGGAACTCGCGGACCGACTCGCGAAAGGACTCGTGGTCGGCGTCGTAGATCGTGCGCTCCATGGTGGCCGAGTGTAGTTACCTTGGGGTAGTGAGGACATGGTTGCGGAACACCGGCACGGTGGCGCTGATCACCGTGCTGACCGGTTGCGGCGCGCCGGCGTCCCAGGCCTCGTCGTCGGCCGTGTCCTCCCCGGCGACACAGGCGACGACGGCGACGCCGGTGACACCGACCGTCCGCCCCAGCATCACCACCACGCCGACCCGCGCGTCGCCGATGCCCACCCGGAGCCCGTCATCCACCGCGCGTCGGGCGCCCGGCACGGTGCCGCCGCCGTGGCTCGGCACGCGCGTCCTGCCCCGCACGCCGCAGGGGTACGGCGAGATCCGGCCCACCCCGCCCGCGCTGCGGGATCGCCGGTTCACCCTGCCCGACAGCGTGCCGATGCTGCCCGGCACCGGCTTCGCCTCGCGCGTCGAGCGCGCCCCGGCCCGCGTGCTGGCGCGGTCCACCTGGCGCCCCGCCTGCCCCGTCGCCGCACGCGACCTCGACTGGGTGCGGCTGACCTTCCGCGGCTTCGACGGCGCCCGCCACACCGGTGAGCTGCTGGTCAACCACCGCGCCTCGGCCCCGATCGTCTCGGTGTTCCACCGGCTCTGGGACGCGCGGTTCCCCCTCGAGGAGATGCGCATCACCACCAAGGCGGAGCAGACGGCGCCGCCGACCGGGGACGGCAACGACACGGGCGCGTTCAACTGCCGTCCGACACGCGGCAGCACGGTGTGGTCCCAGCACGCCTACGGGCTGGCGATCGACGTGAACCCGTTTCAGAACCCCTACACCAAGGGCGACGTGGTGCTGCCCGAGCTGGCCTCCGCCTACCGCGACCGGACCTGGCACCGCCCCGGCATGATCCTGCGCGGCGGTCCCGTGCTCCGCGCGTTCGCGGCGGTCGGGTGGGGCTGGGGCGGCGACTACCGGTCGCTGAAGGACCTGCAGCACTTCTCGGCGAACGGCCGCTGAGGGCTCGGCGCACGCGACCACCGGCGAGCGGGCTCAGCGGGCCAGCGGCTCAGCGGGCTCAGCGAGCCAGGTGCTCGGCGAGCCCGGACGCCCGCTGCACCTGGCGCTCGACGGCGGCCCGCACCGACGCGGGCGTCCCGATGATCCGCACCTTCTCCTGGGCACGGGTGACTGCGGTGTAGAAGAGCTCGCGGGTGAGCAGCTGTGACTCCTCCGGCGGCATCACCACGGTGACCCGTCGTGCCTGGCTCCCCTGGGACTTGTGCACGGTCATCGCGTAGACGGTCTGCACCTCGGGCAGCCGGCTGGGGGCGTAGCCCTTCACGCCGGTGGGCGCGGCGACGTGGACGCGCAGCCGGCCGTCGGGCTCCCGCACCGTGACGCCGAGGTCGCCGTTGTAGAGCCCGAGGCCGCGGTCGTTCGCGGTCACCAGCACCGGGCGGCCGGCGTACCACTCCTCGTAGTGGGCGACACCGGTCTCCTCGGTGAGCAGGTGCTCGACCTGGCGGTTCCAGCCGCTCACGCCGTAGGGCCCGTCCCGGTGGGCGCACAGCAGCCGGTGCTCGTCGAGCCGGGCCACCGCCGTGGCGACGTCGCCGCTCTCGGCCGGCAGGCGTACGCCGAGCGCCGCGGCGAGGATGTCCGCTCGGACCCGGGCCATCGCGGCCTCGTCGGCCGGGGCGACCAGCTCGACGTCGGGAAGGCCGGCGCCGAGCACGTCGAGCACACGGTCGGCATCGCCGGCGCGCAGGGCGTCGGCGAGGGTGCCGATGCCACCGCCGAAGCGGTGCACCCGGGTCAGCTCCACCACCGGTGAGGGGGAGCGCCCGGCGAAGCCCTGGACCAGGTCCGCGAGCACGGCGCCGGCCTCGACCGAGACCAGCTGGGCGGGATCGCCCAGCAGCACCAACCGGGTCTGCGGGCGCAACGCCTCGAGCAGCCGCGCCATCATCGTCAGCGACACCATCGAGGCCTCGTCGACGACCACCACGTCGTAGGGCAGCCGCCGGTGCCGGTCGTGACGGAACCGCACCGAGGAGTCGGGACGCCACCCCAGCAGCCGGTGCAGCGTCGAGGCGCTCAACGTGCCGAGGCGCTCGCGGTCGGCAGGGTCCAGGACCGCCGTTGCCGCGGCGACCGCCTCCTGGAGGCGCGCCCCCGCTCGGGCCGTCGGAGCCGCGAGCGCGATCCGCGGACGACGGCCGTGCACCACCTCGCTCTGCTCGACCAGCAGCGCCAGCAGGCCCGCCGCCGTCGTGGTCTTGCCCGTGCCCGGCCCGCCGGTGAGCACGGTGGTCCACTGGGTCACGGCCGCCCGGGCCGCTGCTCGCTGCTCGTCGTACCCCTCGGCGGGGAAGACCCGGAGCACGCCGGCGTCGAGCACCGCCTCGGCGACCTCGGGAGGACGCCGGGCCAGCCGGTCGCGCAGGTCGGCGACGACCTGCTGCTCCTCGCGCCAGTAGCGGTCGAGGTAGAGCAGGGTGCCCTCCAGGCACAGCACGTGCTCGCGCACCAGCGCGCTGTCGCGCACCCGCGCCACCCAGGTCACCGGGTCGGGCCAGGGGAGGTCGGCCGCGACGGGCGCCGGGCCTGCCGCGCCGGACCGGTCGGGGCCGACCGCGAGGTCGAGCGGCACCTCCGCGATCGTCGCGAGGTCGACGCAGACCGAGCCGCTGCGGACTGCCCTCACGGCGAGGGCAGCGGCGAGGAGCACCGCGTCATCGCTGTCGCCGACCTTGCCGGCCAGGGTGGTCGCGACGTGGACGTCGGCGGCGCGCAGCACGTCGAGCTCGTTGAACCGCGCCAGCAGCCCGGTGGCACTGCGCGCCAGCCGCCGGTCGTGCGCGGCCAGCACCGGCGCGAGGGAGGGCTGCAGGAGGGAGGACTGCTCAGCCATGACGCCCTCCTCGGCCGGCGAGCAGGTCGGAGAGGGCGACGACCAGAGCCGCCGGCGGCCGCCAGGAGAACACACCGCAGGGTCCGCCCTCGAGGACCGGGGTGTCGGGACCGGCCAGCCCCCGCAGGTAGAGGTAGAGGACGCCGCCCAGGTGCCGCTCGGGGTCGTAGCCGGGCTGGCGCCATCGCAGATAGCGGTGCAGCACGACCGAGTACAGCATGGCCTGGAGCGGGTAGTGCGAGTGCAGCATCGCGCCGGCGAGGGCGGTGGGCCGGTAGTCGGCGACCGACGACGGCTCGCCCGGCACGCCGAGCTGGTTGGTCTTGTAGTCGACGACGACGTACCGGTCGGCGTCGCCGCGCACGCGCAGCACCACGTCGATCGACCCGCTGAGGTAGCCGCGCAGCACCTGACCGCCCAGGGCGGGGGCGGTGAGCCGGTCGGCATAGGGCAGCAACGGGTCGTCGGCGGGCAGGTGGGTGCGCATCAGGTCCGCGATGCCCCCGAGAAGCACCGTCTCCCCGTGCCGGGAGCGGGCGAGGTCGCCGCCGTCGAGCGGGATCTCGAAGTCGAGCTCGCAGAGCCGGTCGCGCCGGCCCAGGTCGCGCAGGGTCCGGTCCTCGACCAGGGGCCCCAGCGGGGTCTGGTGCATCGGCAGCATCGCGTCGGCCAGCTGCTCGGGGGTCGCGGCCACCGACCACCACCGCAGCTGCTCCTCGGCGTGGCGGCGCAGCTCCTCCCGCAGGTCGGCTGCCTGCGGGTCGGCGTTCTCGAGCACTGCGTGCACCAGCGAGCCGAAGGTCGCCCCCGCAGGCAGGTCGGCCATCGGGCTCGGCGGAGCCGGGACCGTCGTCGGCGCGGCGACCACCGGCTCCTCGCCCTCCACCGCCTCGGGCTCGTCGATCGTGCCCTCGACCTCGGGCTCGGTGGTCGACTGCGGCTCGTCGGCGCGGATCAGGCCCGAGTACGAGGTGCGACGCCAGGCGAGGTCGATCGAGCGGTCGAAGGAGCGCACCCCCAGCGCGGGGACCGGCCCGGGGGTGAGCCGCCCGGGCGCGCGCGCGACCACGGCGTCCTCGACGACCAGCGCGCCGGCGTCCTGCCACCCGGTCAGCGCCGCGGCGGCGTCGTCGTCCACCGGTGCCTCCACCGTGTCGGGCACCACGGCGTCACCGGGGCCCCGCCCGAACAGCAGCCGGGTCAGCCCGCCGTTGCGGGCGTCGCGGGTCGGCGCCCACCAGGTGACCACCTGCGACTGGGCGCGCGTCAACGCGACGTAGGTCAGTCGCAGCTCCTCCGCAGCGTCCTCGCGCATCGCCGCCCGGGAGGCGTCGCTGCTGCGGCCGGCTCCGCCGACGTCGAGGCAGCGCCGGCCCTGCTCGTCGTGGAACAGCAGCACCTCGTCGTCGTCGGCGACCCAGCGGTTGAACAGCAGCGGGAGGTAGACCACGGGGTACTGCAGTCCCTTGCTGCCGTGGATGGTGACCAGCTGGACCGCCTGGGAGTCGGTGTCGAGGCGACGCGACCGCTCGCCGCTGCGGCCGGCGACGAGGCGCTCGCGGCGCAGCCAGTCCAGCAGCGCCGAGAGACCGAGCCGGTCACGGTGGGCGACGTCGTGGAGGACCTGGCCCAGGTGCTGGAGGTCGGTGAGCCGCCGCTCGCCGTCCGAGCGGGCCCGCACCCGGCCGGCGAGCCCGTCGGCGACGATGGCCTCGTGCACCGCGGCGATGCCGCGGCTGCGGAAGAGGTCCAGCCATCCCCGGACCGTCTCGGCCGCGTGGTCGGTGGCGGTGTCGCCACCGGCGTCGAGCTCGGTCGCCGACACGCCGAGGAACGGCGTCAGGGCGAGCGCCCGGATGCGCCCGGACCGCTGCGGCTGCTCCATCGCCTCGAGCAGCACCAGCCAGTCCTCCCCGGCCTCGCTGAGCAGCACCGAGCCGGCGTTGGTGACCACCGAGGCGATGCCGTGCCGGGCGAGCGCGTCGGTGAACAGGTGCGCCTGCCTGAGGCTGTACATCAGGATCGCGACGTCGCCCGCCTCGAGTGGGCGCGTGCCGTCGTCGGTCCGGTAGGACGCGCCGGCGCCGAGCAGCCGTGCGACGTCGGCGGCGAGGTCGTCGGCGATGCGCTGGCGCACCCGGCCGACCGGGATCCGCTCGTCGGGGCCGTCGCAGAGGTCGGCGGCCCGCACCCGGCGCAGACGCACGGGCGCCGGCGACGGCGCGCCGAGCAGGCGCGAGCCGTCGTGGTGCGCGGCGACCGGGTGGACCACGATGCGCGGGTCGCCGAGCGCGGCACCGCCGAGCATCGCCTGGAGGGCGTCGACCAGTGGTGCGTCGCTGCGCCAGTTGGTGGCCAGGGTGCGCTGCTCGTCGGCGGTGCCGGCGGCCTGGAGGTAGCTCGGCACGTCGCCACCCCGGAAGGCGTAGATCGCCTGCTTGGGGTCGCCGATCAGCACCATCGTGGCGGCTCCGGTGAACGCGCGGTCGAGCACGCTCCACTGCACCGGGTCGGTGTCCTGGAACTCGTCGACCAGCACGACCCGCCACCGTTGGCGCATCCGCTGCCGCGCCGGTGAGTCCGGCTGCGCGAGGGCGTCGGCGAGCCGGGAGAGGAGGTCGTCGTAGCCGAGCAGGCCGCGGCGTCGCTTGCGCCGCTGCACCTCGGCGCGGACGGCCTCGGCGAACGCCAGCCGCTCGGTGCGCTCGGGGTTGGCCTCCCCGGTCGCCACCAGCGCGGCCTGCGCCTGCACGACCGCCTCGGTGCCGAGGGTGCGCGCCAGGGCCGGCGACAGCGGCGGCTCGGCCAGGCCGCCGTAGCGCTGGAGATAGAGGTCGTGGAGGAACAAGGAGAAAAAATAGGCGGAGTGGTGTTAAATGAAAGCACCAGCGGAGGTGTAGCCCACCCACCCCCCGGTGCTCAAAAACCAA